>CAVVLD010000026.1:0-40480 GCA_963748795.1 uncultured Solibacteraceae bacterium
GCTGAGTCCGCGGGCATCACGGTATACACGGTCAGGTATGAAGCCTTTTGCTCGCCGACCGACAATGAGAGGAGGCTCGTTCCAGTCCTGGGCGATCACGGTATGCAGGAAATTGCCGAGGCGACCGGCGGACGCGCGTTCAAACAACCGAGACATTTCGATGCGGTCTACCGGCAGATTGAGGAAGACTTGCGAAGTCAGTTCGTGCTTGCCTTTACTCCCGGGAATCCCGGAGCGCACGGAACGTGGCATCGTCTCAACGTCCAAATTGCGCGGCCTCGGGCGCAGGTGAGAGCGCCGGCACGATACCGGGTGCCCTGAGCGGACAGTCATCGCACCTGCACCGTCACCGACCCCACCGCGTCCGAACCCGCGTCCAGCACCACCACCCGCAATTTCTCCAGGCCAGCCGCCAGGTTCACGTCGTTGCTGAACCGGATGCCGTTCTTCATAATCTCCTCGTACTTCGCCGGATCGTACTCCAGGCCCGCGACGATTACCGGAGTTCCGGCCGCACCCGAGACAGCCGGAACGGGCGCCATTTTGATCTTGAGCTGGCCCGTGTACCGGTCGCCTTTCCGTTCCAGTTTCACATCGGCCGGGTCCACGCGGACCAACAGGTGAGCCACGCGGGCATTCGTCTGGTCCCGCGTCAAAGTCGCTCGCAGGCCGATCTCGCCGGCATCGAACGGCGCCGTCACCGCCTGTTCCACCGCTTGCTCCTGCCCTCTCTCGTCGAGCCGCTCCTCCGCCCAGGCGTAGTAGCCTTCCTTGGTCTGAATGCGCACCCCCCTGCGTGTGCACGTCACCCGTACCTTGTGAAACTTTCCGTCCCAGTCCTGCTGCGTGGGAACGTAGCTGATCTGGTAGCTCGTACGGACATCGTTCATCGCCTGCCGGATGGCCACCCGGATATCGCTGCTGCCGTTGGCAAGCCCTCCTGTGTAGCGCGCGAAATCCTGCAGCGTCTCCTCGCTCCCCAGACCCGTGTACTGCGCTTCCTGCGTCCCCGGCATGGCCGTTCCGGGCGGAATCTGCTGCACCGGATAGATCGATACCTTAGCCCGGTCCAACTCCTCGCTCAGTTGTCGCAGATACGGCGTGTAGTCGAACCAGTCTGTTCCGGTCACCGCGGGACTCAGACTGATGGGAATTCCGTGCGTGATCCACACAATATTCTTTCGCCCCGGAATCCCGGCCATGCGCTCCGACAGCCATCGCAGATTCTGATACGTCAGGTTGATCCTGACATCCACGAACTGGTCGATGTCCACCGGCCGCACCCGGAACACTGTATGCATGGCGCCGTCCAAAAGCGCCTTGATCTGCCGCGTCCAGGGCGCCGCATCCTCGCTGCCGGCCTCCTTCTCGCTCTCCGGCAATCCGTGGACCGGATACATGCGCCCATCCACGGTCAACAGATAAAGGTACAGGCCGGCGCTGGATTTCAGCGGCTGCAACGCCTGCACCAGTTGATTCCACGCCGGACCGCGCGCATCCAGGTGTTCGTTCAGCAGGTCGAACAGAATCACCGTGGCCGGACCCACACCGCCGCCCGCGCGGTTCGAGAATTCGTTCGGCCCCAGCGGCACGGCCTCCCGCAATCTCGTGTCGCGGTGGCTGATCGAGTCGATTTCCTGGAGTTTGCCGCTATCCATCAGCCGGAAATCGCTGTCCTTCAAATCCGTGACCGGGTTCCCCTTGCCGTCTACCGCTATCACGTTCAGCGTGACCCGTTTCGGAGCGTCCGCCGCCGGCATACTGCAAACCATCGCGGCGGCCAGAGCGTAACTGGCAATTCGTAGCACCACAGGTTTCATTTCAAGTCCGGACGCCCCCGGCGAACATACCCTGTATACAGTATTTCGCCGGGAAGTTTGTTGTACCCGTCCCCTGGCCGCCGCCCGGATGATACCTTCTAGAAAGAAAGGAGCGCTCCTACGCGGGCTCTATTGGCGTTCTGCCTTCTGGCCGTTTCTGCCGTAGCGCAGGATGCGCAGGTGTTCGTCACTTTCGACATCAGCGCCCCACCCGGCTTGCAGGCCGGCGACCTCCGCCTCCTCGATAACAGGCAGCCCGAACCGGTCCTCTACTTTCGTCCCAACCCCCAGCCCGCGGTAACCGTCGTCGTCTTCGACCTCTCTTATGCCGGCGTGAAAAGCGTCGAATGGAACGAAGCCGTGCGCACCCTGCGGCAGTTCGAAACCACCGGGTATCTCTATTTCTATGTCCTGACCAATCAGGGCGCCATGCTCCCCGTTCACGGCCTTCCCCAGCGGGAAGCCGCGTCTCCCGCGGCGAACACACCCTGGGTGGACCAAACCCTGCCACCCTTCGAAGCGCCCCTCAGCCTGGAAAGCCCCCAGGGAAGAAGCCGCATGTCCGACCCAGCCCCCTTCCGGGAACTCGCCGACCGCCTCGCGGCCTTTCCATGCCGCAAGAACATCGTCTGCATCGGCTGCCTCTTCGCCAAAAGCAGCGATTGGGACCGCGCTCCTTCGCCACTTTCCGAATTGTCCGATGCGCTTCTCGATGCCCGCGTCGCGGTCTATACGGTGGGCGGCAGACCGCCGAGCGGCCGGATCGGCGATGGCAACGCGGAGGGAGGGAGGATGCCCGGAGGTCCGTTCGTCTCCGCCGAACAAATCGGCGCCGTTCGCCGATATCACCGGCGGACGCGCGTACACCTCCGGCGAAATCCACGACGTGTATTGCCCAGGCCGTCGCCGATAGTAAGTCGACTTACCGCCTCGCATACCTGCCCCCGCCGCAAAATTGGGACGGTAAGCGGCACAAGATCACCCTCACCGCCACGCGCGGCAAAGTGCCTCTCCTGGCCCCGCGCTGGTACTTCGCCGGCCGCTTCGAAGACGTCGCGCGCGAACAGAGCCCGCCGATTCCCGACGCCGCCATCGCCAGCCCGTTCGAACAATCCGATCTCGCCGTCTCTGTCTCCGCGCCCCAACGCCAGGACAAGGTGCTCCGCCTCGAAATTCACGTGGATGCCGCCGGCCTGCTCCTCCTCCCGCGCAACGGCCGCTACGCCGGCAGCCTCGCCTTCCAGGCCCTCTGTTATACCGCCGCGGAAACGCCCATGGCCTGCACCGAGCCCATGCTCGTCAAGCTCGACCTCAGCCCGCAAGAACGCGCAGCCGCTCTCCGTGGCGGCCTGCGTTTTCCGTTGGATATTCCCATGACTGCTACCCCGTCCCGAATGCGCGTGGTGGCTTGCGATGAATACACGCGCGCCTGCGGAACCGCCACCTTCCCGCTTACCGGGGAGCGTTGAATGCGCCCCACCCTGCTTCTCTGCGCCGCCGCCGTCTCCCTGGCACAGACGCCCGCCAATCCGGACGATGTGCTGGCCCGCGCCCAGGCTCGCCTCGCCGCCGCCGCGGCCGATACCCCCAGGTACACCTGCACCCAGACCGTGGACCGCCGCTACTTCCGTGAAAGCCGCCAGTCCGCGCGAACCTGCGACGCCATCATCGCCAATCAGCGCAACGGCCGCGGCAGGCCCGTGCTCCGGGCCACAGACCGGCTCCGCTTCGACGTGGAAGTCTCCGACGGCGGATACGAAATCTACGCCTGGCCCGGCGCGGCGCGCATCGCCACGGAAAAGATCGACCAGATGGCCGGCGGAGGACCGCTCGGCACCGGCCCCTTCGGCCCGTTTCTCATCGATATCTTCGCCAATCCCGCTGTCGAGTTTCAGTTTCTGGGCGCCCGCCCGCTGCTGGAGTATCGCTTCCGCGTGCCCCTCGAAGCCAGCCACTACCGCGTACAGGCCGGCGTGAAATGGCGCGTTACCGGCTACGACGGCACCTTCCGGCTCGACCCGGCCTCCGCGCTCCTCAAGCAACTCACCGTACGCACTCTCGAACTGCCCGCGGATACCAGAAGCTGTGAAGCCACTACCACCATGGATTTCGAGCCCCTGCAAATCGGCGACGGCGTATATCTCATCCCCAGCCAGACACGCCTCCAGATTATCGGCCGTGGCGCCGGCTTCACGGAGAACACCACGGTCTACTCGGCCTGCCACGAATTTCGCGGCGAATCCACCGTGCGCTTCGACGTTCCCGCCCCGCAGGCCTCCGCGGGTCCCACTTTCACCGGCGAGGTCCACGCCCCTTCCCTGCCCCCCGGCCTGCCGGTCCACCTCGCGCTCGCCGTCGAAATCGATACCGATCGCGCCGCCGCCGGCGACCCGGTGTCCGCCACGCTCGCCAAGCCGCTCGTCGATCCGGCCTCCAAACGCCTCCTCGCCCCGGCCGGCGCGCTCGTCCGCGGCCGCATCACCCACATGGAGCACCACATCGAAGGCGAGAACTATTTCCTCATCGGATTCACCTTCGAAACCCTGGAACTGCCCGGCGCCACCCTGCCGCTGAGCATCATCCTCGATAGCCCGCACCAGGTCCTGGATCCCCGCACTCAAACCGCACGAAGTGTTGTCACCACCGAATCACGCTCCGGCCTCCACGGTGGCGGAACCCTGCTCTTCCCCGCCCGCCAATCCCGCTATCTGGTGCCCCGCGGCTACCCCTCCACCTGGATCACCCTGGCCCAGGATCGCTGACTCCCCTCCGCGCCGCTGCTATCATCTACTGGTGACACGCGCTCTCCTGCTGGCCCTCACAGCCCTCTCCCTGATTGCGGCCGATCTCCCCAATACGCTCACGGACGCTGAAAAATCGGCGGGGTGGATTCTTCTGTTCGACGGAAAGACCACCGCCGGATGGCTCGAAGTCACAGGTCTGCCGTTCCCCGCCGATTCCTGGAAACTCGAAGACGGCTGCCTGCGCGCGCTCAACCCCGGCCACGGGTTTCAGGACCTGCGTTCGGAAATTGTCCCGCGCTCCTTTGAGTTTCAATTCGATTGGAAAATCGCCCCAGGCGGCAACTCCGGCGTGAAGTACCTGGTGCAGAAGACCGACCGCTGGACCAACGCCGAGGGTCTGCAGGCACGCGCCCGCGGACTCGAGTACCAGCTCTTCGACGATGCGTCCGACGCCTCGCTCGATCCGCGCAAACACTGCGGCGCGCTCTACGATGCGATTGCGCCCTCGCAGGCGGCGGCGCGTCCCGCGGGCGAATTCAACCATTCGCTGCTGGTGGTGCGCGACGGCCACGTGGAACACTGGCTGAACGGCCGAAAGGTGGTCGAATTCGAAACCGCGTCGCCGCTGGTCCACGCGGTCCTTCTGAAGCTGGCCGCGGGTCAGCCCACCGTGCCCCAGAGTTTCCTTTCCCTGCAGAATCACGGCACGCCGGCGTGGTTCCGGAATCTCAAGCTGCGCCGGCTGGACCGTTAGCCCGGTCTCGCAGGCTGTACAAATGTTGTTCCCCGGGCGCCAGGCGGATGGCTTCCGAAAAATCCTGCGACGCCGCCGCGAAGTTCTGCTGCGCCAGGTATAGCTCCCCGCGATATTGGAATGCCTGCCATAAGTGCGGGCTCTGGCGGATGGCCCGGGTCAGCAGTGCGATCGCGTCGTCGATCCGTCCCGATCTCGCCAGTTCGAAGGCCTCCTCGAGCAGCACCGCCGGATCGGGCATCGCCGCCGTCCGCCGCCGGCTGGCGATATGAAAGTAAGCGCCCACTAACACGCAAATGATCGAGATTTCCAGTGAGCCGTCGAACGGCCACACGCCCAGAATCATCTTACTGCCCACCGCCATCGCCGCAAACAGAACGGCCATGGCGAACGCCGTGCGGCTCCAGTGGCGTGCCCGCAATCGCATGACCTCCACCATAACGCACAATGGAATAATGGGTCTTGCGCCCTAAGTCCACTGTCACGGCACTGTTGTGCCTGCTGCTATTAGCCATCAACATCCTGGTGGTCGCCAAGCTCTTCGCCGTAAGATACCTGGCGTATAACGGCTCGGTCGAAGGCACCTTCATCGCGCTCTCGCGGATCATGGCCAAATATCCCGGACAGTGGAGCTGGTGGCCCTTCTGGAGTTGCGGGATGCCCTTCGAGACATCCTATCTTCCCTTCTCTCAATGGATCGTCGCCGCCTTCATTCTGCTGACCCACGGCCAGCCGGCTCATGCCTTCCACGAAGTGATTGCGGCGGTGTACGCCGGTAGCGCCCTCTCGGTATTCTGGATGGCGCTGGTGCTCAGCCGGAAACTCGCGGCCAGTTTCATTGCCGCGCTGGCCTACTCGTGCTTCTCTTTCGCCAACCTGCTGGTGCCCGCAATCCGCGCCGATGCGGGCGGCCTCTGGAATCTCCGCCGTTTGCAGGTGCTGGTGTACTGGGGCGAATCGCCGCATACCGTGGCGCTGGCCCTGCTGCCCATCGCCATTGTCTGCTTTCACTATGCCCTCACCACGCGCCGCCGTGAAGTGGAAAATTCTGGCGGGAGTGGCGGCCGCCGCCGTGGTGTTGAGCAACGCATTCGGCATTGCCGCGCTCGCCATGGCGCTGCTCTGCTGGCTGCTGGTGTTCCGCGCCCGGCCCTGGTGGAAAGCGCCGCTGGTCATGGCCGCGATCGGCGTGGTGAGTTACTGCTGGGTCAGCCCCTGGCTCAGTCCCACGATGATTCACGCCATTCGCATCAGCGCGCCGACAGCCGGAGGCGATTACCGCTACCGTGCCGTCACGTACCTCACGCTGGCCGCGATACTCGCGGGCTTGGCGCTCTTCGCCTGGGCCATGCGCCGGTGGAAGGCTCCGCCGCACGTGCAGTTTTTCGTGCTGTTCGCCTATGCCCAGACTGCCATCGTGCTCGCCTGGTACCGGTGGAGCGTCGCGGTAATCCCGCAACCCAGCCGCTACCAGGTGGAGATGGACCTGGCCCTCCCGCTGGCCATCGTGTTCGCGGGCGCGGCCCTTCTGGATCGAACCCCAGTTGCCGTGCGCCGCACCGTGGCCGCCGCGCTGTTGCTGGGGCTTGCCGTGCAGGTGGTCCATGCGGCGTCCTACGCGCGTACGCTCATTCGCTCCGCCGACCCGTCGCAACTCGCCGAATACAAGATCGCCAGATGGATGGACCAGAACCGCCACGGGCAGCGCGCCTTCCTGGGCGGCTCCAGTTCCATGCTGTACAACGCCATCACCGACAATCCGCAAGTGAAGGGCAGTCACGATCAGCATGCCGTCAATCCGTTCATGGCCATCGTGGCCTACACCATCTACAGCGATCAGAACGCCGGCGATCGCGGCGCCGAATACTCCATCTTCTGGCTGAAGGCCTTCGGAGCGCAGGCCATTTCGGTCGCCGGGCCCAACAGCAACGACTATTACAAGCCCTTCGTGCACCCCCGCAAGTTCGAAGGCGTGCTGCCGGTCATCTGGCGCGATGGAGACAACACCATCTACCAGGTCCCCAGCCGGTCCACCTCCCTGGCGCACATCATTCCGGCTTCCGCCGTAGTGGCGCGCACGCCCATTCACGGTCTCGATACGGCACCGGCGCAGGCGTATGTGGACGCCCTCGACGACCCGCGTTATCCCCTCGCCGGCTTTCAATGGACCGGCATGAGCGAGGCGCGCATCCGCGCGGACGTCGCGCCCGGACAGGCGATCGCCGTTCAGGTCACTTATGTGCCTGGATGGGAAGCCTGGGCCAACGGGCGGCGTCAGCGCGTGCGCGGCGATGGATTGGGACTGATGGTGATCGATCCGGATTTTTCCGGACCCGGCGAAATCACCTTGCGCTACACCGGAGGCGTGGAGCGCCTGTGCACCCGCGGCATGAGCCTGGCGGCATCGCTGTTCGCTCTCGGATTTGCCCTGAGTGGCCGATGGCGGCGGCAGGCGATGGCAGTTATCATGGGTGCCAGATGGACGCTCTCACTGTTCACCGTCTGCACTTCGCATTTACCGTAACGTTTCATTACATCTTTCCCCAGTTGACCATGGGGCTGGCGCTGCTGATTCTGATCCTCAAGACTCTGGCGCTGCGCACCGGTAATGAACATTACAGCCGGGCCGCCCGCTTCTGGGCGAAGATCTTCGCTATCAATTTCGCCATGGGAGTGGTCACTGGCATTCCCATGGAGTTCCAGTTCGGCACCAACTGGTCGCGCTTTTCCAGAAGCGCGGGTGGCGTCATCGGCCAAACGCTCGCCATGGAGGGAGTGTTTTCGTTCTTTCTCGAATCCAGTTTTCTCGGCGTCTTTCTCTACGGCGAAAAGCGCCTGGGGCCCGAAGGCTCACTGGTTTTCCGCCCTTCTGGTATGCGCCGGATCCTGGCTCTCCGGCTTCTTCATCATCGCCACCGATGCCTGGATGCAGCATCCGGTCGGCTACACCCTCGGCACGAACGGCGAGATCCTGCTCAGCAGTTTCTCGCAACTGCTGCTCAACCCGTGGACCTTCTGGCAATACCTGCACAACATGACCGGCGTCGGTAGTCACCGCCAGTTTCGTCATGGCTTCGGTGGGCGCATTCTATCTGCTCACGCGGCGCGACGAGAGCTTACGGCCGCACCTTCGTGCGGCTGGGCGTGATCGCCGGAATGATCTCCACCTTCCTCATGCTCTTCCCCACCGGCGATGGCCAGGGCAAGAACATCGCCTTCCATCAGCCCGTGACCCTGGCCGCCATGGAAGGCCTCTTCGACACCGAACAGGGCGCGCCCCTGGCCATCATCGGCCAGCCCGACATGGACCAGCACCGGCTCGACAACCCCATCACCGTTCCCAACGCCCTCAGCTTTCTGACCTACCAGCGCTGGAACGCCGAGGTGCACGGGTTGGATGAGTTTCCCGCGCGACCGAGTGGCCCGATAACATCCCGCTGCTGTATTACAGCTATCACATCATGGTCGGCCTCGGAACCATCCTCATCGGCGTCATGGTCCTCGCCACCGCGGCGCTCTGGCGCGGCGCGCTCTACCGCACCCGGCCCCTGTTGTGGCTCTTGATGCTGATGCTTCCCTTCCCGTATATCGCCACCACCTTCGGCTGGATCACCGCCGAACTGGGCCGCCAGCCCTGGCTCATCTACGGCATCATGCGCACCGCCGCCGGTGTTTCGGCGCGCGTCTCCGCGGGCAACGCACTGTTCACGCTGCTCGGATTCATGGGCATGTACGCCATTCTGGCCATTCTGTTTCTGTTCCTGGTCTATCGCGAAATCGAAGAGGGCCCGGAAGCCGCGGCGGAGGCTCACTGAGGATCGACTATGCAGACAATCTGGTTCTGGCTGGTCGCGGCGATGATCGCCGTTTACGTGATCCTCGACGGTTTCGATCTGGGCGCGGGCATCGTGCACCTGCTGGTGGCGCGCACCGATGCCGAACGGCGAGCGGTGCTCGCCTCCATCGGTCCGGTGTGGGACGGCAACGAGGTGTGGCTGCTGGCCGGCGGCGGCACGCTGTATTTCGCCTTCCCCGAGCTGTACGCTTCCAGTTTCAGCGGCTTCTATCTCCCGCTCATGATCGTGCTCTGGCTGCTGATTCTGCGCGGCATTTCGATTGAGTTCCGCAATCACGTGAAGAGCCTGGTGTGGCAACCGCTCTGGGACGCCATCTTCGCCGGCGCCAGCGCGCTGCTGGCCATCTTCTTCGGCGCGGCGCTCGGCAACGTGGTCCGCGGCGTGCCCCTCAATGCGGCCGGTGAGTTCTTCCTGCCGCTGTGGACCGATCTGCTGCCCGGCAAAGAGCCCGGCATTCTGGATTGGTATACCATCCTGATCGCCGTGGCGGCGCTCATCGCGCTCACCGTCCATGGCGCTCTGTGGGTGGCTCTGAAAACCTCGGGCGACCTGCAGAAACGCTCCCGCCGCGTGGTGAACGCCGCATGGCTGGCGCTTTTGCCGGCCGTCGTGCTGATCACGCTGGCCAGTTTCCGCCTGCAGCCGCACCTGCGCTATAGCTTCTCCGCGCGCCCGTGGGGCTACCTGTTTCCGTTTCTCGCCCTGGCAGGGCTGGTGGGCATTCGCCTGCTCGGCGGACTCGACGGATTTCTCAGCTCCTGCCTCTTCCTGTTCGGCATGTTGACCAGCGCGGCCTTCGGACTGTATCCCTACGTGCTGCCGTCGAACTCGGATCCGGCCCTATCGTTGAGCATCTACAACGCCGCCGCGCCGCTTTACGGTTTGCAGGTCGGCTTGCTCTGGTTCATCCCGGGCACCCTGCTCGCCATCGGCTACTTCGTCTATACCTACTGGCACTCCGCAGGCAAAGTGGGGTAGGAGGGACCGGACTTCGCCAGGCTCTCGAGGTACTCCATGGGACAGCCAACACCCTCAACCCTGGCTCCCAGGCCCCGCAGTACATCGATAGCCACCATCCGCCGGTAGGCGTTGAAGGTAATCACGTGCGCGAATGTGCCGCCAAAGGTGAAGGTTTCCGGGGGTTCGCATAGTGCATCCACAAACGTGTCCTCCCACGCGCTACGGTTGCGCACATCGGTGAGTACGCTGTGGAACGCCCCATCCGCTTTCTCCAGGCGCGCCTGCACGCCGGCCCCCAGTACGCGCGCCTGGGCAGGATCCGCCACCGACCCAGTCCCTGCCGCACCCAACCGGCGGAATCCAGCGAAGCCTCATCGGGCGTCTTGCCGTCCCCTATCTTCCCTCCCCGGCTCAAGTTCCACATCTGCCTAAAGGCTAGCATGCGGACCAAATAGAAACAGGCTGTGAAACTCCTTTTCTATTCATCTAACCGATTTGTTTTCAGAAGCTGATTTTGTCCGAAACCGGTGTGATCGGGCTCGGAGCTACCTGGCGGGACACGGTTTGGGAACGGGGGATCGGGGAAGTGCCGGAGCGATATGGCCGGGTTCGTTTCGCACGGCGGTGTGGGGAGGTGGAGGACTGGGGGCGGTGTTGTTGGGTTCGTTTGGTATGGCGGGTTCGGCGGGGGAAGGCCGGCTGGCGCGAAGGCGGGCGAGGGTGGAGATGCAGCGGTGGTAGACGAGGTGGAGGCGAGTCTCGTAGCGATGCAGGAGGGCGAGGCCCGGTTCGGTGGAGAGGCGGGTGACGGAGGTAGCCATGGCATCGAAGACTTCCTCGCCGACATGGGTCTCGATTTCCTTGTCGAGCAGATGGGTCTGGAGGGCCCAAGCGCGGTGCAGGCGCCAGGTGGCGGCGACCATTTCTTCGACGACGTTCATTTCGACATAGTCGACGGGCTGGAAGCGTTCGATGTGCTGGTCCAGGTAGGTCTGAAAATTTTCAGTATCTTCGTGCTGGAGGACGACGGTGGCGGCGAGGAGGCCGTGACGGAGGGCGTTCTGCGAGGAACGGAGTTTTCCTTCGGGGGTGACCGGGCCATGGGAGCGGCATCCATTGGCGCGGGAGGCTTGGATTTGCTTTTCAGTGCGCATCTTTCTTACCGCTCTCAGGATAATGTAGGGTAGGCGGGGGAGGATGCGTAAGTCATTTGGAATGAGTGAATACTCGTTGTGAACGGAAAAGTGGAGGCGGGCGGTTAGGAGGCCACTGGGAAAATCGATTGGGCCGCGGATGAACGCAGATAACGCGGATAAGATTTCCTTCTTATGATATGCGCTGGCCAGTCTTGCAGTCTACGATTGTACATTCGCTCAGCGGGCCCCTCCTCGCAGGTTCACGTATGCCATCTCCTTGTCGAGCAGTTATGGGTTGTAGCAGACGTGGAAGGTCCACTTCCCCAACTGGCCGTAGTTGTTGACAGCGGTGACCATCGTTTCGCCGCCGTGTGCTTGGCCTTGTCCTGATCGTCCTCGAAGCCCTTGATCTCCAGCACCACGGTCACGCCGTTGGCCAGCCGGACCAGGAAGTCCGGTTCGTACGAGTGATCGATGTCCATGTACTCGTACCCGTCCACTCCAGCCACGGTTCATGCACGCGCAGCGCCTCTGCGAGTGCACACGCTTCGGCCTCCGTCAACTTCCTTTGCCTGGCGATGGCCAGCAACTCCGGCAACTCGTCCGTGCGGCCGGTCGGATCGAAGCGCAGTTCGGGCGGGCGGCGCGGGCTGTACGTGTACTCGGCCTTGGGCAAGAGGGGTACGAGCCCTTCGGCGGCGATTTTGGCCGGTGGGTTGTTCTTGCGGGTCGCTTCGGGGAACCTGTAGTCGGTGACCTTGTCGAGACTGCTGTCGGCCGCAGCGGCCTTGGCCTTCTTCTTGTTCGCCATGATGTGGTTTAGGACAACCCAATGATTTTAGCGAGTTGCGGCAGCGAGTGGGCTGTGCGTATCGGATATTAGGGCACCCTGCTAAAGATCGGGGTGGTCTTTTGTTCTTCCGGGCACCGGCAACATCATCAAGGGCCGCTCCCTCACATGCTGACCATACAAAATTTTGTATACTATTGAAGTGGCTGCTTCCAAACCTGTCGAGTTTCGGGGCAGCTCCTTGGAAGACCTGCGCGCCTTCCCGCTGACGGCCAGGCGTGAGGCCGGCCATCAGTTGGACCAGGTGCAAAACGGGCGGGAGCCGGACGACTGGAAGCCCATGAACACGGTGGGCCGGGGTGCAAAGGAGATTCGAATTCGGGATGAGGCTGGCGCGTTCCGCGTCCTTTACGTGGCGAAGTTCGCCGACGCGGTCTACGTGCTGCACTGCTTCCAGAAGAAGACCGAGAAAACCAGCAAGGCGGACGTGGAGCTTGCCGCCAGGCGTTACCGCGAGTTGTTGAAGGAGCGAGGGCAATGAACAAGCAACGTTTTGCCAGTGTGTGGGACGCTATCGAAGACACGCCCGAGCAGGCCGCCAACATGAAGCTGCGCTCGGTCCTGATGATCGCCTTGAAGGATCACATCACCCGTGCCGGGATGAGCCAGGCGCAAGCGGCCCAGCTTTTCGGCGTGACGCAGCCGCGCGTCTCCGACCTGATGCGTGGCAAGATCAACTTGTTTGCCCTCGACGCGCTGGTGAACATGGCGACAGCCGCGGGCTTACGCATCGAAATGCACGTGCGGGAAGCCGCCTAACCGCGCGAATCGCTCTGCACAAGCGCCCAGCCACGCCGCACTTTCACTTCGCTGCCGAGTTCAAGCCTGGGTTCGCGCTCCCGCCGGGTGACGGTGGGGTTATTCATACAGAGCGCTCCCTTAGCGCGGTGGCGCTCTTGGGCTTTTTGAAGGCAGTCGACTGTCGTGCTGTGCCTTGAAGCAGAAGACCTGGCCTGAATGCTGTTCACTTAGGGGAGGGGTGGTGAGCTTCTGTGGCGGCCTTCAGGCTGCGGCGGACTTCTTCAGTCCGCCTTTCTCGTCATCTGTAAGAGGTCGGGCTGAAGCCCTCCGCAGACTGAAGGTCTGCCCCACATCCTTGGACTCCATTTTGGGGGCCCGTAGCTGAGTTGGTTACGAATCGAGTACGCGGAGTCATGACGATGAATGACGAGATCCATGTTGCCCCACCCACGGATCATTTGCAATTTCCGCAGTCCACCCAAATTGATTTTTCACGCCTTCGCCAGGCTCTCGAGGTACTCCATGGGACAGCCAACACCCTCGACCCTGGCTCCCAGGCCCCGCAGTACATCGATGGCAACCATCCGCCGGTAGGCGTTGAAGGTGATCACGTGCGCGAACGTGCCGCCAAAGGTGAAGGTTTCCGGGGGTTCGCATAGCGCATCCACAAACGTGTCCTCCCACGCGCTCCGGTTGCGCACATCGGTGAGTACGCTGTGGAACGCCCCATCCGCTTTCTCCAGGCGCGCCAGCATGGCCGAGGGCGTTCGGTCCTCCGGCGGGGCATTGTCAAACAGCGGCATACTGCCGCCCGTCAGTGCCGCGGCCCACGCTTCCTTGGTTTGCACCATCCGGTCCAGAAGCTGGCGCAGACTCTGGTCCGGACCATCCCATGGAAATACCTGTATCTGGTTGTTCAGGGGGCGGTCCAACTGTTCGTCGTTCAGCGTCTTCGCCAGCTCCAGAAGGCGTCGCGTATGCCAGGACTCCTGGCCCGAGAAAATATCAAATAGATCCATGAATCGACCTGCTCCTTTCGTGTCGTCCTTACCGGAACGGTGGTGAATTCCATTAGCCGAATAGAGGTGAGTGTGCGTCGCCCCCATGCGGCGAAAAAGGCTCGGTGAAACCCCGAAGGCATTTCGGAACGCCCGGGTGAACGCTTCCAGCGATCCGTAATTCGCGTCAAGACCGATGTCGGTCACCGGGAGTTTGGTACGAGACAACTGCCATGCCGCCCTCTCCAGCAGCAGCCTCCGGCGCATGGCAACCGGTGTCTCCTCGATCATTGCCCGGAACACACGAAAAAACTGCGTCCGGCTTCGATAAGCGTCCCGCGCGAAGCCGTTCGCATCCTGCTCTTCATCCAGCGAATGAACAACGATTTCGCGTAGCCGCTGTGCTTCGTCCACACAAGGAAAATACCACTTTGACGGGCACGTCCGCCTGATAGAAAATCCCAAAATTGCGCCGGCGACGCCAGTTACACCCGAGTCAACTCGCGGCCAAATTTGCTATACTTCCGGACAAAAGGAGCCCGTGATGCGCCTTGTGTCGCTGGCCTCACTATTATTCGTTAGCACCGTGTTTGGCGCGGGTCAAACAGGCACCGTTTCCGAAGCCGTCAGGCGCGTGGAGGCGCAGGCCGCGAAACTGCCGCCCGCGCTCGGTGCGGATTTCCGCGCGCTGGCTGCCAGGTCATTGCGAGAACGGTATCCGGACCTGGCAAAGAAAATGAGAGCGGGCACGCAGCAGGACTTCCGGAGGCCTCCCCCCGCCCGACCTCCCATGGACCAGGCGACCGGAAAGCGGATCCTCGGCATCCGCGAGCGTATGTCCACCATGAGCCGCCTACCGACGGACGCCGACCGCGCGCGGCTGGCCATTCAGCTTGCTGCCGATATCCGCGCCCTGCCCGCTGGCCCCGACAGGATTGGACTGGCCGAACTCCTCTGCTCCAGTTCCAGCGAAGGAGATCTCGGCAAAGCGGCCCTCTCGGCGGTAGCCGGCGCCCTGGCGGAGGCGAATCGACAGGCTCCCTCCGCGGGCGCCTACCTCGAACTGGCCGGCTTTCTCCGATACCAGCACATCCCAACTCCGGAGGGCGCCGGCGATGCCGCGCTCGAAGCCGCCGATGCCGTGCTCGCGCTGCGCCGGGCGGTGGTGCAGGAGAGCGACTTCACGCTTACCGGCCTTGACGGCAGATCCTATTCCCTGTCCGCGATGCGCGGTCAAGTCGTTCTGGTGAACTTCTGGGCTACATCGTGCCCACCCTGCCGCAAGGAAATGCCCGACATGGAGAAGTTGTACCAGTCGCTGAACCAGAAAGGCTTCACCATTTTCGCCATTTCCCGTGAGCCGCGCGAAACCGTCGCGCCGTTCCTCCGGAAGCAAGGCTACAGCTTCCCCGCTTTGCTCGATCCGGACGGCAAGGCCGCCGCCGCGTTCCTGGTCGAAGGCCTCCCCGAGAGCTTCCTCTTCAACCGCGAAGGCAAGCTGGTCTCGCAAGCCATGGAAATGCGCACCGGGCGGCAGTTCCTGGAAATGCTGAAAACCGCCGGGCTGCCGTGAGGGCGCCGCCGCGGAGCGAGGTTCGTTCAAGATGAAAACGCTGGTTGCACTTCTCTATATTGCGTTCACTAACGTCCCGTTGCTGGGGCAAACCCTGAGTCCTGATCAGGCCAATCCGCCCGTGAATCCAGCGGTGCATCGGGTGAAACGGTTGGCGCGAACATTTCCGCCTGAAGTGGTTGTCGCCGTCAAAGATCCGGCTGCCGCAATGCGATCCTCTTGTGTCTACTCGTCCGCGAGTCTGGGCACCTGGTCGCTTTCGATCAAGCCCTGCCGGACAAGTCCGCGCAAATGGAGCGTCTGGCCGAGGTTCGAGCATATCGTGCCCAGGACGAAGCCCGCATCACCGCCCGGCGACATCCGTTAACCTGACGCTGCGCTAGAGCACCCGCAGCCACGAAAATGTTTCTACCAGGTTCTGCGACTGGAATACCAGCGATCCCGGCACGATGACATCGGCGCCGGCGCGGCGCAGGAGGGGCACCGTATGGGAGCGGATGCCGCCATCGGCAATCAGCCGGACGCGACCGCGCCGTTCGCCCAGCAGCGAAGCCGCGCTGGCGAGACGGTCGCAGGCTTCCGGCGCCAGATCCTGGCCTTTGCGCCCGGGCACGGTACCCGAGCAGAAGCAGGGCATCGATGCGGTCGAGGTAAGGCTCGGACGCGGCGACGGGAGTGTCCAGGAGTAACGCCAATCCGGCGGAACGGCCCGCGCGACGAATCGCTTGGATGGCCGCTGCCGCTTCGGATTTGCCGGTTTCCTCATGCACCGTGATCATGTCAGCGCCGCAGGCTACGAATTCCTCGATAAGCATCGTGGGGCGATCGACCATCAGGTGAACGTGAAATGGCCGGTTCGTGAGCGGGCGCAGGGCGCGTATGAGGTCCGGAAAGAACAGCAGGCTGGGGGCGAAGTGGGCATCGGAGACGTCGAAATGAAAGGAGTCGGCGAATGGCTCAAGGCGCTCAATGCGCCGCCGCTAAGTTGGCCAGATCCGCCGACCACAAGGAGATGTCGGCCAGAAGCCGGGTGTGTCCCAAATCCTGCCAGAGGTGACACGAGCTCATTCGATTCATAGTATAGGTGGGCCGGTTCGGGCGCGAGACAGATTTTCCTGATAGACTCTGGCCATGCCTCAGTGCGCGCGTTGCGCGGTCGAGGTGCCGCCAGGAAATCGCTTCTGCGGATCTTGTGGCACTCCCGCGTCAGCGGCCACGCAAGGTCCAACGGTAGCTCTGCCGCACGGCGCCGCAGCCCGCATGATGCCGGCTACGACACCGGAGGAAGGCCGGTTTCCACCCGGCACAATCCTGGCGCAGCGCTATCGCATCGCCAGCCGTCTCGGAAAGGGCGGGATGGGTGAAGTCTATAAGGCAACCGACTTGCTACTGGGGCAGCCGGTCGCGCTGAAGTTCCTTCCCGAGAACCTGGCGTGCAGCGAGGCCGCGCTCGCCCGGCTGCGCTCGGAAGTCCGCCTCGGCCGCCAGATTTCGCACCCCAATGTTTGCCGCGTGTATGACCTCGGCGAAGCCGGCGTGCAGGTTTTTCTGACGATGGAATTTATTGACGGCGAGGACCTCGCCTCCCTGCTGCGCCGCATCGGCCGGCTGCCATCCGCGAAGGCGATCGAGATTGCCCGCCGGTTGTGCGCGGGGCTGGCAGCCGCTCACGAGAAGAACGTGCTCCACCGCGACCTGAAGCCCGGCAACATCATGATCGACGGCCGGGGACAGGTGCTGATCACCGATTTCGGACTGGCAGCAGTGGCATCGGAAATCGCCCAGGGCGACGTGCAGAGCGGCACGCCCGGCGTACATGTCTCCTGAACAGTTGACGGGGGTCGAGGTCACCCGGCAGAGCGATATTTACTCGCTGGGGCTGGTGCTCTACGAACTGTTCGCCGGCAAACCGCCGCACGCAGCGCTCAGCCGCGGCGAACTGACCAGGCTGCGGCAGTCGGCTCCGCCTTTGCTTCAGGACGCGGTTCCCGACGTGGATCCCGCCGTGGAGCCCATCGTGACTCGCTGTCTCGCCCCCGATCCCGCGAAGCGGCCTGCATCCGCATTGGCGGTGGCTGCCGCCTTACCGGGTGGCGACGCTTTAGCGGCGGCTCTGGCCCAGGGCGAAACGCCTTCGCCGGAACTGGTAGCCGCGGCGGAACCTTCCGAGGCGATGCGCCCGCGGGTAGCCTTGGCGTGCTTCTCCTGCCTGGTGCTCCTGATGACCGTGAGCTCCTGGTTACGCGGAAGCGTTTCCGTGTTCTCGCCGGTAGCGGGCATCGCGCCAGTGGTCATGGCACAGTCGGCGCGCGACATTTTGAGTGGGCTTGGGTATGTGCCTCTAGCCTTCGTGGTCGGAATGGGCCTACACAATCGACCCGCACAAAGCCGACGAGATCATACGGCAGGATGCCGCGGCCGCCCGGCGGCGGGTTGCGGAAGACTCGCCGGTGTATTTCTGGTATCGCTCCAGTCCGGAGCCATTGGTGGCCACGCAGGACCCGTTTAATTCGTGGGTGCTGCCGTCGGATCCGCCGCTCACGGTACCCGGCATGCTTCTGGTTCACCTCGACGCGAAACGGCGGCTGTTGCTCTTCAGGGCGGTGCCGCCGGAACGGGAGGACGCAAACCCCAGGCCGCCGTTCGAATGGACGCGGCTATTCGCGGCGGCCGGGCTGGATACGGCTCGCTTTTCGCCCGCTACTCCCTCGTGGACGCCGCCGTCCGCGTTCGATGCCCGCAGTGCATCGGCTCGAGAACAAGACTAACGACCCGCTGCGGGTGGAAGCGGCGTCATGGCAGGGACTGCCGGTGTACTTCCGAGTCGAGCCTATCTCCGCGGCCGTGGCGGGCCCGCGAGTCGAACCAAGGGAGTTGCCGTTCCTCATTTATACCGGCCTGGTGCTGGCGATCATGGCGGTGCTGGTCTGGCTCAACGTACGGAAGCGGCGTGGTGACCTGCGCGGTGCCTACCGGTTTGGACTGTGCGTCGCCGCATCAGTCTTCCTCTATCAATCCTTGGGCACGAATCACACCGCCAGCCTCCTGGCATGGCGGAGCTTTGTAGCAGTAACGGGAAACGCTCTCTGGGCAGGGGCATACACGGCCTGCGGCTACCTGGCTTTCGAACCTTTCGTGCGGCGGAAATGGCCGCATGCCCTGATCTCCTGGACGCGCCTGCTGGCAGGCAGGTTCGCCGATCCCCTGGTGGGGCAGCACCTCCTCATCGGCCTTTTGTTTGGCTCGGTGGTGGGACTTCTGGTTAGCCTGCTGGAGCGGCACGTGATCGGCGCTTCCATTCCCGTTTGGCATGGTGTGACCGACAGCCCGATTCGCTTCATGCAATTGGTTCTCGGAGCGCTCCCGCAGACGGCCATCGATACCGCGGCGATGGTCTGCCTGCTCTTCGCGGCTGTGACAGTGTGCCGGATCGGGTGGGTCGGCGCATGTCTTACCGCCGTCATCCTTACTCCGCTTCTCTTCATTAGCGCGCCGCATCTGGCGTGGGCGATGGCCGTGTCTCTGCTGTTATATACAGCGGGAATGCTACTCGTTCTGCGATTTGGAGTTCTCGCGTTGGGCGCAGCCGTTTTCGTAAAAGAACTGGCGGGCAATGCACCTCTGACACTCGATAGCTCGGCATTCTACTTTGGGCCTTCGCTGGCAGTGCTAGCGTTAATCATCGGGTTAGGCGCTTACGGTTGCCGGAACGCCATTGCCGGGCATCGGCGTCCGAACTAGCGGCCGGAATTCCCGAAAGCCGGCGACGCCAGTTACACTCGTGTCATGACCGGCACCAAGTTTTTCAAAATATGCCCTGTCGTTGCATTTTGGATGTGTCTGGCGCCCGCCTTCGCCGCCGAAGTCACCTTGCAGGACAAAACTCTGCTGGTCGCGTTCGATTCCAATACCGGCGCGCTCACCCGCCTCGAAGACAAGTCCGCTCACTGGATCATCGAGCGGCGTCCTGAACTCGGAGCCTCGTTCCGGCTCCACGCTCCCATGCCGGACCGGCGCGACAACTTCGTATTGGGAGAGAAACAACGAGCCTCCGAGGTAAGGAAAATCTCCGCCAACACCGTGCAACTGGAATGGAAGAACCTGGTGAGCGAACACGCGGGCGTCCTGCCGATCACCTTCCGCGCCACCGTCACGCTGGAAAACGGGGCACTCCGATTTGAAGGAACTCTGGTGAACCAATCGCCTCTCGTCGTCGAGACCCTCGAGTATCCCTACCTCGGCGACCTGAACCCGCCGGCGCCCGGCGCGCGCATTCAGGCGCGCACCACCTGGTACGGCAATCTGCAGTCGGACGAGATCTATCCGGCGTTTCACAACGAGAAGGGCTACTGGGGCGTGTTCTCCTCGATGAAGACCTTCGATTCCTACCGCAGCCTTTTCTGCCTTCTGCAGGCTCCCGGCGAAGGTCTCTACGTCGAAATGGCGGATCCGAACCAAAGGTACCTGATGCAGTACACCTTCGAACAATTGCCGGGCCCGGTCGATTCGGTGGATAGCAGGGTTCCCGAACAGGACGCAATCGACGGCCATCCGGTGCGCCTGGAGTTTCGCACCACCCACTTCCTTTTTGCCGCCGCGCATTCCACCGCCAAACTCGCTCCGGTTGTCGTGCGCGGCTACCAGGGCGATTGGCACGCGGGTGTGGACCTCTACAAGCAATGGCGCGCCTCCTGGTTCCAGCCTCCGCAGACTCCCTCCTGGGTCCTCGACGTGAACTCGTGGCAGCAGTTGCAGATCAACTCCCCGGAACAGGACTATCGCGTACCGTATCGCGACCTGGTGCAGTACGGCGAAGAATGTGCGCGCAACGGCGTCCGCGCAATTCAACTGGTGGGCTGGAACCTCGAAGGGCAGGACGGCGGCGACCCGGTCCAGGACATTGACCCGCATTTGGGCACGTGGCAGCAATTGCACGACGCCATTGCCAGGATCCAGGCCCTGGGCGTGAAGATCATTCTGTTCGGCAAATTGAACTGGGCCGACAAGACCATGCCGTGGTACAAAAGCGAACTCTACAAATACGCCGCCACCGACCCCTATGGCATTCCGTACGAGCAGGGCGGCTACAGCTACTACACGCCCACGCAGTTGGCCGGCATCAACAACCACCGGCGCGCCGTGATGGACTTTCTCAGCCCCGCGTATCGGGACATTGCGACCCGCGAATTTCAAAAACTACTGGCGCTGGGCGCATCCGGTTGGCTCTTTGACGAGAACTGCCACCATGGCCCCGTCAAGTACAGTTTTGCCCCCGATCACGGGTACACGGCGCCGGGCTTCATCTATGCCGGCGACTTGCCGATGGCCCGCCAACTGCGCGCTGCCGCCGATAAAGTGGACCGCGATTTTGTGTTCGCTGGAGAAGGACACCAGGATTGGCTGATGCAGGCCTACCCGGTCTCCTACTTCCGCATCGATAGCGATTCGACGCCCGTCGAACGGTACATCGATCCGCAAGCGCCCCTCATGGTCGCCGTCACCGGTTTCGACGACCGCGAGAAACTCAACCTGATCCTGCTGGATCGTTATCTCATCAGCTACGAACCCTACAATTTCAAAGGCCACCTTACCGACTTTCCCCTCACTCTGGCATACGGCAAAAAGATCGATAGCCTGCGGCGAAAATACAAGGCCCAGCTCTGGGACGCCGGGTTTCGCGATACGCAAGGAGCCAAAGTGACCGCCGATGGCCCTGTCCGCTATTCGGTCTTCGTAACCGGCGCCGGAAAACGGACCGTGGTGGTGATCAACCAGGGCCGGGAAAAGAGCGTCACCGCGAAGGTCCAGTTGCCCAACCCGGGCCAATTGCTCGTGGCGACGCCGGAGCAACCCGACGCGCGGCCCACGTCCGGCGAAGTGGAACTCGCGCCGAGATCGGCGGCCGTCATCATGGAAAAGTAGACCGTCGCCGCAATCATTCCATCCGCTGTACAATGAGCTTTCCTCATGGTGTCGTATAGCCCTGCTAGAACCCTGTGCCTGCTTCTACTCGCCGCCGCCCTGCCCGTGTCGGCCGCGGACCGCATCACCGCTCCGGTGGACCCGGCGCGGACCGTCGCGCTGAAAGGCAGCCAGCCTCCCCGCTCCGCAGCCTGGCGCGACCAGGGCGCGGTGGACGCCGCCATGCCCGTTCCGTTCGCCACCCTGCACCTCAAACCGGCCTCGGGACTGGCGCAGTTTCTGGCCGATCAGCAGAATCCCGCGTCTCCCGCCTATCACCGCTGGCTGACTCCCGAACAGTTCGCCGATCGTTTCGGATTGAGCCCCGCCGACCTCGACAAAATCACGGACTGGCTGCGCAGCGAGGGCTTGCAGATCCACGATATCGCCCGCGGCCGCCACTGGATCACCTTCAGCGGCACCGCCGGTCAGGTCAGCCGCGCCTTTCATACCGAGATTCACCGCTACCTGGTGAACGGCCAGCCGCACTTCGCCAACACCACCGAGCCTTCCGTTCCGGCCGCCCTCGCCGGCGTCGTTTCCGGCATCCGCGGGCTGGACGATTTCCGCCTGGACTCCCAGGCCGTGCCCATGGGCACCGGGCCCTCCAGCACCGGACGAGTGCTCGCCCCTGACGACCTGGCCGTCATCTATGACCTGAAGCGCCTCTACGACGCCCGCATCGATGGCACCGGCCAGACCATCGCCATCCTCGGCCAGACCGCCATCCATCTCTCCGATATCGATGCCTTCCGCGCCCGCTTCAACCTTCCCGCCAATACGCCGCAGGTGATGTTGTACGGCCCCGACCCGGGAATGCGGTCCGCCGACCTGCCGGAGGCCGATATCGACCTCGAATGGTCCGGCGCCGTGGCGCGCAACGCCACCATCGTTTATGTGTACTCCAACGACGTGATCACCTCGGCGGAGTACGCCATCGATCAGAACCTTGCGCCGGTGATGAGCCTCAGCTATGGCGGCTGCGAGGCCTACAATTCCAATGCCATCCAGGCCCTCGCGCAACAGGCCAACGCCCAGGGCATCACCTGGCTCGCCGCTTCCGGCGACCAGGGAGCCGTCACCTGCGATCGCAACGACGCCACTCCGCAGGCCACCCTGGGACCAACCGTCTCTTCCCCCGCCAGCCTGCCGGAAGTCACCGCCGTCGGCGGCACCGAATTCACCGATACCGGCACCAACTACTGGGCTGCCAACAACGACGCCAATGGCGCGTCGGCCCTCACGTACGTTCCGGAAAAAGCCTGGAATGACTTTTCGCCCACCGGCAGCATCGTCGCTTTCGGAACCGGCGGCGGCGCCAGCGTGCTGTTTCCCAAGCCCGCATGGCAGACCGGACCCGGCGTGCCGAACGACAACGCCCGCGACCTTCCAGACATTTCCCTGGCCGCCTCCGGCACCGTTCCCTATACGGCCAACGTGAACGGCAACCAGGCGTCTGTATGGCGGCACGTCGCTGGGAACCCCGGCCCTTGCCGGCCTGGTGGCGCTGGTGAATCAGCACACC
Organism: uncultured Solibacteraceae bacterium; assembly: GCA_963748795.1. Lineage (GTDB taxonomy): Bacteria > Acidobacteriota > Terriglobia > Bryobacterales > Bryobacteraceae > Sulfopaludibacter. Next base: position 22,920 of record CAVVLD010000026.1, read on the forward strand.
GGCGGCAATGGGCTCGGCAATATCAACCCGGCGCTGTACCGGCTGGCGCAAGCCACGCAGGACGTCTTTCACGATATCTCCGCCGGCAATAATAAGGCTGCCTGCCAGCAGGGCAGCCCTGGATGCGTCAATGGCCTGGTCGGCTGGAATGCCGGCACTGGCTTCGATTTGACCACCGGACTCGGTTCCGTCGACGGCTATAACCTGGTGATGGAATGGTCCACCGGTTCGACCACGGTCACCACCCTGTCAGTTGAATCCGAACACCGCCCTGAATCTCACCGACACCGTCGAATTGCTCGCCACGATCACCGCTTCCGGCGCGCCTCCCACCGGCACCGTGGCCTTCGTCGCCAACGAGACCACCATCGGGACCGCTGCGGTCGATACGTCCGGCCCCACCCCCATCGCTGCGATTTTCGTCAGTGCGGCCCTCATCGCCGGCGGTAACGGAACGGTCACCGCCATCTACAGCGGGGACAGCGTATACAACGGCTCGCAAGCCTCGGCGCGATTCGCGCTCAACGTGCCGTCCGGCGCGGCGTTCGTGGTTCCCTTCGTGATTCCCAATCCGGTGTATGAAACCGCCGCTTTCGCCAACTGGGAATTCACCGTGGGGCTGGCCGAAAAGGGCGGCGTCGCCACTTCGATCACCGCCTTCACCATCGATACGAATAACGACCTCTCCCTGCTCGGCCCCAACCCGAAACTGGCTGCCAATGGCACCCTCGCGGCCAATATCGCCAGCACCGGCCTGAAGCCTCCGCAGAACCGCGTCGTTACCTTCAGCGGCACCGATGCCAATGGCATTAAGTGGACCCAGCAACTGACCGTGCCCTTCCTGGCGCCTCTGGGCACGCAGATCGCTCCCGGCATTTCGCTCACCAGCCCCACCACCACGGTGCAGCAGAACCCGCAGGCGGATCCATCGTGCCAGTGGTCGCTCCCCGTATCGGTGCAGGAAACCGGCGGCTACCCCATCTCGCTCGACCGCCTTCAGCGCCGGCAGCACCAGCCTCACGTCGCAAATTCAAGCCATCTTCGGCACTACCCGGCTGGCGCCATTCGGCGCGCTGCGCGGGACTGTCTGCTTCAGCGGGACTACGCCGCCCGCGGCCAAAAGCGTCCAGATTTCCGGGACTACCAATCTGCCCACCACGGTCACCGCGACACTTCCGATCTCCTTTACCGGACCTTCCACGGCCCCTGCCGCCATGTCTACGCCCGTGCAATCCGTTTCCCTGGACAGCGCTTCCGGCAACACCACCGCCTCGCTGCCGTTGAACCTCACCGGCGGCGTGCCGCAGTTCACTACTTCCGTTTCGCCCGCCAACCGCACGTCCGCGTGGCTCACCGTGACGCCCGCCATCGCCAGCGGTTCCAGCCCCGTCAACATTCAGGCTTCCGCCGCGGGCCTGTCTCCAGGCGTCTATAGTGCCGTCGTCAGCATTCAGGCGGTGGACGCGCTGCCGCAAGTAATCCAGATTCCGGTGACGTTCGTGGTGGGCGGCTCGTCCACCACGCAAATCACCGCGGCAGGCAATGCGTGGACCGGCAACCCGACCGCGGCTCCGGGAATGATCCTGAGCGTCTACGGGACGCAGCTTGCCAATCCGGTGTCGCAGCAGGCTACCAGGGTGCCGCTGCCGTTGGTGCTCGGCGGCATATCGGCCACGGTCAACGGTTTTTCGGCGCCGCTTTATTACGCGTCGGCCGGCCAGGTCAATTTGCAGGTGCCTTATGAAGCCGGCGCGGGGCAGGCGGTTCTGGCGATTAACAATAATGGGCAGATCGCGTCGTTTCCCTTCACTGTTGCGCCCGCCGCACCCGGATTGAACTCCGCGGTCTACGATAACCTCACCGGAGCGCCGGTGACTACCGCCCAGGCCGGCGGGAGGCCAGGTGCTGCTGCTCTTCGTAACCGGCGAAGGCGACGTGACTCCTACTCTCGGCACCGGAGCCACGCCGTCCTCCAGCATTACCGATCCCACCAAACTGCCGCACTCGCGCCTGCCCCTCACCCTGACCGTCGGCGGCGTCACTGTGACTCCGCTCTTCGCCGGCATCCCCACCGGTCTCGCCGGCGCCACCCAAATCGACTTCCAGATCCCGGCCACCGTCCCCGCCGGCAATCAGCCCATCGTGGTGACGGTCGGCGGAGTCGCCGCCCCACCCATCAATCTGAACGTGACTGCCGCCACGTCCAACTGATTCTTTACCACGGAGTCACGGAGAACACGAAGAAAGACACGGAGAAGATCAGTAACTCCCCAGCGTCTTCGTTCCTCTCTCGCCCTCAAAACGAATCTCGATTTTCTCCGTGCTTCCTCCGTGTCCTTCGTGCCTCCGTGGTGAAGCACCCGCTACCATCGCTCCGCTTCGATTTTCTCCGCGTCTTCCTCCGCGTCTCCGCGCCTCCGCGATGAATTCCCCCTCGCCCAATCGCGAATTCCGATTTTCTCCGTGCTTCCTCCGTGTCCTTCGTGCCTCCGTGGTGAAGCACTACCCGCTACACTGGAATCGGATGGAAAAAACCGAATCCCGCAGCTTCGCCATCATCGGCGGAGGCATCGTGGGCCTGGCCACCGCCTACAAATTGAGTGAACGATTCCCCGGCGCGCGCATCACCCTGCTGGAAAAAGAGGCCGCCGTGGGACGCCACCAGACCGGCCACAACAGCGGCGTGCTCCACTGCGGCCTCTATTACAAGCCCGGTTCCGTGAAAGCCAAACTGGCCGTTTCCGGCATCCGCCAGATGGTCGCCTTCTGCCAGGAAAACGCCATTCCCCACGAAATCTGCGGCAAGCTCGTGGTCGCCACCAGCGAAATCGAAGTCGAGCGCCTGCGCGCCCTCCTCGAGCGCGGCACCGCCAACGGACTCGAAGGACTGCGCTGGCTGGAGCGCGACCAGATGCGCGAGATCGAACCCCACGTGGGCGGCGTGGCCGCGCTCCGCGTGCCGCAGGAAGGCATCGTGGATTACGCCCGCGTGTGCGCCGCGCTCGTCTCCAAACTCGCCGGTCGCGGGGTCCGCGTAGTCACCAGCGCGCGCGCCGATCGCATGATCCCGAGCGGCGGCGGCTGGACCATCGAAACCACGGCCGGCGAATTCGCCGCGGACTTCCTGATCAACTGCGCCGGCCTGCATTGCGACCGCGTAGCCGAACACGCCGGCGAAAAGCGCGAGGTGCGCATCGTCCCGTTCCGCGGAGAGTATTACAAGATCCGCCCCGAACGCCAGCAGTTGGTGCGGCACCTCATTTACCCGGTGCCCGATCCCAGCTTTCCTTTCCTCGGCGTCCACTTCACGCGCCTGATCCACGGCGGCATCGAAGCCGGCCCGAATGCCGTCCTGGCCTTCCGGCGCGAGGGATATAAGAAGACCGATTTCAGCGCCCCGGACCTGTGGGACGCGCTCACCTACGGCGGCTTCTGGCGCTTCCTCCGCCGCTACCCTTCCATGGCCTGGTTCGAGTTGCGCCGCAGTTTCAGCCGCCAGTTGTTCTGCCGCAGCCTGCAGCGCCTGGTGCCCGAAATTCAGCCCGCCGACCTGGATACCGGTGGCTCCGGCGTGCGCGCCCAGGCCATCTCCCCGGAAGGCGATATCATCCAGGACTTCCGCTTCATCGCGCGCCCCAACGCCCTGCACGTGCTCAATGCTCCCAGTCCCGCCGCCACCGCATCGCTGGCCATCGGCGGACACATCGCCGGCCTGATTCCATAAATTATTCGGGAACTCTGAGCGGTTTCGCCGGCAATAGCGTCGAACTGCACATGAGCGACCTGGTGGAACGGTTCCGCGAAGGCGACCGTGAAGCGTTTGCAGCGCTTTACCGGCAGCATTTTCCAGCCGTGTTCCGCTTCGCTCTCTATATGACGGGAGATCGCGTGCGCGCCGCGGAAATCACTCAGGACGCTTTTGTATGGCTGGTCCGGCATCCCGGCGAGTATGACCCGAAACGGGGAGACCTCGGAGCCTTTCTCGGCGGTGTGGCGCGCAAGATGCTGCACCGCCAGGAGCGCCTCGACCGGCGCTGGCTGCCCCTCGACGAATCGGCCCGTGACGGTACCGATTTCGCCGCCGGCCTGGAACGCGACCAGGAAGCCGCGGAACTGCGCCGGGCCATCGCCACCCTGCCGGAGCGGTATCGTGAGGCATTGGTGCTCTGCGACCTGCAAGGCAAGAGTTATGAGGAAGCAGCCGCCGCCCTGGGCTGCGCCCACGGGACGGTGAAGAGCCGCCTGCATCGCGCGCGGACCCTGCTGGCAGCCAAATTTCAAAGACGGAGAGAAGGCCAGAAGTGCGTATGACGTGTCGTGAATATCGCGAAGATTTAGTCGAGTGGGCGCGCGGCTCCGAACCGGCGCGTGCGCTGGCGGTCCACGTCGCGGAGTGCGCCGGGTGCGCGCATTTCCTGGAAGAGCAGCGGGCCTTGAGTGCCGTGCTCCAGCGTGTGGCGGCACAAGCGATCCCTTCGCCCGCGGAGATCGGCGCGCGCGTGATGGCGGAGTTCGACCGCGGCGCCAGGAACGCGCCAGGCTCCGCGTCTGGCGTTGGTTCGCTGCCGGAGGCGTGGCTGCCGCGGCCTGCTTCGCGCTGCTGGTGACGCCTCACAGGCCCGCCCCGCCGGAAGCGTCGCAGTTCATTCCGATTCCCTACACCATCCCGCTGGCGCCCGAAGAGCGCGCTACGGTCGTTCGCATGGAGATTCCGGTATCCGCGCTGATCGCCGCCGGATTTCAGATGTCGGCAACCGACCCTGGCGCCACCGTCCGGGCCGACGTGCTGGTAAGCCAGGACGGGCGCGCCCGCGCCATCCGTCCGATTTCGATTCTGAGTTCCAATTGAGGAGGTTCCAACCTATGAAGTTATTCGCTATCGCAACAGGTCTTTCGCTCGCAGCCACTGCCTTGATGGGGCAGGGCGGCGGAGACTCACAACCCATGACACTCCGCTTTCAGGCCGCTACCACAATCGGCGACGGCGTCGTGATCCAGCCTGCGGCGTCCGCGGCGCACCGGTGACAGGCAGTCCCATGTCCGCCACGGAGGTCAATAAAACCGTGCAGACGCTCAGCGACGGCACGGAGATCCAGAACGTGCACACCACCGTCTTTTACCGCGACAGCCTGGGCCGCACACGCACCGAACCCGAGAAAGGCCAGATCCTGATCATGGATCCGGTGGCCGGCGTGCGAATCACTCTCAATCCATCGACGAAAACCGCGATGCGGATGCAGGCGCCGATGCTGGCGGGCGGCCGTGGGGGCGCTTTCACGATCATGCCCGACGGCGAATTGATGGCCAGCACAGCTTAAGCTGGAGGCCGAAGCGGCGATGCGGGAGATTTGGCGAAAATGACAGCCGAGGCCCGCACTTCCACCCAGACCAAAAATCAAGCCAACAACGAAGACCTGGGATTCCTGATGCAGAATGGCGTCATGGCCCAGGGCACCCGCTCCACCCTCACCATCCCGCAGGGCCAGATCGGCAACAGCCGCGATATCCACGTGGTCAACGAGCGCTGGTACTCGAAGGACCTGCAGATGATCGTCAAGAGCGTCAACTCCGACCCGCGCTTCGGCGTGACCACCTTCGAACTCACCAACATCTCGCAGAACGCGCCCGACCCCACGCTCTTCCAGGTCCCCACCGGCTATACCGTCTCCGAAGGAGGCCGTGGCGTCCGCGGCAAATAAATCCGTCAGCCTGATCTGCGCGATTTTTCGAATAAATCGCGCACATCAGGCTGACGGATTTTTTCCCGTTATAATCGTCTGGAATGCCTGAAATTCGCCATTCGGTGTGCGCCCTGGACTGCCCCGACTGCTGCGCCCTCACCCTCACCGTGGAAAACGGGCGCGCGACCAGGCTCCGCGGCGATGCCTCCCATCCCATCACCCGCGGCTTCCTCTGCGGAAAAGTGGCGCAATACCTCGAGCGCGAATACTCCCCCGGCCGTCTTCTCTATCCCCAGCGCCGCGTCGGGCGCCAAAGGCGAAGGCCGCTTCCAGCGCATCTCCTGGGACGAAGCCCTCGACACCATCGCCGCCCGCCTCGGCGCCATCGCCGCGCGAGTTCGGACCCGAGGCCATCCTCCCCTACAGCTACGCCGGAACCATGGGCCTGCTCAATGGCGAAGGCATGGACCGCCGCTTCTTCCATCGCCTCGGCGCCTCGCGCCTGGACCGCACCATCTGCTCCTCCGCCGGCATGGCCGGCATGACCCAGGCCCTCGGCGTCCGCTACAGCACCGAGCCCGAACAGTTCCGCCACTCCCGGCTCATCATCGCCTGGGGCGCCAATATCCTCGGCACCAACGTGCATCTCTGGCCCTTCATCATGGAAGCCCGCCGCCAGGGTGCCCGCTTCTACACCATCGACCCCCGCCGCAATCGCACCGGAGCCGCCGCCGACAAGCACTTCTTCATCAACCCCGGCAGCGATACCGCCCTGGCCCTCGCCCTCATGCACGTCATCATCGGCGAGAACCTCTACGATGCCGATTACGTCGCGCGCTACACCGATGGCTTCGATGCCCTCCGCGATCGCGTGCTGCCGTGGACCCCGCAGCGCGCCGCCGAACTCACCGGCATCGCCGCGGACGAAATCGTCGCCCTCGCCCGCGAATATGCCACCACGCGGCCGGCCGCCATCCGCCTGAATTACGGCGTCCAGCGCAGCGAGCGCGGCGCCATGGCCGTCCGCACCATCGGCCTGCTGCCCGCGCTCACGGGCTCGTGGAAAGACCCCGGCGGCGGGCTCCAGCTCTCCACCTCGCAGGCGTTTCGCCTCAATCGCCCCGGCCTGGAGCGCGCCGACCTGCAGCAGAAATCCCTCGGCCGCGAAGCGCGCCTGGTCAACATGACGGAACTCGGCTCGGCCCTCAACACACTCGACCATCCGCCCGTAAAGGCGCTCGTGGTCTACAACTCCAACCCCGCCGCCATCGCGCCCAACCAGAACGCCGTGCTGGCGCGGACTCCGGCGCGACGACCTCTTCACCGTCGTGCTCGAACAGTTCCAGACCGATACCGCGGACCACGCCGATATCCTTCTCCCCGCCACCACCTTCCTGGAGCATACCGACCTCTACTTCGCCTACGGCCACTACTATCTCCAGATGGCCCGGCCCGCCCTGCCCGCGCCCGGGGAAGCCAAACCCAACGTGGAAGTCTTCCGCCTTCTGGCCCAACGCATGGGCTTCGACGACCCGTGCTTCGCCGAGTCGGAAGACGACATGATCCGCACCCTGCTCGATTCCCCCCACCCCTTCCTGCGCGGCATCACGCTCGAACAACTCGACCGCGAGCGCTTCGTTCGCCTCAAGGTGTCCGAACCCGGCCAGCCCTTCCTGCCGTTCGCCGCCGGCGGCTTCGGCACGCCCGATGGCAAGTGCCACTTTCACGCCGAAGAGCTCGACTACACCCCGCCCGTGGAATCGCGTCACGGCGACGCGGCAGTTGCGCCGCAAGTATCCCCTGGAATTGATCTCGGCCGAAGAACGACGACAGTATGAACTCCACCTTCGGCCATCGCGATTCCGTGGACCGCGCCACCGCCGCACTGCACCTGAATTCCGCCGACGCCGCCAGCCGCGGCGTTCAGTCCGCGAGACCAGGTGCGCATCTACAACGAGCGCGGCTCCTGCGTGCTGGCCGCCGTGGTGGATGGCTCGGTGCCTCCCGGCGTCGTCTCGGCGCCTTCGGTTCGCTGGCCCAGGCGCGCGCCGGACAAGCGCGGCATCAACGCCCTCACCAGCGAACGGCTTACCGACTTCGGCGGCGGTCCAACATTTTATAGTTGCCTGGTGCAAGTGGAAAGAATCGGAGATTGAAAACTTACATGAAACTGTTCGGCTGCGCAGTGCTGGCGGCCCTGGCGCTCGTGCCGGTGGGCTGCAAACAGGCCAAGAAGGTGCAGGTCCAACAGACCGTGGAGGAATCGCCGCGCCTGGCCTCGGTGATTCGCATGGGGGACGCCAAACTCGAGAGCCAGCTCGTCAGCGGCTTTTACGGTATTGAGGGAAACTCCTGGCGATGGGTTGCCCGCCAGTTCACCGTGGTCCTGCGCCCCCCGTTTGGAGCCTCCCAGCGCGGTGGCACCCTGCTGTTGAGCCTGACCGTGCCCCCGGTGATCATCGAGAAATTGAAGAATGTTTCGCTCTCGGCATCCATCGACGGCAGCCCCCTGCCGCCGGAGACCTACACGCAGCCCGGGCCCTACACCTACAAGCGCGATATTCCGGCAAATCTTCTGACGCCCGATTCGGTCAAAGTGGATTTCCAACTCGATAAGGCCATGCCCCCCGCCGGTGAGGATAAGCGCGAACTCGGAGTCGTCGTCAATTCGGTCTCCCTGGCAGCCAAATGACTGTCGAGTCGCTCGACACCGCCACGATGCTGGCGGCTGTCTGCGCACACTTGCTGACATCTGCCGCCATTTGGGCAATTTACAAAAACTTACAGCAGTACACCGAGGTAGCAAGGCAACACCCCCGAGGATACCGGCCAGCATACTGCAAACAAGGGAGTTATTTGAATTTCGCGGATGACCCGGCACTTTTCTGCCGGAAATTGTTGCAGAATCGCTATTGGAAGAACCATATTTCTGCCGATAAGTGTTTGAGCGTAAATGGGCGAAAAATGGCCGAAAAACCGCCAAAATGCTTTTGGCAGCAGGATTGCTATGGATCTAGAGTCGTGCGAGCATTGCAGCAACAACTCGACGAGAAGATAGCCCTTTTGAGGGTACGTGAGACGTGAAACCTTTGGCTAATTTTTCCGTCTATACTGTAGCGGAAAGACGGGAAGCTAAAGAACAGAAAAAAAGATAGAAAAACCCGCTTACGAAGGAGAACGACCATGAACAAGACCGAACTCGAAAAATATAAAGCGGTGCTGGAGGCCAAGCGGGATGAATTATCTGCTGGTCTCCGAAACCGCGACGACATCGCTATCGAAAAGACCCCGGACGCCCTGGATGAAGTGCAACTTGCTGGAGAGCGCGAACTTGCGATCCGTAACCTGGACCGCGAGTCGAACCTGCTGCGCAATGTGAAAGGCGCGCTCATCCGCGTTGCCGACGGCAGCTACGGAATCTGCATGCACTGCGAAGAAGAGATCAAGCCCAAGCGCTTGGATGCGGTGCCGTGGACCAAGTACTGCATTCGTTGCCAGGAAGCCGCCGATCGCCACGAATTCGAAGCCGAAGGCAGCGATACCCTCGACGAAATGCTCGCCAACGCGGCGTAATCAGGGTTCCTCGAATTGACACATTCAGGGCGCGAGACGGTTCTCGCGCCCTTTGTGTTTCTACACGCCTGCGGTCTCCGTCCACACAGAGTGCGTCAAACGGCACACTTCCGATCCCTCCTCGTGGGGGGTGAACTGCGCGATTTTACGCAATCGGACCGCTTACTCCCTTTCGATTTAAGATGAGCCTTATGGAGTTCTTCCAGACGGCAGAAGGCATCCCGTTCCGCCTCGGCATTCTACCTGGCACATTTAACCCGGTCACCATTGCCCACCTGGCGCTGGCCCGGGCGGCGCTGTCCTTTGTCGATGAAGTGGTATTCGTGCTTCCGCGCGCTTTTCCCCACAAGCTGTACGCGGGCGCGTCCTTCGCTCAAAGGATAGAGATGTTACAGAATGCCCTTCGCGCCGATTCGGCTTTTTCCATAGCCGCGTCGGAGGGCGGTCTGTTCCTCGACATTGCCGCCGAATGCCGCCAGGCATACCCCCGTACTACCCGCTTTACTTTCCTCTGCGGACGGGACGCCGCGGAACGAATTGCACACTGGGACTATGGCGATCCTGCAGCTTTTGACACCATGCTGCGCCAGTTTGACCTGCTGGTAGCCGCCCGGGCAGGCGATTACGAAATCCCCGCCCAATGGCGCGGCGCCATCGAAAGGCTGGAACTTCCCGGCCTCTTCGACCACGTTTCGTCCACTGGAATCCGCGAACGGATCTCTCTCGATGAACCCTGGGAGCACCTCGTGCCCCCGGAAGTGCGGGAACAGGTCCGCGCGATTTACCGCTAGAATGGCCTCCATGCCCCGCTACTTCGCCTTCCTCCGCGCCATCAATGTAGGCAAGCGCATGGTGCGCATGGAAACGCTGCGCGGCCTTTTCGAGGACCTCGGCTTTACCGGCGTCGAGACCTTTATCAATAGCGGCAACGTCATTTTTCAGTGCAAATCCGCCAAACCCGCCACCCTGGAAACGCGCATCGCCGGCCACCTGGAGTCCAGCCTGGGTTTTCCCGTGGCGACCTTCCTCCGCTCCGGCGCCGAACTGGCGGCGGTGAACGCCTACCGGCCCTTTCCCGAAGAGGCCATCCGCACCGCCGGTGCCTGCTGCGCCGGATTCCTCGCCCAGCCCCTGGAATCTGCCCAGCAGGACGCGCTGCTGCGCCTCGCCACGGATATCGACACCTTCCACCTGCACGGCCGCGAGCTCTATTGGCTTTGCCGCAAGACGCAAAGCCAATCCACCATCTCCAATGCCCTGCTGGAGCGGAAGCTGAAAACCTCCCTCACGTTCCGCAACCTGACCACGGTCGCGAAACTCGCGGAGAAGTACCTGTAGCCGATCATGTTCACTTAGGGGCTGTGAATACCGTGAACGATCGCGTTCAGGACGCGTAAGGACGGTCAGAGCCAGGTGATCCGGTCGGGCTGAAGCCCTCCGCAGACTGAAAGTCTGCCCCACAACATAAAGAACAGTGTTGCCTGTAGCCGCTACTTCGGCGCCTTCGGCGGGTACTTCTCGAAGGACTTCTTCACCATGTCGTCCAGTTTCGGTTCCAGGTGGGCGGCGTCCCTCTTTTCCTCCCTCGCGATTGACCGGAACACCAGAGAGCGCGTGCCGGCGTCGCGCAGGTCGATCACCAGGGTGCCCTCGGTGTACGGAACCCGCACCACCCGCGTGCCCCATCCGCGCCACCCGGCGGGATAGGCTTCCAACTGCGCTCCCCGCACGGCGCCCAGCGTGTATAGCACGTTCACGTCCGCCCGCCCCGAGGGCACGAAAGTCAGTCCCTTGGCACTCAGGTATTTCTGGATGTCGAAATCGATCCGCTTGCGAATCAATTCGCCGTTCAGCGCCGCATTCTTACTTTGCAGCCGTCCCGGCCTGATCGTGAAAGTCTTGAACTTGGAGAAATCCACCGCCGGATCGGATTCGATCTGGATCTTTTGGGCGAAGGCGCTTAGCCCAATCAGCAATCCGAGGATGACGCATTTCATATGGCGCGAATCTAACACACCCGGCGGGCCTGCGCCAAGTCCCCGCCCCTACTGCCCGGCCGCGGGATTGAACACCGGGAATGTCACTTCGTTGCTCACAAAGAAGCCCTGGGCAATCGTCAGCGAGGCGTACAGGTTCGTCGCCAGCCCGGAGTTGAGGTGCAGCAGCACCTCGAACAGCCCCACCGAACCCGGCTTCAACGTACACTGCAGCACGTCCGCCGTGCTGCCGCCGGCAATCGCGTTCATGGCGTTGGCCGGAGCCGTAATCGGACCGCCCACCGGATACGCCTGGCCGGTCGCTACCAGGCTCTGGTTGCCGCCGGTAATCACCGGAAGGCCCGCCCCGGTTGAATAGACGATGATGGTTTCACCGGGGATCGCCGGGTTGTCCTGCGTCACCGGAGCCCCCTGAATGTTCGCGCAGCAGAGATTGTTGCCGAATGCCGTCACGATCACCGACCCCGTGCCCGTGCTGCCGTTGGTCGAAGTTCCCCCGTACGTGATGCTGTCGCCGTCCGGACCCGCCTGCCGCGCCTGCAAAATGATGCGGTCGAACACGCCCGCGGGAGTCGCCGTCACCAGCGGGTCCTGGTTGATCAGCGCGATCAAGGCCTCGCGCACCGTGTCCAGCGTGTCCGTGGCCTGGACCGTGTAGGAGTAGGTATTGTCCAGAATCGTGATAGTCGCCACGTCATTGGCCACAATGCTGCCATCTACCGATACCACGCCTACCGCGTGACTGTTTCCGTGGTACACCAGCCCGATCACCGGATTCGCGGTGCCCGGCTGCTGGAATATCGCCGGATTTGCGCCCACAATCGATACCGCCACCGGCGAAGTCACCGAAATGCTGCCGTCGCTCATCACCGAGCGGACATAGGCGTTGACGCTCGTCGTATCGGTGAACTCCCAGGGAATCTGCGCGTTGATCTGGGTTGGCGAAACCATCACCAGCGGTGCCCGAATGCCGTTGAAATAGACCTGCACGCCGCCTAATTCAGTTGGCAAACTGGGTTGGGTCAGGTCCGCCGCGGCGGTCGTCGCCGCCAGGTTCGATCCGTTGATCGATACGATGGTTCCCGGCGCGACGCTGGCCGCATCGCCGCCGCCGCTCAGAAAACCGCTGGTCGCCGCTGCCGTGATCTGGGCGCCGGTCGAAGTCGTGGCCGAATAGGTAACCTGGTTGCCCTGAAAACCGGCAATGCGCGCCTGCAGGATCACCTGGTCGTCGCTGGTATCGGCGATGGCAATCACGTTCGGGTCGCCACCCGGGTAGGTCACGCTCACGCTGCTCACCGTGTCGATGCCCACGCCCGAATTGATCACGTTCACCAGGCCCGAAACCACGGTCTGCAACGTGTCCGCCGTCTGCACCGTGTAGGTGTACTCCGTGCTCTTGCCCAGATAATTTCCCACGGTTACCGTGACCGTATCCTGGTAGGCGATGTTGCCTCCGATGGTCACGGTTCCCCTCGAGTAGACGTTGGGATTTGCCGAATTCACCACCGCCTGATATGGCAGGTTCACCGGCTGTGGAGTGAACACCATAATCCGCAGATTGTACGGATCGCTTACATACAGGTTGGACCCGTCAAACGCCATCGAAACCGGCGTATCCAGTGAGTCCGCCGCGCTGTTGGTTTGGTCCACCGCTCCGCCAATCTGACCCAGAATGATGTCCGCGGACGCGCCGTTTGCCGTGGGAATGTGGGTAAATTCCAATACGCGGTCATTCCCTCCGTCCGCGATGAAAAGCCGCGTCCCGTCGGAAAGCGCGAAGCGTGGGAACTGCACCGTGGCGTTGCAGTAAGTGGGATACGTGGGATTGGTGTTGGCGTCCTCGCCATTCGGTTCGGTGCACAGCACGGGAGTCTCAATACCGGTGGTAGTGTCCGTGCTGAAGGCGTTGTTGGGGATGGAGCTGATCATGTCGGGTTGGCCCACCACCACGTCGGCGCCTGCCCGTTATTGGTCGGAATGGTATTCCAGATCAGCACCCGGTTGAAGCCCAGGTCCGATACAAACATGCGCGTGCCGTCGGTGGTTACCGAGGTCGGGTTAAGCATATTGCTCGCCGTGGCGCCCTGGTTCACCTGCTGGGTGATATCTACCTGCACGAAGGTGTCGAAGTTCGGTTGCCCCACCACTACGTCCGCCGCCGCGCCGTTCGCGGTGGGAATGTGGTTGTAGATCAGCACCCGGTTGTACCCGGTATCGGCGATATACAGCTTGCCGTCCTGAATCCAGACGCCCTGCGGCCCGCTGACGCTTTTGGCGTCCGGCACGTGGTTCACCGAAACGCCGTCGACGTGAAATCCGGTTGCCCTACCACTACATCGGCGGGAGTATTGTTCGCCTTGGGAATCTTGTTCCAGATCAGCACCCGGTTGTGGTTGGTGTCGGCCACCACCAGATGCACACCGTCGGAGGCCACCGCCGTGGGCAACCGCAGGTTGCTGGGGCTGGCGATGAGAGGCTCGGCCGTGGTCGTAAAATCGTTCTGCCCCAAAACCACGCTGGCGGTTCCCACGCAAATCGGACAGATGCTGTTGGTCGGCACCTGGTCTGTGGGCTGCGGCACCTGGCTGGAAATGTTCGGCAGAATCAGAACCCGGCTGTTGTTCGGCGCCGCGCCGATGCGATTGGCATCCGCGATGAATAGCGTATCGGCGGCATAAGCAATGCCGCTCGCGCCGCCGATCACCGTATTGCTGGAATTCGGATCCGCCGCGTCGAACGACTGCTGGCCGATCACCGCCCTGGCAGCTTGTCCTGTGACAAAATCGGCAGCGAACACGGCCGCCGCCCCTAGTAGAAGTACCGGAATACACTTCATGCTTGGCATCAAATGTCGTTTTTGAATGATCTTAAGTCTCGATTATAGCAACAGTTACACTGCGGTTCCCGCCCCGCCGGTGACGCCCTTTGACCACACCGGTGTGAGGAAATGGCACGGAAAAATCGCCGGAAGTGCATGCAAATACGAGAACGGGTAGGAACACGGCGGAATCGGTTGCACGCCCGTTGCCAGCTATGCCAATTGAGTTACAGTAGCAGCATGAAACGCCGTACCTTTCTTGGCACCATCCCCGCGGCCGCCGCGGCCCTGGCCGCTCCCGCTCCGCAGGACGTCCCCATCAAGCTCGGCTTCGATACCTATTCCCTGCGCGCCTTCGGATGGAAGGCCGGCCAACTGCTCGAGTTCGCCGCCCAACAGAAACTCGATACCGTGCAGATTTCCAGCCTCAACGATTACGAAAGCCGCGAGCCCGCCTATCTCCAGAAGATCAAAGACCAGGCCGCCCGCGCCCATATCGTCATCGATGGCGGCACCGGCTGCATCTGCCCTTCCAGCAAGGCGTTCAACAAAAACGGCCCCCCGGCCTCCGAGCGCGTGCTCGAAGGGCTGCGCGTGGCCAAGGCCGTGGGCGCCCGCAGCATGCGCTGCTACCTGGGCGGCAGCGCCGACCGCCTCGGCCCCCTGCCCATTGAAGCGCACATGGAAAACACCGTCAAAGTGTTCAAGAGCGTTCGCTCCCAGGCCCTCGACCTCGGCGTCAAGATCGCTCTCGAAAATCATGACGGCGACATGCAGGCGCGCGAAGTCAAGACCATCATCGAAGAATCCGGCCCGGACTTCGTCGGCTCCTGCCTGGATACCGGCAATCCCATGTGGGTGGTGGAAGACCCCATGGTGAGCCTGGAAGTGCTGGCGCCCTACGTGGTCACCACGCACGTCCGCGATTCGGCCGTCTTCGAACATCCGCGCGGCGCCGCCGCCCAATGGGTAGTGCTCGGCGAAGGCAATGTGGATTTCGTGAAATTCATCGCGCAGTTCCGCAAACTGTGCCCCACGCCTCCATGCAGATGGAGGTGATCACCGGCCGCCCGCCGCGCGTGATTCCCTACCTGGAGCGCGATTTCTGGAAGGCCTTCCCCAAAGCGCTGGCATCGGAATTCGCCCGCTTCGTCGCGCTTGCCAAAAGCGGCCATCCTTATATGGGCGCCATGGTGATTGAAGATGTGGCCGGAAAGAAGCCCCCGGTGATGGTCGAGGCCCTGAAAGAACAGCAGCGCATCGATCTGGAGCACAGCCTGGAATACGCCCGCAAAACTCTCAACGTAGGCCTCAACTGGCGCGCGTAGGCGCTCCCGCTGAGCCGCGCGCCCGTTCAGAATATTCCCTACCCCGCCGCGCGCTTTACCACTTCGATCCGCCGCGGCCTTCGCAATGCCACCATCGCCGCGCCCAACAGGAACCCCGCGGCGAAGGCGGCGCACAATCTGCGCTGGCCTCCGAATGGGATGTAGCGAGTCCCTTCGGCCGTGATTTCGAGAGCGCCGCAGGGCCGCGCGGCAACACGCCCACCGCCACCGCCTCCACCCCCTTCGGCCGCCTCGTCACCCTTGGGCCGGCCGCCTCCACCGCCGAAGGCATACCGGATGCGGGCAGCCGGCAGTATGGTGCGATTGCCCACCACTACCGGCTCGCCGTAGACATTCTTCACGGATGCACCGGTCGAGACGCGCTCGGCCATGTCTTGCAGCATTTGCTGGATGCCGATGTTCTCAGCCTACGCCTCCAGCCCCATCTGCGTCAACCGGTAGCGCAGGGCGTTGCGGGTCAAGCCGAGCAAACGCGCTGCCTGACTCTTGTTTCCGTCCGCCCGCCGCAGCGCCTCGCGGATCAGGTCGTGCTCGTACTGATCCAGGGTCATGCCTTCCGGCAGGAAGTTCGATCGTTGTGCGCGCGCGGCCGCGGGGCGCTCTCGAGGTGAATGTCGTCGGCGTCCAGGACGGGTACCGTTGCACATCACCAGGCTGCGCTCGATCACGTTCTCCAGTTCGCGAACGTTACCGGGCCAGTGGTAGGCCATGCAGCTTTTCGATGCCGGCGTCGGTGATCGATTCCGCCAGGCTGCCCGTGTCCGGCGCCAGCTTCTGCACGAAGTGGCTCGGCCAGAAACGGGATGTCCTCCTTGCGCTCGCGCAGCGGCGGAATGACGAGCGGGACCACGTTGAGCCGGTAGTACAGGTCCTCGCGGAACGTGCCCTGCTCGAGCGCCGCGCGCAGGTCCTGGTTGGTGGCGGCGACGACGCGCACGTCGACGTGACGCGTCTCGTGCCGCCGACGCCGCTCGAACTCGCGCTCCTGCAGGACGCGCAGCAGCTTCACCTGCATGGTCAGCGGCATGTCGCCGATCTCGTCGAGGAACAGCGTGCCGCCGTCGGCCAGCTCGAACAGGCCCGGCTTGCGCGCATTCGCGCCGGTGAAGGCGCCCTTCTCGTGGCCGAACAGCTCGCTCTCGAGCAGGGTCTCCGGGATGGCGGCGCAGTTGATCTCGACGAAGGGCTTGTCGTGGCGCGCGCGAGCGGTAGTGGATGGCGCGCGCGACCAGCTCCTTGCCGGCGCCGCTCTCGCCCGCGCATCAGCACGGTGGCGCGCGTCGCGCGCGACCTGCTCGGCGATGGCGTACGCCTCCTGCATCGGGCTCGCAGCGGCAGATGATGCTGTGCCTCGTCGGCAGCCCGGTGCCGTCAGCCGCGATCTCGTTCGCACACCTCGCGCACCTCCAGCGCCTTGTACCAGCTCCCGCAGGTCTTCGCAGTGAAAACGGCTTCTTCAGACTAGTGGCCCCGGCCTTCATCGCCTCCAGGCGGTCTCCCTTCGCCGACGCCGTCATCATGATCACCGGCACCTGGGCGTTCTCGCGCCAGGATCAGCCCGAGCAGTTCCAGCCATCCATGTCGGCAATCTCAGATCGCTCGACCAGGTCGGCGCGGTCCACCAGTTTGAGTCCCTCTTCAGCGGCGCCGCGCTGTCCACGTCGGTTCGGCGGAGACCAATTGCAGTTCCAGAACGCGGCGGAGCTTCTCTTCGTCTTCGACTATCAGGATGGGTCGTTTCATGAGAGAGACTCATCGCGGAGGCGCGGAGACGCGGAGGAAGACGCGGAGAAAAGCTGAGGAGAACAGCGGCGATTGACAAAGCCTTTTCGTTCTCCGCGTTTTTGTTCCGCGGCTCCGCGCCTCCGCGATCGATGAACTCTCGACTCATTCGAAAGTCTCCAAAGGAGGCAGGATCCACTCGGCAGCACCGCTCTACGCGGAGACGCGGAGGAAGAAGGGGGCTGGGGATAGGGGTTGGGGTTGGGGAATCGTTCAGTTTGTGCCGCTCCATTTTTCTCCGCGTCTTCCTCTGCGTCTCCGCGCCTCCGCGATAAGAAGAAGTCTGACTCATTGGGAACTCTCCGGAGAAACCAGATCCATCGGCAGCAGCACACGGAAAATACTGCCCTTTCCGGGC
>CAVVLD010000027.1:0-16679 GCA_963748795.1 uncultured Solibacteraceae bacterium
TGGGCCACACGCCTTCGCGGAGGGCCTGCCAGAAGTTGTCGCCGCGGTAGGCCTGAATCCATTCGACTCCAGTTTCGCCGCCCTGACGCCGTTCGACCATGCACTGGATGGTCTCGAGGGCGTGGAAATCGTAGCTGTCCACGCCGCCGTAGCCGACGCAGAGGGCTTCGCCGAGATGGGCGCCGAACGGCATATCCACCGAGGGAGTACGCCACGTGACCGGCAGGCTGGAGCCGGCCATAAAAGGGAAACGCATTTCGCGGGAGGTATCGTACATCTTGCGGGCCCAGTCCCAATTCCAGGAAAGGTGCTTATCGCTGAAGACGGGCACGACGCGTCCGCTCTGGCGAAAGACGTTGACCACCTGCTCGAAGAACTCGTAGCGCGGATACTTGGTCTGGCCCTTTTCGTTGCGCGGGTAGGAGCCGTGCTCGCCCACGATGACGACGCCATCGACGGCCAGTTTGCTGCCGCCGGCGGTGAGCGCTTCGGCGATGGTGGGATAGATGCGCATGGCGGGATGGCGCGAGGCGCGCTCGCGGCTGAGATCATTGGCGCCCACCTGATCGACGTAGAGCGACACCAGGTCCATGGGGGGATAATGGTGCGTGCCGTCCCATCCGTAGCCATCGAGGAAACGGTCCACGATGTGTTGGGCGTGGGAGTACTTGAAATATGCGGTAACGACGGCCGCGAGTTTAGGACGCAGAGCCAAGTTGTCATGATTATATGCCAGTTCCTGTTCTTTGCAGCCGCGTTTTTGGCGAGTGCGCAGACCGGTGATACTCCGGCTGTTTCCGAGCGCGCGCGGGCTTTGCATGCCAGCGCCCTGGTGTTCGACGGGCACATTCATGCGATCGATCGCGAGTTCTATCACGGTGGGGACATTGGAGAACGGAAGGCGGACGGACAGTTCGACCTGCCGCGCGCGCGGGAAGGCGGACTGGGGGCGATGTTCTTCACCATTTTCGTGACGGAAGACTACTACCCCGGGCGGCTGGAAACCAAGCAGGCGCTGCGGATGCTGGATTGCGCTATCGAGCAGATTGGCCGCAACAGCCGGACGATCGAGATTGCGCGGACGGCGACGGATATCGAACGCATTCACGCGAGCGGGAAGATTGCGGCGGTGCTGGATATTGAAGGCAGCTTCGACCTGGATGGCGACCCGGCGGTGATCCGGCAGATGTACCGGCTGGGGATGCGGTCGGTGCAGCTTTCGGCGCATAACTGGACGAGCAATTATGCGGACTCGTGCTGCTCCGCACCGAAGTGGCACGGGTTGAACGAGCGCGGGCGGGCGGTGATTCGCGAAATGAACCGGCTGGGGATGGTGATCAATGTGTCGCACGCTTCGGACGAGGCGATCTCGGCGGCGATCGATGCCAGCAGCGTGCCGGTGATCGCCACGCATCACGGGATGCGGGCGGTGAACGATATTCCGCGGAATATGCCGGACTGGCTGCTGAAGAAACTGGCGGCTAAGGGCGGGGTGTTCGGGTTCCAGTTGGGGAATGAGTTCCACAACCGGCGGGCATTCGATTGGGTGACGGCTCATGCGGGCAAGGCGTTCTGGGACACGAGCGCCATTTTGCAGCGGGGCACGCAGGTTCCGATCGCGGAAGTGGATAAGCTGGTGGGGCCGCAGTTTCCGATGCGGCCGGCGGAGGTTCCGCCGGAGATTCGATTGAGCGTGGATGAATGGGTGGGAGTGGTGGACCGGGCGATTCAGTTAGTGGGGGAGGATCACGTGTCATTCGGGTCGGACTTTGACGGGGGACCGCCGCTGCCTCGGGGAATGCGGGATATTCGCGATCTGCCGATGATTACCGATGCGATGCTGCGGCGGGGGTATTCGGAGGAGCGGATTCGGAAGTTTCTGGGTGGGAATTTACTGCGGGTGTTCCGGGAGATCGCCGGTGGGGGCTAGGGATGGGGCCGGGGATGGGGATTTGTGGCGCGCTTCGCGCGCGGGGAGGGCTTCCAGGAGTTTCTGGCTGGCCTGGGCCACTTCGGCTACGGCACGCTGGAAGACTTCGGTGTTGGCCTGGGAAGGTTTGTGAAAGCCGCTGATCTTGCGAACAAATTGCAGGGCGGCGGCGTTTAGTTCTTCGGGTGTGGCGGGCTCGCCGGGTTTGCGGAGCACTTTTATGCTGCGGCACATTTCTCTATCATCGCGCAAGAGGTAGGAGGCCTGGATTCACGCTTCACCCAGGCCGGTGGCAGGCTGTGAGGCAGTTTCGCACATGCGTGATGCCTCTTCCGAAAGCGGCGCATTCGGAGTGTGTATGCCCGTTTATGGCGGCTACACAGATACATATCGGCCATATTGGACTTCCCAACAAGCTGTCAATCGTACGGTCCCGGTACCTGCCGAATGTTATGGAGCGGGGTGGGGGGTATGTGAAAATAGTACTTACGTGATCGTCATCGATGGTATCTACTATGCTTTGGGCCTGGGAGGAGCGGGTGCGCTTGTCGCCTGGCTCACCCACCCGGGATTCGCTGTCCCGTTGTGGCTGTTGGCCCTCTTTTGCCTGTACTTTTTTCGCGATCCGGAGCGCGCGATTCCGGCCGGGGCCGGTGGCCGTTTCGCCCGCCGACGGCAAGGTGGTGGCGGTGAAAGCCGAAGGCCCGGCGCTGCAGCGCATCAGCATTTTTCTGAATGTTTTCGACGTGCACGTGAACCGCACGCCGATCGGCGGCACCATCTGCAAGGTGCAGTACCAGAAAGGGCCAATTCCACGTGGCGAGCCGTGAAGAGTGCTCCACGCAAAACGAACAGAACGTGGTTACGGTGCAGGGCGACGGCACGACGGTGGTGTTCAAACAGATTGCGGGACTGATCGCGCGCCGGATCGTGTTCAGCAAGAAGGTGGGCGACAAGGTGGCGATGGGCGAGCAGGATCGGCCTGATCAAGTTCGGCTCGCGGGCGGACGTTCTGCTGGGGCCGGAATGGGAAATCACGGTCCGGCCGGGCATGCAGGTGGCGGGCGGATCGAGCGTCATCGCCCGCCGCAAGGACCGGTCTGAAATTCATGGGACTACGAGAACGGCTCGTCGATCCGCGCTCTCCGGACCGCCGTCCGCGCAAGGCCGCCTATGCGCTGCCGACGCTGTTCACCGCCGGCAACATTTTCCTGGGGTATCGTGGCCATTCTGCGCTGCTTCCGAGGGCGCGATGCTGGCCGCAGCCGGAGCGGCGGGCGCAGCGGACCAGTTCGTGGTGGCCGCCCAGGCCATCGGCGCGGCGGTCTTCCTGGACGGGTTGGACGGCCGCATCGCGCGCATGACGAATACCACCAGCGATTTCGGCCGCGAAATGGATTCGCTGGCGGACGTGATCAGCTTCGGCATCGCGCCGGCCGTTCTGGCTTGGGCGTGGGGCGTGCAATTTCGTAGGCACCGCGCTGGCCCAGGCGTTCCGGGATAATCTGCACAATGCGGGTACCTTTCTTTCCTTTCTGTTCCTGATCTGCGGCGCCGCGCGCCTGGCGCGGTTCAACATCCAGAACAATCCCGATTCCCAAGAATCCCGGGCGGCCGGACCGCAAATATTTCGTCGGGCTCGCCGATTCCCGCCGCGGCTGCGGTGGTGGCGTCGATCGTGTACGCCGCCAGTGGCGAGCCCATCACGTGGTGGCCGCTTTCGGTCGCCTGGATGGCGCTGCTGCTGCTGCTGGGATTCCTGATGGTGAGCACCTGGCGCTATTACAGCTTCAAGGGCATCAATCTGAGCAAAGGCTATCCGTGGCTCATCGTGATCCTGCTGGCCGCAGTGGTTTACGGGATTGTGCATTGGGCCAAGATTCTGTTCCTGGTGATGGCACTGCAGTTACATGGGCGAGTGGTATTGCGATCCGCCTGGGCGGCATCCTGCGCCGGCACTGGCGTCATCGGAGAACATAAAGCTTAAATGAAGACCGCCGCACTGATCGGTTCTGAAACGCTGATGGGCCGCGAAATCCGCGACATTGTCGCCACCGGCAAGCCCAGCTTCGACCTGCGCCTGATTGCCGCCGAAGATGAAGAGCCCGGCCGGCTGACCCGCGTAGGCGACGAATTGGCCACCGTGGTGCAGCTGAACGCCGTCAACCTGGTGGACGCGCGGAGTGGTGTTCCTGGCCGGGTCTCCGGAATTCAGCCGCAAGGCGCTGGAGCTGGCGGCGGGCCCGGTCATCGACCTGACCGGCGTCACCGAAGATCGTCCCGAGACGCGCCTGCGCGCTCCGTTTGTGGAAGAGGACGACGAGGAAGGACCGGCGGGCGGAACGATTCACCTGATCGCGCATCCCGCCGCCATCGCGCTGGCGCTGTTTCTGCGGCGACTGCAGCGGCACGACCCGTCCGCCGCTCGGTGATCCAGATCTTCGCTCCGGCCAGCGAGCACGGAATGCCGGGCGTGGAGGAACTGCAGCAGCAGACGGTGAGCCTGCTTTCGTTCAAGAGCCTGCCCAAGGCCGTGTTCGACAATCAGCTCAGCTTTAACCTGCTGGCGCGGTACGGCGAAGAGGCGCCCCGCCCGCTGGAGCGATGTGGAACAGCGCATTGAGCGGCACCTGGCCACGCTGCTGGCGCTGCCGGGAGACGGCGAAGGCGCGCCGCCGCCCTCGGTGCGGCTGGTGCAGGCGCCGGTGTTTCACGGCTACAGCTTTTCGGCGTGGGTGGAGTTCGATGGCAATCCCGGGGTGGAGGCGATCGAGAACGGGCTCGCCGCGCCGCATATCGAAGTGCGCTCCGGCGAGTTCGAGCCGCCTACGAACGTGGGGCAGGCAGGGCAGAGCGGCATTACCGTGGGCGGGATTGTGCCGGATCGCAGTGAGCCGGAGGCCTGCTGGTTCTGGATTGTCGCGGACAATCTGCGCCTGGCCGCGGAAAACGCGGTGGCGGTGGCAAAGCAGATCTTATGAGGCTTTTGGCGCTGCTGCTGGTGGCGTTTTCGGGATGCGGGTATCACGTGGCCGGCCATGCCGACCTGATGCCCAAGAGCATCAAGACGATCGCCGTAGCGGCATTCGGCAACCCCACGACGCGCTTCGAAATCGCCCGCATGCTGCCCGAAGATGTGACGCGCGAGTTCATTTCGCGCACGCGCTACCAGATCATCTCCGACCCGACGCAAGCCGATGCGGTGCTGAAGGGCGCGGTGACCAATTATGCGGCCTACCCTACGGTGGTGGACCCGGCGACCGGGCGCGCGACCGGCGTGCAGGTGATCGTCAGCATGCAGATCAGCCTCACCGAACGCGCCACGGGCAAGGTGCTGTACCAGCGGAACAGTTTCGAATTCCGCGAGCGGTACACCATCTCCATCAACCCGCAGACTTATTTCGACGAGAGCGGCACGGCCATGGCGCGCGTCAGCAAAGACGCGTCGCGGAGCATTGTCACCGCCATTCTGGAGAATTTTTGAGCATGACTCCGGCCCAACTGCAGGCGCGCATCCGGAAAGGCGCCGTTCCGCCGGTCCTGCTGCTGCTGGGTCCGGAAGCTTATGAGCGGCGCCAGCTCAAAGATGCGCTGCTGGCCACGGTTCCGGAGGGCGCGGTCACGTATCACGATCTTGCCGAGTTGGCCCTGGCGGAAGTGCTGGACGATGCGCGGGCGCTCTCGCTGTTTGCCGCCGAGCGGCTGATCTGGGTGGGGAACGGGGAGGCGGCGCTGCCGCGCGGCCGGGCCCTCGAGGAGGACTCCGACGGAGAATCCGGCGGCACGAGCGACGCAGCTCCGCTGGCCGCGTACCTGAAGGATCCGACGCCCGGCACGGTGCTGGTTTTCGAGGCTGCGCGGTTCGATTTCGAAGGCGAAGACAAGCGCAAGCAGGACCGCGTGCGCAAATTCTATTCGGCCATTCAGGACGTGGTGGAACTGCGCCGCTTCGCAGCGCACGAAGCGCGGCAGGAGGCCGAATCGCTGGTGCGCGCGGCGGGGTTTCGGATCGACGCGGCGGCGCTGGATCTGCTGGTGGAAGCGCTGGGCGCGGATGTTTCGCGGATCGCGGTGGAGATCGAAAAGCTGGCGCTGTTCGCCGGCAACCGGCCGGTGGGCGTGGACGATATCGCTGTCCTGGTGCCGGATGCGCGGGCCACCAGCGTGTTCGCGCTGGTGAATGCGCTGGGGCGCCGCGACCGCGCGCGCTCGCTGGAGATTCTGGATACCCTGACCCGCGACGGCGAGTACCTGCCGCTGGCCCTGGCGTTCCTTTCCACGCAGTTCCGGATGGCGCTGGTGGCTCGCGAGGCGGGGCTGAAAAGCGCCTCGCAGGTGCAGGCGCACTTTACCAGAATGGGTGTTCCGATGTGGGGACAGCGCGCCGAACAGGTGTATCAGACGGTGGCCAAGTTCGGCAGACCGCAGCTCGAACGCGCGATGAAACTGATTTACGAAGCGGACAAGGGACTACGCGACGCGCGGCCGGACGACCGCATCGTCATGGAGCGCTTCATTCTGCAACTGGTGGGGTGAAGTCTACGCCTGCAGCGCTTTGACGCGCAGATGCAGCTTGCTTTTGTAGCGGGCGGCGGTGTTCTTTTTGATGATTCCCCGCTTCGCCGAACGGTCGATCAATGAGAACGTCTTGGGAAGCAACTCGCCGGCGGCTTTGGCATCTTTCGATGTAAGGGCGCGGCGCATGGCGCGAATGCCATGGCGCAAGGTGCTCTTGTTCTGGCGGTTGAATTCCGTACGCCGTTCGGTCTGACGCACCCGCTTGAGTGCGGAATAAGTATTGGCCATCTTTACTAAATCTAATCCTTACAGAGTCTTTGAGTCTTTAGAATAGCGCAAGGGGCGGCGCCGGGGCAACTGCGGGTGGTGCCGCCAGTGCTATCCTCTGACTAAGGTAACCTGGATGCGTCTGCGGAAGGTTTTTGGGCGGGTGGCTGGCTGCCTCGTATTCCTGAGCGTGGTCTACGCCTTCCAGCGCCCGTTCCGCGAACTTCCCGGCGTGGAATATCCGCTGGGCGACATTCCGCTCCCGCATGACTACCAGGAGCGAACGGAGTGGGCCTTTGCCCGTTTGATGTTTCCACCCGGCCCGCTCAATGGCTACCGTGGCCGCGACTACCCGTGGCGCGAAGGCAATTCGCTGTGGAGCCAGGATTATCCGCGCGCCGACCGGCACTTCTCGCTGGCGGTCCGACGGCTGACGCGGGTGCATGTCCGCTCCGTGGAACAACTGGTGGACCTGGACCAGGGCGACGCTTACGATTGGCCTTGGCTGTACGCCGTGCAGGTGGGCGAATGGGGGCTCACCGATAAGCAGGGGCAGGAATTGCGCGAATATTGCCTGCGCGGCGGCTTTTTTATGGCCGACGATTTCCATACCACTTCGGAATGGAACGAATTCGCGACTCGTATGCAGAAGGCCTTTCCCGATCACCCCATCGTGGACGTGCCCGATTCCGACCCCATCTATCACACCGTCTACGACGTGGTGGACAAGGTGCAACTACCGGGATGGTCGCACCTGCGGCGGGGCTATAAGGACAGCGTCCCGATCCTGGGCATTTATAACGATCTGAGCGGGAAGGGTGCCCACTGGCGCGGGATCTACGATGACAAAGGACGGCTAATGGTCGCCATTTCGTACAATTCCGACGTGGGCGATGCCTGGGAATACGCCGACGACCCGCGCTATCCGGCGAACTTCTCCGACGAGGCCATCCGCCTGGGCGTCAATTACATTATTTACGCCATGACTCACTAGGGCGATCGAGGAAGTTCCGGCCGCGCTCGTAGCCGTGGCGAAACGCTTTGGAATCCCAGGTATCCGGATACCACCACTTGAGGCAATCGGCGGCTTCGTCTACGCCCATACCGCGGCACGGGCGGCGGAGGGCCGCTTCGAAGCCCTGGCGGTAGGGGCCCTGGTCGCGTTCGAAGTTCTCGCCCAGCGCCTGATAATGCTCCTTCTCGTCATCGCGCAGGCCCAGCCACCAGTCTTCACGGGCGGCGTCGACGCTCTCCGCTCCGGCCTCTTGCATGACGGTTTGCGCGCGCTGTTTTTCCTTGTCGTCGCCGGCGAAGGCAACCAGCACGGAACGCCCCTGGCGTAGCGCGTCCTCATAGAAATACAACTCGTCGGCGGGGATGCCTTCGGTGTCCTGGCGCATCCTGCTTACCGCCGAGTTCGGCGCCGGCCGCGAGGCCGCCGACACCCAGCAGGGCCGCTCCGGCGATGCCGGCCGCAATCACCGGACCGACGCCCGGAATCAGCGCCGTGGCCGCCACGCCGAGTTCGAAGCCGCCGGCCATGCCGACGGCGGCGCCCACCACTCCGCCAATCGCCGCGCCCACGCCGGGCTGCTCGGTATCCGAGGTGGGGATGGAGTGAATCTCCTGCTCGGTAGAACCTGGATATAGTAAGCTGACCTGTTCCGCCCGGAACCCGGAACTGCTCAGTTCCGCGGCTGCCGTTCGGGCCATTTCACGAGAGCGAAATACACCGGCAACAGTTTCCATGGTGGTGGAAAGTGCACGTGACTGGCCATTTTCCGATTTGGTTAGCAAGAATACAGATCTGGCACGCGGCCTTCGCGGCAAGTCATACAGAGACGGTAAGGCCAGCCGCAACTGGAGCGGTTCGATTGCCGTCAAAAATTGTGTGCGGGCACTCGCGCTGACTCGGCGGCCGAAACCAGGGACCCTGGCCGAGGCGATCCGGATGATGGACGTGGCTGACCCCCGGCCCGTTGGCAGGGATGTAGCTGTCAGAGTGCTCGCCTCCAGCATCAACATTGACGACATTCACGTTTCCGAGGGAACGTTTTACGGGGGAATCCCCATCGGCCCTCGCCCCAGTCCCGATCGACCCGTTACTCCCGGCAGCGATCTGGCGGGCATCGTCATCGCGGCCGGTGAAAAGGTTCGTTCCATTCATGCCGGCGATGCAGTTTTCGGGGTTCAATTGCCGTTTCGTCGGAGGGGAGCCTGGGCCGGGATCTGCTGTATCGATGAACGCTGGCTTACGGCTAAACCGGAGAAGTTGCCTTTCGGTACGGCTGCCGCCTGCGGTGTCTCCGGTCTCGTGGCCTTGGCGGGGATCAGAGCTTTTAAATTGGGCGCCGGTTCGCGGATTGTAATCTTCGGAGCCACGGGCGGTATCGGCGGAATGGCGGTACAACTGGCGACTCGCGCCGGAGCGGAAGTAATCGGAGTCTGCGGCCCCGCGAATGTCGAGCGCGCCTACGGCCTTGGCTGCGCAATCGTGCTGAACTACCGGGATGGGCCGTGGGACCGCACACTCAGCGCCGCCGTGGGCACTCGCGTGGACGGCGTTCTGGATCTGGTTGGCGGTCGCGATATTGAGGAGGCGGGACGGCGAGTAATCAGGCCCGGCGGTACCTTCGTAACCGTGGTTGGCCCTGAGCGTTTCATCGGCGATCGCGATCTTGGTTGGGCAGGAGTGTCAGCCGTTCTGCTACGCGTCTGCTTTCGCGTCATCAGTTCTCGAATCCACGGACCCCGTTACATTCTTACGGGGCCGGGTCCGGGCGGAGGAGCGGCGCTAGCCGACGTCGCCAGAGTTGCAGCGGCAGGTGTGCTTCCCTCGATAGATTCGACGGTACCGTTCGAACTCGAGCCAATGCGACAGGCTCTGAAGCGCGCCGCGGCACATCGCAACAATGGTCGAATCGTAATCGAAATGGACCCGTTTATGAGATGAAACGTGCGAAACCTATTGCCGCGCGGGCGCCTTCCAGATGTCCAGCACGCCCGTGGCGGCATGCTGATTGGCGCTTCCTTCGGGCAGCGCGATTCTCTCATCGACCACAATCGGGCTGTTCCAGTGGCCGCCGCCGCAGGCCAGGTTCGCGACCTCCGTCCCACTCCGCGGATCGTAAATGTGCAGGCCGCCGTTCGGATTATAAACATAGAGCAGGCCGCCGGCGACCACCGGGCTCGTCCCCGGCGCCGGGTGGGTCCACATCTGCGTCAGGGTCCCGTTGCCGATGGTCCAGGCGGCGGTTCCGCCGCCATCGGCGGCGAACATCCAGGTCTCCGCCCGATCTCGCCAGACCGCCGGCGCCGTGTACAGCAGGCTCTGCGAGGGCGTAGACACGTTCTGCAATTCGCCACCCATGTGCGGATCGGTACCGGCAATGGACCCGATGCCCAGAAGGCGGATCAGGCGCATCCTTGCCGCCCTGCGCCAGAGTGTCGCCGCCGAGCAGCACGGGCGACGTGGATCCCAGGTCGAGGTCGCGCGTGTCCAGCGTGGCGTTGTCCGCCGGAGTGTAGTTCGCCAGCACCTGAGTGGCATCGGGATCGAGTTCGATGACCGAATCGCCCCAATCGGTGGATCCGTTATAGGGGCCGTTCCCGGTAGCCACGAAGATGTTGCCGGTGGCCGGGTCGATCACCGCCCCGGCGCGCCCCCAAATCGCGGACCGGGTGGACTGGCAGGATGCCGGTTCGGATCAAACCGGCGCGGTCGCTGCAAAGCGAATTCCACACGTGCAGCAGAGTGCCGGTCTGCGCGTCAATCACGGCGACATGCCCCTGGTAAGGCGGCGCATCGCCGATGTAGCCGCCGGTCACCGCCACGACGCGGCCGCGGTACACCTTCAGCGGCGAGGCGATCTTCTCGCTGCCCGGCAGCAGCGTGATCGCGGTTGTCCAGACCGCGTGGCCGTCCGCGATGGCGAGTTTGCGAACCGCGCCATCGGGCGCCGCGGCGTAGATGTGCTGCCGGTCCGGATCGGCCGCGGGAGTGCTATTGGTGATCTGCGCCGAACCGGCCCAGGTGGCGAAGCCGTCGGGCGTGTACTCCCAAAGAATCGCGCCGCTATCGGCATCGACCGCGATCGTCTTGCCGTAGCTGGTGGTCGCGAAGAACACGTCGTGGTTCGATCCGCTCACCGTGACGGCATGGAGATAGATCACGGATGCGTCCACGGTGCCATCCAGGGGAACCTGGCGCCGCGTCAGCGACCCGGCATTCGCCGCGGTGATGCCGGTCACTCCGGGAAACGATCCGGAACTCGCCGCGTCCCACCCGAATTGCGGCCAATCCTGCACCCTCTCACGGCGGACGGCCCTCTGCCCCGCGATTCGCAACGTGAGAACGCCTGACAACACCACCAGCCAGGGCAGGACTCGCCGCGAGACCGCAAACGCGCCGGGCATGGCTCAATCATACGCCGGGACACTCATTACGGGCCCGGCGCGTCTGTACGAAAAGATCCGCCATCCGTTAGTGCTTACAGATGTTCCAACCCGCGCTGCAAGGCCGCAATCACAGCCTGGGTGCGGTCGCTGACGCCCAGCCGTTCCAGAATTACACTCACGTGGCACTTCACCGTGGCTTCGGTGATATGCAGAGAAACGGCAATATCCTTATTACTTTTGCCGTGGACAATCAGCGAAAGCACTTCGCGTTCGCGCGGGCTCAGGTCGGAATTCGGCGTGCGCGCGGCCAGGCTCTCCGCCACCGGCGCGGGCAGAAAGCGGTTTCCCGCATGAACCCGGCGCAAGGCATCCACCAGCGTGTCGTTGGACATGGCTTTGATCAGATACCCGGCCGCGCCGGCAGCCAGCGCCTGGTGGATGTCCTCGTCGCCCTCGTAAGTGGTCAGCACCACGCAGCGCGCGCCGGGATCCTCGCGCCGGATCACGCGCAGCGCTTCCAGGCCGCTCATGCCCGGCAAGCGCAAATCCATCAGCGTTACATCCGGCCGTTTCTGGCGAAACAGGCGCACGGCATCTTCTCCCGAGCCGGCCTGGCCGCGGACCGTCATATCCCGCTGCGCGTTGATGATCGCCACGATCCCCAGGCGCATGATCGGGTGATCGTCCACCACCAGAACCCCGAATTTTTGCGCGTCACTCACGAGTTAAGCGCGATCCCCAATTTCTCCGCCGCCGCCGACCGCACCGGCACTTCCACCAGCAGCTCCGTCCCTTTTCCCGGCGTGCTTCGAATCTCAAAGCGGCCGCCCAAACGTTCCGTCCGTTCCCGCATTCCCACCAGTCCGAAGTGCTCCCCAACCGCCGAGAGCGCCTTGCCCGGGTCGAATCCGCAACCGTCGTCCACCACGCGCATTTGAATCCGGTCGTCGGCGAACTCGCACCAGGATGCGCACCTCCTTCGGCTGCGCGTGCTTCACGGAATTATAGACGGCCTCTCGCGCCACCGTCAGAATATCGTGTTCCACGGCCGGATCCAGAACCACCGGCCGCCCCGAAGTCTCGCAGCAAACCGGTACGCGCGAGGCATTGCTGGCCTGCTGTGCCATCTGGTCCAGCAGCGGCCCGAACTCGGGAGAAGCCGTCCCGCTCTGGCGCAGATTCCAGACTGCGCGCCGCGCCTCGTCCACCGTGGCGCGCACCTGCTTGCGCGCGTAGTCCAGCAACTCCCTGCCCGAGCCGGCGTGCTCCTGCTCCACGGCGACCACTGCCTCGAGCAGCGCCGAGACACTGGCGCAGCCCTGGATCACCGTATCGTGCATTTCGCGCGCCACCCGGTTCCGTTCTTCCAGTACCGCCCGGAATCGCGCGTGCACCTGGCGCAACCGCAGACGGTGGGCGGCCAGCACGCCACCCAGAACCAGCAGTCCGCAAAGCGCCAGGAACCAGGGTGTCCGGTACAGGTGAGGACGCCAGTCAATGGCCAGCGCGGCTTCGGTGACGCTCTCCGGCATGTTCATTTCGAATGCCTGCACCCGGAAGCGATACTCGCCCGGCGGAACATTCGTATAGAACGCCGTGCGCCGCTGTAGCGCCTCGTTCCAATCCCATCAGGCGGCCGGAGGCGGGCATCTCCCGCCCGTCCACCAGCACCCGGTCGAGAACTACCCGAGGCAGCGTTCCGGGCCGTGTCTCCAGCGGCACAATGCGCACCGGCCCGCGATTGCTCGGAAACCACACCTCGCCGCTGGGAGTCAGACACCCCGCCGGCGCCACGCCGCCATAGATTTGGGTCGCCTCCACGCCATCGGAAATCCCGTAGAGCGTCACTGCCGGGTGGAAGCCCGGTTGATCCGCCAGCCGGTCCAGGTCGCGCCGGGAGACGGCCGAAATCGCATTGGGGCCGCTCATCCGGAATGTGCCCTGCGCATCCTCCAGAATCTGGTAAATGCTGTTGCCGGCCAGGCCCTGAAGCGCGCCGAAGACCGTCAGCTTGCCGTCGCGCCAGCGAAACAGTCCGGCTCCCCGCGTGCCGAACCAGAGCCCGCCGTCGCGATCCTCATGAATCGCCCAGATCTTCTCGGTCCGCAGGCGCGTGGTCACCTCGTCCTGCACGAAGCGGCCTTCGCGCCAGTGGCTCACGCCGCGCTCGGTGCCGATCCAGATATCGCCGCGCGCGTTTCCGCCAGTGTCCGAATGCTGAAGTACGCCAGGCCTTGCGGCTCCAGGTAGTTGGTCAGTGTGCCGTCATGCCAGCGGCTGATGCCTTCGTCGGTGCCGATCCAGACGCTGCCGTCGTGGCTCTCCAGAAGGGCGCGGACAAAATCGTTCACCAGTCCCGTGCGCCTGGTGTATTGCACCTGCCGGCCTTTCCATGACCGGAACACGCCATCCCCCTCGTCGGTGCCGATCCACAGCGCGCCGGCGCTGTCGCGCATCACGCTGCGCACGCGAATCCCCGGGGCGGGCGCGGGTACAGTTGCGAGCCGTCACGCGCCGCGTTGATCCGGTACAGGTGCGTGCTGGCCACCCACAGCGAGCCATCGGGATCTGAGTACACCGTTCCGAAATCCGCGTTGGCGGCGTCCGGCAGCGGGAACGTGCTGATGGCGGCGCGGCTCAACCGCAGCAGACCCGTCTACATTCCGGCCCAGATATTCTGCTCGTTATCGTTGAATAGCGCCAGCACCGTGCTGCTCGGCGGATTGTCCTGCGTCGCCACGTGGGTGAAACGCCCGCCGGAGTAGCGGATCAGGCCGTCGCCGATACTGCCGATCCAGAGCGCTCCGGCGCGATCCTCCAGCAGCGCCCGGACTGTGCTGGCGATGTTCGGGACTCTCTCGAAACGCCCGCTGTCGCGTGCTGCCAGCGCCATCCGCTGCAAACCCGAGACGGTGCCCACCCAGATGGTGCCATCCGCGGTTTCCACGATCGACTTAACCCGGTTGGCGCTCCCGTCCCCCTCCAGATGGTATTCCTTGAATTCCGGGCCGCGCAGCATCAGGACGGTGGATCCGCCTACCCACACGTTACCCGCCCGGTCCTCGCGTATCGCATGCACCGCCATGCGGGGCACCTTGCCCACGCCGTCCACGCGATGCAAGCGGTCGCCCTCCAGGCGGAAAAGGCCGTCGTCGGTGCCCACCCACAGCACGCCGTCGCGGCTTTCAATCACCGCCCGGACGAACTCGTTGGCCAGGCCTTGCGCTACGCCGTAGGATCGGAAGACGCCGCCGCGGTATCGCAGCAGACCGCCCCCGTCCGTTCCCGCCCAAAGGCTGCCGTCGCGGCCCACCGTCAGGCAGAACACGCTGTTCTCGCGAATGGCCGGAGTGTTGTCGCGGTCGTAGAGAACGAAGCCCGCTCCGTCGAACCGCACCAGGCCGCCGCTGGCGCCGATCCACAGGTAATGGTCGGGGGTCTGTGCGAATGCCTGAATGGTGTTCTCGGGTAGCCCGTCCTGAGTCTGCCAGACTCGCCGCGTGTAGCCGTCAGGCAGCGTTTTCGATGGGGCCACCGACAATTCCAGCGCCATCGCCAACACGGCCGCTACTACTGAGTGCGAGGCCACCATGCCATTTCGTGATGTATTTTAGCACCCGTTTCATCGGCAGCCATCCACCGAAGAGATCGTTGTATTGTGCCGGCGGACAGCTTACGCTGGGCAATGCCGCATTGGTTCATTGTCGCGTTGTTCCTTGCCCTGGTTGCCGCCCTGGTCGTAATCGTGCGATGGGAATTCTCCCGCGTTCGCAACGGGCCGCGCTCCATGTCCGGAGCCGTCAAACGGTATCTGGAAACCGAACGCGTCGCCCCGCAGCCGCAAGCCCCAGCCGAGATCAAGCGCGGATTCGACGCCTGGGATTGAGCGGTGGCGCGGCTGCTGCCTACTCCTCTTTATCCCCGACCCTACTACGTCGAATGGATGTTCCGGCGGCCCGGTCAAATCTACCATTAAAAATGACCCCTTTCCGGATATTTGTCTTCAGGCTCTTTGAACAACGCCGGCTGCGTGACTGGTTTTATATTGCAGCACGGCTGAAGCAAGCACAGACACTCCTGAACGCGCCGGACATCACGACCACGAAGGGGCTGCGCGACCGCGCCATCCTCGCCGTGCTTCTCGGCTGCGGCCTGCGTCGTTCGGAAGTGGCGGCGCTCACGTTCGCGCACGTCCAGCAGCGGGATGGTCGCTGGTGCATCGTGGATCTGGTCGGCAAGCACGGTCGCGTGCGCACCGTCCCGATGCCGACGTGGGTGAAGGTGGCGATCGATGCCTGGACGTCGAGCCGGCGTGCCGACGGCCACTGTTCCGGCCCGTGAACCGCGGCGACAAGGTTCCGGGCGCCGGCCCTGTCGGAAAAGGTCGTCTGGCAGATGCTCCAGCCGCTACGCGGCGGCCGCCGGCGTCCCCGGAATCGCGCCCCACGATTGCGGCGCACGTGCGCGAAGCTGTGTCGGGCCGCCGGCGGCGAGCTGGAGCAGATCCAGCTGCTGCTGGGCCACGCGTCGGTCCAAACGACGGAGCGGTACTGGGACGAAGCAGGATCTGGTGCACGCGCCGAACGACGGAATCAAGCTGCGGGTGGCAGTATAACCGCCGGACGCTATTGCCGTAAAGTTCTCCGGGACGCTTGGATTATGTGGGTCGTGTGCCGCGCACTACCTCGGCTGCGGCTGCCGTCGAATTCGCTCCATCTCGGTGCGCATACGAATCAATTCAAGTTGCACCTCGGGTCTACTTTCAATCTCCGTAACGTCCCTTTGCATATCCAATTGTCGTCGCTGGAATTCTGGATCTTGCACGATCGCGTTCTGGTCTCGCTCCATCTGTTCCACCGCAGCCTTAAGCTGACCCGACCGACCGCAAAATAGCCCTTGACCTCTCTTTGTTCTGACACTATTATTAGAGTCAGAATCAATGGTCGGCGACCCCGCTCTCGCAACCGTGCCCGACTCATCCGCAGCCTCGCCACACTCGGCGAGATGCTCCCCGGCTCGTTCGTCGAACGCAAGCGCACTTGCGGCCGACCCAACTGCCATTGCGCCGACGGCCAGAACCTGCATGTGCAGTATCAGATTTCCGTCCTCGTCGATGGCCAGCCGAAGGTCTTCCACGTTCCGGCCAGAATGGTCGAGCAAGTCCGCCGGCAAGTAGCCATGCGTCACCGCTTTGATGCCGCCGCTGCTAGCATCTGCGACATCAATCTGAGGAGATTCCTCCAACAGAAAGAGAACCCGTAGACTCTGTCACCACTGGAAACCACGCCGATGGCTGTGCTGACGCTCTATCAGCAACTGCTGCCATTGGGATTTCTGGAGGAGTTGGGGCGACAGGAAGGTCGGCGACAGAACCGCCGTGTCTACACCGATCGCGTAGTGATCTGGTTGATGGTGATGCAGCGGTTGCAGGGCAACGGCACGTTGGAGAGCGGCGTATTAGAGTTGATACGAGGGCTGCCGGCGAGTCTCTGGGAGAATCCTTGTAAACGGGTCCGCTCGCTACTGGAGGGTAAAGCGGTACTGTCCGACAACACCGGATCGTACA
>CAVVLD010000028.1:0-20521 GCA_963748795.1 uncultured Solibacteraceae bacterium
TCTGGAAAGAACAGAAAAAGGACCCCAACTTCCTCACGCTCGATGAAAACCGCATCCAGCGCCGCATCGAAAAGAACACCGCCTCCTCCAATTTTGTTTTTTCCAAGGCCCAGATCCACCGGCTCGCCGCCCATCGCAAACGCCTCGAATCCGTCCGCAAACCGGTCAGGAGGGCCGCCCAAAACTATTCCCCCACCCCCAACCCCCAACCCTAACCCCGCGGCGAGCGAAGCGCGCCACATTGACACCCCCTTTTGGGTGCTGTTAGCCTGAATTTTCATGCCTGAAGCGCCTTCGCTCCGCGTTACGCCGCTCCATTCCCTGCATTGCGACCTTTGCGCCAGGATGGTCGATTTCGGCGGGTGGGACATGCCGGTGCAGTATTCCGGGATCATCGATGAGCACAATACCGTGCGCAACGCCGTGGGTCTCTTCGATGTGAGCCACATGGGAGAGATCGAAATCCGCGGGCCGGAGGCGGGCAAACTCACCGACTTCGTCACCACCAACAATGTCGCCAAACTGAAAATCGGCCAGGCGCACTACTCCGGCCTGCTCTACGAACATGGCGGCTTCGTGGACGATATCCTGGTTCACAAAGTGGCCGACGACCATTATTTTCTCTGCGTGAACGCCTCCAACCAGGACAAGGATTTCGAGCATATCCGCTCGCTGAACCGGTTCGACGCCGAGGTGGAAAATAACGGCGACAAGTACGCGCAGTTGGCCATCCAGGGTCCCAAGGCCCGCGCTACTTTGCAGAAGCTGACCCCGGTAGACCTGGCGGGCATCAAGTATTACTGGTTTACCGATGGCGAAGTCTCCGGCACGCCGGCGCGCATCGCCCACACCGGCTACACCGGCGAAGACGGTTTCGAAATCTACGTGCCGCCCTCGGAGGCCGCGCGCATGTGGAAACTGGTGCTGGAGGCGGGCGCCGAGTTCGGCATCAAACCGGCGGGATTGGGCGCGCGCAATACCCTGCGGCTGGAAGCCAAGATGGCGCTGTACGGCCACGAGATCGATGCTTCGATTTCGCCCCTGGAGGCCGGACTGGACTGGATCGTCAAGTTCGACAAAGGCGATTTCGTGGGGCGCGCCGCGCTGTTGAAGCAGAAGGAAAGCGGCCTCACGCGCGGGCTGGTGGGTTTCGAAATGCGCGGCCGGGGTATTGGCCGCGATGGTTATGAAGTTTATCTGGAAGGCGCGCCCGCCGGTTGGGTCACCAGCGGCTCGCCTTCGCCGACTTTGGGTAAGAACATCGGGCTCTGCTACCTGCCCACAGCGCAGGCGCAGCCGGGCAAGACCATCCAGATCATGATCCGCAACCAGCCTGTGGATGCGGTGACGGTGGAAACTCCGTTTTACAAGCGAGCAAAATAGAAAATGTATCCAGAAAACTTCCGCTACACCAAGGAACACGAGTGGATCCACGTGGAAGGAGACACCGGAACGATCGGGATCACCGATCACGCACAAGAGGAACTGGGCGATATCGTTTATGTCGATCTGCCCAAGCCGGGATCGCACATCGAGCAGGGCAAATCGCTCGGCTCGGTCGAATCGGTGAAGGCGGTTTCCGACGTCTATTCGCCGGTGAGCGGGGAAGTGCTGGAAGCCAATGGGCTTTTGGCCGATTCGCCGGAGAAGTTGAACGAAGATCCGCATGCCTCGGCGTGGCTGGTGAAGGTGAAATTGAGCGCCCCCGCGGAAGTCGAGAATCTTATGACGGCCGCGGACTATCAAACTTATATAGGAGCTGAAAAGTAGTTGCGCTATCTTCCGAAGTCTGAATCCGAGCGCCGCCAGATGCTGGACGTTTGCGGCGCCGGGTCCCCCGAAGAATTGTTTTCGCATTTGCCGGAAGCGGCGCGCCTGCATCGTCCGCTGGATCTGCCGCCGGGGATTTCCGAATACGAGATTGTCGAGTACTTTACCCAGCGCGCCGCGGAAAACGGCATCGGGTACACGAGCTTTCTGGGCGCCGGCGTGTATCGCCACTACCGCCCGGTGCTGGTGGATACGGTGGTGTCGCGCGGCGAGTTTCTGACGTCGTACACGCCGTACCAGGCGGAGATCTCGCAGGGGACGCTCACCGCCATTTTCGAATTCCAGACCATGATCTGCCAGTTGACCGGCATGGACGTGGCCAACGCCTCCATGTACGACGGCTCGACCGCCGTGCCCGAAGCCGCCATGATGGCCGTGCGCGCCACTGGCAAAGGCCGGGTCCTGGTTGCGAAGACGGTGCATCCCGAATATCGCGAAGTGCTGCGCACCTATGCCCGGAACCAGGGGATGCCGGTGGAGGAATTCGGCTATGTGGAGGGCGCCGGCACGCTCGATCTGGAAGACCTGGAGCGCAAGCTGGACGATTTCACCGGCGCGGTGATTATTCAATCGCCCAATTTCTTCGGCATCGTGGAGCAGGTGAAAGCGGCGGCGGAGATCGCGCACAAGCGCGGCGCGCTGCTTGTGCTGATCTTTACGGAAGCCGTCTCGCTGGGCATTCTGGAGCCGCCCGCCGACGCCGATATCGTCGCCGGCGAATTGCAGAGCTTCGCCATCACGCCCAGCTATGGCGGCCCTTACGCCGGCATCATCGCCACCAAGGAAAAGCTGATTCGCCAGATGCCCGGGCGCCTGGTGGGCCAGACCGACGGATTCGCGCGGCAATCGCGCCTTCTGCCTGACGCTGGCCACGCGCGAGCAGCACATCCGCCGCGAGAAGGCCACCAGCAACATCTGCACCAACCAGGCGCTGATCGCGCTGATGGCGACGGTCTTCATGTCGGTATACGGCAAGCAGGGGCTGCGCGAACTGGCGGAACAGAACCTGGCCAAGTCGCATTACCTGGCCGGCAAGCTGACGCCGCGCTTCAGCCGGGAAGTTCTTCAACGAATTCGTCGCCAAGGTCGGCTCGCCCGACGCGGTCAATAAAGCATTGCTGAAAAAGAAAATCATCGGCGGCCTGCCGCTGGGCCGCTTCTATCCCGAACTGGCCGATTGCATGTTGCTCTGCGCCACGGAGATGTCGCGAAAGGGCGATATGGATACCGTGGGGCAGGCCGTTCAGCCGGCGGCCACGGAAGTGGCGGAGGTGCTGGCATGATCAGCAAAGTCCGCCAGCATCTTTCGCAGAATGAAGCGCTGCTCTTCGAGCGCAGTTCGCCGGGCAAAAAGGCGTATCAGCTTCCCGAACTGGACGTGCCCGCGGTGGATGCCGCCGAGGCGCTTGGCGCGGAGAACGTGCGCGCGGAGATCGAAGGCTTCCCGGAAGTCAGCGAAGTGGAAGCCATCCGCCACTTCACGCGGCTTTCCACCTGGAATTACGCCATCGATCACGGCATGTATCCGCTGGGTTCCTGCACCATGAAGTACAACCCGCGGATCAACGAGCTGGTGGCGCGCATCGAAGGCCTGGCCTGGGCGCATCCCTACCAGCCCGAAGCGCTGTCGCAGGGCTGCATGCAGGTGATGGAGCGGCTCGAACCGATGCTGGCGGAAATCACCGGCATGGACGCGGTGACGCTCCAGCCCGCCGCCGGCGCGCACGGCGAACTCACCGGCATCCTGCTGATTCGCGCGCTGCTGCGAAAAGCGCGGCAATCCGCGCAAGAAGATCCTGATTCCCGATTCGGCGCACGGCACCAATCCCGCCACGGCGGCGATTGCCGGCTACGCGGTGGAAAATATCAAGTCCAGCAGCACCGGCGTGGTGGACCTGGGCGCGCTCGAAGGCCTGGTGAGTGAAGACGTGGCCGCCCTGATGGTGACCAATCCCAATACGCTCGGCGTGTTCGAAGAGAACATCATCCAGGTGGCCGAGATTCTGCACCAGAAGGGCGCCATGCTGTACATGGACGGCGCCAACATGAACGCGCTGGTGGGGATGGCGCGGCCCGGCGATTTCGGCGTGGACGTGCTGCACCTGAATCTGCACAAGACGTTTTCCACGCCGCATGGCGGCGGCGGTCCGGGCGCGGG
This sequence comes from uncultured Solibacteraceae bacterium, assembly GCA_963748795.1. Taxonomy (GTDB): domain Bacteria; phylum Acidobacteriota; class Terriglobia; order Bryobacterales; family Bryobacteraceae; genus Sulfopaludibacter. The sequence continues at coordinate 3,989 of CAVVLD010000028.1, forward strand.
TCCGGTGTGCGTGAAGAAGGTGCTGGAGCCTTTCCTGCCCACGCCGCGGCTGAAGCGGTCGGGCAAGAAGCTGACCTTCGATTACAAGCGCAAGAACTCCATCGGCCGCGTGAAGGCCTTCTACGGCAACTTCGGCGTGCTGGTGCGCGCTCTGGCCTACATCCTGGCGCACGGCGGTCCCGGACTGCGCAACGCCACCATGGACGCGGTGCTCAACGCCGTCTACATCCGCAAACAACTGGAGCCCTACTTCGACCTGCCGTACCCTTCGCCCAACATGCACGAAGTGGTCTTCAGCGACGACCGGCAGGCCAAACTCGGCGTGCGCACCGGCGATATCGCCAAGCGGCTGATCGATTACGGCTTCCATCCCTACACCGTGAGCTTCCCGCTGATCGTCCACGGCGCGCTGATGATCGAGCCCACCGAAACCGAAGGCAAGCTGGAACTCGACCAGTTCATCGACGCCATGATCTCGATCGCCAAAGAAGTCGAGACAGATCCGGAAATGGTGAAGAACGCGCCCTACGGCACGCGCACCAGCAGGGTGGATGAAGTCACCGCCGCCCGCAAGCCGGTATTGCGATGGAAGCCGGCGTAGACGCCGGGGGCCGGGGGCCGGGGGCCAGGGGCCGGGAAATCGGTTTATGGCTGGTCCTCGGGCTGGTCCTTGTGATGCGGGCGCCGTTCTTCGGCGGCGCGGTGCAGGGTGACGACCACATCTATCTCAGCACCGCCACCCACGCGCTGATCGAGCCGCTGCATCCCAACAACACCAAGTACGTTTTCCGCGGGGATGTGGTGGACCTGCGCGGGCAGACGCATCCGCCTCTGGATGGCTGGGTGCTGGCAGGCCTGATTGCGGCGCTTCGGCGGTGTGAAAGAAGTCCCGTTTCACGCGGCGTTCACGGTGTTCTCGCTGATCGCCGCGGCGTCGATGTGGTCTTTGGCGAAGCAGATTCTCGCCGCATCCTCTATGGGCCACGCTGCTGTTCCTGGCGGTGCCGGCGTTCGTGGTCAACGGCAACTCGTTCGAAACGGACGTGCCGTTTCTCGCGTTCTGGATGCTGGCAATCGCGCTCTTCGTATCCGGACAGACTGTGGGGCGCGGGTATCGCGATGGTGCTTGCCACTCTGACGGCTTACCAGGCCATTTTGCTTTGTCCCATTCTGGCGGTGTACCTCTGGTTGAATCCAGGGAACCGGAGGCGCTGGCTGGTGTTGCTGGTTCCGCCGGTCACCATCGTGGCGTACCAGATTTTCGAACGGCTCTCAACGGGCGCGATGCCTGCGAGTGTCCTGACCGGGTACCTGACCTTTTACGAGACGCTCCAGGCCAAACTTCAGAACGCCCTGATGCTGTTCATTCATTCCTGGTTCATCGTCTTTCCTGCGTTGCTGCCGCCGGCCCTGGTGTTGGCCTGGCGCAAGCGGAACGAACCCGATACGCGATTTCTGTTGGCCTGGATCGCCATCTTTTTCGTGAGCGTGGTCGCCCTGGCATTTGCCGGTTCGGCACGCTACCTGCTGCCCATGGCCGCGCCGGTCGCGCTGCTGGCATCGCATCTCCGCCCTAAATGGCTGGCGCCGGATTCGCCCTGCAGATGGCGCTGAGCCTGGGGCTCGCTGCCATGAACCAGCAGCACTGGGCGGCCTATCGCGACTTTGCCGCGTCGTTGCGCCGTGTTGCCGGGAGCCATCGTGTTTGGGTGGATAACGACTGGGGGCTGCGTTTCTACATCGAGCGCGACGGCGGGCTCCCGCTGACGCACAAACAAGTTCTGCGCCCAGGCGATATCGTGGCCATCAGCGAATTGGGACATAGCGTAGAGATTCACGCGCCGGTCACACCGATCATGAAAACTCTGGTGATTCGCCCTTCGATTCCGCTGCGGCTGATCGGCCTGGAGACGGGATCGGGCTACTCCACGGCCTCGCGCGGCTTCTGGCCGTTTGGCATCTCGACCGGGGTGATCGATCGCGTCTCCGCCGTGCAGGCGGGCGAGCGCCACCCCACCCTGGAGTACCTCACCATGGATGCACCCAACGCCGCCGATCACATCGTCACCGGCATCTGGCCGGACCATTGGATGTCGCGGAGCGCCGTGGTGGTGCTGCGCAATCCGGCCGTGCCGACGCCGCTCCGCGCGTCCATTTATATTTCGGATAAGGCCCGCGCCCGCAAGGTGACCCTGCTGCTGGACGGGCGGGAGGTGGCGGCGCAGACGTTCCCCGGGCCCGGACCCTACACGCTGGCCTCCGCGCCCGTACGCGCCGCCGGAGCCACCGCCACCGTGGAAATCGACGTGGACCAGACCTTTACCGTCCCCGGAGACGAGCGCGAGCTAGGCGTGATCGTGACCGGTATCGGGTTCAAGCAGTAGTACCATGAACACAGGAGAATCGAAATGGGATGTGGAGGCGGTGGACTCAACCGCATTGAAAACGTGATTGCGCCGGGCGCGCGCAAGGTGTTTTGCGTGAAGTTCCAGAAGGAAATGGAAGGCCTGGACGAAGTGCCTTTCGAAGGCCATCCGCTGGGACAGAAGATTTACGACAACGTCTCCAAGGAAGCCTGGAAGATGTGGGTGGAGCACATGAAGATGCTCATGAACGAGTATCGTCTCAACCTGGGCACGCAGCAGGCGCAGGAGTTCCTGATCCAGCAGATGGACAACTACTTCTTCGGCGAAGGCGCCGCCCTGCCGCCGGATTTCGTGCCGCCTAGAGCGAAGGGCTGAAGGTTTCCAAAGCGGTGGCTATCTGAAATCGAAGCGCTGCGTGCGAGTGGCGCAGCGCTGCTTCCACTTCGCCCGCCGTCGCGGCGCGCGCAAAGATGAATCCCAGATAGCTGGCGCCTTCCGGCAGTGGAACCAGGCGCTGTCCTGGCTGCGCCGTGATAATCACTTCCGCGGACGCAGCTCCTCGACGCCGCTGACCGATTCGTAAATTCCGTCCTTGGGAATGGGGATCATCATCACCCCGGATGCCGACGATTCCCGTTGCATAGCGGAAACGTCCTCGCCCAGCGCGTGGCGAACGATCAGCTCTTCGAGCGGAATGCCATCGCCGAATCGCAGCGTCCGGGCGCACAGGCCGCCGATGGGGCGCGCGGCCGTTTCCAGGATCCACGCCGCCTCGCCGTCGTAGCGAAGCTCGACATGCACCGGCCCGTGATACAGGCCGAGCGCCCGCACCGCGTGCGCCGCGGTTTCGATCAACGCGTCTTGCACGTCCGCCGCTTCGCGCGACGGAGTGACATAGATAGTTTCCTCAAAGAATGGACCGGTCGAGCGGATCCGGCTTATCGAAGATCGCCAGCGCACGAAACTCGCCGGCCGTGACCAGGCCTTCGACGGCGAACTCGCGCCCTTCGATGTAGCCTTCGACTTGCAACTCGCGCTCCCCCATCTTGCCGATGCGCCGGAACGCTGCCACGAATTCCGCGGGATCGTTGGCGCGGATCACGCCGCGGCTGGCGGAGAGCCCGAGGGGCTTGAGCACGCAGGGGTAGGAGGCGCGCGCCGCGATCGGGACCGGATCGTCATGGAAGGCCGCGCGAAAGAACCACGGCACGCGCATTCCGGCGGCCTGGTAGAGTTGGCGCGCCAGGTACTTATCGTGGCAGGCTTGCGCGGCGGACGCCGGGTGGAAGGGAATGCGCAGCGATCTCCGCAGCTTGCGCCGCCAGCACCACGGGGCCATCGCCGACCGCCGCTACGCCATCGAACTGCATGTCGCGCAGCGTGTCCAGCGATTCGGCGGGCCGGTCGAACTTCACGGCGACGGCGCCATCGCCCCAGGGATCGTCCATCACATGGCAGCGATCCGTCGCCAGCGTGAGGTCGACGCCCAGACGCCGCGCCGCGTCCGCGAAGACGCGAATCTGATATCCGGTGGTCGACGCGAAAAGCAGTAACCGTTTGTTCACACTAAATCTATTGTCGCTCTCGGAGGTGTGCGTATGAAATACGTTATCGTAGTCTTGTGAAAGCACTGGTCAAGAGCAAGCGGCAACAAGGTTTGTGGCTGGAAGATATCGACGTCCCCAAGATCGGGATCAACGATGTGCTGATTCAGGTGCTCCGCACCGGCATCTGCGGCACGGACGTGCACATCTACAAATGGGATGCATGGGCGCAGACGACCATCCCCGTGCCGATGGCGATCGGTCACGAGTTCGTGGGCGGGATCGTCGAGGTGGGCTCGAACGTCAATGACTTTTTCCCGGGCGACCTGGTGAGCGGCGAAGGTCACGTGGTCTGCGGACGCTGCCGCAATTGCCTGGCAGGCCGGCGCCATCTGTGCGCCTACACGCAGGGCGTGGGCGTGAATCGTCCGGGCGCGTTCGCCGAATACATTTCGCTGCCGATGACCAATATCTGGCGGCACCACGAGGGTGTGCCGCTGGACGTCGCGGCCATTTTCGATCCCTTCGGCAATGCGGTGCACACGGCGCTATCGTTTCCCGTGCTGGGAGAGGACGTGCTGATCACCGGCGCGGGCCCCATCGGCATCATGGCGGCGGCGGTGGCGCATCACGCCGGCGCGCGCTACATCGTGATCACCGACGTGAATCCCTACCGCCTGGAACTGGCGCGCAAAATGGGCGTGACGCGGGCGGTGAACGTGCGCGAGACGAAGCTGACAGACGTGCAGAAGGAACTCGGCATGACCGAGGGCTTCGACGTGGGGCTGGAGATGTCCGGCAACGCCTCCGCGTTCCGCGACATGATCGCCAACATGAGCCACGGCGCGAAAATCGCGATGCTCGGCATTCCCACCGACGAGATGAGCCATCGACTGGCGCACCGTGATCTTCAACATGCTGACCAGTCAAAGGCATCTACGGCCGCGAAATGTACGAGACCTGGTACAAGATGACGGTGATGCTGCAATCGGGCCTGGACATCACTCCGGTGATCACGCACCGCTTCCACTACACCGAATTCGAAAAGGGATTCGAAGTGATGAATTCGGCGAATTCGGGCAAAGTGATTCTGAACTGGGACAGTTAAATAATTTAGTGCAGTGAATAGATGGATAGGCAAGTCGTGTCTAATGCGCGAGAGGTAGCGCCTCAGACGGCTCGGGGACCTGAAACCCGAGGACGATACGCCTCCACTCGACTTTAGGCTTCTGGAAATTCACGAGAAGACAGAGAGTCAAACCGGAGGCGCAAAGATAGTTCAGACATTGCGCAGTGTGTTCGTTGACGAGGCGTTCGACACATTTCAACTCCACCATCAGCACGTTTTCGACGAGGAGATCGGCAAAATACTCTCCTACCGCGTAGCCCTTGTAAGTGACGGCAAAAGAAGCTTCGGCGGTGGCCCGGATGCCACGGAGGCTGAGTTCTCTGAGCAAAGCACGCTGGTATACTTTCTCGAGGAATCCGGCGCCAAGCGTGTTGGAAACTTCGAACACGGCGCCAAGCACCCTCTCGCTTAAACGATTCAGGTCCGTGTTATCTGCGAGAAACCGGGACTCGCTCTGTCCAGTTAATTCTTAGATACTAAATCAGATGATTGCCCTGCCCGCCCTACTGGTAACGAAGCGCGTCGAGCGGGTCCAGGCGGCTGGCGCGGCGGGCCGGAATGAGGCATGCCGCCAGGGAGACCAACCCTAGGAGGGCGGCGACCAGCACGATGGTCAACGGGTCGCGGCCGTCCAGTTCGTACAGCAGGCTGCCCAGGACGCGGCCGAAGGCGACCGCCACGGCTGCCGCGGCCACCAGTCCGGCGGCGACCGGCGCCATACCCTGCCAAAGGATCAGGCCATACAGGTCCCCCGACCGCGCGCCCAGTGCGGCGCGGATTCCCAGTTCCGAAGTACGCCTCACCACCGAATAAGACACTACGGCATAGATGCCGAAGCTGGCGACCAGCAGGGCCATCAAGGCAAAGCCGCCGGCCAGAAGCATCTGAAAGCGGCGCGTGCCGATGCTCAGGTCGAGCACTTCCGACATCGTGCGCATGGGCGGCGCCGGGACATTCGGATCGGCCGTGTGGATGGCTGCGCGGAGTGCGCCGGCAATGGACTGGGGGGCGCCGGCGGCACGCGCCACGAGCACTGTCCGATACGGCATCCATTCCCAATAGCCGCGATACATCATCGCCACCGGAGGCTGGTCGGCCTCGGCCCGAACGTCGCCGGCCACGCCGATCACTTCGAACCAATCGTTGTTCCCGCGCGTGAACCGGCGGCCCAACGGGTCCTGCCCTGGCCACAGGGATGCCGCCAGGCGGGCGGAAATCACTGCGCGCTGGTGGCCGCGATCGCTCTCGCTGAGCGTCCGGCCGGCATGCAAGGGAATGCCCATGGTACGGAAGTAGTCGGGGCTGACAAAGCGGACATTCACGGAAAACTCCGGGCTGGAGCCGCCATTGGTGGAGACGCCGTCGACCCAGGTTTCGCCCTGCAGGGGCAAGGCCGAAGAGATGGCGGCCGCCTGCACGCCGGGCTGCGTGGACAGAGCGGCAAAGAGCCTGCGGTAGAAGCCGTCGCGAGCCGCTTCCGGTTGATACTGGTCGCCTGACAAACCGATATCCACCGCCAGAACCGTGGGTGCGCGAAACCCCTTATCGGCGCGGATGAGCCGCACGAAGCTGTTCACGAGCATTCCGGCGAGGATCAGCAGGGCGGCGCTCAGACCTACTTCGGTCGCGACCAGAATGCTCCGCAGCCGCATCGTACCGGCGGACGCGGTGGCGCCGCGCGTGGCGGAACGTAGTGTGTCCTGCGGATCGCGTGCGGCTCGCCCGCCAGGCGGGAAGAAACCCAAAGAGAAGAGCGGTAACAGCCGCCAGCGCTGCCGCCGAACGCCATGACGCGGCCATCCAGCGCCACCTCGTCGAGCCGCGGTATGCCGGCGGGCGCGTAGGCCTTCAGCAAATCGATGCCGGCGGTGGCGATGCCGGCCGCCAGCAGTCCTCCACAAAAGGCCAGGAGCAGGGATTCCGACAGTCCCCGGCGGACGAGCGCGCCACGTGAAGCTCCCAGCGCGGCTCGCACGGCGAACTCCCGGCTGTGGCGTTCGCTGCGCGCCAGCAGAAGGTTGGCCAGGTTGACGCAGATAATCAGCAGCAGCGCCGCGATGGCACTCAAAAGCACCAGCAGGCCGCGCCGCGACTTGCCGGCCACTGTCTCAAGCAGGGGAGTGACCAGCGCCCGCAGGTTCATCTTCTCCCCCGCCATGGCCTCCATGCGCGCCTGTACGGCCTCGAGTTGGGACACTGCCTGTTCCCGTGAAGCGCCAGGCTTCAGCCGGGCGATGACGCCGTAGTTGTGCGTGCCGAGCAACTGCTCCAGCTCGCCCTTGGCAAAGACCTTGGGCACGAAAACTTCGGCGTGCGGCGCCACCGCCTGGCCAATGTCAAACGCGTTGCGGTCCGGGAAGCGGAAATCGGGCCCGAGGATTCCGACTACGGTGCGGGGACGGCCGTTCAGAGTCACGGAGCGGCCCACCAGAGAAGGGTCGGCATGGAACCGGCGGCGCCAGAGACCGTCGGTCAGAATCGCGACGGTGTCCTTGCCCTCCTGCTCCTCATCGTCGCGAAAATCACGGCCCTGCGCGGGCATGACCCGCAGGACGCGGAAGAGGTTCGCCGACACGATCGCCGCATCCAGGCGCTCCGGGTCACCCCACCCGGTCAGATTCAGAGTCCCGGGCTGGAACACGGACATACTCTCCAGCGCGGGGCAGGATTTGCGCCACTCGACGAAGTGACGGGCATTGACGGGCAACGAAGGGTACAGTGGGGCGATCTTCGGTATTACTTCGCGAATACTCACCAGGCGGTCCGGTTGCGCGTAGGGAAGGGGCTTGAGCAGGACGCCGTTTACCAGAGAGAAGATCACGCTGGTGGCCCCGAGGCCCAATCCGAGCATGAGAATCGCCGGCGCCGCGAAACCGGGTTCCCGGAGCAGGGACCGCGCGGCGTGGCCCAGGTCGCCGATGAGCTTCATGTATACTCCAACGCAATTTGGACGCGATAGTTCCCAAGATGTTAGGCGATTGGACTCAGCGGTGTTAATTGAACGGCCGTTCCGGCTTCAGGTATTTCGCCAGAAACCGGTATACATCGCGCCGCGATTCCTGAGCCAGCTTCGTGTCCAGGCGGCCGAATTCGTGTCCCCCCGGCGCATTGTCGTAAATCTTGTATTCGAACGTCTTCCCGGCTGCCTTCAGCGCCGCCACGAAACGCTGCACTTCAATTACGTTCACGTCTTCGTCATTGGTGTTGCCGTGAATCAGCAACGGCGTCTCCAGCTTGTCCGCATAGGTGATGGGCGACCGCTTCAAATACTCCTGAATATCGCCTTGCACGGTTTTCCCGATGTGCTGCGGCGCCGAAAAAATCGCCTGATAGGAAGGATCGTGATAGCCCAGCCGCAGCACCAGGTCGGTGACCGGAACGCCGGCATACGCCACTGCGTAGGCGCCCGGATGCAGCAGGATATTCATCAGGGTGATCATGCCGCCGTGGCTCCAGCCGATCATCCCCACGCGCTTCTCGTCCAGGAAGGGATAGTTGTCCAGCATCCATGCCCGCGCCTGGAAAACGTCTTCCACTTCCAGCCCGCCATAGTCGATCTCGTTGTAGAATCCGCCGCCATAGCCGGTGCTGCCGCGATAATCCGGGCCGATCACCGAATAGCCTTGCTCCACCAGCGACCGCACCACGCCGTATTCGTAATCGTGCCCGAAATCGCTGTGGATTCCCTGGTGTGCAAATACGATGAGCGGTTGTTTTTTCGTTTTGTCGATGTTCTTGGGCACGAAGGTCATGGCATGAATGATCAGCGGGTTCTTCGCGCCGGGCGCGGTGGGATTCGGCGGCCGGTGGCGCGGCGCGCTGGTGTAGCGGATCTGGTGGACGTCGGCGATATCGCCAAGCTCGGTGTGCCACTCCTGGATCTCGAGGGCTTTCATCAGAATGTCGTTGCCCTGATCGCGGCCCGCGCCGGCAGCCTGTACGGCGCCGGGCGTACCTCCGGCAGCGGGCGCTCCCGGCGCTGGAGTTGCAGGAGCCGCACCCGACCTTTGCGCCAGAGCCAGCGAACAGACAAACGCGCACACCACACCGATTCGCAAAATCATCAAAACTCCCCTCGTATCCCGTGAGTATAAGCTGACGGGAGCGTTTTTGACCAGTCGCGCAATTTGACAAATTCGGCTCTCGCGGGGTAAAAATACTCATGCGAAATCCTTCCCGGCGCGAGTTTCTCGCCGCCAGCGCTGGAACGCTCGCCGCCGGATTTGCTTTCGCGGAAGCCACCTCGGATTTGTGCGCGCTCACACTCAAACAGGCTTCCTCCGGCATTCGGGCCAAGAAATTCTCTCCCGTCGATCTTACGCAAGCCTGCCTCGATTCCATCAAAACCTGGAATCCCAAAATCAACGCCTGGATCACGGTGATGCGCGAGAAGGCGCTGGCGCAGGCCAAGATCCTGGCCGACGAACAGGCGGCGGGGCACTTTCGCGGTCCGCTGCATGGCATTCCCATCGGCGTGAAGGACAGCATCGATACCGCCGGCGCTGCGCACCACGGCCGCCAGCGCGGTCTACGAATACCGCTTCCCCGCCGAGGACGCCGAGGTGGTGCGCCGCCTGAAGGCCGCGGGCGCGGTGCTCGATCGGCAAGTGCAACATGCACGAGTTCGACGCGGGCGCGTCGTCGGCGGTCAGCTACTGGGGCCCGGTGCGCAATCCCGTGGAATCTGGAGCGCATCTCCGGCGGACCGTCGGGCGGATCGGCCGCCGCCGTCGCCATGGGCAACTGCTTCGCCGCGCTCGGCACCGATTCGAGCGGCGGCATTCGCATACCGGCTGCGGATTGCGGCGTCACCGGGTTGAAGCCCACGTATGGCCGCGTCAGTCTGCGCGGCATCGTGCCGTTCGCGTGGTCGCTCGATCATTGCGGCCCGATGGCGCGCACCGTGGAAGACGCGGCGCTCGTGCTCCAGCAGATCGCCGGCTACGATCACCTGGATATCGACAGCGTCGACAAGCCCGTTCCCGACTACGCGGTCGGCCTGACCGCGCCGGTGTCGCAGTTCCGCATCGGAATTGCGGCGCAGTTTTTCGATCACCTCGACGACGAAGTGGCCCAGCGCCGTCGAGGACGCGCTCGGCGTGCTGAACAAGTTGACCAAGGGCTCGCACGAGGTCGGGCTTGCCGTCGCTGCTGCACGCGGGTGTCTCGGCGGAGATCGCCGCGTCCCACGAGAATGTGCGCGGCGTCAACGGCGGCGGATTCGAACCCGCCACGGCGCGCGTGTTTCCGGCGCACAGGATGCTTCCGCGCGGTCGACTACATCCGCGGATGGCGCGACCTCACCATGGTCCGCCGCACCGTCGATGAAGAGGTGTTTGCGAAGCAGAACGTGAATGTGCTGGTCGCGCCCGTGGTGCGTCATCTGCCGGCGCTGATCGAAGAGGAACTGAACCCGGGCGGCGGAGGAGGCGGGGGAGGCCGCGGGGGCGGCGGCGCCGGAACTGGCGGAGGCGGACGGGGCGCGGGCGGAGGAGGCGGCGGGCGTTCCGCCGTGGTGCTCGATAACGAAGACAATACCCGCCCGTTCAACGGCTACGGCCTGCCCGTGATCTCCATTCCCTGCGGGTTCTCCAAAGACGGCCTGCCCATCGGATTGCAGATCGCCGGCCCGCTCTTCGCCGAGTCGAACGTGCTCGCGCTCGCCCATGCGTATCCAGCAGCGAGACCGACTGGCACAAGCGAAGGCCGCCTTACAGCCGGACGCCAAGGTGCCGATGTTGTCCAAGACCGCGTCCGAGCAGACCGGCGGCTAGCCGCGAGGAACCAAGATGCAGAACCCAGGCGACCCTATCTTTCTGGACCCTCAGGCAGGCATCCGAGAATCTACGCGCGCGCAAGATCTCCTCGGTGGAACTCACCCAGGCCTGCCTCGACCGCATTCGCGACGTTCAATCCCAAGATCGACGCGTGGATCACGGTCATGCGGGAACAGGCGCTGGCGCAGGCCAAGGCGCTCGACAAGGAGCAGGCCGCCGGCCATTGGCGCGGCCCGCTGCACGGCATTCCCATCGGCCTCAAGGACAATATCGATGCCGCCGGCGTGCGCACCACCGCCGGCAGCAAGACGCTCGCGGGCAACATCGCGACGGCCGACGCCGAGGTGACGCGCCGCTTGCGGGCCGCCGGCGCGGTGTTCGTCGGCAAGTGCAACATGCACATCTTCGCCGCCGGCGCGACCTCGGCCGTGAGTTATTTCGGCCCGGTGCGCAATCCGTGGAATCTCGAAATGATCTCCGGCGGATCGTCGGGCGGTTCCGCCGCGGCGGTCGCGATGGATCACTGCTACGCCGCGCTCGGCACCGATACCGGCGGCTCCATCCGCACGCCCTCGGCCATGTGCGGCGTCACCGGATTCAAGGCGACCTACGGGCGCGTCAGCATTCGCGGCATCGTGCCGCTCACGTGGTCGCTCGATCATTGCGGGCCGATCGCGCGCACGGTCGAAGACACCGCGCTGGTGCTGCAAGTGATCGCCGGCTACGACCACCTCGATCTGCAATCGGTCGATTACCCCGTGCCGATTACGTCGCCGCCATCGGCGCGCCGGTGGCGCAATTCCGCCTGGGCATCTCGCCGCAGTTCTACGATGGCCTGGAGCCCGACGTCGCGGAGGCGGTGGAGGCCGCGACCGCGGTGCTCGTGAAGATGACCAAGGGCGCGAAGGAAATCGAAATGCCGTCGATCCTCGGCACCGGCGCGGACAGCGAAGGCGGCGTGTATCGCGAAGAACGCTGGGCAAGCGCTTCGTGCGTCGCCGAGACGGAATCGGCGGCGGCGGGGGCGGCGGGTGGCGGAGGCGGAGGCGGAGGAGGCCGGCGGGTCGCGCGCGGTCGATTACATCCGCGAATGGCGCGCGCTTCGCCTGGTCCGCCGCACGGTGGACGACGAAGTCTTCCGCAAGCAGGAGGTCGACCTCATCATCACGCCGACCATTCGCGAGGTGGCGTGGAGCATCGAAGAGGAACTGACGCGCGCCGCCAATGCCCGCGCCCGCAATCCCAAGCCCGGCAACACGCGCTCGCTCGACGACTACGGCTTGCCGACCATCACCGTCCCCTGCGGATTCTCCGCACCGGCCTGCCCATCGGCCTGCAGATCAGCGGAGCGAACTGGCGCGAGGTGGACGTCCTGGCCCTCGCCCACGCCTATCAGAAGGCCACCGACTGGCACACGCGCCGTCCGCCGCTCACGCCCGATACCAAAGTGCCGGTCTTATCGAAAGCGGCCGCGAGTCAAACCGGCGAAGCGGTCACGCGGTAGGGCTCATCCGCCCGGCTTGCCGGCTGGATACACGAGCACGGCGACGGCGCCGCCATCCGGCGAGTCAGTCGACTTACCCAGGCCGATCGTCTTGATCCGGGTGTCGTCCAGCTTGAAGTGCTGAACCAGGTATTCACGTACGACCGCGGCGCGCGCTTCGGTGAGTTTGCGATCCGTATCGGTGTCCCCTTTCATGCCGGCCCAACTCGCCACTACCGCGAGACCGTAGGGATGCTGCTCCAGAAATTTGCCGGCCTCATTGAGAGCCTTGTCTCCTTTGAGCTTCGCGCTATCAGGCTTATCGAACAGCTTCGGCCCGGCGTAAGTAAAGCTCTGACTGGGACTGCCGGCGGGCAGTTCTGCGATGGCATTCCGCTTTAACTCCTCCGAATCTTCGTAGCCGCGATTTTTGAAAAAGCCGCGCAATAGAAAATTGTGTTTCAGGGCTTCGGTGTCATCCTGAAGATTGGCCGCCGCTGCATCCACGCTCCGGTAGACGGCGCGGCTGTTCAGGAGGGCGCCCACGCTGCCCTTGCCGCCATTTAACTTGGCGGTAATGCCGTCGAGATTGTTCGTCGCGTCCTGGACGGAATCGAGAATCGCGTTCGTTTTCCTGATCATGTCCGAGATCTGCAAGGGTGTCTCAGAGGCAATGGTGGCGCCGTTCCGGATATCGGGCGCACCGGCAGAACCAAACGTAATCTCAACGTACTGGTCTCCCACCAGCCCCTCGGTTTGAATGGAGGCCACAGAATCCTGTTTGATCACCTGGCGGCTGGGGCCCGCCAGATCCATTTCCACCCGCACTTTCCCGTCCGGCCGTTTCGGAAGCACAATCTGCCGCACGGTGCCCTGATGTAAGCCGCCCACTCTGACCGAGGCTCCCTCGGTGAGGCCCGCCACATTTTGAAAATAGGCATTCACCCGATAGGTCGAGGTGAACCGGAACTGCGTGCTTCCAATCCAGAAAATACCGGCGCCGAAGATCAGCAGCGTCACCGTGATAAACACTCCCAAACGCAAGGTCTTCGACATATTCGTCACCTACAGTGCTTGACGCATGAATTGAACGACGAACGCATCCTGACTCTTTGCCAGTTCTGCGATATCGCCCTCCGCGACCACCTTGCCTTTGTGGATCAGCAGGACCCGATCGGCAAACGCGCGAGCCCCACGCAGATCGTGAGTCACTACGACCGACGTGATCCGCCGTTTCTTTTTCAAATCCACAATCAGGCCGGCAATTTCCGAGGCGGTGATCGGGTCCAGCCCGGAGGTGGGTTCATCGAAGAGCAGAATTTCCGGATCCAGCGCCAGTGCCCGGGCCAGTCCCACGCGTTTTTGCATCCCGCCGGAGATTTGCGAGGGCAGTTTCTCGAAATCCTTTTCCATGCCAAGGCTGCTCAGCAATTCCCGTGCGTGCTGCTTCTGCTCCTCCGGCGGTTTTTCGCTATGCCGCGCCATTGGGAAGATCACGTTTTCTTCCAGGGTCAGGGAATCGTAAAGCGCCGACTGCTGAAACAGGAAGCCAACTTTCTTGCGGACTTCATTCAGCTCGCGCACCGGCAGTTTTCCGATTTCTCTTCCACCAATGCGGATGGACCCTGAGTCCGGGCTCTGCAGGCCAATCAGCAGCTTCAGCAGGACGCTCTTACCGGTTCCGCTGCGGCCCATCACCGCTACTGTCTCCGCCTGCCGCACCTGCAATTTCACTCCGTCCAGCACAGTCTGCTTTCCGAAGGACTTGTGCAGGTCCGTAACCTCGATTGGCAGCCTGTTTTCGTTTTCCGGCATGGGAACGCCTCACGTCATGGGCCAGAGCATCAGGCTCAGCCGCACCAGCACCACATCCGCGAGAATTACGAACAGCGAGGAGAGGACCACGGAGCTTGTGGCGCTGCGGCCGACTCCCTCTGTGCCGCCGGAACTGCGCATACCCTGAAAGCACGCCACCAGTCCGATGATCAGGCCGAATACAGACGTTTTCAGGACGGAAGGAATAAAGTCGCTGAACGCGACATTCTTGAAGCCGTTTTCCAGGAACAAGCGGAGGGAAATCGAACCAGTCAGCGAATTGGCCGCCCATCCCATGAAAATGCCACAGAAATTCGCCGCCAGCGTCAACAGGGGCAGCATCAATATGCAAGCCAGCACTCGCGTGGCAGCCAGATAGCTATAAGGGTCCACCGCCGAGGCCTCCATGGCATCGATCTGTTCAGTAACCTTCATAGAGCCGAGTTCCGCTCCGATTCCCGCGCCTACGCGGCCGCTCACTACCAGGCCCGTAATCACCGGTCCGCTTTCTTTAATTATCGAAAAAACGATAATGGCGGGCAGGAAGGATTTGGCGCCGAAGCGGACCAGGCTGTCGCGCGTTTCCAAAGAAAGCACGACGCCGGTGGCCGCTCCGGCCAAGGCTACCAGAGGTAGTGACAACGATCCGATGGAATCGCATTGCCGCAGGAACTCCCTCCATTCATACGGAGGGGTGACGGCGGCCCTGATTACCCGGAGGAAGAAGATGCCCAGTTCCCCCAACCATTCCAAGGCTGATTTTAAAAGCTTGCGCACGCCATATTTCTACTGCCACTCAAGGGCCAAATGGCTGGAGCTCGCCCGCCGGACTGACAAGAGCCGTACATTAAGCGGCGCGGCGGGCGCGAGTCCGGGCCGCTTTTTTCGCAGCCCGTTTCCGGCCCGCGGCTCCCTTAGTGCGTACGGCCTTTTTCGCCGAGGCGCTACGCTTGGCACTTCCGCGTTTGGCCGCGCTGCTTTTCGCCTGCCTTGAGATTGCCGCATGCGATGCCGCTCCGGATCCCTCACGCTTGAGGGCGCCGAGAGTCGCACGGGAGCGCTTGGGGTTGGGTTTACGCGCGGTTGCCTTAGTGGCTCTTTTGCGCGCGCCTGGCCGGAACCTTTACACCAGCCCGCCTGGCCTTGGAGAGTCCGATAGCGATGGCCTGTTTGGTGGAACGCGCACCGTGTTTGCCTTCCCGAATATGTTCCATCTCTTCCTGTACGTAGGCTCCTGCTTTGGACGACTGAGACTTGGCCCTACGTGCGCGCTCTTTGGTCTTCTTCTCCGGCATCGCTAGAGTCCTCCGCCACCGCGCAGGGTCTTCCCCTCGGGGTACTCTTCCTCCCAGTAAGGCTCGGCTCCATAATGCCGAAATATTTGAGACCGGAACGTGGTGTCGGCCAAGTCGGGCCAGTTGTTTTTGTCGAAGCCCGGTGCGCTCTCCAGCGTCGCCTTATCTACATTGAGGATGAAACATTTCTCATCTTCGTCCACCTGGAGCGCGCTCCATGGCAGCGCGAACAGCTTATTCCCCATGCCCAACACCCCGCCGAACGACAGAACCGCATAGGCGATGCGGCCTGAGGGAATATCGATCATGATCTCGTCCACATTACCCAAGTCTTCACCAGCCGCGTTTCGCACATTATCCCCGTTCAGTGTGCTGGCCGCCATGACGCGTCGATAGTTGTTTTCCGGATCCGTTTTTTTGATTTTGCCTTCTCGCATGAAAAGCTCCTTTACCCAGTGGAGGACTTGCACCTTTGTTGCCTATCTGCCGGCCGGGATGTTCCGGTTCTCACCAGATTCCGCTTACGGAAGGCTCGCAGGCTTGGTGGCGACCTGAATGTTATTTACCACCCGGCTCACTTTTGGGACAGTCATGGCGACAGTCCCGGCTTTGGCTTTGATATCCGCCGAATCCACCTGGCCTGCCAGGGTCACTACGCCATTAGTCGAGTCAACCGAGACGTTGGTCACCGTGGTGGGGCCAATCTCCGAGGCCAGTTTGGATTTCACCTGCGCCACAATCCCGATGTCATTTACCTGAGATTCCGGGGATTCATTGGTTCTGCACCCGGCCAGGAAGAGCCCTAACACCACCACCGGCAAAAGCAATCTCATTTGTGCCTCCCGGAAGGTAGCGAGCAATTCGACTCCCAAAGTGGCGTGGAACTGTATCAATGGAACCGCTTCTTGTAAAAGAAGTCGAGAGCGAATTCACCGAATACATCACGCTGGGCGACGGCGGAAAACTGAGGGCTGATGGCCCATTCGATGCGGATGGCACTGGGATTGGTTTGTGTGACGTCCTGTATATACGTGAATGTGATATCCTGCGTCACCTGCTGTTGCAAAGTAAGGGTCGCCTGCGGGTTGTTGCTGGTCTCCCCCACGATTTGCGGGTTGATGGAC
>CAVVLD010000029.1:0-12688 GCA_963748795.1 uncultured Solibacteraceae bacterium
GAAAAATGGGATCCGCCGGCGCAGCCGCAAGAGTTCCTGAACGTGCACACCACCTGGGCCGCGTTTTCGCCCGAAGCGCGCACCATCGACCCGGCGGGCTTCAAGGATCGTCCCAAGGAGGCGCTCACGGCCGCGGTGTTTTTGTCGTCGCTCCCCTCCCCGCGTTCGTTACGGCGCGGCTGGAAGCCCTGCGGCCCGTGGTCAAAGCCGGCAGCACGCGAATTGTGCCCTCTCGCAGGGCGTCGGCTTTCAGGATTTCGGCGATCCGCCGCCGCCCCCGCCAACCATCGTGATCACTCCTGCGCCGCCTCCGCCGGTCGTGGTAATCAACAATCCGCCGCCCGACCCGGAGCAGGTGGCCGTCCCCTATGCCGTACCCTATCCGGTGCTGGCCGGAACCTTCAGCATCACCACTTCGGGCGGTCCCAAGAAGCAGCCTCCCCCGCAGCCCAAAACCTCCGCGCCCGCGCCGCCCCAATCCGCCGGCCGAAGCGGCGGCAAATCGGGCCGGCCCCAGCCTCCCATTCTGAAGCCGAAACGGCCGCGCGACGATGGCGAACGCGCCAGCTACAACCAGGTGCTGAAAGACGCCGCCGATCCCGCCAAACAACTCGTGGACCTGGATAACTGGTCGCGCCGCTACCGCGATTCGGATTACGGAGACGAGCGAAGCGTCCTCTACATGCAGGTCTTCAGCAAATTGAATCATCCCGACAAAGTTGTCGAAGAGGGCGCGAAACTGCTTGCCAAAGGCCTGGAGCAGACCTTCCCGGACCCGGCCGATGGCCCCACCGAGATTCTGAACGTCCTCTACCTGACCACGGTAAGCGGCCAGCTACTGCACAACCCGCGCCATCCCGAAGCGTCCACCATTACCACTGCGGCGCGCCGGCTGCGCGAGTATCTCCCGGTCTTCTTCGCACCGGAACGTAAGCCCGCCGACCTCAGTCCGGAAAACTGGACGCAGGCCCGCACCTTCATGGACGACGCCGCCAAAAAGACGCTGGCAACCGCGGCCCACTGGTCGCCAACGAATTAATGAATGCCCATGACGTTCCCCGCTCCTGTCCCGGAAATCCCCGCGGCCAACGTCGACAAAGCCGCAGCCTACTATGTCAACACGCTGGGCTTCACCTTCGATTGGGGAGACGACCAGGGCGGCATTGCAGGCATCTCGAGGGGGAATTGCAGGCTGTTTATCACCAATCGCTCCTTCCGGGAGTCCTACGGCAACACCGGCCCTATCCTTTTCTGGCTCAATCTCGACAGCAAGGCTGAGGTGGACGAACTCTTCGCACGAGTGGAAGGCCGCGCAAGCGAAGATCGTTTCCGAGCCCGAGGACAAACCGTGGAAGCTGCGCGAGTTTATGGCCGCCGATCTGGATGGCAACCTGATTCGTGTCTTCTATGATTTCCGGAGAGACCAGCTAAGCGAGTTCCGCCACGATCGCGTCCAGCCGCGCGGCATCGCCGACGCTGCCCTGCGCGATGCGCGCCGTGCCGCCGCCGCGTCCGCCATGAGCGGTGAGAGCGGCCTTCAATACCTTGCCGGCATCGATTCCCGCATCCTCGGACACGGCCAGCAGGATCGACGCCGGATCCTGCAGAACTGCCACGAAGACGGCCTTCGATTGCGCGGTGAAGTTCTGCGCGATGGCGCGCAACTCCTCCAGATTGCCGCGCTCGGCCCACCGCGATACGCGGCGAACTCCGTCGGCCCCGGGTTCGGTGGCGGTGTACAGTTCGCGCCCCTGGTACGCCGCCAGGTCCAGCTCCAGTTTGCGGCGCGTCTTTTCCCCCGCGCGAGACGCTTCCTGTGCCGCGGCGACCATTCCCGGCACCTCGTCAAGCGGTGCGGAAAAAAGCTGCGCGGTCCGTGACAGCGCGTCGTAGTCGGCGCGGGCGCGGCGGATGGCGCGGCCTCCGCAGAGGAATTCCACCCGCGTGGTCTGCCGCACTTTTTCCACTTTGCGCAGCAGCACGGCGCCGATTTCGCCGGTGGCGCGCACGTGCGTGCCACCGCAGGCGCTGCGGTCCATGCCCTCGATCGAGACGATGCGCAGCGTGCCCTCGCGATCCGAAGGCTTGCGGAGCCCCTGAACTTCCGCGGCGTGCTCGAACTGCACCGCCACCGCGCGATTCTCCCAAATCACCTCGTTGACGCGCCGCTCGGTATCGGCCAGCACGCGCGCATCCACGGCGCCGCCTTCCAGATCGATGGTAGAGCTGTCTGCGCCCATGTGGAAACTCACCGTCTTCAGGTGAAACAGTTCCTCGAAAACCGCCGAAAGCAGATGCTGGCCGGTATGCTGCTGCATGTGATCGAAACGGCGCCGCCAGTCGATGGCACACTCGACCGGGCCCACGGCGATCGGCGCGGCCACCCGGTGGGCCACGCGCTCCGCCTCATCGAAGACTTCAGTCACCGCGACGCCGGAGATGGTCCCGAGATCGAACGGCTGTCCGCCCGAAGTGGGGTAGAACGCGGTCCGGTCAAGGTAAACCAGCAGGCCTTCGGCGGACGTTTCGATCGCGCGCGCCGCGAAATCGCGCAGATAGGAATCGGTGTAGTAGAGACGTTCAGACATGAGGGCGGTCCTACGCGGTCGCCGGCCGCAGATGCAGCGCCTCCAGCAGCCCTTTCCACTTCCGCAGCACCAGTTCAGTCAGGTTCAGCAGAATTGCCAGCGCCAGGAACAGCGGCCACAAATCCATTACCGTGGCAATGGAGCGCCCTGTCGCGTCGAATACCTGCCGCGCCTGCGGATTGTAACGCCCGCCCGTGGCCGACGCAATCTGCCGCAGCAGTTGCGGATTGTTGCCGTACTCCTGCATCTCGTCTTCCTGCCGGTAGAAACCCACCTCCGGAAACGCCGGCGAATCCGCCACCGGGCGCACCCGGAACAGCCCCTGGTTCTGCCCGATCGCCAGGCTGCCGCGATAGTGCCCGTCAGCCACTTTGCTCACCTTCAGCGGCTGTTGGAATCCGTTCGGTCCCATGGCGAAAATGTCCGGAATCGCCGCCGGCTCCGGCACATTCTTCGAAAGGTGATAATCCACCACGAGCAGCCCGGAGGCGCGATCGTAATCCGCGCGACGTCTCCGTCTGCGGGGCATGCGGCAGCAGATCGCGGAAAATATTGGCCCACAGTTTGTCGAAGCCCGGCCAGGTCACCCATTTCTCCGCCCAGCGATTCTTGGCGTCGCTGGTGAACACCGCGCTCCTCCCCAGGCCGTACTGCCAACGCACCAGCAGCGGGTCGCCGCGGTCCGCCTCCAGAATGGTGTCGGATGTGGGCCGCGATTGGAACCGCACATAGCCGCGCAGCGGCGGAGCCGTCTCCATCCCTACGCCGTCCAGAATCTCGGCTGCTTGCAGAATCTTCGGGCGTGATCGATTTCTCCACCGCCGTCACGCCGGTATGCTCTTCCACGTCGCGCAGCAGAATCTGTTCCAGCCCGGACGGATCGTTCAGGAAATACGATTTGCCTTCGGCCGACGACGCCACCTTTTCCAGAAACGCGCGGTTCACGTCCTGCCCCAAGCCCCACCGTGGAAATGGTCACGTGATTGGCCAGCGCTTCCTTGGTCAGATTCATGCTGTCGCCTTCTTCGCTGATGCCGTCGGTCAGCAGCACGATGTGCTTATACACCGCGGTCTGCGGCAGAATTCTCTGGTACGCCTCGGTTAGCGCCGGAGCGATCTGCGTCCCGCCGTCCGGCGTGATCCCCGCGATCAGCCGCTTGATGGCCACCCGGTCCACCGCCTTGCGGATCGGCACGGCCCATTGAAACGAGTTGTCGAAGATCAGCACGCCCACCGTATCGATGGGCCGCAGGTTGTCCACCACGCCGCTCGCCGCCAGCCGCGCCAGTTCGATCTTGCGCCCCTCCATCGAAGAGGATTTGTCGATGATCAGCACCACGCTCGTCCCTTCGGGCGAACGCGGCGGCGCCAGTTTCGCCGGCAGTGTCCGCTCCAGCGCGTCTTCCGGCTGATTCTTCTTGTCTACGTAAATGTTGTGCTCGCCCGCGATCCACACCAGGCCGCCGCCCTTCTTGACGAATGCCTCCAGCGCCTCCTTGCGCGGCGTCGGAATGCTTTCCATATCCCAGTTGTTGATCACGATGAGTTGAAAATCGTCGAGCTTCTCCGGAATCCCCGTCTGGGAGTGTTCCACCTCGAACTGGTTCGCCTGCAAAGTGCGCTGCAAGTGGACCTCGCTGGCCGGCGGATCGTTAGAGACCAGCAGCACCCGCGGATGGCGCAGGATCACCGCATCCTCGAACCGCGCCTCTCCCAAGCCATCGGCCGAGATCTTTCCCGCCAGGGCGATCGCCCCCACCGAATTCACACTGGCCTCCAGGCGCAGATGATTCGTGCCGGCGGCCAGCGCCACTTTGCTGGCTCCCAGTTGTTTTCCTTCGGCCGTCAGTTCCACCGCGGCCTGCGCGGCGGACGGCGATTCCAGGGTCACCTCAATCGGAAACCGCTCGCC
The DNA here is from genome assembly GCA_963748795.1 of uncultured Solibacteraceae bacterium. Taxonomy (GTDB): domain Bacteria; phylum Acidobacteriota; class Terriglobia; order Bryobacterales; family Bryobacteraceae; genus Sulfopaludibacter. The sequence goes on from CAVVLD010000029.1 coordinate 4,501, forward strand.
GCTGAATACCTGTCCGGGAAAGGAAACCGTCTCGCAGCAGCAGTCCCGGCTTGGGCCGGCCCGCCACCGCCACGGTATCGATCGGCACTCCCAACTGCTGCGCCTGCCAGATCCCGCGCGCCACGCTCCCCAGGTTCTCGTTGCCGTCGCTCACCAGCACCAGCCGCGGCACCATGCCCGCCGGCAGCGCGGCCACGCCATCGCGAATCGCCGCTTCCAGGTCCGTGCCGTGCCCCGGAGCGCCCGCGGTGTGCCGCAATTGCCAGCCCTTGCGCCCGTGCTCATCCAGCGCCGTATTCCGCGTGGTGCGCGCGAACGGAATCACGCGCATCCAATGGCTCCCGCGAGCCCGCTCCAGGCGGTCGGCCAGACCCGATTCGGTGCGCAAATCGTCCGGCGAGATACTGGCCGATGTATCCACCAGCAGCCCTACCGCCACTTTGTTCTGATAGACCGTGAGCCGCGGCATCGCCAGCGCCAGCGCGATCGCCACCAGCGCGCCGGCCTTCAGGCTCAAAGCCAGCCGGCGGGAAGAGCTGCGCCACTCCCACGCCGCCCATACCACCGGCAACAGCGCCAGCAGCAGCGCCCACGGACGGTCGATGGTCATCGCCGCACCTCCGCCGCGCTGCGCGACCTGTGCCGCAACACCAGCGGACGCAACGCCCGCCGGAAACTCCCGTACAGCACCCACTCCGCCAGCAGACACACGCCGCCGGCGACCGCCAGCCACGGCCACACATCGATGCTGCTGTCCAGTACCGCCGCAAAATGCGGAATGCCCTGCCGCGCATCCGCCGGCGGCACCCATTTCGAATCCCACAGCTCCGGAATGGTCATCGCGTACATGTACTCGCGATTGCCCGCCACCACGCGCACCGACCCCGGAGTCCCCGAGAAAAACTGCACTGTGCGATCGCGCATGGTGAACGGCAGCGGGGCGCCGTTTTCGCCCGTCACCTGAATGTCCTTCTGCGGCGTATCCCGATCCAGAGCCACGCGCACCGTACCCACGCTGCCGCCGGTAATTTCCCAGCGCTGAAAAATCTCCGGCGATACCCAGCGCAGCAGGTTGGCAAACAGCAGCGGAGTGGCCAGTTCGTATCGCATGGCCGAAAGCGCCGGATGGAATCCCAGCACCACGATCTTGGGCTTGCCATCGCGCGCCACAATTACCGGACCCGCCGCCACCTCGCCCACCAGTCCGTCGGTCGGCGCGGCTTCGAAGACCGAGACTTTATCCAGCTTGAAGTCCTTGGTGCGCAACCCCGCCGATGCAGGGTGGTCCGGATTCCAGCCTCCGAACGGCACATTCTCCACCGACGTGCGAATCGGTATCGGCGACCCCTGCGCCGGCGGATCGATCCAGATCGAATCGGCCGTCGGACGCTGGGGCGGCACAAAGCGGTCCAGAATCACCAGCCCCGGATCGTTCGCGCGGTACTCGGCCGGCTTGCGAAACACCGCCGTCACCCGGGCCGTCGCCGCCAGCACCGGCCGCAGCAGTTCGGGCTCGTTGGAATATACCGTCACCGCCAGCGCGGGCTCGCCCGGCAGTTCCAGCTCCGCCTGGTCGTCGGCCGGGAACACATCGTGCGGCGTCAGATGCACGCCCAGCACCCCGGCGGCCGTAGTGCGGTATTGGAAGCTGGCTTCGCTATCGCCGCCCGCGGCAGGGTCAGCCGCTGCGTGCCGATGGGCACGCGCCCCGCCTGCTGCGGAGTGCCGAACTCCACCGATACCGTCACGTTGCGCTGCACCGTTCCGTAATTGTGGGCGGAAACGTAAATCTCCCACATCGCCGGATCGGTGGCGGAACGCCGCATCCCGATCTTGCGCAGGCCGCAGTTCTCGACGTTGTCGGCCACCGAAATCACGCGCAGATTGCGGGGAGCCGCCGAGGCGCTCTCGCCGCTCTCCGCCGTGCGTCCCGGACCGATAAACGCGATCTCGCCCGCCCTGCGTCCTTCCTGCAACTGAATGTGCCGCGCAAAGGAAAGCGCCTGGTCCAGGTTCAGCGCGGTGGACCCCGGGTGCGACGCCAGGATGGCCGCGTCCACCTTCTGGTGCGTGGGCTCGAACGCGGTGGCCGGTGTGGCCATGGCATCCGCCCGCACCAGCATCACGCGGTCGCGCGCCGGCAGCGCGCGCAGATATTGACGCGCGCGCGCCTTGGCGACGTCCATCAGGGTCCCATTGCCGGAACGCGCCATCATCCACGAGGAAGTATCCAGCACAATCACGTGATCGCGCCCCGCCAGCGCCCGCGTGCCGAAACGCAATTGCGCAATCGCCAGCAGCAACAGGCCCATGCCGATCAGTTGCAGCAGCAGGCACCACGGCTGGTTGATATGTTTGCGCCGCGCCGCCACCGCCGGCTGCTCCGCCGCCACCCAGAACCGCAGCGTGGAAACCACCTGCTTCCGCCGCGACCGGTCCAACAGGTAGAGCGCCACCGAAACCGCGCCGATGGATCCGAAGACCGCCAGGAACTGGAATAAGGATAGGTTCAGCAGATACATGGTGAGTTCACGCGATTCCCCTGGCCCTGATCAAATCTCCGAAGATCACCGATTCCAGAGGCTGCGATGTCACGATCCCGGCGTACCGGCCCGCCGCTGCGGTAAGCCATAGTCTGAATCGTGCTCGCGTATTCGTCGAACGCGCGCGTATAGCGGCGGCGCGCGTCGTCGTCGAAATCCAGCTTGAGGCCCGCGCCCGTCTCGGCGTCACGCAGTTCCAGTTCGCCGGTCCACGGCGGCGTGCGGTCTTCGTCGCTCCACACCTGCAGCAGCATCAGCTCGTGGCCGAAATCCGCCAGGTATTGCAGGGCTCTTTCGCAGCCCTGGTCGTCCAGAAAATCCGAAATCACGATCACCAGCCCGCGCTGCGAATAGCTGCCGATGAAGTCGCGCACCACGGCGTTATAGTCGGTCCTGCCCGAAGCGGTCGAGCGCGGCCAGAGAATCCATCACGCTCGGGAAGCGATGCCGTCCCCCGGTGGCGAAAATGCGCTGCGCCAGGCGCCCGGAAAATCCGTGAACCTCAAGCGTGTCCAGCCGCACCAGCCCTACGTAACACAATGAGGCCGCCAGTTTGCGCGCATAGTCGAACTTCTGCCCGCCGTATGCCGCCATGGATTCGCTGACGTCCACCAGCATGCGCACCGGCACGCGCGGCTCCACCTGGAACATTTTCAGAAACAGCTTCTCCAGCCGGAGGTACGCGCGCCAGTTCACCGCGCGCAGATCGTCGCCGTGATGAAAATTCCGGTGGTCCAGGAATTCCTGTCCCGCGCCGGCAAAGCGGGACATGTTATGCCCTCCCACCAGGCCGGCAAACGATTTCTGCCAGTGGATGGTCAGCCGTTCCAGTTTTTCCAGGAATTCCCGGTCCAACAACGGGGCGGGCATACGTTTCCTACGCGACCGAAGCTTTGGCGGTTACACCTTTGATGACTGCCTGTCAGAATGGTTTCCGGCGTCTGCCCGTCGGCATGAGCGTCGAAGTTCAGAATAATGCGGTGACGCAGCACCGCGGGCGCTACCTGCACCATGTCTTCAATGGCCAGGTGGAACCGGCCGCGCATCAGCGCCAGCACCCGCCCGCACTCCACCAGGGCCTGCGCGCCGCGCGGCGAACTGCCGTAGCGCACGTACTTGCGCGTCAACTCGTGCGCCTCGGGCTGATCCGGCTGCGTGGCCATCACCAGTTGAATGGCGAACTCCTGAACGTGCGGCGCCACCAGTACTTCGCGGCAAACCGAGCGCACCTGCGCGATCGCGTCGCGGTCCATCACCGGCACCGGAACCTGCTCTTCCCGCTGAATGGTGCGCTCCACGATGCGGCTCAACTCATCGCGGCTGGGATAGGTCACCAGGATCTTCATCAGGAAGCGGTCGAGCTGGGCTTCGGGCAGCGGATAGGTGCCCTCCATCTCGATCGGGTTCTGGGTGGCCATCACCAGAAACGGCATCTCCAGGTCGTGGGTGGTGGTGCCGCTGGTGACGGTCCGCTCCTGCATGGCCTCGAGCAGCGCCGATTGCGTCTTGGGCGTGGCGCGATTGATCTCGTCGGCCAGCACCAGGTTGGCGAAAATCGGCCCCGGTTGGAACCGCAGCGTCTTGCCTCCGCCGCGCTCTTCGGTGTCGATGATCATGCTGCCCACAATATCGGCCGGCATCAGATCCGGCGTGAACTGAATGCGCGAGTACTTCAGTTGCATGGTGCGCGCCAGCGTGCGCAGCAGCGTGGTCTTGCCTAGACCCGGCACGCCCTCCAGCAGCACGTGTCCGCTGGCCAGCAGGCAGATCAGCACGCCGTCCACAACATCGTCCTGACCCACGATGATTTTGGCTATTTCCCGCCGCACGGCATTGAGCCTGTCTACGGCCGCTTCAAGAGTGGCTTGGGTTCCCATTTTTTACATTGTAGAGCACCCGGCCGGAACAAGCGCGGACTTCTGCTGCGGCTTTCGTGGGGCGAGTAGGAATACGTTGCGGGAAAGGAGTTAAACGCCCGCTTGCTGGCTCATCTTACGGACCATTACGTCCAGAACGGTCGCCATCTCCGTGAGCGCTTTGCGAGCCTGATCCGGGAAGACGATTCGCGTGGTCCGGTAATAGAACTGCATCACTTTGTAATCCAGCACCAGCAACCGGTCCTCGAAGGAGGTCATCTCGAGACCCGCCGCGTGCTCGATCAGGTAGGTAAGCATCTGGTAGTCACGGTTCAGAGCGCTGTGCAGCGGGTCCAGGGTGTCCCCGGTTTTCAGGCGCACCAGCACCTCACCGCATCCGAATCTGGTATCCCGCTCCGCAACAGGTGCAGGCACCTGCTCCGCTGCATTTCGTAACAGGAGAATGCAACTATACCGGAACCAGTACGCGAACAGTACGACCGAGACCGCAATAATTAGTATGCTTGCCAGCATCGTCAGCGTGGTACTAGATCAACCATGACGAGTCTACCACTAACGTCGGTTGATCGCAAGTCTTTTGATGGAGTACTATGCAACCATACGCACAGAATCCGCCGCTGACACCGGGCGGCCGGCTAAGGTCCTAATTGGCCGCTAAGGCAGCCGGTACATCTCTCCCAGGATACTCATAATCCACGAGTTTCCCCGACAGGTAGCTTTCATAAGACCCCAGGTCGAAGTGCCCGTGTCCGCTCAGGCAGAACAAAATTACCTTAGATCGCCCTTCCTCCCGGGCGAGGAGTGCTTCGTCCACCGCCGCGCGTATGGCGTGAGCCGATTCGGGGGCCGGGAGGATGCCTTCCGCGCGCGTAAACTGAAGCGCTGCTTCGAATACCGGCGTTTGGGGATACGACTTGGCCTCGATGTACCCGAGGTTCATCAGGTGGCTCAGCAGCGGCGATGCCCCATGGTACCTCAGCCCACCGGCATGGATGCCCGGCGGCACGAAATCGTGGCCCAACGTGTACATCTTAATAAGCGGTGTCAGCTTGGCCGTATCGCCAAAATCATAGGCGAAGGTCCCCTTCGTAAGACTCGGACAGGCCGAAGGTTCGACTGCCAGGATGCGTGGCCCTTTACCTACCATCCGGTCCAGAACGTACGGTAACGCCAACCCTCCGAAATTGCTGCCCCCGCCAAAGCAGCCGATCACCACCTCCGGCTCCTCGCCGGCCATGGCCATTTGCAGCCTGGCCTCCTGCCCGATCACTGTCTGGTGCAGCATTACATGATTGAGGACGCTGCCGAGCGCGTAATTGGTGTCGGCGTGGGTCGCGGCATCTTCCACCGCCTCGCTGATGGCGATTCCCAAGCTGCCCGGCGAATCCGGAGATTGGGCCAGCACTGCCCGCCCCGAATTGGTCTGATCGCTGGGGCTGGGGAATACCTCCCCGCCCCAGGCGTGCATCATCATCCGGCGGTAAGGTTTCTGGTCGTAGCTGATGCGCACCATGTAGACCGTGCACTCCAGGCCGAACAGCCGGCAGGCCAGCGAGAGGGCGCTGCCCCACTGCCCGGCACCGGTCTCCGTAGCGAGCCTGCGGATGCCCGCCCGCTTGTTGTAATACGCCTGCGCCACCGCCGTATTGGGCTTGTGACTGCCCGCCGGGCTGGTCCCTTCGTACTTATAGTAGATGTGGGCCGGCGTATCCAACGCTTTTTCCAGGCGGCGCGCCCGGAACAGCGGCGTAGCCCGCCACAGGCGATAAATGTCCATCACCTCGCCCGGAATATCGACCGTAGCTTGGGACGAGAATTCCTGCTCGATCAGTTCCATCGGAAAGATCGGCGCCAGGTCCTGCGGCGCCAGCGGCGCGCGGGTCTGCGGGTTCAGCGGCGGAGCCAACGGCTCCGGCAGGGACGGCAGCACGTTGATCCAGGCTGTCGGTATCTGGCTGTCGGACAAAAGGAACTTGCAGCTTTCAGACATGGAAGCCTTATTGTAACCGCAAGCACCAGGGAACAATTGCGCCCCGCCCTGCGTAGACCGGGGGTAGACAGGATTCCAATGACTACCAGATTGCTATTGACTCTTGGCGCTTTGAGCCTGACCGGTTGCGTGATCACCCACGAACCCGCCGGCCCGACACAGTACAGTTCGCAGGCCATTGAGCGCGATGGCGCCAAGGAAGTGACCGTGCACCTGAATATGGGCGCCGGCCAGTTGAAAGTGGGCAGCGGCACGAGCAAGTTGATGCAGGGTTATTTCACTTACAACGTGCCGTCCTGGAAACCCGAGCTCCGGTATTCCGCCGGCGAGCTCACCGTGAGCCAGCCCAAAACACATAACGTGCAACTGGGGAATAACAAATACGAATGGGATCTTCGCTTCGCCCAGGACCTGCCCCTCAGCTTCCACATCGATTTCGGCGCGGGTGAAGCGCAACTCGATCTTGGCAGCCTGACCCTGCGGCACGTGGATGTACAAATGGGGGTCGGCAGCATCAAGCTGGACCTGCGAGGCATGCCCAAGCAGGATTACGACGTCACGATCGATGGCGGAGTCGGGGAAGCCGTCGTGCATCTACCGGCCAACGTGGGCATCTACGCGGAAGCCTCCGGCGGCATCGGCGAAATCAATGCCCGTGGGCTCGAAAAGCGGGATGGCCGCTGGACTAACGACGCCTACAACGAACCCGGCCCGAAAATACGGTTGAATGTGCATGGAGGAATCGGCTCGATTAGTCTGATCGCGGAATGAGCGCGCTTCGCGCGCGGGGGTTGGGGATGGGGGTTTAGTGGCTCGCTTCGCTCGCCTGGACAGGCCTGGAGGCCTATCCTACGAATAACATGGCGAGTTAGGGGAGTTCAGGTAAGTTGATGATAGGAATGAGTAAGTGCGGTGTGACTCGGAATCAGGTGGAGTAGACGCCGACCCGGGTGACGGTCCGGAAGCCCATGCGCTCATAAAGGCGGTAGCCGGCGGGGGTGGATTGGAGGATGGTGGATTCGAGATTGTGGTAGCGGCGAAAATCCTCGAGGGCGCAACGCATGATGGCTTCGCCGAGGCCCCTGCGCTGGAACTGCGGCACGGTGGCGACGTTATAGACACCGACGGCGCCGCCGCCGGCGACCAGCGCGGTGGTGGAAACGGGTTCGGAATCCACGTAGCCTACGTATGCGGCGAACTGGCGGAAGACGGTGAGGTTGTCGAACACCTCGTGGAACCACGCCAGGGGAACATGGAAGCAGATGGACCCGATGGCGCAGAAGGCATCGCGCGTGATGGGGTCTGTGACTCGCCGGACTTCCAGGCAAGGGAGTTTGTGGAGGGGCGGCGCGATGCGCCCGGCGACCATGCCGGGGAGGTCCACGGAATGGCGGAGGCCCATCCTCTCCATGACGCTGCGCAGGCGGCGGCGGGGGCGAGGGGCGATCCAGTCTTCACAGACCCAATAGGCCCACTCGAGCCCGCGCGCGTTGAAATGCATGCCGGGGAGGAGAACGCGCTGAGCAAGTTCAGCTTCCGTGAGGACAGGGCCGGCGAGGAAGGCGGCGTTGAACATCTGGAATGTGACCCCGGCGGAGGCGATACTGACGCCAGTAAGTTCGCGAACTTCGCCGGACGCGCGGTTCGCCGCAATGACGCGGAACGATTCGCGAAGGTTATCGGCGACGTTCTCGAAGTTCACAGTCATTAGGGTAGCAGGGGAATCTCACCGCGGAGGCACGGAGAACACGAAGGAAGACGCGGAGGAGGGAACGAGA
>CAVVLD010000030.1:0-117441 GCA_963748795.1 uncultured Solibacteraceae bacterium
GGATGCCTCTGCCGTTGGGCCCGTGGTACCCGGCACGAAGCTTCAGCTTGAGAACGGAATCACCGTAGTCGCCGCGGCTGGGAAACGCGTGCCGTTCAGTCGAGCGTCAAACGTGCCGTTGCCCGTTGACGTATAGAGATAGCCTTGTGCATCGACCTGGATCGGGTTGCCGTCATTCCAGATGCCGCCGTTGTGCCCGTTCGGGGTGTCGTTGAAAACTCCGGTCGGACGTAGCGAATTCTTGTTAAAAGCCAGTACCCAGCCGTGGTAATAGGGCATCACACCGACTGCCGATCCGAAGCCGATCACCAGGTTGTTGCCGTCAATCGTCAGGCCGGGGCGTTGCATCTGGCGAAGCACGTCGAAACGCACTCGTCCGTGGACGCTCCGGCGCCCTTGCCGCGGACACTCGGGCCGGCAAAGCTGACCGCCGTGGTGCCCACATACCCGGTGTCGGCGATCACGACCGGGCTGCCCGACTGTTCTGTTCCATCACTCATGTCGATCGCGTGGAGGGTCTTGATGTAGTGGAGTGACATTTCCCGCGCCGTAACTCTCCGACGACACCAGATACATCGTGTTGGCGGCAGAATCGATCACCGGCGTGCCGATGACCCCACTCCCGTTGAAATCCAGTTCGATCGGTGTGAGCGCCGTCTGGCCCGGAATGAGAAAACTCCTGTGCCAGTCAAGCTGACCCGTGTTGACGTTGAATGCGTACAGTCCGTCGCCTTGTGTCGCCACGAAGACCACGGACTGGTTTCCCGGGTTGGGCCCGACCGTGATGTTGACAGACGCGACCAGCGGCTCGGCCACGATCGCCCCGTCGACGACATTTGTGTACTTTTGCGTCAGTTGCGAGATATTCGCAGGCGTGATCGGCGAACTCTGCGTGCCCCCGTTTCCACCGGTCCAGCCCAGCACGTTCGACAGTAACGCCTTGCGACTCAAGGCATTCGCCCAGTTGGACGGAACTTCCCACGGGGGCCACTCTTGCCAGCCCGTTCGCGACCACGAGTCAGGTTCGCTAAATACCACAACTGCTTTTTGAATAAGAGTTTATGTACGGACAAGGGATGGGCTCCAAATTCTCTGGGCGAAAGTGGCTGTTTGAGAATAATGGGAAGTTTACGTTGAATTATTCGATTTGGCAAAGGTAACTGGAAGCAAAATAGCTGAATTCGTCGGCAATTGAGGTATTCCGCAACAGGTCATCTGGCCGCTTGCGCCTCACCCGAGTCCTTGAGAGCGAGAGTCGCCAGCGGGGCCGCGGGGCTCCGCGCGCCGTGAAGAGCGGATGAGCCGGCGGCAGAGGGTCACCCTCGGCGGCTGTCCGGACGCCCTACATCGCGTCGTCGATTTTCACATCTTTCGGGAAAGGCAGAGCAAGCCGTCCGGTAGAGCGGTAAGCTGGACGTTCACTTCGAGAACCGAGGGTACCGGCTACGAAGCTGGTGGCGACGACCGGCCCTCGGGCCGGAGCCTTCCCTTCGCCGGTGGCACGGCCACGAAAATCTGAAGTCGGCGTCCAGTCATCGAGCACTCCCCCAAACCAAGAGTTACCCATGATGGACGCGTCGAGGGAGAAACCGCCGGTCCCGCGCGGCCGGTGGGTCGCGTTGCAGAAAAACGGCGTCGGGCGAGGAGTGCTCTCGCTGGTGCGCTCGGCCGAGTGGTCGCGCGCCTCGTGTCGAGTGGCTCGAGGAGCGGTTGCTCCTGGCGTCGGGACCCGAATTGACAACGCCCGATCCGGGCACGCTGGCAGGGATCAGCGCGGCCTATGGAAAGCTACCGCTGAGTTTCGAGGCCAACCAGGGTCAGACAGACAGCCAGGTCAATTTCCTGCGCGCAGGGCCTGGTTACGCCGTTTTCCTGACGCAAAGCGAGGCGGTTTTGAGTCTGCAAACGTCCGCCACCGCCCCTGGGGCCGTGTTGCGAATGCAGATGGTCGGCGGCAACCTCGCCGCCCGCGCGTCGGGTCTCGATCCTCAGCCCGGCATGAGCAACTACCTCACCGGCAACGATCCGAGCCAATGGCACACCAACGTATCAGACTTCGCTCGGGTGAAGTTGCAGGGCGTTTATCCGGGCGTGGACCTGATCTACCACGGCAACCAGGGGCAGTTGGAATATGACTTCACGGTGGCCCCCGGCGCCGACCCAGGAACCATCCGGCTGGCTTTTCAGGGCGCCGATTCGACGACGCTCAACGCTCAAGGCGACCTGGTGCTCCATACGGCGGCGGGGGACGTGGTGGAGCACGCACCCGTGCTCTATCAGGAAATCGGCGGAATGCGGCAATCGGTCTCGGGCCGTTATCTGATCGGCGCGGACGGTCAAGTCGGCTTCGCGGTGGGATCGTACGATACGAGCGAGCCGCTGGTTATTGATCCGACGTTGAGCTATTCAACCTTCCTTGGCGGCAGTGGTCGTGACGAGCCGGTTGGCATCGCGGTTGACGGTGATGGGAACGTTTACGTGACCGGTGTGACTGAGTCCACAAACTTCCCGCTGAGTAAATCCCGTCCAGCCAACGAACGCCGGCAACGCGGACGTCTTCGTGACGAAGCTGAATGCCGCGGGCACGGCCGTTCTTTATTCCACTTACCTGGGCGGGAATGAGCTGGACATTGGGCAGGGCATCGCCGTGGACTCGTCCGGCAGCGCCTACGTATGCGGTTCGACGCGATCGAACAGTTTTCCCACGACGCCGGGGGCCTTGCAGCCAACCTTCGGGGGAGCTAGCGATGCCTTCATGACGAAGCTCAATGCCGCCGGATCGGGCCTCGTCTACTCCACGTATCTCGGTGGCTCTTTCGATGATCAGGCGATCGGCATCGCGCTTGATTCGACGGACAGCGTCTATGTGGCGGGCTCGACCTACTCGGCCGACTTCCCGATAACGCCCGGTTCGTTTCAGCCCGTGGTGGCTGGGCAGGCAAACGCATTTGTCGCCAAGCTCAACGCCGCGGGATCGGCCCTGGTCTACTCCACCGCCCTGGGTGCCCCGGCCGGCGGCAGCGGTCTCGATTCGGTCGTGCGCGGCATCGCCGTTGATACTTCCGGGGCGGCTTACGTGACCGGCGACGCCGACGCACCCGACTTCCCAACGACGCCGGGCTCTTTCCAAATGGTTAGCGGCGGCGGGCGAGACGCTTTCGTCACGAAGCTGAATCCCTCAGGCTCGGCGCCGGTTTACTCCACCTTCCTCGGCGGCGGCGATTTGGATAACGGTGTCGGCATTGCCGTCGACTCCGCCGGCAGCGCTTATGTCGTCGGCGACACGGCCTCCGCCGACTTTCCAACCCAAAAGCCGTTCCAATCGCTCTTGGACGGCTTCACCGACGCCTTCGTGACGAAGCTTAATCCCAGCGGATCGTCATTGGTTTACTCGACGTATCTCGGTGGCAGCGGCGGTGAAACTGGCTACGCGATCGCCGTCGATGCCGGCGGCCACGTCTACGTCGGGGGCCAAACGCTTTCGTTCCAGGATTTTCCGACCAAGGCCCCTGTCCAATCCGGTTATGGCGGCGGAGAGACCGATGGTTTCGTCGCCAGGCTCAACACCGCGGGAGATGCGCTCGACTACTCCACGTATCTCGGCGGCAACAGCGACGATGTGGTCGTCGGCCTGGGCGTCGACGCGGTCGGGAGTGTTTATGTTGTCGGCGGGACCCAGTCGACCGACTTTCCGACGACACCGGGCGCTTTCCAGCCCAACTTCGCGGGCAGCAGCGACGGTTTTGTCACCAAGATCGTTGCTGCAACCGACGTGCCCAGCTTCGTCGTCAACACGACCGACGACTCGCTGATCCCGGGCGATGGCAAGACCAGCCTGCGCGAGGCGATCACTTTCGCCAACGCTGCGCCCGGCAACATCATCACCTTCGATCCGGCCGTTTTCCCGGCCGGTGGAACCGCCAAGATTCAGCTTATCGACGACGCTCTCCACCGGACGCTCGAGCTAAAGGCAAACGTGACGATTGTCGGACCGGGCGCGGTGCAGCTTCCGTGCTCGGGGGCGGGTCGGTTTCGGACTTCAGCGTGCTCTTGGCTGGCACAAATGTGACGGCGGCGATCTCGGGACTGACCGTCACCGCCGGACGGTCCGTCAGTAGGAGCGGCGGCGGAATCATCAATTGTGGGACTCTGGCTCTGACCGACTGCACGATCACCGCGAATTCGGCCGCCAACTTCGGTGGAGGCATCTACAGCGCCGGGTTGCTGACTCTAACCAACTGCGACCTCACGAACAACAACACGGGAGCGGACGGCGGGGGCCTCTACGTCAATTCCGGTACGACCCAGATCATTGGCGGCAACATCGCCCACAATACAGCCGGCACGGAAGGGGCCGGAATCGAGGCCGACTCCGGCACGATGACGCTCACCGGCACCGCGGTTACAGACAACAAAGCAGGGTCGTACGGAGGTGGCATCCGCAGCTTGGGAACATTGTCACTGATCGACGTCACGGTCGCCCGTAACACGGCCAATACGGCTAGCGGCGGCATCGTCAATCGCGGCACGCTGACGATGACCGACTGCACCGTCTCGGGCAACAAGGCCGGCTACAACGGCGGCATCGCCAACGACCCCAGCCGCCGACGGCGAGGCCGCGGGCGTGGTCACGATGACCGGCTGCACCGTCTCGGGCAACATGGCGACACTGGGCGTGAACGGCGGTATCAGCCAACGAGGACGCCAACGACATGATGACCTTGATCAACTGCACCGTCGCGGGAAACACGGCGATCACCACCGGCGGCGGCATCGGCAACAGCGGGAACCCTGCTGCTAGTCAATTGCACCGTCGCGGCAGAACACGGTCACCGGAGCGGCCGGCGTTGGCGGCGGGATCTACTTCGACTCCGGGGCGAAGCTCACGCTTCACAACACGATCGTCGCGGGCAATCTCCACGGCAGCCGGCCCAAACACCGTGCCCAGCGACATCTTCAAGATCGGGGCCTTCGTGCTTGATACACAGAGCACGTACAACCTGATCGGTACCGGGGGCGCAGGCGACGTGCCCGCCTTTACTCAACACAATCTCTTGGGTGTCGATCCACGCCTGGGCCCGCTGCAGGACAACGGCGGACCGACCCAGACGATGGCCTTGCTCGACGGCAGCCCGGCATTCGATGCTGGAAACAATGCGCTGGTGCCCGCGGGCCTGACCACCGACCAGCGCGGGCTGCCGCGAGTGTTCGACGGCACCGTGGACATCGGGGCGTTCGAGTCGCAGACGGTCCTGGCGGGCCCGAGCCTGGTGGTCAACACGACGCTCGACGATCTCACCGTCGGCGACAACAAGACCACCCTGCTCGAGGCGATCATACTGACGAACAACAAACTCGGCGGCGGCACAATTACGTTTGACCCGGCTGTTTTCCCGGCGGACGGCTCGGCCACGATCCAGGTCGTGAACGACCTCGCGCACGGGACGCTCGTGATAAGCTCGGACGTGACGATCGTCGGGCCGGGTGCCAAGGCGCTGACGGTGCAGAGGGGGCGGGATCGGCGTCGAACTTCAGCGTGTTCACGATGGCCTTGCCGGAGCGACGGTAGCGATCTCGGGCCTGACCATCGCGGGCGGAAATAGCGCGAACGGCGGCGGTATTTACTCCCTCGGAAACTTGACGTTGACCGACTGCACGATCGCCGGCAACTCGACGCCGACCAGGGGCGGTGGAGTTTACAGCGATGGCACTCTGACCGTGATGGGCTGCACGTTTGTGGGTAACTCGGCTCAGTTCGGCGGCGGTCTGGATGTCTTCGGCTCGATGACGATGACGAATACCACCGTCACGGGCAACTTCGCCAGCGAAACCGGCGGTGGCATCGGCAGCGTCGCCACGATGACGCTTGACCAACTGCACCGTAGCGGGCAACTCAGTCGGTGCCGCTCGGGGCGGAGGGCGGGGGCATCGAGCTCCTCCAGACACTCACGCTCCGCAATTCGATCGTCGCTGGTAACACCCGTGGGACCGGGGCCGCCAGTACGCCCAACGACTTCGTCCTGTTCGGCGGCGTCGATCGACGCCTCCAGCTCCTATAACGTGATTGGCACGGGGGCTCGGGTGGTTGATCGACGGCGTCAACCACAATCGCGTCGGCGTCGATCCGCGTCTGGGACCGCTCCAGGACAACGGCGGTCCGACGCAGACGATGGCCCTGCTCGACGGCAGTCCGGCGTTGACGCCGGCAGCAACGCCCTGGTGCCCGGGCGACGACCACCGACCAACGCGGGCTGCCGCGAGTGTTCGACGGCACGGTGGACATTGGCGCGTTCGAGTCCCAGACGGTCCTGCGGCACCGAGCTTGGTGGTCAACACCACAGACGACGAGCTGATCGTCGGCAACGGCAAGACCAGCCTGCGCGAGGCGATCGCGCTGGCCAACGCCCTGGGCGGCCAGACGATCACGTTCGACCCCGGCTGTTTTCCCGCCGGCGGAGCCGCCACGATCCAGCTTATCGACGACGCTCAGCACAGGACGCTTGATGTTAACGGCAAACGTGACGATCGTGGGACCTGGGGCGAAGGCGCTGGCGGTCAAGGGAGGAGGGGCGGGGTCAAACTTCAACGTCTTCACGATCGATGCGAGCGCGACGGCCGTGATCTCGGGCCTGACGGTGACCGGTGCGAATCATGGCACTGACGCCGACTTCAAGGCGGGGACGATACACCTTTGGCGGCGGGTTCATCGTCTGCGGTGATGTGACACTTTCGAACGCGATCGTCGCCGGCAACCATGCGGACTTCGGTGCCGGTCTCGAACTCGTCGACGGGCCACCTGACGCTGATCGACACCACCGTGCGTGACAACTCGGTTCGAGCAAACGGGGGCGGGATCATCACCGGATAGCGCACGATCGCTCACGCTCATGCGATGTACATTGTCGGACAACTCGGCACCTTCCGGCACCGGCGGGGCGATCGCCTTCAACGGTCCTGGAACCCTCACGAATTGCACGATCGCAGGTAATTCCGCCTTAACCTAGGGGGCGGACTGAACATTGCGGCCAACGCGTCGGTGGTGCTGATCAACTGCACCGTTGCCGGCAAACAACGTCTCCGCTCAACAGCGCCGGGATCGGCTTTATCGACGGCGTCGTGACCCTCTACAACACGATCGTCGCCGGGAATCGCAAGGGATCCGGCGCACTCGCCATCGACAGCGACATCGAATTGGGTCCCAAGGGCAAGATCAACCCCGACTCCGTGGTCAACCTGATCGGCACCGGGGGCGCGGGCGGCCTGCTCAACGGTGTTAACCACAATTACGTCGGCATCGATCCGCTCCTCGGACCACTTCAGGACAATGGCGGGCCGACGCAGACGATGGCCCTGCTCGACGGCAGTCCCGCAGTCAATGCGCGGGTACAACGGGCTGTTGCCGGCCGGAATGACCACCGACCAGCGCGGGCTGCCCCGAATCTTCCAGGGCAGCGTGGACATCGGCGCTTTCGAGTCCCAAACCCAGCTCGCAGCTCCCAGCCTTGTCGTGAACACGACCTCCGACAATGTCGCGGTCGGCAGCGGTAAGATCACACTGCGCGCGGCCATGGCGGTGGCCGGCGCCGAGGGCGGCAAGACGATCACCTTTGACCCGGCCGTCTTCCCTGCCGGCGGCGCGGCCACGATCGTGCTCTTGAACGACGCCGAGCATGATGCGTTGCACGTGCCGTCAAACATGACGATCGTCGGACCCGGATCGAAGGCGCTGACGGTGAAAGGAACCGGGTCCGTCGATCAATTCCAGCGTATTCGTCGTCGAGTTTCTGTGCAACGGCAGCGATCTCGGGCCTGACCGTCACGGGCGGGCACGCATACGAGGGCGGCGGCATCTACAATATCGGCACGCTGACACTGACCGACGTCAGGGTCGTGGGCAACTACGCCACAGACTACGGCGGCGGTATCTATAGCTCCGGAAATCTGTCGATCAACAACTGCACGATCGCGAACAACACCGGTCGCATCGTGGCCGGCGGCGGTGTCTTTGGCGGCGGCATCTCCAGTAGCGGCACATTGACGATGACCAACACGACAGTATCCGGCAACTCGGCCTATGTCGCCGGCGGCATTCTCAACATCTGGAGTCGCGACGCTGACCAACTGCACCATTTACGGCAACCAAGGCAGCCATCGCGGGAGGCATTTATAATGGGGGCACGTTGACGGCGACGAACGACACCATTGTCGCCAACCGCTCGCTCACCGACACGAGCGGCGGAATCGGCATCTACGACACGTGCAACGTCGGCGGCATGTTCGTTGGCGGCACGGTCCTCCTTGCGCAACACGATCGTCGCGGGGAATTACAAGGGCGCAGTCGCCCTCTATCACGGCCGGCGATATTTTGGTGAATCAAGGATCCGTCGATCCTTCCAGCTCGTACAACATGATCGGCGCCGGCGGCGCGGGGGGATTGAAAGATCGGTCGGTCGACCCGGCGCACAATAACCGGGTCGGGGTCACCAACACGGGTCTGGGGCTGCTTCAAGACAACGGCGGACCAACCCAGACCGTGGCCCTCCTGCTCGGCAGCCCGGCCCACAACGCCGGCAGTAACGCGCTGGTGCCTCCAGGCGTCTCAAGCGACCAGCGCGGCCTTCCTCGCTTCGGCGGCGGCGTGACGGACATCGGGGCGTACGAGTCGCAAGATATCCCCGCCCTCCTCGCAGCCAACCCGCTGTTCCCGGCGAAGTCAGCGATCGTCATCGTCGCCTCGCCGAAGAACGATCTCATCTTCGATCAATGCCGTGAAGCGGAAGAACCGCCCGCTCGCGATCAAGCGCAAGCAGGCAAACTCCATGATCACTGTGACGATCAACGGCGTGGCGCAAGGCTCGTTCTTCCCGACCAGCCGCGACGTATTCATCGCGGCGGGGGCCGGCATCAATCGCGTGAAGCTGACGGGCGCCCTGGCCGGTTCGGTGAAGATCCACGCGATCGACGGCCCTCTGCGAGTGACCACGATCGGCAAGGGTCGCTCGGTGACGCACACGATTCGGGTCAATCCAAGGAGCAAGCCGCTGGCGCTGACCGCGGCTGTTGTGGGCGGGCCGCTCGATCGGGCTTAACGGATCGCTTGCAACTGCGGCAGTGACTTCCGAAGCTCGGCAACCCCAGAATCGGTGACCTTCGTTCTGGTGAGCTTGAGCCATTTCAGACTCGAGAGCCCTTTCAAGTGGGCCAGGCCGGCGTCGGTCACCCGGGTATCGTCGAGGGAGAGCAACTGGAGGTCGCTCAATCCCCCAAGGTGGGCCAGCCCGGCGTCGGTCACCGCGAAACCGGTACGGTGCAGTTGCTTCAAGTGGGTGAGCCGGCCCTACCTGTGCCAGGACTTGATCGGTCCCGCGATCGTGCAGGTTGATGAAGACGACGTTGGCGAAGTAGTCGACTCCCAGGCGATCGACCAGCGACTTGGGCCAGCGTGGCTTCCAGGCCGACGGGTTCTGGGCTTGGTCCCACTCGGTGTCATAGACCACCCAGCCACCCGCCTGGTAAATCGCCGCGACGGCTCGCCGTTGGACCTGGCCTGCGCGAATGACATGGGCGACCCAGCCCAACCCGCAGCCGATCGACGAGGATCAGCAGGAGCAACCCCCGCACGCTCAACCGGAAAACCCTGCCACGCGCGGGGAGCGACCGGTGGCTCGCGGGTCAGATCGGCCGCGGTTTCTGATTCGAGCAAGGATGCGGTTGCGATCCGCGCTCGCCATATCAGCAATGTCCTCGGCTCGTTCTCCGTCAGTGTATCGCGTAGCGGCGATTCGGGACGGAAAAGCCGGTCGGTCAGTACGCGTCCGCTGAAATCACCTCACTGCCGGCGACGGTCCCCAGTGCGCGCCAGACCATGCCGTCGATGGTGCTCTTGATGAACCTGACCGAGCCGTCGCCCAGGAGGACGTTGACGCCGGCGGGATGATAGCTGCGGGAGTTGATCGCCGCGAAGGTCGGACCTCCGAGCTCCTCGTTGAGGCCGTTCAAGTCGAGATCCATTCCGACGTACATGGAGCGGCCGATGATCTGCTTGTTGGGCGGCCACGCCGTCGTGAAGCCCGCCGCGTGGGCGTTGCCGTCGGACCACTCGGTGTGAAACTCGAACTGGTTCTGCGGTGACGCATGTGCCGTTGTCGTATTCGGGCGCGACGGTGTACGGGTCGGCATAGGGGCTCGGGATGTTGTTCGGGTCTTTGACCGAGGGGAGCGGAATGGTTCGGCAGTTCGCGGCCGGCTGGTAGGCCTTGACCTC
The DNA here is from genome assembly GCA_963748795.1 of uncultured Solibacteraceae bacterium. Classification (GTDB taxonomy): domain Bacteria; phylum Acidobacteriota; class Terriglobia; order Bryobacterales; family Bryobacteraceae; genus Sulfopaludibacter. Next base: position 10,265 of record CAVVLD010000030.1, read on the forward strand.
GGCGGCCAGCAGGGTGAGGCTGGTGCCGTCGGTAAACTCGGCGAGTCGGCGGCTACGGTTCATTCCAAACGCGTTGCGGTTTTGCGGGCCGTTGAACCCGCCCCAGACGAACCAGTCTCCCTGGCTGACGCCGTAGTTCGTCACACCCGCCAGCCCGTAATCATGGGTCGAGACCTGGGATTGGACCTCGCTCGGGCAGAGCAGGAAACTCACGTTCAGGCCGATCGCGGTGGAGTTTTCGGGGATCTCTTTCCAGAGGGCGAAATTCGCGGAGTTGAACAGGTTCCCCTGCTCGGAATAAGGCAAGATCCGCGCCAGGGCGCTCCAGCCGTTGATCCAGGTGACCGTGTTGCCGGAGCCCGCGGCGCACATCGACGGTGGAAAACCACCGACAAGGACAGCTCGCGGAGTTCATCACATCAGGCCGAGACCTCCGCCGGAACCGGCTCCGCGAGCGGAGACTCGAAGTCCCAGCCAGTCACGAACGGCTGGGATCCGGCGAAGGATGGTCCATTCCACAAGCAGCACGGCGATCAACGATGCGCCGAAGAGGGGCAGGTAGAGCCCGAACAGCGCGACAAGGATCACAAGCCCGAGCGAGAAGCGAGGGCTGGCCGCGGGGATTGTGCGCCCAGGCTGCCGGGCTCGCGCCGCCGCCACCACATGGTCACCGAGCTCACCGTCAGCAGCACCAACCCGGCGGCAGTGACGAGCCCCAGGAGCTGGTTGGGCCAGCCGAAGAGCTGCCCTTCGTGCACGGCGATGCCGGTCCCGATAATCCTGTCGATGAGGTGCCGGTCCTTGAAGTCCTTGCGATCCTTGATCGCGCCGGTCGCACCGTCCATCACGAGGTCGACGCGCCTTGGACGGTTCGGCGTCATCGACTTGGCTGTCCAATCACCGGACCCGCCGGCGGGCGGCTCGATGACCACCGGCGCAAGCAGGCCGAGCGGGCGGAGTGTCGCGACGATCCTGTCGACGGCCGTCAGGTCGCTCGGGGTGGCACCGCGGCTTCGGCGACCGCCGCGGCCGGATCCGTGTGCGATGTTCGCCGTGCTCACCGGTCGCGCCGGCCGATCGGGATTCGACATTCGACGCTTCGCCCGTTCGTCCAGTCCTGCCGCGCGACGGCCGTGCCGGTGAGCCGCCGGACGTTCTTCAGGTAGTCGCCCCAGAACTTCGCCCACGGTAGGCCGCTCAGCAGCAGGAAAAGTGCCAGCCCCGAAATCCAGAAACCGGTCACGCCGTGAAGATCGCGCCAGAACATGCGCGAGCCACCGCCAAGACGCGGATAGACAATTCCTCCCAGCGTCTTCGCCTTTCGTGGCCACCAGAGGTACAGGCCGGTGAGGATCATGATGATCGCCCACGACGCGGCCAGCTCGACGACTGTGGAACCGCGATTGCCCATGAGCAGCTCGCCGTGCAAGCGGAAGAGCACTTTCATGAATCGAGAGTTCTCGTCGACCGTCTTGAGAACCTGCAGGGTTTCCGGATGCACATACACACGGATTGCCTTTCCCTCCTGACCCACGATCACGCGGGCGGCGCTTGAGGGCCCTCGGGCACTTCGTAGCGCGTTCAGCGTGGAGCCGGGAACGGCCGCCAGCGCGGCTCGGATCTGATCGGCGGCGCTGGCGGCATGGTCCTTGATCGCAAGATTGTCGTATTCGCGGTCGAGCCACGACTCGATCTGTGGCTTGAAGAGGTAGATCGACCCGCTGCTTGCCAGAACGATGATGAACGGGATGCAGAACAGGCCCGCGTAAAAATGCCATCGCCAGACGGCGCGGTAGTCGGGCCAGGGTTTCCGAGCGGTGGGTTGCTCCGTCTCGATCATGAGATACCTCCAGAGTCGCGCTCGTCGTGGCAGGTTGCTCGGGCCCGCGACCGCATGGACCGCGTGCCCGAGAACCAGGAATCAGAAAATCCGTGCCGGTCAGTAAGCGTCCGACGAGACCACCTCGCCGCCGGCCCGGGTGGAAATGGCGCGGAACGTGGTCAGGCTCACGCCGTCTTTGATGAACTGGACATGTCCGTCGAGCATCAGCATGTTCACGCCTCCCGGATGAAAGCTCCGCGGGCCGGTCACCGCCGCGTTCCGGCCGTTGTCGGTGCAGTCCGGATACTTGCTGTTCGGCGTGTAAAAATGGTTATACGACGCCATGATGAAGCTTCCGCGCGACCACTCGCGGCCCCGGTCGCCCGCCCAGGAATCCGGCGTGAAGCAAGCTTGAAGAAATGTGTTCGGCGGCAGGAACTGCGCGGGGGGGATATTGGTGATCGTCGTTGTGTTGAAGAGCGCAAACTGACGCCGCGCGTCGGCGGGCGGAGAACTGCCCGCGGTGGTGGTGATGTTATTGCCCATGATCGTCTCGCTGTAGCCGGTGGTGTTCGCAAAGCCCATCGGTGATCCCGGCAAACCGAACGGCGCTGGTGTTGTAAAACGGGCCGTCGGGCAGTTGCGCGCCGGCGACGATGTTGAAGTTGCCGCTGTTGATCGTGCCCGTGCCGGAGTTGGACACGTAGTTCGTCGCCGCCCCAGTTCGTCGGGTCCACTCTTTGCTGCCCGTCACTCGGGCAGAGGAACACGGCGATCACCGCCGACTCCACGGTGAAGTTGGCGGGATATGGCAATTGACCGGTTTCCGACGGGAACGCGAAGTTGAGCGCGTTGTACATGTTCGCCGCCTCGATGTTGTTGAGCAGCGAAGCCAGCGACGACCACAGGTACGGATAGCCGTACCGGCCCGCCGGCAAGCACGTTCCAGGAGCCCTCGTAATTGTGGATGGCGATGCCGAGTTGCTTGAGATTATTGGTGCACTGGGAACGCCTGGCTGCCTCGCGGGCAGCTTGAACAGCGGGGAGCAATAGCGCGATCAAGACGGCGATGATCGCGATGACGACCAGCAATTCGATCAGGGTAAATGCGCGGCGATTCACGAGAGTGTGTCCTTTGAAACTGTGGATCGGTTTTTGATTTCAGCGGCCGCAGAACCGCACGCGAAGCGGCGACCCAAGCGCCTCAGGCCGCAAGCGTGGAAAAGCCACGACGGCAACAATTGCCGAAATAGCCAGGGTCGGCACTGGAAGATGTTGGGCGCGGTCATGACGATGACCCCGGAACGCTCACGCACGTAGGCGGAACCGCCGGTCATCGACAGACAAGACGGGCAAGGCAACGCCTGGCGTGCGGAAAAAGCGACTCCGACGCGTCGATCGCGATGGCCTGGAATCAGGCGGAGATCATGCCGCGGTCCGGGGGACGCTCGAGGCGAGAGGCCCGGTCCGGCGGAAGGATGCAGACGCGGGGGAGCCAGATGCGGCGTCCTTCGGTATTGTCCGTCGGAGGCGTCGGAATCGCGATTGCGAAATTCCCTTTGACGGGATTGCCAGGCGCGGCGTTCGGGATTGCCGGGTCACCGCAAGGCGCGGGGCTCATACATGGGCTCGCAAGTGGGCGGCTGGATTCCGCAGACGCTGCCAAGGACTGTGATCGGGCCTCGCTGTGACGGCGGGAACAGCAGCACGAGCCATCGTCGCAATTCGCGCCGCACTTGCATTTGTGCGCACCGGCTGTTGAGCTTTGCGCCCGTGAGACCGATTGGGCAACAGCCCGACTTGGCAGGCCAAGCGCGAACACCAGTGCTGCCGCGAAGGTCCAGCAGCAAAGAGCGCGAATCGGTTTCGGACAAACTCGGGGTCTCACGCAGTGCGACCCTGATCACTGGAGGAGGGTGAGCTCAGACATTTTCGCATCGGTCAATCATCTTCGGACGCCGTGGATCGAGTGTCAAGGGGCTCGCGAGATCCGTTCGGCGCCGTCGGCGATTAATGCGATCAAACATGTTACGTCGCTCAATGACCCTTCACGGTGGTCGTCCCCATGAAACCGTCAGTAAGGGTTTCCAGGAACGCGACCACATCGGCTTCCTCACGCGCGGTCAAGCCGAGGTTGCCGACCTGGCCGTTCGTCGCGACGTCTCCTCCTGCCTCGGCGGGCGACAAGCCAGCAAGCGTTCTGCACGTTGTCCAGAACCTCAGGCGGAGGAAACAGCGGCAAATACCCGGCCGGCGGGCCGTCGCGCAGATCAAACGCAACCTCGTCCCCGGCGGCATCCACGGCGATATTCCTCTTATTGTAAAAGTGAACCACATCCTCGAGACTTTTGAACACTCCGTTGTGCATGAAAGCCTTCACGAAATTCCCCGCCGGCCGCTTGTCGACATTCCGAACCGTCGGCGCTTTGAAGAGACCCCGAAACGCGACGATGTCGCCCGGCGACGCGTTCATGAACCGCGTTCCACCGGGGCTGGGGTTGGGGTTGGCGCCCAATCCGAAGTCGATGAAGCTCGCCCCCAGGGAATTGCAGCCGTGCCCGTTCGTCGTGCAGTTTGTGTTGCCGTAAAACGGATTCTTGGGATTCTTGGGCACGCCGATGTTGGCGTAGCAGTACATCGTGAATACGTTTTTTCCGCCGGTGGCCTCGAGCACCGGGTCGAGCGTTGCCGACGAGTGGCACTGGAAGCACTGGGCCTTGCCGAAGAACAACGTCATCCCGCGACTCGGCCGGACTGAACTTATACTTGTTCAAGGGCGGCGATCCGGCCTCGATGCGTCGAATTTCGAGCTGAATGGATTCACCTGCACGGAGGCTTCGAACGCGGCGATCGCCTTGGTCGCCATCGTGTAGAGGTCGGGGTCGGAGCTTTCGAAGGCCTCCGGGCCGAACACTTCCAAGACCACTGGAGAAGGGCCGCTGTGGAGCTTGGCGCGCGACGGCCGGCGAGTAGCCGCCGCTGTGCGGAGGATACGGGCCATCCGCCGTATTGGCCATCTCGTTCGCGTCCAGAAACGGCATCCTCGCCTGGAATTCCGTGTTCGGCGTCCGTCCGTCCAGAAATTGCCCCCCAGCCAAACTTGCAAGTCTTCGTTGAATTGCGGTCCATTGGGACTGAACGTGGTGTAGGGAACGGTCTGCGGCTTCCGCCGTCCGGCTCGGCCCGCCACGACGCCGGGCATCGGCCCTGTCGCCTCGTTGATGCCCGAGCTCTCTCCGGTGAAACCCGTCGCCGGAACGTGACACGTCGCACACGAAAGGCCGCTCGGGCTGGAAAGAGTCTGATCGAAGAAGATGTGCTCGCCGAGCTGCTCGGCCGGGGAAAGCCCGGGGATCGACCGGCTTCAAATCCGTGACGCTGCCGATTCTGTTCAAGGCCGCGGACGGCGAAAAAGGCCTGGAACAGGCGCTGGAAGAATTGTTCGCCGCCGCCGACCAGGCCATCGAGGACGGCGCGAACATTTTGATCCTGTCCGACCGCGGCGTTTCGCCGGAAATGGCGCCCATCCCGGCGCTGCTCGCCGTCGCCGGTTTGCATCATCATCTGATCCGCAACGGCACGCGCGGACGCAGGTCGGTCTCGTGCTCGAATCCGGCGAACCGCGCGAGGTGCATCATTTCGCGCTGCTCATCGGCTACGGCTGCAGCGCCATCAATCCGTATCTCGCCTACGAGACGATTGACGACCTGATCCAGCGAAGGTCTGCTGCTCAACACCGACCACAAGACGGCGGTGCAAGAAATTCATCAAGGCCGCCATCAAAGGCGTCGTGAAAACGATGGCCAAGATGGGCATCTCGACGGTGCAAAGCTATCGCGGCGCGCAGATTTTTGAAGCCGTCGGCCTCAACAGCGAGGTCGTGGACAAATATTTCACCTGGACGCCGTCGCGCATCGAGGGCGTCGGCCTCGATGTCATCGCCGAGGAAGCCCTCGCGCGCCATCGCCACGCTTTCCCGACGCGACAGGTCAACGCCGAGCTCGATGCCGGCGGCCAGTATCAATGGCGCGACAGCGGCGAATATCATCTGTTCAATCCGCAGACGATCCACAAACTGCAGACCGCCTGCCGCCTCGGCAGCGAAAAGATTTACCGCGAATACGCCGAACTGGTGAACAACCAGGCGAAGAACCTTTGCACGCTGCGCGGCCTGCTGGATTTCAAGTTGGCCGAAAAGCCGATGCCGATCGAGGAAGTCGAATCCGTCGAAAGCATCGTGAAACGCTTCAAGACCGGCGCGATGAGCTACGGCTCGATCTCCAAGGAAGCGCACGAAACGCTGGCCATCGCGATGAACCGCATCGGCGGCAAATCCAACACCGGCGAAGGCGGCGAAGATCCGGCGCGCTACGTTCTCGAAGCCGAACGGCGACTCGAAAAATTCCGCGATCAAGCAGGTCGCCAGCGGGCGTTTCGGCGTGACGAGCCATTACCTCGTCAACGCGAAGGAACTGCAGATCAAGATGGCGCAGGGCGCGAAGCCCGGCGAAGGCGGCGAACTGCCCGGCAAGAAGGTTTATCCGCGGATCGCCAAAGTCCGCGGCACCGACGCCGGGCGTCGGCCTGATTTCGCCGCCGCCGCACCACGACATTTACTCCATCGAGGATCTGGCGGAGTTGATCCACGATTTGAAGAATTCCAACCGCGACGCGCGCATCAGCGTGAAGCTCGTCGCCGAAGTCGGCGTCGGCACGATCGCCGCGGGCGTCGCGAAGGCGCACGCGGACGTGGTGCTGATTTCCGGCCACGACGGCGGCACCGGCGCGTCGCCGCTGTCCTCCATCAAGCACGCGGGCGGCCCGTGGGAACTCGGCCTGGCCGAAACGCACCAGACGCTCGTGCTGAACAATCTGCGCAGCCGCATTTACGTCGAGACCGACGGCCAGTTGAAGACCGGCCGCGACGTGGCCATCGCCGCGCTGCTCGGCGCGGAGGAATTTGGTTTTGCCACCGCGCCGCTCGTGGTGCTGGGCTGCATCATGATGCGCGTCTGCCATCTGAACACCTGCCCGGTCGGCGTCGCCACGCAGGACCCGGAATTGCGCGAGCGGTTCACCGGCGATCCGGATCACGTCGTGAATTTCATGCGCTTCATCGCGCAGGAACTGCGCGAGATCATGGCGCAAGCTCGGCTTCCGCAAGCTCAACGAAATGATCGGCCGCACGGACAAGCTCGATGCCGTGGAAGGCCATCGAGCATTGGAAGGCGAAGGGTCTCGACCTCACGCCGATTCTGTATCAGCCCGAAGCCGGGCCGGAAGTCGGCCGCTTCCGCCAGCAGGACCAGGATCACGGCCTCGAGAAATCGCTCGACGTCACGAAGCTGCTCGACATCTGCAAGCCGGCCATCGAGCGCGGCGAAAAGGTGCAGCGCCGAACTGCCCATCCGCAACGTCAACCGCGTCGTCGGCACGATCGTCGGCAGCGAAATCACGAAGAAGCACGGGCCGAACGGTCTGCCGGAGGACACGATGCATCTGAAATTCAACGGCAGCGCCGGCCAGAGCTTCGGCGCGTTCATGCCCAGCGGCATGACGCTCGAACTCGAAGGCGACGCCAACGATTATTTCGGCAAGGGCTTGAGCGGCGGCAAACTCATCGTCTATCCGCCGAAAGGCTCGACCTTCGTCGCCGAGGAAAACATCATCATCGGCAACGTGGCGCTTTACGGCGCGACGGCCGGCGAGGTCTTCGTGCGCGGCATGGCGGGCGAACGCTTCGGCGTCCGCAACTCCGGCGTCGAACGCGGTCGTCGAAGGCCGTCGGCGATCACGGTTGCGAATACATGACCGGCGGGCGCGTCGTCGTGCTCGGCAAGACCGGCCGCAATTTCGCCGCCGGCATGAGCGGCGGCGTCGCCTACGTGCTCGACGAAGCCGGCGATTTCGCCACGCGCTGCAACATGGAAATGGTCGGCCTCGAAAAACTCGACGGACGCCGACGAGATCGAGGCAGTCTGGAAACTGATCCAGCGGCACCAGACTTACACGCAAGAGCGAGCGCGCCGCGAAGATTCTCGGCGACTGGAAGAACTTCGTGCCGAAATTCGTGAAGGTGATGCCGAAGGATTACAAGCGCGTGCTGCAGTCGCTCAAAAAAGTCGCAGTCGCAGGGCTTGAGCGGCGACGAGGCGATCATGGCCGCGTTCGAGGAAAACATCCGCGACGTGGCGCGCGTCGGCGGCGGCTGAATTCGCAATTCAGAATCAAAACCTGAACTACAAATGGGAAAACCAACAGGATTCTTCGAGTATCTCACGCGAACTGCCCGGCGGACCGCCCGCCGCTCGAGCGCGTCGCGGACTGGAAGGAATTTCACCTCCACATGCCGGAGGCCGAACCTGCGCAAGCAGGGCGCGCGCTGCATGGATTGCGGCATTCCGTTCTGCCACACCGGCACAGCTCGTCAGCGGCATGGCCAGCGGCTGCCCGATCCACAATCTCATTCCCGAATGGAACGATCTGGTCTATCGCGGCCTGTGGAAGGAAGCGCTCGAACGGCTGCACAAGACGAACAATTTCCCCGAGTTCACCGGCCGCGTCTGCCCCGCGCCGTGCGAAGGCTCGTGCGTGCTCGGCATCAACAACCCGCCGGTCACGATCAAGAACATCGAGTGCACGCATCATCGACCACGGCTGGGAAAACGGCTGGGTCATGCCCGAACCGCCGAAGAAGCGCACCGGCAAAAAGGTCGCCGTCATCGGCTCCGGCCCGGCGGGACTTTGCGCCGCCGCGCAGCTGAACAAGGCCGGCCACCTCGTCACCGTTTTCGAGCGCGCCGACCGCCCCGGCGGCTTGCTCATGTATGGCATCCCGAACATGAAGCTCGACAAGAACGAGGTCGTGCTGCGCCGCATCAAGCTGCTGGAAGCCGAAGGCATCAAGTTCGTCTGCAACACCGAGGTCGGCAAAAATTATCCGGCGGAAAAATTGCTGAAGGAATTCGACGCCGTCATTCTCGCCACCGGCGCGACCAAGCCGCGCGATCTGCCGATTCGAAGGCCGCGAGCTCAAGGGCATCCACTTCGCGATGGATTTTCTCACCGCGAACACCAAGAGCGCTGCTGGACGGCACAAGAACGGCAATTTCATTGCCGCCGACCGGCAAGGACGTCATCGTCATCGGCGGCGGCGACACCGGCACGGACTGCGTCGGCACCTCGATGCGCCACGGCTGCAAGAGCGCTGGTGCAGGTGGAAATTCTGCCCAAGCCGCCGCTGGAACGCGCCAAGGACAATCCGTGGCCCGAATGGCCGAAGGTTTACAAGCTGGATTACGGCCAGGAGGAAGCCGCCGCGAAATTCGGCGCCGACCCGCGCGTCTATCTGACCACCGCGACGAAGTTTGAAGGCGACGCGAACGGCCACGTCAAAGCCGTCCACACCGTGCAGGTGGAATGGGACGAAGAACGACAAGGGCCAGTTCATTCCCGAAGAACGTTCCCGGCACGGAAAAAGTTTTGCCCGCGCAACTCGTCCTGCTGGCGATGGGTTTCCTCGGACCGGAACAGCCGCTGCTCGACGCGCTCGGCGTCGAACGCGACCCGCGCACGCAACGCGAAGGCCGAGTTCGAGAAATACACCACGAACATCAAGGGCGTGTTTGCCGCCGGCGACTGCCGCCGCGGCCAGAGCCTCGTGGTCTGGGCCTTCAACGAAGGCCGCGGCGCCGCGCGCGAGTGCGACCGCTACCTGATGGGCGCGACGGATCTGCCGTGATTGCGGGCAATTATGCTGCAACCGCTCGCGATCGTTTTTTACGAACGGCTCATGCCCGGCAGCCAGTTGGTGAACCGGCTGCAGGATTTGAATTATCGCGTCCTGGCGGTCAACAACGCCGACCGGCTCGCCGCCACCGTCCAGCGCGAATCCCCGTTGCTGCTGTTCGTTGATCTGGCCACGCCTGGCGACGTTTGCGGCACCATTGCCAGAGTTAAAATCCGACGCCGCAACCGCCCATCTGCCGGTGATCGGGTTTGCGCCGGACACGGCGCCCAACCTGCTGGCCGACGCCCAGACCGCGGGTGCCAACGTCACCGTCAGTGAAACCGCCGTCATCAGCCACCTATCCATCTGCACCACGCGCGTCGTGTCCAGCAGGCGTGCCCCAGATCACGGCCATTTCCGAATGCTCCCGCGCCACCCGCGAAGGCGGCGTGCCGCTGATTGCCGATGGCGGGATCAAATTCTCCGGCGATGTCACCAAGGCGATTGCCGCCGGCGCCGATACCGTGATGATCGGCAGCCTGCTCGCGGGCACCGACGAAAGCCCCGGCGAGACCATCCTCTACCAGGGACGCACCTTCAAAACCTATCGCGGCATGGGCTCGATTGGCGCCATGACGCAGGGCGGCAGCGACCGTTACTCGCAGGATGCCAACGGCAAGCTGGTGCCGGAGGGCATCGAAGGGCCGCGTGGCCGCCAAGGGCCCGCTGGCCGACCTGGTGTACCAACTGGTGGGCGGACTGCGGGGCGGCATGGGCTATTGCGGCGCGGGCGGTATTGACGAATTGCAGGAAGAAAGCGCGCTTTCTCCGGATCTCGCCCGCAGGGCTGCGCGAGAGCCACGTGCACGACGTGATCATCACCAAGGAAGCGCCGAACTATCGCGTGGAGTAATCTGGCCGCGAAATCGGCCATCACGGCTTTTTCCATGCGCGCGCGCGCTGGGAGCAGCCATCCGCGCGGCCGCTTCTCAGGTCGGCTGACCAGGATCCGCGGCCTTGATGCTGCCCAGGTGCACGTTGGCCGTCTCCCAGCCCATGCGCTGCAGCAGGCGCATTTCGTCGCGCTCCTTGGGCAGCGAGGCCAGCTCGATGCGCGAGCAATCGGGCGCCAGCCGCCGCACGATCCAGCGCTTGCTGAAGGCGCACGAACGGATCGCGGCAGCGCACCGCGGAGTCCAGGATCTCCTGGTAGAGAATGGGCGCCGTGCCCTTGCCGGTTTCCGCCCAGACGCAGGCCGAGGGCGCCAGGGCCTTGGCTTCGCGGGCGACCGATCCGCCGCGCCATTCGGCCAGCGCCACGTAGCGCTGCCGTCCCAGGCTGCCCAGTCCCGCCACGCGGTGGGCGACGCGCCAGTGCAGGCCGCCGCTCCGGCATCATGTGGGCGATCGCCTTGGTGGCGCCGGCCGGCGGCTCTCTCCGCGGAGATCCGGCAGGGCGTGCAGCTTCTCCCAGTACTTTTCGGGTCGTGCAGGCGCGCGGTCGCCATCGTGCGCAGCGACGGAGTGGTGCTCTGCCAGCACGAAGGCGCGGCCGCCCGCTTCCAGCGCTTCCGGTAGCCCCTTGAGGATGGCGTCGATTCCGTCCTTGATGTCGCAGGACATGCTGGCCAGCAGCGCGCTGGTGGCCAGGCGGACGAGGTCGTTGGTGTAGGCATGGCCCAGGCTTCGTCGAAATCGTTGATGCCCCAGATCAGGCGGCCTTCGACGTCGCGCCAGGTTCCGAAGTTCTCCACGTGCAGATCGCCCACCGCCAGCACCTCGGGCGCCGCGGTCGCGCCGGCGCAGACCTCGGGCCAGGTCTGCGCCCAGCGGTAGTACGTGGCCCGCAGGAAAGGAAATGCCGCGAGGCGCATCTGCTCGTGTTTGAAGTGCAGGTCCTTCGTCTACGATTTTCAGGTGCCGCCCCAGCCACGCTTCGTACCGTTCGGTGGCCTTCGCGATTCTCATTCCGCTCCCCCGGAACCAGCATCCACTTGAGCATACCGTGCGGCTGGGCGTGAGCGCGGCGCAATCCACCCGCACCAGCGCCGCCTTTTTCATATCCACGTTCAGCGACGGGCTGTTCAGCAGAAACGCCGCCAGCGAACTCATTAGCGGCTCGTGGCTGGCCACCAGGACGGCGGCTTCGTCTTTGTGTTCCCGCATTTCGCTCCAGGCATCGTACGGCGACGCGTCCGGCGCAAGGGCGCGCGTGCGCAGGATTCTTCCCTTGTATCCCAGCACCTCAGCCGCCACGTCGGCCGTTTCGAGGGCCCGTTTATACGGGCTGGAAAGTATCAGGCTGGGCGATACATCGGCCGCCCTGGCGCGCTTCAGAACGCGGCGCAGCTTTTCGCTGCCCTCGCTGGTCAGGGCTCGTTCGGAATCGGGATGGCCGGGTGCGGCGTCTTCGGCAATGCCGTGTCGTAAGAGGTATATCTGCATCTAAACGCCATCATACAGCGTCAGTCTCTCCGCGCCCTCAGCGTATTTCCTCGCCTTTCTCTGCGTCTTCCTCCGCGCCTCCGCATCTCCGCGTTGAGCCTCTCCGTGTTTCCTCCGTGTTCTTCGTGCCTTCGTGGTGAGAATATCGCCACGCGTTACAATTAAATCTCCACACTCATGATTGAAGATTCCATACAGGAACTGGAGTCCCGTTCCCTGGCGCGCATCCAGTCCGCGGCCTCTCCCGAGGAACTGGAAGCCGTTCGCGTCGAGGCGCTCGGCCGCAAAGGCACCCTGGCGCTCATCGGTAAAGAGATGGGCAAACTCGCGCCCGAAGACCGCGCCCGCATCGGCAAGCTGCTCAACGGCGCCAAGCAGAAACTGGAAGCGGCCTTCGAAGCGCGCCAGCGCCAGGACTCCGGCGCGGCCCTGCGCGCCGCGCCTCGACGCCGAGTGGCTCGACCTCACGCTGCCCGCCCCCGGCCCGCGCCGGGGCCACCTGCACCCCATCACGCAGATCCAGCGGGAAATCGAAGAGCTGTTTGTCTCCCTCGGCTTCACCGTGCTCGACGGCCCCGAAGTGGAAGACGAGTATCACAACTTCGACGCCCTGAACATCCCCGCCGACCATCCCGCGCGCGACATGCAGGACACCTTCTGGCTGGATGGCGGCAATCTGCTGCGCACCCACACGTCGCCCGTGCAGGTGCGCGGCATGGAGCGGCTCGGCCCGCCGCTGCGCATGATCGCGCCGGGCCGCGTCTTCCGCAACGAGAGCGTCGACGCCTCCCACGAGCACACCTTCTACCAACTGGAAGGCATGATGATCGACCGCGACGTCTCGGTGGCGCACCTGATCTACTTCATGAAGACGCTGCTCACCGCCATCTTCCAGCGCGAAGTCACGGTGCGGCTGCGGCCCGGCTACTTCCCCTTCGTCGAGCCCGGCTTCGAACTGGATATCCAGTGCCTGATCTGCGGCGGCTCCGGCTGCCCGGTCTGCAAGCAGAGCGGCTGGGTGGAACTGCTGCCCTGCGGCCTGGTGAATCCCAACGTGCTGCGCATGAGCGGAATCGATCCCGAAGAGTGGAACGGCTTCGCTTTCGGCCTGGGGCTCACACGCCTGGTGATGATGCGCTACGCGATTGACGACATCCGCCAGCTGCAAGGCGGCGATCTGCGGTTCCTGGAACAGTTCTGAAATGAAGTTCTCGTACAACTGGATTCGCGAATTCGTCGCGGACCTCGCCTGCACGCCCGCCGCGCTCGAGCGGCTCATCACCATGAAGACCGCCGAGTGCGAAGGCATCGAAGACCGTGCGGCGAACTGCTCGAGCACGCCTGCGCGGCGCGCGTCGAATCGGTCGAGCCCATCGCCGGCAGCCACAACGTGAAGGCCATCGTGGATACCGGAGCCTATGGCCACAAGACCGTGGTCTGCGGCGCGCCCAATTGCCGCGCCGGGCATTGATTACCGCCTACGTGCCCCTCGGCAAGAAGGTGATCGACGGCGTCGAGAGCGACGGCATGCTCGCCAGCGGCGCCGAACTCGGCATCAATCGCGATCACTGCCGGCATCGTCGAACTCGACGCCGCTCCCGGCGCGCCATCCCCGGCTGCCGCCCCGACAGCGTCATCGAGATCGACAACAAGTCCATCACCCACCGCCCCGACCTGTGGGGCCATCACGGCATGGCCCGCGAAGTGGCCGCCATCCTCGGGCAGCACGCTGACACGATCCGGTGCGGCTCGACCTGCTCGCCCGACGGCGCCGCCGGCTATCCAGGTGCGCATCGAAGACCTCGATCTGTGCCCGCGATACAGCGCGCTGGTGTTCGAAAACGTCACCGTGCAGCCGTCGCCGCTCTGGCTGCAGTGCCGCCTCACGGCCATCGGGCTGAACCCCATCAACAACATCGTCGACATGACCAACTTCGTCATGGCCGAGCTGGCGCAGCCCATGCACGCCTTCGACGCCGACCTGCTGCAGGGCGATACCATCTTCATCCGCCCCGCGCGCGCGGGCGAGCATTTCCACGCGCTGAACGACGAAGACTACACGCTCGACCCCTCCAACCTGGTGATCGCCGATGCCGGCGGCGCCATCGCGCTCGCCGGAGTGATCGGCGGCGCGGATAGCGCCATCGGCGACACCACCACCCGCGTGGTGCTCGAGAGCGCCAACTTCAACGCCTCCAGCGTTCGCAGCACTTCCTCCGCCATCAAGCTGCGCACCGACGCTTCCATGCGCTTCGAAAAGGCGCAGGACCCGGCCAATACCGTGCGCGGCCTCGCGCGCGCCATCGAACTGCTGCAGCGAGGTCTCGCCCGGCATTCGCATGGTGGGCGGCCTCGCCGACCAGAAGCAGGAATCGCCGCCGCCCTCCGCCGATCGATTTGCCGCTGGACTGGCTGGAGCGCAAACTGGGACGCGCCATCGATGCCGCCGAGGTGCGCGACATCCTGGAACGCCTGGAGTTCGGCGTGGCCGAACCGCACGCCCCGGCGTGTTCTCGCGTCACCGTGCCCTCCTGGCGCGCCACCAAAGACGTCTCCATCAAGGACGACCTGGTGGAAGAAGTCGGCCGCATGGTGGGCTACGATTCCATCGCGCCCGAGAGCGCCCGCTGGTCCCGGCCGCCGTGCCGCCCGCCAACCCCGAGCGCAAGTTCCAGCACGAAGTGCGCAACGTGTTCGTGGACCAGGGCTTCACCGAGGTCTACAACTACTCGTTCCTCGAGCGAGGAGGCCGTCCGCGCCTTCGGCTTCGATCCCGGCGGACCACGTGCGCGTCACCAACCCCATCGCGTCCGACCAGGCGCTGCATGCGCACGTCGCTGCTGCCCGGCATCTGGAGCAACGTCCTCGAGAACGCCAAGCATCGCGAATCGCTTCCGCCTGTTCGAAATCGGCCTGGAGATTCACAAGCCGCCGACCAAGGCGCTGCCGCGACGAGATGCCGCACCTGGTGGCGGCCATCTACGACCGGCAGGGCGATGGCGCCGCCGGCCTGTTCGAAATCAAGCGCGCCGCCGAGTGCCTGATGCCCGGCGCCGAGGCCTGCCCCCGCCGAAGCACGCCCCTTCGAGCATCCGGCGCGCGCCGCCGACGATTGAGTGGAAGGGACAGCCGGTGGGCCGCCTGTTCGAACTGCATCCCTCGCTGGTGGAGACCGGGCGCGCGGCCATGCTGGATCTCGACCTGCACGCTGGTCCAGCGCCCTCAGCGCCGAAGACGCACGGTACACGCCCATCCGCCGCTACCCTTCGAGCGCGTTCGATCTGTCGGTGGTCGCCGGCCTGCGCGAGCACGCCGGCAACCTGCAGGCCGCCATCGCCTCGTTCGCCGGTCCGCTGCTGGAGTCCGTGCGAATTCGTGCGCCAGTACACCGGCCCGCCGCTCGAAGAGGGCAAGCAGAGCGTCTCCTTCCGCCTGACCGTGGGCTCCGCCGAGCGCACGCTGTCTTCCGAAGAGGTGGGCGAGATCCGCGCCCGCATCATCGACGGCATGCGCGGCCTGGGCTACGAACTGCGCGTGTGAGCACCCGCCGCGCCAGGCCTGGCGGCTGGGTGAGCCGGCGGCAGCGCGGCCTCTGCCGCTGGTGCGGCGCGCGAGGTCCCCAAGGGCCGTTTCACCTTTTGCGGTCCGGCCTGCGTGCACGAATGGAAGCTGCGTACCGATCCCGGCTATCTGCGCGAGCAGGTCTTCGCCCGCGACCGCGGCGTCTGCGCCCGCTGCGGAGCCGATACCGAAGCCCTGCGCCGGGACAAGCGCAAACTCGACTACCGGGCCCGCCGGCAATTCGAAAAGGAGTGGGGAGGCCGCCGCAGCCTGTGGGACGCCGACCACATCGTCCCGGTCGCCGAAGGCGGCGGCGAGTGCGACCTGTCCAACATGCGCACCCTGTGCCTCCGCTGCCACCGCGAAGAAACAGCCCACCTCCGCCGGCGCCTGGCCAAGCCCCGTTAGACTGTAATACTGCTCCGGTAAGATACGTGGTGCTTGGTTAGCCAGCCTGATTGTGGCGAAACCTGTTACCGGTGAAGAGCAAACGGACGTAGGCCCACCGGAGCACTCGAGGTGGTTGAGAGCAGCGCGCAGGGAAAGATCGACGGTGAGTCGCGGATTATTCCACTGCTCTCCGTCCTACTCTACCGGCCCATCATAATGAAGTGCATTCGCCTCGTTCTTATGCCAAAGCCAGGTTCAGGTTCTCGATGGCCTCGTCGATCTTCGGCGGTGTTCTT
Source organism: uncultured Solibacteraceae bacterium (assembly GCA_963748795.1). Lineage (GTDB taxonomy): Bacteria > Acidobacteriota > Terriglobia > Bryobacterales > Bryobacteraceae > Sulfopaludibacter. The sequence goes on from CAVVLD010000030.1 coordinate 26,508, forward strand.
GTAGCCCACGGTCACGGAATCGACGCCGGCGTTGTTGAAGGCGAACTTCATGGCCGCCTGGCGGTCTTCGCGCGTGGTGAAGGCGCCTTCGCCCACCAGCTTCATGCTGATCACGCCCATGCCTTCGCCGTGCACCTGCTTGACGTGCGCGACCACTTCGGTCACGTTGCCGGGGCCGCTGGTGTTGTAGTCCTCGGCGTCCATCTTGGTGCCCTTGTGGTTCATGCGGATCATGGCGATCTCGAGCCACTTGTTGCCGGGGAACTGGCGCAGCGCCGGCAGGCCGTGCACCGACGCGCCGTAGCCCAGCTACGATCTTCTTCGACCTTGGCTTCCAGAATCCCGTCCTGCCAGCGCACGGTGTCGGTGGGCCAGGTGGCCGACGTGCTGGTAGTGCATCAGCATGATGTCGAAGTATTCGGTGTTGGCCAGCTTGCGCAGTTCGTCGATCTTCTGCCTGCGGATCCACTCCTTCGGCGGGTGGTCACTTTGGACATCAGCCGGTAGGAATCGCGCGGAATGCCCTTCAGCGCGACGCCCAGCATCTGGTGCATCTCGCCGTAGGTTTCGGATGTTTCGAAGAAGCGAATGCCGTGGTCGTACGCGTGGCGCACCAGGCGGGTGAAATCGTCCTGGCCGAGTTCGCGCTGAACCCGTCCGCTGAAGGTTCCGGTGCCGAACGCGAGGCGCGTCACCTTGACGCCGGATTTTCCGAGCGTCACCCAGTCGGTGGCCGATCCCGCGCGCCGCCCGCAGGGGCAGGCTTCCGGTTCCCGCGAGCACACCCGCGGCGAGTCCGGCCTTCAAGAAATTGCGTCGGGAGCACTGTGCCATAATGTCGCCCTCCAATGCGCCCATCCTATCACGGAAGCGCGGCAGGCGCTCTTATGTGAAAAAATCGTCGTATGCCATTGAAGTTCACAACCTCCTACGTGGAGGATTCGTTACAGCTATTTCGCCAATATAAAACGCTGGCGGAGCGCGCCATGGGACAGGTGACCGACGAGCAACTTTTCGTCACACTCGACGGGGAGATGAATTCGATCGCGGTCATCGTGAAGCATATGACCGGGAATATGCGATCGCGCTGGACGGACTTCCTGGGGAGCGACGGCGAAAAGCCGGATCGCAACCGCGACTCCGAGTTCGTGGAGCCGCCGGCGACCCGCGAGGCTTTGATGCAGGTGTGGGAAGGGGGCTGGCAACACGTATTCAGCGCTCTCGAGCCGCTGTCGGATGCGGACCTGGGGCGTACCGTGACCATTCGCGGAGAGCCGCATTCGGTGATGCAGGCCGTCAACCGGCAGGTGGCGCATTACGCGCAGCACATCGGCCAGATCATCCTGCTGGCCAAACATTTTGCCGCCGATCGCTGGCAATCGCTGACTATACCGAGGAAGCGGAGCGCGGCGTAGATCATGGGTCACCAGCATCGCGCGGCCGGTGCGTGGTGTGGAAACTGACTCGGTATCGAGATCCACCGCTGTCGGCGGCAAGCCCGTAACAGCATACCGTTTGATGATGACTCCGGTAAACGGCGCGAGCACCCCGGTGTAGTTCAGCATCGTATTGACGCGCGCCTCTTCGGCCTGGCTGACGGCCGCTTGCGCCTGCGCCACGAGGTCCTTGCTGGCGCGAATCGTCCACTTCCTGCCGGGCCACCAGGCCGGGCCGCTCCTTACTGACCGTTGGCTCTGGCGCCACACGGGAGCCGATATCCACGTCTTCGGTCTTCAGCGGGCGACCTAGAAGCAGACCGTGTGGTTCACCTTTCGGTAGAATCACCAGATGCGAACGCTTCTGTGTCTCCTCGCTCTGTCTCTCCCGCTCCGGGCTGCCGATACCCGTTTTGAAATCACGTTTCCGGCCGCCGTTCATGCGGGCGCGATTACGGGCCGGGTCTTCGTCATGATCTCGCGAAGTAGCGAGCGCGAGCCGCGCCTGGAGGTGGGCCGCGTGGGCGTGCCTTTCTTCGGCCGCGATATCGAAGGGCTGGCGCCCGGGCAGAACGCCATCATCGATGCCGGCGACCTCGGGACGCCGGTGGAGAGCCTGGCGCAGATTCCGCCGGGGGAGTATTCCGTGCAGGCATTCCTCAACATCTATTCCGAGTTTCATCGCGCCGATGGCCATACCGTTTGGATGCACGATGACCAGTGGGAGGGGCAGCGCTGGAACCGCTCGCCGGGCAACCTGTACAGCCGGCCGCAGAAGATCACGCTGGACGCTGCCAGGGGCTACCGGGTCGCACTGGTCTGCGACCAGGTGATTCCGCCGGTCCAGGCGCCCGCCGATACCGAATGGGTCAAGCGCTTTCGCATGCAGAGTCCCATGCTGACGAAGTTCTGGGGCCGGCCCATCTATTTCGGCGCCACCGTGCTGCTGCCCAGGGATTACGACAAGACCACTTTGCAATATCCGGTGCTCTATGAACAGGGACATTTCTCCACCGCCGCGCCGCTGGGCTTCGCTCCCGGCCGCGGCATTTATGCGGACTGGGTCAGCGACAATTTCCCGCGCATGCTGGTGGTCACCTTCCAGCATCCTACGCCGTATTTCGACGATTCCTACGCGGTGAACTCGGTCAACGTGGGGCCGTATGGCGACGCCATTCTGCAGGAACTGATACCCGAGATCGAGAAGCGCTTTCGCGCGATCCGGCAGCCGTGGGCGCGCCTGCTCTCAGGCGGATCCACGGGCGGATGGGAGGCCCTGGCGCTACAGATTTTCCACCCTGACTTTTTTGGCGGCACGTGGGCCTACTGTCCGGATTCGGTGGACTTCAGCGATGTGGAAGGCATCAACGTATACCAGGACCGCAACGCCTTCTACAAGGAGATGGAATGGCGGCGCGAGCCCACTATCAACAGCCGGGAGATTAACGGGCAGGTGCGCCAGACCTCCGAGCAGCGCAACCATTTCGAACTGGTCAATGGTACTCATGGGCGTTCCGGCGAGCAGTTGGATATCTGGTCGGCCGTGTTCGGGCCGCTCGGCGCGGACGGCTATTTCGAACCGCTGTTCAACAAGAAGACCGGCGAGATGAATCCCAAAGTGGCGCAATACTGGAAGGAGAACTACGACCTGCGCTACTACCTGGAAAAGAACTGGTACATGCTGGGGCCGCGGCTCGCCGGCAAGTTGCATGTCTACGTGGGGGACGCCGACAATTTCTTTCTCAACAACGGAGTGCATCGTTTGCAGGAGTGGATGCAAAAAACTCAGGACCCGCATTACGAAGGTTTCTTCGTTTACGGCGCCACGCGGGGACACTGCTATCAGGGACCCGAGACTCCCGGGGATCGTCTGAAGCAGATGGCGGAATACATGTTGGGCAAGATGCCGGCCGGAACGGTAGCCCAATGGTCCAGGTAGAGGTAGGAGGCTGCGCCCCCTGGTAAGGGAGCGCAGCCAAAGGTAGGATGTGCGCGGGCCGGTAGTTATCAGAGAATGAAGTTCGGCCCGATCATCCTCTGTATGCAGGCTCTAATGGCGTGCGAACCTGGTGGGGATCCCTTGGCTCGACCCGGGCGGAAGTCCTCCGATCCGCCGCCCTGGTCTACCTCCGATCGGGGAATCTTTTCCCCACCGTTGCCTCTGTTAATAGCAACCTCATGGCCAAAGCGCCCGCGAGGATATCTGTTTTATTTTCAAGACGCCGGCCTGCGCACGAAATGTACAGAGCGTGGGCGGCGGTCCAGGGCATTGGCACGGTGTCTACTTGGTGGACACCCGGCACCGAATCAGGTAGACTGGCGCCTATGGGCGCCATGCCACAGCCGGACCTGCATGAGAAACTGGCCGCAATCCTAGGCATCTGCCAGAAGATGAATTCCGAGCGCGATCTGGGATCTCTTCTGGACCTGATCGCGCGCGAAGCCACCAACCTGCTGGATTGCGACCGCGCCAGCATTTTCCTGCTGGACAGCGAGCGCAATGAGCTGTGGAGTAAAGTGGCGTTGGGCAGCGACGAGATTCTGCGTTTCGACGCGCGCCGGGGAATCGCCGGCACCGCCACGCAGACCGGGCAGACCATCAACGTGAAGGATGCGTACAGCGATCCGCGCTTCTACAACGCTATCGACGGGCAGACCGGCTATCGCACGCGCACCGTGCTGGCGGTGGCCGTACGCAACCAGCGCGGGGAAATCATTGGCGCCTTCGAAGTGTTGAACAAGCGCGCTGGGCGTGTTCACCGGGCGCGACGAAGAGGCGCTCGACGCGCTGGCCTCGCACGCCGCCATCGCCATCGAGACCGCGCAGCTCATCGGCGAATTGCGCCGCAGCCAGGACGAGCTGGTGCAGCAGAATGCGCACCTCTGGCGGGAAGTGGAGAGCAAGTACTCCTCGCACGGGATTATCGGCACGGGACACCGGATCCAGCAGATCGTGCGGCTGATCGAGCGGATTCGCGACAGCCTGGTGAACGTGTTGATCACCGGAGAGAGCGGCACCGGCAAGGAGCAGGCGGCCAAGGCGCTGCACTACACCAGCCCGCGCGCGCGCCGCCCGTTTGTGGCGCTGAACTGCGCGGCGCTGCCCGATACGCTGGTGGAAAGCGAGCTGTTCGGCATTGAAAAAGGCGTGGCGACCGGCGTGAATTCGCGCCTGGGACAGTTTCAGAAGGCCGATGGCGGCACGCTCTTCCTGGATGAGATCGGCGACCTCAGCCTCTCCGCACAGGCCAAGATTCTGCGCGTGCTGCAGGAGCGGGTGGTGGAGCGGGTGGGCGGGCGCACCGCGCTTCCCGTGGATGTGCGGCTGCTGGCGGCGACCAACAAAGACCTGGAAGCGGAGATCGCCAAAGGCACCTTTCGCGAGGATCTGTATTACCGCATCAAGGTGATTCACATTCACATGCCGCCGCTGCGCGAGATCCGCGAGGAGGTGCCGCTGCTGGCGAATCATTTCCTGAAGGAGTACTGCCGGGAGATGGGCCGCGCGCCCATGGAATTCGCGCCCGAGGTGCTGCGCAAGCTGGTAAACGCGCCCTGGCCGGGCAACGTGCGACAACTGCGCAACGAGGTGATGCGCCTGGCCTCCTGCGCGCGCTACAACGTGATCACCGAAGACGACCTGCTGGAGGGCCTCCCCACCCCCGAACTGCCCGAACCGGCGGCCGCGCCCTTGCGCATGCAATCGCTCAAGAAGGCGGTGGAGGAAGTGGAGCTGCGCATGATCCAGCAGGCGCTGAAGGAAACCCGCAACAATCAGCAGCAGGCGGCCCGGGTGCTCGGCTTGAGCCGCCAGGGGCTGATCAATAAGATGAAGCGCTACGCCATTGCAGGGTAGGACAGGCCTCCCGGCCTGTACATCAATGCTTAACGGTTGATTCCGGCACTTCGATCACGCGGTCGGCGCTGTTCTGTTCGGGGGAATGCAGTTCGCAGGTCACCGCCGGCTCAGTCCCATCGATGAAGACTTCCGAGTGGACGCGCGGGCACTCGGGTCCGGCAAGCTGGCCGCTATCGTCACAAATCTCGGTGCGCATGACTCCGGCAGGCTGCGGGAACGCCTTGACATCGCGATAGGGCGGATAGGCGGCGGCCCGCTTCATGAATTCAGTCCAGATGGGCAGGGCGGACCGGGCGCCTTCCAGTTTGAGGTCGCGATTGTCGTCGTAACCCACCCAGACCACGCACAGCAGGTTGGAGGTGAAGCCGGCGAACCAGCCGTCGCGGGAGGTGCCGGTTTTGCCGGCCGCGGGCAGCGTGAACCCGCGGGCCCGCACTCCGGCGCCGGTTCCGCTGCGCAGCACCTCCTGCATCATGTCCACCATCAGGTAGGCGACGCGCGGATCGAGCACACGCTGTTCCTCCTCCTGTTGCTGTAGCAGGACCGTGCCGTCCGCGCCGCGCACCGATGCGATGGCCGATGGAGTGACGCGCACGCCTTGATTGGCGAAGATGGTGTATGCGCCGGCGACCTCCAGGGGGGTGCTTTCGTAGGATCCCAAAGCCATGGACGGCGTGGCCTGGATTCCGTCGCCGAGACCCGCCCGGAGAGCCAGGTTGGCCACGCGTTGCAGGCCCACCTGCTCCGCCAGGCTTACGGTCGCCGCGTTAAGCGAATGCGCCAGGGCCGTCCGCAGCGTCACGTCTCCCATGTATTCGTGTTCGAAGTTGCCCGGCTGGTAGACCTTTCCGTTGAATAGGAAACTGGTGGGGCTATCGTCCAGAATGCTGGCCGGAGTGAAAATCTGCTGGCCGCCCGCGATGGCCGAGTTCAGCGCCGCGGCGTAGACGAACGGTTTGAACACGGAACCCGGCTGGCGCATGGCCAGAGCGTGGTTCAACTGGCTGGTGTCGTAATTCCGGCCGCCCACCAGGGCTTTGATTGCCCCTGTCCGCGGATCGATAGCCACCAGGGCCACCTGCGGTTCTTTGGGCACGGCGGCCGAATGAGGGGGCTTACGGCCGGCCAGTTCGCGATCCACATTCTGCATACCCAGGCGTACGGCCTCTTCCGCCGCGGCCTGCAGCCGGGGGTCGAGCGTGGTGTAGATGGAGCGAGCCTCTTTTTCGCGTTCGCCCAGGCCGGCTTGCATTTCCCCGCTCACCAGGTCTACGAGAAAGTGGGGTGCGGTGGCGCCGGAGCGATCCGAAGCAATCTGGACGGGCTGTGCGACGGCCGCGGCATAGGCGGCGGGCGACAGGTATCCGTTATCGCGCATCAGGGCCAGCACCACGTTGCGCCGGTCGCGGGCGCGGTCGGGGTAGCGAAACGGATTGAGATAGCTGGGGCGCTGCACCAGTCCCGCCAGCAGCGCCGCTTCCGGTGCGGTGACCTGCGAGAGATCTTTATCGAAGAATGCGCGGGCGCCCTCTCCGAATCCGTTAATGCTGAATGTACCCTGCCGCCCCAGGTAGACCTGATTGGCGTAATCCTCGAAGATCTGTTGCTTGCTGAGCTTGTGCTCCAGGTGCAAGGTCATCAGCAGTTCCTGCGCTTTGCGGGTCCAGCTTTTATCCGGCTCCAGCCAAAGACCCCGCGCCAGTTGCATGCTCAACGTGGAGGCGCCCTGTTCTTTGCGGCCGTCTTTCATGTCCACGTAGGCAGCCTTTATTATCCGGAGCAAGTCAAACCCGGTGTGATGGAAAAAGTGCTTATCCTCGGCAGAAGTGACGGCCTGCACCAGAACTGGAGGGATATCCGCGAAATGCACCAGGCGGCGCTGCTCCCGGTGGTCGGAAATGTTGGTGAGCAGCACCGGAGGGAGCTGGTACCCGATGAGCGCCTTATGCGCCGCCGCGGACGTGATCCGGCTGATTTTACCGCCCTGGAACTCCAGTACGGCGGGCACAACGTCTGAGTGGGAATCCCGTCCGGGAAAAATCGTGATGGTGTTCGGCGCGCTACTGTACCAACCTACACTGTTAGTTTGCGACGGCGTATAGCCGCTGCGGCGTAAGGTCGTGAGAATTTCGGCTGGAGTCACCGCGTCTCCCGGGGCAATCCAGCGAGGCGCGGCATAGACGTTTACGGTTTCAGAGAAGGGACCGGCGGCCAGCCGTTTATCGATCAAGCGTCCGTATTTTGAGTAAAATACAACGAAGAGTACGGTTCCCGCGGCCAGCAGGCCAGCCAGCGTATACGCCACGATGCGACGCTTGCGCTCTTGCGGGTCCGGTGGGGGGAGTGGTGGCGCAGGCTGATTCGCTACCTCTTCCTGGCTACCGATCTGTTCGATCTCGTCGATCATGCTCCGCTCCCGCTATGGGAGAGAGCATCTGGACTGCCATCAGGAGGATACCGGGCTCAAATCGGATGCCCGCAGGTAGCTTTCAGTGGGGAAAACTACTACGCAACTTTTTGTACTTTACCGTCACGTATGCAAGATGTGCACACGCGAATGCGCTTTCCAGCACCGTTGACCAGTGCACGCACCGCTTGCAGATTCACGTTCCAGCGGCGTTTCGTTACGTTATGGGCGTGGCTGATACGGTTACCGAACTGAGGTCCGCGTCCACATACTTCACAAACTTGTGCCATAAAGACAGAAATCTCCTCGATCTTACGAAGTACATAGTATAACAGTCCGCGAAACTCCCTTGCAACCGAACGGGTTGAGACAGATTGGCAGATGTTTTGCATTGTCACAAGCCGGGAGGGAAACAATGGGGTGTACGGATTCGGTTCGACACGAACAGACCATCCTCGTCGTAGAAGACGCGGAATCCATTCGTAAGCTGGTCTGTGCCATGTTGTTACACGACGGCTACCAATGTTTGGAAGCCTCCGACGGCGCTGAGGCCCTGGAGGTGGCCACGCGCGCTGAAAAGCTCCACCTGGTCCTTACCGATGTCGTTATGCCGCAGATGGGTGGTCCGGAACTGGCGCGGCATCTGGCCGCGATCCGGCCGGATGTTCGCATTCTTTTCATGTCCGGATACACGGATGACCCCTTGGTCCATCGCGTCGAAAAGATGTCTACGATCTTTCTGCCGAAGCCTTTTACGGCCGCTGCCTTAACCGACAAGGTCCGTCAATCCCTGGCAGAACCCTGGACAGGATTGCCGAAAAGCGCCCGCTTCTGAGTGCTATTTGAGCTTTTCGAGTTTCTTGCGAATTTCCGCCGCGTTTTTGGCATCGGGCGCGGCGGCCAGGTATTTCGTATAGGCCTCTTTTTCCGCTCCGGCATCCTTCACTTTCTCGGAAGCTACGCCGAGGCGGAGCCAAGCCTCGCTATTACTATCGTCATACTTTGTGGCGAATTTGTACCGGTTGAAGGCCGCGCGGTAATTGCCCTTTTTGAAATACTCATTGCCCACCGAGATGCACTTCTGCGCTTCCAACGGATTGAAGTTGATCGTGTCGGTGGCTAGCGAAGCATCCTCTTCCGGCGGTACTTCCTCTTTCGGATTATTGGTGACGGTCGCCTTGGGACGCTCCCTTTTCAGCCCTTCGGAACTCGGTTTGGGTTCCGGTGCGGGCGCGGCGGCGGCAGCCGGAGGAGGTTCAGGCGGTTTCGGTGGCGGTATGTTCTGCGCGCTCAGTTGCGCCGCACAGGCCAGCAGCGCGCCGAGGACCCAGCGAGGCATACTTCGATTTTAACCCGCCCGATTTATAATGAGAAGTACACCTTTCCCATTCCCATGGACCTCCGCGAAAAAGTGGCGCAGATCCCGTTTGCGCCCGGTGTCTATCTTTACAAGGATGCCGGCGGGCGGGTCATCTATGTCGGCAAGGCCAAGATTCTGCGCAATCGCGTCCGCAGCTACTTCTCCGAAGACAAACTGGCCGACATCAAAACCGGCGACGCTGATTTCCGAGGCGCGCGACATCGACTACATCCTGGTCGACAACGAAAAGGAAGCGCTGGCCCTGGAAAACAATCTCATCAAGCAGTACAAGCCGCGCTTCAACATTCTGCTCCGCGACGATAAGACTTATCCCTACATCAAGCTCACGCACGAGCGGTATCCGCGGGTCTATGTGACGCGCCGCCTGAAGAAGGACGGCTCGACTTACTTCGGCCCTTACTTCCCGGCCAACCTGGCGCACCGCCTGGTGCACTTCATCCATCGCCACTTTCTGGTGCCTTCCTGCAAGGTGGACCTGACGCGCTTTCATCCCAAGCCGTGCCTGCAGTATCACATTCACCGCTGCCTCGGGCCCTGCGTGCAGGGTCTGACCACCGACGAAGCCTATGCCGCCGCCGTGCACGACGTGCAAGCCTGTTCCTGGAGGGCCGGCACAACGACCTGGCGCGCGGAGATGCGCGCGCCGCATGCAGGCCGCGTCCGACGAGATGCGCTTCGAAGAAGCCGCCTCCCTGCGCGATCTGCTCACCACCGTGGAGGAGATTGAACGAGCGGCAGAAGATGGCCGCGGCCAAGGGCGACGACATCGACATCTTCGCCTGCTACGCCGAGCCGCCGCTGGTGGCGCGTGAACCTGTTCCACCTGCGCAACGGGCAGATCGTGGACCGCCGCGAGTTCTTCTGGGAAGACCAGGAAAGTTCGATGAGCCGCAGTTCTTCTCTTCGCTGCTCAGGCAGCTCTACCTGGACCAGCAGTTCATCCCCAGCGAAATCCACGTGCCGGTGGATTTCGAAGACCGCGAAGCGCTGGAGGAGTTGCTCACCGAAAAGCGCAATCGCCGGTCGAGATCCGCACGCCGCAGCGCGGACAGAAGAAGGCGCTGATGGACCTGGTGGAGACCAACGCGAAGCACAGCTTCGACGCCCGCTTCCGCGTGCTGAAGCCCTCTTCGCAGGCGATTCAGGAAGCCCTGCAGGACGCGCTCAACCTGCCCGACGCGCCCTCGCGCATCGAGTGTTTCGACATCTCCCACATTCAGGGCACCGACAAAGTGGCCAGTATGGTGGTGTGGGAAGACGGCCGAATGAAGAAGTCCGACTACCGCAAATTCATCATCCGGACGGTGATCGGGAACGACGATTTCGCCAGCATGCGCGAGGTGGTGACGCGCCGCTACTCGCGCCTGCAGGAAGAAAAGCTGCCCATGCCCGGACTGGTGCTGATCGATGGCGGCCTCGGACAGTTGCACGCCGCGGCGGACGCGCTGGAGGCGATCGGGATCATGCGATCAGCCGCTGGCCTCCATCGCCAAGCGCGAGGAGATCATCTACGTCTACGGGCAGGAAGACGAGCCGATCGTCGCTGGACCGCTTCTCGCCCGATCCTGCACCTGATTCAGTCGATCCGCGACGAAGCGCACCGCTTCGCCGTGACCTTCCACCGCTCGCGCCGCAACGCGCGCCAGTTGACCAGTGAGCTGGACGAGATTCCGGGAGTGGGCGGGAAGACCGGGTGCGCCTGCTGAAGGAATTCGGCAGCTCTGAACTGGTGCGCGCGGCCAGCGAGGAGCAGCTTGCGGGTGTGGTGGGGCGCGCCGCCGCCCGCCGCGTCCGGGCGCATTACGCGCAGTCAGTACCCTAACGGGTAGCCGTGGACCAACCGCATGGTCCGGTTCCATCGCGTCTTGCTGAAGAAATGGAGCACCATGTCGGCGATGTGATCCATCGAAATATTGTTACTCATCAGCGCTTCGCTGGGCGCATCGAATGACCAGTAAACCACCAGCGGCGTGCCCTTGATGGAATCGCGCGGCACCAGCCCCCACAGACGCGAATCGTCGGAGTTATCGCGATTGTCGCCCAGGCCGAGGACGAATCCGGGCGGCACCACGAGTTCGCCGTTGACCACATACCGGTCCAGCATCTCTTGTGCGCGCGGCCGCAACCCCGGCGGGGCGTAGGCCGGGAAGTTGTCCAGGTACGGATTGCTTGCGGGAAGGTGGACGGCATACGGTTCCGCCACCGCCTTGCCGTTCAGAATGAGTTGTTTATTCTGGAACCGGATGCGATCGCCAGGAATGCCGATGGCGCGCTTCACGTAATCGACGGTGGTATCCAGCGGATAGGCGAAGACGATGACATCGCCTCGCCGGATGTCGCGGTACGGCAGCAGGTGCGCGGAAACGGAATCGGATGGGGAGTAGGTCAGTTTATCCACCAGCACGTGATCGCCTACCAGTAGCGAATTTTCCATGGAGCCGGTGGGGATCACAAACGCTTGCAGCAGGCTGGTGGTGCCGAACAGCAGGAAAATGAAGGTCACGACCCATTCGCCGGCGAAACCGCGGCGGATATCGGTCAGGGATTCGAGACGCGCAAAGAAACGGCGAGGTTGGAACATGAGCTTAAAATCTCCGGAACATGCGCTGCCAGCGGACAGCCGTACGGTGCCCAGGCTCCGCGGAGTAGTAAATCAGCACTGGCTTGCCGATGATGCCAGAGCGGTCCACGAATCCGAAATAACGGCTATCCAGCGAGTTGTCGCGATTGTCGCCGAGCACGAAGAACTTACCTTCCGGCACTACCAATTCCCCGCCGGCTACATAGCGCGGCAAGGCGGCTCCCCAATTCCCCTGCAGGCCGGCGATGGGCGCTGCCGGGAAGTTGTCCCGGAACGTATCGAGATAAGCGGTGGTATGAATGACGTAGGGCTCGCTGGCCTGGGAGCCATTAAGAATCAGGGCCTTATCGTGAAAGCGCACACGGTCGCCGCCCACCGCCACTACGCGCTTGATCCAGATCTGCCGGGGATCCGCGGGGTAGCGTATCTGGACGATCTCGCCGCGCGTGATGCCCGCGTTGCCGAGCGGACGGGCCAGAAAATAGTCGCCGGGGATGAGCGTAGGCTCCATGGAGCCGGTAGCCATCCTGTACGGCCGAAGGGCTTGCGCGCCGGCAGCGGCCAGCGCAATCCCGCAGAGAACCAGAGCCACAAGCGCGCCGCGAACCATGCGAGCGGGTGTCATTGCTCAAATTATACGGGCGAAGCGCCGGATTGTTCTTGTTTTTGAGATTTCGAGGGTGCGATTTCCGGCAACCTGTCGTCTAATCTGCATATGTGGAAAGACCTGGCGTTTTCCTTTCGCACGCTGCGGCGCAGTCCCCTGTTTACGGTAGCGGCGGTGTTGTCCCTGGCGCTCGGCATCGGCGCCAATACAGCGATCTTCTCGCTCCTGGACCAGGTAGTGCTGGCCTCCCTGCCGGTCCGCCAGCCGGATCGCATGGTGCTGCTGCACACCGACTACAACGCGCCCGGAAGCAGTTCCAGCGACAACCACGAATCGGTATTTTCCTACCCGATGTATCGTGACCTGCGGGATCGCGACCAGGCCATGGCGGGGATGATTGCGCGCATGGGCGGCTCGGCGCGGCTCTCCGGGCACGGTGCGGTGGTCTCGGTGACCACCGAACTGGTATCGGGGAACTTCTTTCAGGTGCTGGGCGTGGATGCGGCCATGGGCCGCGTGTTCACCGCCGCGGATGACGGCGCGGCGGGCGGCTCGCCGGTCACGGTCCTGAGCCACGCCTACTGGTCGAGCCAGTTCGGCGGCGACCCATCCATCCTCAACCGGAACATCAGCCTGAACGGCCTTCCCTTCCAGGTGGTCGGCGTGGCCGATGCGAAATTCCGCGGCATCACCCCGGGTCACACCCCGGATCTGTATGTTCCCATCGCCATGCAGCGCACCATCCTGCCCACCATGGACGCGCTCAACGACCGCCGCACCCGCTGGCTCAACCTGTTCGGACGCCTGCAGCCGGGAATGAACGTGAAGCGCGCTCAGGCGGCCACCGACGTGGTGTATCGCGCCATCCTGGAAGGCGAAGTGGCGCAGATGGGCGACATGCGGCGCGAGCGCGACCGCCAGGAATTTCTGACCCATCGCGCCCAACTGCGGCCGGCGGCACAGGGCATCAGCGGCATGCGCGATCGCTGGGAGAAGCCCCTGGAAGCGCTGATGACGCTGGTGGTGCTGGTGCTGCTAATTGCCTGCGCCAATGTGGCCAGCCTGATGCTGGCGCGCGCCGCCGGACGGCAAAAAGAGATTGCCATTCGCCTGGCGATGGGCGCGGGACGTGGCGCCCTGGTGAAACAACTGCTAATGGAAGGGCTGCTGCTGGCCTTCGCCGGCGGGGTCCTGGGACTGGCGTTCTGTTACTGGGGGGTCCTGGCGCTGGTGCACGTGCTGCCGAAGAGCTACCAGGGTTCGCTGAGCGCTTCCCTGGACGGCCAGTTGCTGCTGTTCACCGTGGGGGTATCGGCAGTTTGCGGTTTGCTCTTCGGATTGGTCCCCGCGATGCAAGCCACCCGCCCGGATGTCTCGGGGACCTTGAAACAGCAGGCCAGCAACGTGGCGGGCGGTCCGGCGCGCTTCCGCCGCGGACTGGTGGTAGCCCAACTGGCGCTCTCGCTGCTTCTGGTGGTCGGGGCTGGAGTGTTCAGCGGCAGCCTGCGCAATCTGCTGCATGTCAACCTGGGGTTCCGGACCCAGCGGCTCATGATCTTCAACGCCAATGCGACCTTGAGCCGCCCCAAACTGGCGGACGCGCTGGCGTTCTACAAGGACCTGCTGGGCCGGCTGTCGGCACTGCCCGAAGTCTCGGGTGTGGGCGCGGCAGCCGATGGTCCTTTTGGCGACGGCACGACGGCGGGGAACATCACGGTGGAAGGCTATGCGGCCCAGCCCGACGAGTACACCGGCGCAGCGACGGTGGCGGTGAGCGCCGGATTCTTCCGCGCCTTGAACATTCCGCTGCGCGCCGGGCGCGAGTTCACCGCGCGCGACGACCATGCCGCTCCCAAGACGGTGGTAGTCAACGACTCTTTCGTGCGCCGGTACCTGGCCGGGAAAGACCCCATCGGCCGGCGGCTCATGTTTGGCGGCAGCAATCACCCGGTTTTCGACCGCGAAATTGTGGGCGTGGTTCCGGATATCCATAACGAGGTGCGCGTCCAGGCCAAGGAAACCATCTACATGCCTTACGAGCAATGGGACAAGCCGGGGCGACTGGTATTTTACGTGCGCGCGACCGGAGATGAGGGCCGCCTGACCGCGGACATCCGGCGCCTGGTGCGCGAGGCGGACCCGAACATTCCGGTGATGACCATCCAGCCGCTGGACCTGAAAATTCGCGACTCGCTCTATACCGAGCAATTGATCGCCCTGCTCAGCGAGGCCTTCGGAGCGCTGGCGACTCTGCTGGCGGCTATCGGCCTATATGGCGTGGTAGCCTACGCGGTGGCGCGGCGCACGCCGGAAATTGGCATTCGCATGGCGCTTGGCGCGGTGCCCGTCCAGGTGGTGGTCATGATCCTGCGCGAGGCCGGCGCCATGGCGGCGGCAGGAATCGCCATCGGACTGGGTGGGGCATTGGCCCTTAGCCGCCTGGTAGATTCGCAACTCTTCGGCATCAAGGCCGCCGACCCGGTGGTGCTCGGCGGAGCGGCCGGAGTCCTGGCCCTGGTAGCGATGTTGGCCGCGATACTCCCGAGTTGGAAGGCCGCGAGGATCGATCCGGTACGAGCACTGAAATACGAATAGGCGGGGGGGCCGGGGCGGAATCGGCAAGTTCTTGCAAACTCCGTTTGGGGCCAGATCCGCGAGTCGCCTTCTCACTCATGGGATTGCCGGGTGGAAGCGCGTTTCTGGGGAGTGATGCCGGACAGTTGGCTACAAAATGCTACAATCTGGTTATATTACTGGATATACAGAAAGGATCTGGCCTTGAGCACCACTCCGCAAAAACGAGCGCTCAAAAACTACCGGAAGCGCCTGAACCAGAGAGGGCTGGCCCGGTTTGAGGTTCTGGGACTTGACGGAGATCGCGACTTGATCAGGTCGCTGGCAAAGCGCCTCGCCGGCGGCGACTCGGATTCGGTGCGGATTCGAGCCACCGTCCGACGAACTATCTCAGGGGAGCCGCCGAAGAATGGCGGTATTCTGAACGCATTACGCCGATCGCCTTTGGTGGGCGCCGATCTGGATCTCAAACGCCCGGTTACACTGGGACGCGAGGTTGACCTTTGAGCAGGTCCCTGCTCGACACCAATATCATTAGCAATGTCACCAAAACGGTGCCATCCGAAGGCTTGGTAGCTTGGATGGCAGAACAGGCCGACGAGGATTTGTTTATCTCCTCACTGACGGTCGCTGAGATCCGGCGCGGAATTCTGGAGAAGCCCGCCGGAAAGAAGCGCAGGGAGTTAGAGCGTTGGTTTTCCGGCCCCGAAGGTCCGCAAGCGCTGTTCGCCGGTCGGGTTCTGCCGTTCGATGAGAAGGCCAGCCTCATCTGGGCGCGGTTGATGGCCGACGGGACGGCGAAAGGGCGGCCACGGAGCCCACTCGACATGATCGTCGCAGCAGTTGCCGAGGCAAATGATTGTGTGGTGATCACGGAAAACGAAAGGCTCTTCGCGGGTTTGAAGATCATCAATCCCATGCGGGTGAACAAGCGGTAGCAATGATCGAGGTCGGAAGCGTTTATGGGGAGTAATCTCCCGCAGGGGCCCAGTGGCGACATCCGAGACTCAAAACGACCCGAGAAGCAGACGGCCGAAAGCACCTCACTGCAAACGCCTCTCCGTGGCCGTACAGGAATGCTGTACAATACGGATTGGGGTGCGTGATGCCCAGGGAAACAACATATACGAGTCTGCGTGAAAATCTCGCCAGCGTTCTCGACGAGGTGGTCGACCAGCAGGACACGGTGATTGTCCGGCGACGGGGAGCCCGCGATGTCGCTTTGCTTCCGGCCACCGAACTCGCTGGCCTCCTGGAAACTGCGCATCTGCTACGCTCACCACGAAACGCTCGACGTCTTCTGGGGGCGCTACGCCGGGCAGAACGAGGAAAAACGAAGCCCGAAACCATAATGGAATTGAGGCGAGCGATCCTCGGTGAAGCGAGAGCTTAAGCGGCTTGCGATCTTTCAACCCGAGTTCCGGGAGGATCTGCGTTTTTGGGTCAAAACCGAACGAAGCACCGCAATCAGGGTGCTGGATCTCATCGAGGCGGTCATGCGGGACCCCTTTGAAGGGCCCGGAAAGCCCGAACTGCTGAGATATGTACTGGCGGGGTGTGGGTCGCGGCGCGTCACTCAGGAACACCGCCTGGTGTACCGGGTCACGGGCGAGGCCATTGATTTCCTCCAAGCTCGGTACCACTACTGACGCCGCTGCATCAGCGCCTTATGCTTACGTCTTGATTGTCGCGGCTTGGGCGATGGAGGCCAGGTTCAACATCGCGGCGGCCTGCCCGGTAATCGCGGCGAGTTCGGCGGCGGCGACGGTGGGATTGGCATTGGGCATCTCGACCCCCGGGCCGACCCCGTTGGCGGGATTGTAGGCCGCCACCTGACCGTCGGAGAGGCCAGTGTAATAGTTCTGCTGCCCGTTGCTTTGATACCACGAATCCACCTGCTGGAGGGCGGAATGGTATGCGTTCACATCGCCGGCATGGACCGCGGACCACATGTTGCTTAACAAGGTGTTGATCTCGGAACTGGACGAAGAGAACTGCTTCGTATTCGTCAGATCGATCGGAACGGTGTCGTTGACGGGGTTCGGATCGTAGATCTGGTTGGCGGTGCTCGATCCGGCCACGGATTGCAAGCGTGCCTCCAGCGCGTTGGCCAGTTTGGTTTGCCAGTTCGGATCGTAGCTGCCATTGCTGACTCCGTTAAACCTCGAAGTCAGGTCGGCATACGGCACACCGGCGTAAGAAGCCGCAGCCATCAGGTTCGCCAGCGAGGTGCCTGTGCTGCTGACCGGCGTCGGGACGGGCGTGGTGTCGGTGGAGATGGGGAAAGGACTGATCGGCGCACTGGGGGTGCTCGTTGAACTGTTGGCAGTGGCACTCACGACAGGGGTTCGTTGTGCCGGCTTATTGGAGGCGATACTATTCAGCAGCGTGCTGAACGCCTGGGTTTGGGTGTTTTTGGCGGGAGCCTGGCTCACCGGCTGGCTCGCGATCGCGTGAGGTCGAATCGGATTGGTGTGAATAGCCACGCCGGATTGCTTGCAGATCGCGTGCCATCTGTAACCTGTTGATCCGAATCTCCCGGTGCGATTGCGGGAGCGTCATTTTTTTGCCGGGCGTCAAGAACTTGACGCAGCCGCCTCCGGAGCGGCGGCACTCCGCATGTGCGTTTCGGAATCGCGATGGCCCAGCAAAAGCTGGAACAGACCGGCGGATGCCAGGGCCAGTCCGGCCGCTCCCGCGAGCACCGCGCCATAGCCGAAACGCGAGAGCAGCGAGCCCGCGCCCCAGGCGGCCAGCGCCTGCGCCGAAAATGCCACCAGGAAATTCAACGCGGATGCGCCGCTGCGTTCCCGCTCGGCCACCTGGTTCATCAACAGTGTGTTCAATCCGGGCTCGCTCATCCACTGGAACGCCATATACGCGACGTAGGCCAGCGCTGCGGCCGTTACCGGTTGTGTGGCGAGCGCGCCCAGACCGCAGGCGGTGGCGGCCATCATCCACACGATGCCGGTTACCAGTCCGGCGCGGCGGAATACCAGCGGGGCCAGCAGCACGGCGATCACCTGGACGGCCTGCGAGCCTGAAAAAATCAACCCGATACGCTCCACGGGAAATCGCAAACGTGCGAAATAGGCATTAAAGAAAGGATTGAAGCTGCCGGTCGCCAGGTTCCACAGCGCAAAGGGAACCAGGTAGCGCAGCAGGAAGGGATCGCGCGGATAGATGCGGGCGCCCTCCGGCGCGGGGGGAGCAGGCCTCAGATGCAGCGCCGGCCAAATGGCGAGGCCTGCGAGCGCCGCCGCCACCAACAGGGCCGCCTGTTTGCTGTGCACCCACAGAGGCAGCTTGCCGCCCAACCATCCGCCGGCGATGCCTACGGCAAACATCACGGCGAAGAAGAGGCTGAACGCCGTGGGGCGCCGGTCCTCCTCCACCGCGCCCGCGATGGTGGGCGCCATCAGAATCGCCCAGACCGAAAAGACGATCCCGTTTCCGAATGCCAGGCCGGCCAGGGCGGCACGCGAAACCACGAGGGCGCGCAGCGCGCAAAGCGCCGAAGTGCCGGCGATGGTACCAACCAGGCTGCGGCGCGTTCCGAAGCGCCGCACGATGGCGGCCGCGGGCAGCGTGCCCAGCAGACAACCCGCTGTGCCGGCGCTGCTCACCACTCCCAGGAAATTTTCGCGGAAGCCCAGGTCCAACAGGTGCAGGTTGTAGAGCAGCACGAAAAGGAACAGGGCGAAATTGTAAAGCACGGCGGCGGCCAGGAAGATCCAGAATTGCGCACCCAGGCGATTCGTCTGCCACCACCACAGCGAGCCCGAGCGCAGCGTAGGAAATATCGAGGCGAAATGGTGCTTCAAGCGGGTGGCCACATAGGCGCCGTAGCGCAAACCTTTAAGCGCGCGGCGGTGCCACTCCATGTCGCTTTCGGGGATGTGGATGGCGTCCACGGGACCGGGCAGGCTGAACGGCAGCAGGCGCCGGCGAGCCACGCTCCAGGCGTCACGGCGCGAGTCCAGCAAGCTCAGGTGCAGCCACAGCTCCGGCTTCGAGGAGGAGAACGGGCGGTTGGCCGTGGATACGCCGAACTGGTCGAACCAGGCTTGCGTGGCGTGCGGCAACCGGTCGAGTTCGAGCCGCGCGACGGGGCTCAGGGCGCAACCGAACCACTCCTCCGCCAACCGGAAGGCCACCGCCTGCAAGCGGCGGAATGCCGGCGAATGCAGGTCGCGCCACTGGTCCCAGAACCCGGCATCGGCGGCATGGCTATCGAGGAAGCGGGCCAGTTCGTACACATGGAAAGGCCGCTCGCTCCCGCGGAACAGGTGGCGTAGCAAGTGCAGCGCCGTATACCCAAGGGCGTCGTGGGGCGCCAGCGCCGCCATCGGAATGCCGGCTACTTCCCGGACCATGCGGCGGTTCCAGAACTCCTCCACGTCGGGAACCGCGAGCTTCTCCACCTGCTGGTTCCAGAAGCGGAAATGCAGCTCCACCGCGAGCGGCATCTCGGGATCGTAGAAATCGCCCCGCCATTCCCATCCGGTCTTGCGGATCAGGGCGGGCAAATGGTCTGTGGGGAACCGTTCCATGTCCTGCAGCGGTTCGAAGCCGAGAGTATGCACCGCTTCCGCCGCCGCCATCACCTTCTCGCGAGGCACGAAGAGATCGATGTCGTATTGCGGGCGAATGGCCGGATCCGGAATGAAGGCCGGACATTGGGTGAGACCCTTGATGGCCAGGAACTCGATTCCGGCGCGTTCGAGACACGCCGCCAGGTCGGCGTACAACTGCCAGGCGCGGCGCAGACGTTCGGCGTTATTGCGGACGGCGAGGGCGGTGCGCTCCGGCGCCAGGGCGCTCAGCGCCAGGGTCAACTGCGAGCGATCGCTGAAATCCAGCGCCTGCTCCCACTGGCGCTCGCTGAGCGACGCCAGCAGATCCGGGCGCGGCTCGGACAGGTGCAGCGCTGCCAGAACGGCGGCGGGAACGCGCGGCAGGCTGGAGCCCTTCACCCAGGGGTTCGGCATCGTTCAGCGCTTTCAGAAATCGTACCGCAGGGCGAACTGCATGCGCCGCGGATCCCCGGACGTGAAGATTTTGCCGAAGAACGGGCCAAAATCCGGATTCGGACCGGGAATGCCCCAGTTGGGGTGATTGAACGTATTGAAGGTCTCGGCGCGAAATTGCATGCTCTGCGCTTCGTGCACGCGGAAGCGGCGCTGCAAGGCGAAATCGAAAATATTGTTGCCCGGGCCGGGCAGAATGTCGCGGCCCGCATCGCCGAAGGTGAACGGCGCCGGCGCGCTGAATGCGGCGGTATTGAAAAACTGGTTGGCGTCGCGCACGCTGCGCGGCAGGGCGATGCTCTGTCCCGGCACGATATTGGGCCGGTTGGGCGTGCCCGAATTGGCGAAATCCAGCGCGAAGTAAAAAGGATTCAGCGGCGTCCCGTCCTGCAGGGTCACGGTGCCGCTCAACGACCAGCCGCGCAGCACAGGACCAGCCATGCGGGTGTCCGGCAGCCGGTACACGTATCCCGCGCTGATCCGCCGGCCGGGGTTTGCGAACGAAAGCCCGCGCTCCAGCCGCAGATTGCGCTCATCCTGCGCGCCCACGCTGTCGAACAGGCCGGGGATGATGGTGTCGGCATCGTCCAGCGATTTCGACCACACAAAGCTGCTCAGCAAGCTGAGCCGTGTGGACAGGCTCTTCTCCACCTTCACCTGCAGCGAATTGTAAGCAGAGTTGGCGATGTGCTGGCGCTGCACGATCGGCCCCAGTTCCGGAAAGGTGCGCAGCGATTGCAGGTCTCCGGGGCGCGGCCCGAGGTTTTCGCCAGTCTCGACGTGCGCCGGAGTGTTGAACTGGCGGAAGCGGCCCAGGTGCGTGCCCTTGGACGCGGCATAGGCGATCTCCAGCAGCACCTTCTTCGGCAGTTCGCGCTGCACGCTGGCGGTCCATTGCTGGACGTACGCCGTGGGCGCCTTGGGGTCGACTCCGAAATAGCTGGGGAAGCCCGTGGCGCTGGTGGTGGCGAACCCGTTGCGCGTGGTCAGCACCGGCAACTGCGTGGCCTGCGTCTCATTGTGGACGTTCGAGAGGCCGTTGAGCACCAGGTCGTAGGTTTCGGTGGAGATTTCCTGGCTGTAATAAATGCCGTAGCCGGCGCGAAACACAAAACCGGGCAACTGCCACGCCAGCCCGGCGCGCGGCGAGAAGTTGTGGAAGTCCGGATTCACCGCCGAATTCACTCGCACCAGGCGCGGCGCATTTGGAAGCGTGGAATAATCCAGGTTCAACAGGTTGTCGCGCGCTTCGGTATAGGGCGCGGCGTATTCGTAGCGCAGCCCGAGGTTCAGGGTCAGGTGCGGGTTCACGCGCCACTCGTCCTGTAAGTACCCGGCGTAGTCGTTCTGCCGCAGATAGGCCTGGCCCGACCCGCTGGTCTTGATGGTCTCCTGCGGATAACCCAGCAGAAAATCGGCAAACGGGTCGCCGCTGCCTACCCCAGAGCCGTCCGCGCTGGTGAAAACGCCCGAGTAGTTGTAAGTGCCGCGGACATTGTTACTTTGCAGATAATTCAACTGCGAGTGGATGAAATCCACGCCGAACTTCAGTGTGTGCCGCCCGCGGACCATCGAAAGACTGTCGGATGCCTGCCACAAATTGTCGCGCTGCACCTGCGGCAGCGTGGGCGAATCGGTCACCATGGAATAATCCGTGGCGTTGAAATACGGCAGGCCGAAATCGAAGGGATTGGTGTCCGGGTTCGCCAGCCCGAGGGCCTGCTCCACGTTGGTCTTGAAGGCGCTCTCCGGCACATCGTACAGCCGCAGGCGCGTGTAGGCGAAGCGCGCCTCGTTGATCCAGGAAGCGCGGCTGGTGGTGTACCCCAGGGCGAGCTGCTGCGCGCGCACCTGCTCGGAAAGCGGCAGCAGCGGGAACGATCCGGCCACCGTGTTGCCCTCTCCGTTGTAAGTGTAGCGGCCGGTGAGCAGGCTTTGGTTGGCGAACTGATGATCGATGCGGCCGCTGGCGCTATCGGTGTTGTTCTGGTTGGGAGTGGCATCCAGATAGTTGCCGGACGCGCTGTTGCTGTTGGGCAGCGGCTCGTATTTCGCCAGAAAGGCGCTGGCGATGGGGTCGATGCGGCCCTGCGGAATCTGGTCGCCGGGGAAGGGAGTGCGCGTATTCGCAGCCACGTTGAGGCTCAGCGGATCGTAAATGGTATTCTGGCCCGCGAAATTGCCCGCGCGCGTGAGAGCGTCCGGCACCAGGCTGACGGCCGAGGTTCCGCTTTTCTGCCGCAGTCCTTCGTAGACGCCATAGAAGAAAGTATTCTTCAGGAGCGGCACCGGGCCGCCCAGCGACGCGCCGAATTCGTTCTGCCGGAAGATGGGGCGCGGCAGAGCCGGATCGTCGAAATAATTGCGCGCGTCGGTGGCTTCGTTATCGAAGTACTCGAAGGCGCTGCCGTGCAGGTTCTTGGTGCCAGACTTGGTGACCACGTCGATGGCGCCGCCGCCGTTCTGCGGAAACTCCGCCGGGGCCAGCAGGGATTGAATGTGAAACTCCTGGACCGATTCCATCGGCGGATAGACCGCGATGGCGAAGGTGTTGCGGTCGGTATCGTACGCGCCGTCCAGCAGAAACGCATTGTCGGTGGACCGGCTTCCGTTGATCGGCGGATTCAGCGCCACCGAGCCGCGCGAGCCTTCCTGCACGTCGTTGACTACGTCGTGCACGAAGCCGCCGAGTTGCCGCGGGATGGCGCCCGGCCCGAGCGTCACCAGGGCTACGACATTGCGCGAATCCAGCGGCAGATCGGCGATGCGCGTGCTGTCCATGCGGTAGCCCAGGCTGGGCTCTTCGGTCTGCACCGGCGAAACCGAGCCCGTCACCGAGATGCGTTCGCTGCCCGTGCCCACTACCAGTTGAATCTCCTGCCGCGCCTTCTGATTGACCAGCAACTCGATGCCGCCGGCTTCGAAATCGCGGAAGCCGGTTTTCCGCGCGGTCACCGAATAGGTTCCCGGCGGCAGATCCTCGAAGGTGTATACGCCGCGGCCATCGGTCACGGTGCTGCGCGAAAATCCGGTCGAAGTCTGCGCCGCGGTGATGGCTGCCCCGGAGACCACCGCGCCGGACTGGTCCGTAACGGTTCCCGAGAGGGTCGAGGAAGCGATCTGCCCGAAGGCAGGCAGACAAATAAGAGCAAGTAGTAATTTGTTCAATTCGTGTTCCTGTTACTTATCGGCGTTCATCCGCGTTCATCCGCGGCCTAAACATTCTTCAGCCCATCCAGCAGTTCCATGGCGTCTTCCAGCCGCTCGTAGCGTAAACGGTACGCGGGCACTTCCAGCAGTCTCCTGACAGCGCGCTCGTGGCGGCTCCGCACCTCGTGGCCATACGACGGCATCGCGGCCAGCAAAGCATCGGCGGTCTCTTCGCGCGGCGCCAAAATCAGCCCCGGCGTTCCGCTGCGCCGGTCCAGAAATACGATCGCATCGACGCGGCAATGCAGCGCGGTCCGAATCCACGGAAACGCCTCCATCGGAATTTCGATGGAAAGCTTGCCGTTGGGGCGCGCCCGGGTGCAATACCCTTCCAGTTCCGGGAACAGGCGCGGCGCATCGTCGCGAACGCGCGCCTGGTGCGGCTTGCCGATGACGATGCGATCCTCGCTTTCCTGCAGCAGCGAAGTGGCGTCATCGGACACAAAGGTCCATCCGGCCCGCGCGCAGGCGAAGGCCAGCGTACTTTTGCCCGCGCCGGAAGCTCCGCTGAGCAGAATGCCGCTCTCGCCGCTGGCGATACAGGCGGCGTGCATCGGCATGGTATAGGCTTGCGCCAGCAGGAAGTACGCCATGGGCTCCAGAAAGAACCAGCGGAGCCAGGCGTGGTCCGCCGCCGTCTTCCGCGATACAAAGGCGTAAGCGAATCGCGATCGGAAGTCCACGCAGGCGAAATTGTCCCGGTCGGAAACCACCGTGATGATGTGCTCCTGGGACAGGAACGTCGGCTCCGGCGCCAGTTCGCCCTCGGCCCGCACGATGATGCGGACTTCCAGCGGCGGCCGGTCGAATTCCGGACCATACCACCGCCAGCTTTCCTGTGCCGCGGCCTGCACATCCGGTGAGTTGCTGAGCACCCTGACGCGGAATCCCAGAGGATAATAATCCACCGCCAGAGGCAACTCCACTTCATGCAATAACGGATCGTATAAGCTCTTTCCCACGGTCCTCGATCTGCTCACAAATAATTGATAACACGGCTATTAGCTTTACAGTGGTAAAACTGTTGGCAGACCCGTTGCAGGTCGGCGGAAAAGGCGTAAGCTAATTATCGAATGCGCACCGCCATTGTCCACTATTGGCTGCTCCACCGGCGCGGCGGTGAAAAAGTCCTGGACGCGCTGTGCCGCCTGCTGCCGGACGCGGACATCTTTACCCTGTTCTGCGACCCGGCGATCGTTGAGCCCCGAAGTGCGGCGTCACCGGATCACCGCCTCTGCTCTCAATCCGTTGCGCCGCTGGCATCGTTCGCTGTTGCCGCTCATGCCCATGGCCCTGGAAGGGTTCGATCTGCGCGGCTACGACCTGGTGGTGAGCAGCGAATCCGGCCCGGCCAAAGGGGTCATCGCGCCTTCCACCGCGCGGCATATCTGCTACTGCCACACTCCCATGCGCTATCTGTGGGACCTCTATCCGGCCTACCGCAACGAGTGGACGCGCTCGCGCCTGAAGCGGGCGGCCATGGCGCCGCTGAGCAACTATCTGCGGCTCTGGGATTTCGCTTCCGCCGCGCGCGTAGACCGGTTTATCGCCAACAGCCACAACGTGCAGACGCGCATCTGGAAAACCTGGCGGCGCGAGGCCGATGTGATCCACCCGCCGGTGGATGTGGACGCCTTCACATGGCAGCCGCCGGAGGACTACTTCCTGATCGTTTCCGAGCTTGTGCCGTACAAGCGAATCGACATCGCCGTGCGCGCCTTTTCGCGCAGCGGCCGCCGCCTGCGCATTGCCGGCGGCGGTCCGGAACTGCGCCGGCTGAGGAGGATGGCGTTCAGCAATGTGGAGTTCCTGGGGCGGGTTTCCGACCGCACGCTGTGCGAGTTGTACGCCCGCTGCCGGGCGCTTCTGCTGCCCGGGGAAGAGGATTTCGGCATCACGCCGGTGGAGGCTCTGGCCAGCGGCAAGCCGGTGATCGCTCTTGGCCGGGGCGGCGCGCTGGAGACGGTTCCCTCGTTTGGCGGCGTTTTCTTCCGCGAACCCACGGAAGCCTCGCTTGCCGCGGCGATCCGCGAGTTTGAATCGCTCGAGCCGGACATTCGCCCGGCGGAACTGCAGGCGCATGCCAGCCGCTTTTCGGAGGCCGAGTTTCTGCGCAAGATGAGCTCCGTGCTGTTTTCACCGGTAACGGAAGCAGGCGCCGCCGTTCGCCGGTAACCGCCCGCCGTTCGCCGAAAACGCCGGGCTTCGGCGCGTCCGCCGCTCTACGCTGAGTTCATGCAACCGGAAAATCAAGACCAAAGATCCGATTGGAATGGTATAGAGCGCATGATCCCGGCGATTGTTTTGATCGCTGTGGGCGCTCTTTTCTTCCTGAATAATCTGCACATTCTGCCGGTGCGCGAAATTCTGCGCTATTGGCCCGGCATCCTGGTGGCTGTAGGAATCATGCTGCTGGTGGATTCCGCCGAGACTTTCGGCAAGTCCGTTGGCGGAGTGTTTGTCGCAGTAGGGGCGCTGCTGCTGGCCCGCAACCTGGGATTCCTGGTGATCACGTGGAACCAGGTGTGGCCTCTCGCCCTGATCGGCGCGGGCCTGCTGATGTTGCTGGACCGTACGCGCTGGAACATGGGTGCGCTGCAAGACAGGGCCGAGCGTTACCGCCGTCATACGGATTTCTTCGGGTTCCACTACCACCCCAAGGAGTCGACCGTTTTCGGGCAGTCCACCCGTAGTTACTGCGGGCAGGAATTCGATGGCGGGCGGTATGAGACGGTTTTCGGCGGCATCGAAATCGATCTGCGCGGCTCCCACATGGCCGGCGACGAAGCCGTGCTGAAAATCGACGCAGTGCTGGGAGGGGCGGAAGTGAAAGTGCCTGAGGACTGGCTGGTAGTGATCAAAGCCACGGCCGTCTTCGGCGGCGTCATCAACAGCACCAAGGCGCCGGACCCGGTACTGGTGCCCCATCCCAAGCGGCTCATCGTCAAGGGTTCGGCCGTGTTCGGCGGCGTGGAAATCAAAAACAAGTAGGCCGCTATGCATCCTCTTCTGGTGCGCCGGCGCCTGGTGGTTTACCTGGTGGCGTGGATACCTGTTCTGGCTCTGCTGGTGGCCATCAGTTGGGCCTCCGGACGCTTGCCGGTGTCCGAGGCTGTCTCTGTCCTGGGGCCGCCCTGCCTGGTGTACGCTTTCGTCTGCCTGTCCCCGTGGTACATCTGCCGCACGCGGCCGCTCAGCCTGGCCGGAGTCACCAGCCTGGCGGCCACCTGGACGGTCGCCGCTGCGGCCGGCAGCCTGGTGCTGACGGGCGCCGCCTGGGTGACGGCATCGCTCCTCTCCTCGATTCACGGCCTGGAGGGTGTGGACCAGAAACTGCAGGGCGTTCTGCCGCTGCTGTTCGGTATGGGCTTTGTGCTGTACCTGCTTTCGGCGGGACTGCACTATACCGCCCTGAGCGCCGAGCAGGGCCGCGAAGCCGAGCGCCGCGCCGCGGAAGCACGCACCCTGGCGCGCGAGGCGGAACTGCGGGCTCTGAAGATGCAGATCAATCCGCACTTCCTCTTCAATAGCTTGCACTCCATCGCCGCGCTGGCCACCATCGACGGCGCCCGCGCCCGCGAAATGTGCATCCGCCTGTCCGATTTTCTGCGCAGCAGCCTGGGCTTGACCGATCGTGAGAGCATTCCGCTTCACGACGAACTGGCGTTGGCGCGGAACTACCTGGAGGTGGAGCGGGTTCGCTTTGGCGAACGCCTGCGGGTGGAAGAGCAGATCGAAGCCGCATGCGAGGAGTGCATGGTGCCGGCGCTCATGCTGCAACCCCTGGTGGAGAATGCCGTGAAGCACGGGATCGCGGGCCTGGTGGAGGGGGGCGCCGTGCGCGTTTCGGCCACCCGTGCCGCCTCCGGCGTGACCATCGCGGTGGAGAATGCCTTCGACCCGGACATGCCGCCGCCGCGCAAGAACGGTCTCGGCCTGGCTCATGTCCGCCGCCGCCTGAAGGTCCGCTACGGCGAAGCGGCATCGCTGGAGGCAGGCAGCATCGGCGATACTTATCGCGTGGTGCTCCATTTCCCCTGCGACGCCGCCTAGAACGAAGCGGCGGGCTCCGATTGTTTGGCGGGGCGGCTGCGATGCAATTTCTTCTTAACGTCGGGCCAGAATTCCTTCAGCACATTGGAAAACGCATCGGTGCCGCACGAGATCATCAGCTTGGTGGCGTTGTCTTTGGCGTCGCGCGTATCGCGATAATAAGCGTTGGAGATGGCCGCCGCAAGCGCGTTTCCGCCCCATTCCGATACGTTGAAACTGGCGCGCCCGGAATCTTTCCGGTCAATCAGGATGCGCGTCACCGCGTACCAGGCTCTATGCTTTTTAGTTCCTTCGCCCAGGCGGAAATAGCGCGGATCTTCGTGCATGAGCGACGGGACGATTCCCTCGGTCATCATGTTGCCGATCATCTGATCGCCATAAGCGGTAGCGAAACGTTTGGCGTAACCCGCCATACCCTGTCCGAACGAAGGATTCTGATTTTCCAGTTGATATAGCGTGGCGAACAGGCCTGCCGTGGGATACACCGGCCAGTCGAAGGAGTCCTTGTACGCGATCGTCATCTTCTGCCGGGACGTGATCGGGTGAAACGGAATCGAGCTTTCGGTGGTGCGGTTGTTCGGCAGAACGCCGAAAATACGCTTGTCTTCCGGCGCCTGCACCATGGGCTCGGCAGGCCCCTGGGCCTTCATGGCGCTGCCGAGGCAGAGAGATACAACTACTGCATATTGCAGAGAACGCATTGAGTTAACCGGTTGTCCACAAATCTACACGCGTCGCGGACTTCTCTCTAGTTTATTCCACGCCGGGCCGCGAAAGTTCCCGCGAGTTTCTCAAGCGCGGTGATACACTTCGGGAAATGCGGACCTTATTGCTTTGGCTTGCCGTCGGCGCTCTCAGCGCGGCACAGCCCGCGCAAAAGCCGCCAGTCACCACGTTGATGTACATGGTGAACCGCGCCGATGCCATCGCCGATTTTCAGGCGCATGCGGGACTCACGTCCATCATCGCGCCGCAGACGTTTTCCATGGACGCCCAAGGCTTCGTGATGGGTGAAGTGCCCGCGGAAGTTATGCGCACCGCCCGGGAGAAGGGTATCGCGGTCATGCCTCTGGTGGTGAACAGGGGATTCAACCAGCCGCTCATGCACACGATGCTGGACGCTCCCGAATCGCGCGCCAGAGCCATCCGCTACCTGCTCTATTACGCCCTGCGCGACGGATACATCGGGTTCCAGTTCGACTACGAAAACATCCACTACACCTATCGCGACAAGTTTACGCTCTTCTTCCGGGAAGCGGCGCGCGCGTTCCACCGGCACGGGCTGCAACTCAGCGCCGCTATCGTCGGCCGCAAAAGTGCCACGCGTAACGCCGGGAGGCCCGGCGGCTGGGACAACTGGAGCGGCGTGTACGATTATGCCGAACTGGGCAAGTACGCAGATTTCCTGAGCATCATGGCGTACGATGAACACGGCTCGTCCACGGAACCGGGTCCGGTGGCCGGGCTTCCCTGGGTGCGCGCCATCGCTGAGTATTCGGCGAAGACCATTCCGCCGCGCAAAGTCTCTCTCGGTGTGCCCTTCTACGGCAGGCAATGGGAAGCGGCGGGAGGGGGCAAGTGGCGCAGCCGGTCTACGCGATTCCGCGACGCCTCGGCCGCGATGGCCACCGCCGAGTCGCAGTGGGACGAAAAGGAAAGCTCGCCGCACCTCACGCTCGACGCCGGCGGGCGCCGCACGGAACTCTGGTACGAAGACGCTCGCAGCCTGCGTGCCAAGTTGCAACTGGCGCGGGAAATGGGCTTTCCCGGCGTCTCCGCATGGGCACTGGGACAGGAAGATCCGGCCTTCTGGCCATCTCTGGAAGCCTGGCGCGTGCGCCATCCGAGGGCCGGGAGCGCCCCGGGCACATTCGATCAGCGAAGCAGGCGCGCGGCCCGGATGCTGCCTCGCGGAATGTAATACAATGATTGACCAAGCGAGGAGGGGTAACCCATGGAAACGACGCGACGAGCATTTCTTGGGGCGGCGAGGGCGCGGGGCCGCGGCTGCGGCCGCGCCACGGCCGGCCAAGCCTGCCAACGGTTCCATGCAGAAGCTATACGTGGCAGCCGTGCACGCCCTGCGACAAGTCCCTGAAGATTCGACGAGGGCGTTTACAAGGAGATGATGCCCTACTTCAAGGAGAAGGGCCTCGACGGCGTGGTGGTGCTGGGCACGACGGGCGAGTATCCTTCGTTTTCGGTGGCGGAGCGTAAGAAGGTGGCCGAAACCGCGCTGAAGCATCGGAGCGGCCTGGCGATCATCGTCCAGGTGGGCACGACGAATTTTCCCGAAACCATCGATTTGCTGAGCTCACGCCACGGCGAACGGCGCCGACGGAGTGCTCTGCATTCCGCCGTTCTATTACAAGAAGCCGCGCGCTGGACGGGTTGGTGAAGTATTACTCGCTGATTCTGGAAGCCTCCAAGATTCCGGTGCACCTGTATCACATCCCCGGTACCAGCGCCGTGCCGATCACGAATGAGTTGCTGCACGCGCTGGAACATTATCCTAATCTGGCCGGGATTAAAGACTCGGCGGGCGATGCCGCGGAGTACCAGAGCTACGTCAAGGAATTCCCGAAGTTGAACATGATGACGGGTACGGGCAACAATCTCAAGGCGGCGCTGCAGGCCGGCATGGGAGCGATACTGGCCGATGCGAACCTCTTCCCCGAGCAGGCCGCGGCGGTTTTCGCGGCGCACCGCGCGGGCAAGGATGTGGATGAGGCTTACAACAAACTGCGCGAACTGAATACGGCGATGCGGCCGATGGGAGTGGGATCGTACGGCCCCATGAAGTACGCGCTCAGCCTGATGATGGGAACGCACCAGACGTGGCAGCGGCCTCCGCATGTGGACGTCACCGAGGAACAGAAAACGCAGATCAAGAGCAAGCTGGGCGAACTGGGGTTGCTGGCTTAATGCGTGGCAAATACTGGATACTTCTGTACGGCCGGGCTAACGCTGGCAGCTATGGCCGCGCCGGGCCAGCTTCGTGTCAAGGATGCCGAGTGGTCCACCTACGCCGCCGACCTGGCAGGCTCGCGGTACCGCCCGCTGGACCAGATCAACGCCACCAACTTCAGCAAGCTGGAGGTGGCGTGGCGCTTCAAGACGGACAGCCTGGGCAATCGCCCGGAGTACAAACTGGAAGGCACGCCGCTGATGGTCAACGGCGTGGTCTACGCCACCGCCGGTTCGCGGCGCGCCGCCATCGCGCTGGATGCAGCCACGGGCGAACTGCTCTGGGTGCACGGCGAGCATGAAGGCGCGCGCGGCGCGGCTGCTCCGCGGCAACTTTCGGGCCGCGGCCTGGCCTACTGGACCGATGGCAAGGAGGAGCGCATTCTCTACGTGACGCCGGGCTACCGCCTGATCGCGCTCGACGCCAAGACCGGCGCGACTGGTCCCGACATTCGGCGATAAGGGCGCGGTGGATCTGAAGCTCAACGACGATCAGACGATCCTGCCCGATCTCACGACCGGCGAGATCGGGCTGCAATCGGCGCCGGTGGTGGCGAAGGACATCATTCTGATCGGCGCGGCCTTCCGCGAGGGCATGACCCCGCGGAGCATGCGCAACAACAAGGGCTACGTGCGCGGCTTCGACGTGCGCACCGGCAAGCGGCTGTGGATCTTCCACACGATTCCGGTACAAGGGCGAGTCGGGCTACGAAACGTGGGAGAACGGGTCGGCCGAATACACCGGCAACACCGGCGTGTGGACGCAGATCACGGTGGACGAGCAGCTTGGGCCTGGTGTACCTGCCGGTGGAATCGCCCACCGGCGATTACTACGGCGGCCACCGGCCGGGCAACAACCTGTACGGCGAGAGCCTGGTCTGCGTGGATCTGAAGACCGGTCAGCATAAGTGGCATTTCCAACTGGTGCATCATCCGCTGTGGGACATGGACATTTCCTCGGCGCCGATGCTGGCCGACATCAACGTGAATGGCCGCGCCGATGAAGGCCGTGGCGCAGCCTACCAAGCAGGGCTTCCTGTACGTCTTCGACCGCGTGACCGGAAAACCGGTCTGGCCGATCGAGGAGCAGCGCCGTTGAAAAGGGCAGCGTGCCGGGCGAGTGGTATTCGCCGACGCAGCCGATTCCCCACGCAAGCCGCGCGCCTACAGCCGCAACGGCGTGTTCGTCGGACGACCTGATCGATTTCACGCCGGCGCTGCACGATGCAGGCGCTGACGCTGGTCGCGAAATACAAGCTGGGTCCGGTCTTTACGCCGCCGGTGGAGAGCAAAGCTCGGCGGACCGCTGGCGACGCTCACGCTGGGCACGGCCAGCGGCGGCACCAACTGGCCGGGCGCTTCCTACGATCCCGAAACGCACACGGTGTACGCGTACGCCTGCAATGCCTGTGTCACGCCGATCGGCCTGGTGCCTTCGCCGAAGGAAATTTCCGACATGAACTACATCGCGGGGACGGCGGGGCAGGAGGTGCTGTTCCGCGCGCGGTCCCGGCGAGAACGCCGGCGCCGATTCGCCGCCTGCCGGCGACGTCCGCGGCGGCTCGCGGACCGGCGGCGCAGGCGGCGGCGGCCTGAACGTGCAAGGGCTGCCGCTGATGAAGCCGCCGTACGCCACCATTTCCGCCATCAATCTGGATAGGGGCGAGATCGTCTGGCAGATCGCCGCACGGCGAAACGCCGGATGCGATCCGCAATCATCCCGGCGCTCAAGGGGCTGACGATTCCGCGCACCGGACAATCGGGCTACAACATCGGCACGCTGATCACTAAGACGCTGGTGATCGCGGGCGAGGGTCAGATCACCACGACGGCGGATCATCCGCGCGGAGCGATGCTGCGCGCTTACGACAAGGCTACCGGCAAGGAGGTGGGCGCGGTCTATATGCCGGCGCCGCAGAGCGGGTCGCCCATGACTTATATGCTGAACGGCAAACAATACATCATCGTCGCGGTAAGCGGCGGCGCTTACTCCGGCGAGTATCTTGCCTACCGGCTGCCGGACGCGGAATGATGAAGCCGGCCTACTACATTTACGCGCTCGCGGCGGCCGGCACGCTGGCATTGGCCTTGGGCCAGCCTGCGGCTTCGGTGTGGGACGGCGTGTATACCGAGGAGCAGGGCGGACGCGGCCAGACACTATATGCGAAGGAGTGCGCGTCCTGCCACGGCTCGTCGCTGAACGGCGGAGAGACGGCGCCTCCGCTGACCGGTTCGGCATTCATGGCGAATTGGAGCGGGCTGACGGTGGGCGACTTGTTCGAGAGAATGCGCGTATCGATGCCGGAAGGCCGGCCCGGCACGCTGAGCCGGCAGCAGAACGCCGACATTCTGGCCTACATCTTGAACGTCAACCAGTTTCCGGCCGGTAAGACGGAATTGCAGAAGGATACGGAACTGCTCAAACAAATCCGCTTTGAAGCTCAAAAAAGCGATAAATAAATCTTATTTATGGGCCTATAAGACATATTGATTCGACACCAGGGTGCGGAGATGATAGTTTGGCAGAAAGTTCAGCTCGCGTCCATGCTGCCGCGAATACCGCTCCTTGTCGCGAGCAACCGTGCCGCGCGCACATCATCTTCGGCTCACGAGAGGGAATAAACATGAACGTTCTTACAGACGAGCAAAGACAAAATGTAACGAAACGCGGATTTTCGCGCCGCAGCTTCGGCCGGATTGCAGCGATGATGGGCGCCGGAGCGGCTGCCTTGCCGTTTTACAACGAGCCGGCGCTGGCGCAGCTTTCCAAAGTGGACGCTCCGCCGGATGCCGTGATGATCAACGCCAACGAGAACCCGCTGGGCCCGTGCCAGGAGGCGCGCGAAGCCGTGCACAACATGATCCAGTACGGCGGCCGCTATCGCTACAGCGAAGCCGACAAGGTGGTCAGACTCCTGGCGGAGCAGGAAGGCCTGAAGCACGGACTACGTGCGTATTCATCCCGGCTCCAGCGGTCCGCTGCACCAGGCCGTGCTGGCGTTCACCTCGCCGACCAAACCGCTTCGTGGTGGCCGATCCCGGTTACGAGGCCGGTGCGCGCGCGGCCCGATTCATCGGCTCCAAAGTCATCAGGGTGCCGCTCGACCAAGAACTACTCCCACGACGTGAAGGCGATGGCCGCTGCCAGCCCGGACGCCGGGCTGATTTACATCTGCAACCCCAACAACCCGACCGGCACGCTGACGCCGCAGGCCGATATCGAGTGGCTGGTCGCCAACAAGCCGAAGGGCTCGGTCGTGATGATCGACGAAGCCTACACGCACATCTGCCGAGCGCGCCGTTCAACTCCGACCTGGTGGCTGCCGACAAGGATGTCGTGATCCTGCGCACGTTCTCCAAGATCTACGGCATGGCCGGTCTGCGCGCCGGCGCGGCGATCGCGCGTCCCGACCTGCAGGACCGAATCAGCGGCTTCAGCAGCACCATGATGCCGATCACCGGCATGGCCGCCGCCAGCGCCAGCCTGGAAGTCAAGAACCTGGTGCCGGAGCGCCGCAAGCTCATCGCCGACGTGCGCGACGAGACTGTTCACGTTCCTGGATAAGCACAACTTCAAGTTCGTCCCGTCCGTCTCCAATTGCTTCATGGTGGACGTGAAGCGCCCCGGCAACCAGATTGTCACCGCCATGCGCACCGAGAAGGTGTATATCGGCCGCGTCTGGCCGAGCTGGCCGACCTACGTCCGCGTGACCGTCGGCACCGCGGAGGAGATGAAGAAGTTCCAAGCCGCCTTCCTTAAGGTGATGGCTTGAACCTTCGGGCGTTCCTGTTAACAGGAACCCCGCCCGGCGCAAAATACGGTCCCACTCAACTACTCGGAGATTGTGCGGGCGGCGTGATTGCCGCACTGATCGCGCTGCCCTACGGTTTGGCTTTGGCGTCGATGATGGGACTGCCGCCGGTTCTGGGGATCTTCACGTCGATTCTGACCGCGCCGGTAATTACCCTGTTAGGGCGTAACCCGGTGCTGATCGGCGGCACCGCCAGTGCCACGGTTCCGTTCATCGCGGCTGCCGTGCGCAGCCAGGGCATCGGCGGCGCGGCGAAAGTCTCCATTGTCGCATCGATAATCATGATGGGCTTTTGCGTGATGCGCCTGGGCCGCCATATCACGCGGGTGCCTCACGCAGTCGTCTCCGGTTTTTCCTGCGGCATCGGCGGCATGATGCTGATCTCCCAGCTCGACATCATGTTCGGTATCAGTTCGCCCACGTCGCGCGCCGCAGTCACAGCCATAGGTCAATTGGTGGCTTTCCTGGATCACGTTTCAGCGATGCACCTGTTTCCGCTGATCCTGGGTGTCACCGTCATCCTGGCCGCCACCGTGGCAGCCCGCGTTTCACCGCGGTTGCCCGCGCCGCTCATCGGCGTATGCCTGGCGATTCTGGTCGCCCGCCTGGTGGGCATGCATGAAAAAGAGGTTGGACTTCTGCCCACCTCGCTGCCGCCTTTTGTCGAATTTTCGTGGAAGGCTACCGATGCGTTTACGGTGCTTCCCTCGGCATTCGGCCTGGCGTTTGTATCCAGCGTGAATATTCTGATTACGTCGCGCGTGGTGGAACATTTCCGTGGCCGCCACCAGCGCATGAAGGCGTCCGACGCCGATTCCGAACTTGGCGCCTATGGCATCGCCAACATCTTCGCCGGCATGTTCGGCGCCCCGCTCAGTGTGGGGATTCCGGCGCGCAGCCTGGCCGTGGTCCGCTGCGGCGGCACCTCCCGGTTG
This sequence comes from uncultured Solibacteraceae bacterium, assembly GCA_963748795.1. Classification (GTDB taxonomy): domain Bacteria; phylum Acidobacteriota; class Terriglobia; order Bryobacterales; family Bryobacteraceae; genus Sulfopaludibacter. The sequence continues at coordinate 61,360 of CAVVLD010000030.1, forward strand.
TCCAACCTGCTGCACGCCGTGTTTCTGGTGCTGATTCTGGCGGTGGGCGCCGGCTTTGTGGCGCGTATCCCGATCCCTGCCATCGCCGGCGTGACTGCCTGGATGGGGTTGTGCCTGCTGGATTGGAGCGCCTGGCGGCGCCTCCCGAAAATGAGCCGCGTGGATGCCGCTGCGTTCCTTGCCACTGCCCTGGCGGTCCTTTGCGTGAATGCGGTGCTCGCTGTGGCCATTGGTTGCTCCCTCTACGCCGCCAGGTGGGCCCTGCTGCGCATCGCTCCCGAACTTCGCGGCAATCCGGCCCGCTCGGAAGCGTAGAGCCGGTCTCGTAGCCGTCCCTGCCCCCCTGTTATCATTGGGCGACGATGAGTTTCCTGCGGTCCCTGTTGATCTCCACTCCCTTAATTGTGCTGTCCACCGTGGTGATGGGCACCCTGTCGATTCTGACCTCGTTTTTCGACCGGGAAGGCAACACCCTGCATCATCTGGCGCGCATCTGGGGCAAACTACTGCTGGCAGCGAGCTTCATTCGGGTGCGGACGGAAGGGCTGGAGAAACTCGACCCGCGAGGCACGTACGTTTTCGTGTCCAATCACGCCAGTTACATGGATATTCCGGCGATTCTTTCCCAATTGCCGCACCAGTTTCGTTTTTTCGCCAAAAAAGGGCTATATAAGATTCCGTTTCTGGGCACTCACTTGATGCGCGCGGGCCATTTGCCGGTGGACCGGGACAATCCGCGAGCCCGTCTGAAAGCCATGACCGAAGCATCGCGCCGGATCGCCGAGCGCGGCACGTGCATGCTGCTGTTCCCCGAGGGCGGGCGCTCGCCGCACGGCCTCCGGGAGTTCACCGAAGGCGCCGCGTATATCGCCATCAAGGCGGGCGTGCCTATTGTGCCGATGGCCCTGATCGGAATGCGCGAGAAACTGCCGATGGATTCCATCCACATCCGCACCGGGCGGGTGACTCTGCGCATCGGCGCTCCTATTTCGACGAAAGGTATGACGCTGGCGGATCGCGTGCCTCTCACGAAACGGCTCTATGACGAAATTGCGGGAATGCTGGCCGCGTAGTAGGTGAAATCCCTACACAATTATCTATAGAAGTTCCTTTTTCTTCAGCTTCTTAACGTTTCTTAACACGATTGAGGTATCCTCGCGCCTGGCTCCGACGCCTTCTCAATAGCACGGGTGAATTTAGCAATTTAAGAGTAAATAATGTCGAAATATAAATTAATGACCGGCCTGATCGCGGTGCTGCTGGTGAGCGCCGCTGTCGCGCAACAGACCACCGGCACCGTCAAAGGCGTGCTGGCTGACGATTCCGGCGCGGTGATTCCAGCCGCGACCGTGACGCTTACCGGCCAGGGTACGGCCAAAACGATTCAATCGCAAGGCGACGGCAGCTACACTTTTTCGGGAATCGTGCCGGGCAATTATACGGTGGCGGTCACGCTGGCGGGCTTCGCCCCGTTCACTAAAGCGGTCACCGTGGCGGCGGGCGGGACCGTGCAGGTGCCCGTACAACTGACCGTGCGCGCTGAAAAGCAGGAGGTCACCGTACAAGGCGAAGCCACCTCGACAGTGAGCGTGGAACCCGACAACAACGCCACCGCGCTGGTCATCCGCGGTACCGATCTGCAGGCGCTCCCCGACGATCCCGACGACCTGTCCGACGCGCTGCAGGCTCTCGCCGGTCCGGGCGCCGGCCCCAACGGCGGTCAGATTTATATCGATGGATTCAGCGGCGGCCAGCTTCCGCCGAAGGAATCGATCCGCGAAATTCGCATTAATCAGAACCCTTTCTCGGCGGAATACGACCGCCTGGGCTTCGGCAGAATCGAGATTCTGACCAAGCCGGGAACCGACAAACTGCGCGGCGCCGTCAACCTGATGGACAGCGACGGCGTTTTCAATTCCCGCAACCCGTTTTCGAATATCAAGCCGGATTATTCCTCGCGCATGTGGAGCGCGAATCTGGGCGGTTCAGCCGGAAAGAAGGCCTCGTTCTTCATGGATTTCAACCGCCGCGACGTGCAGGACAATTCCGTCATCGTGGCGCAATATTTCGATCCCAAGACGCTCACGCAATCCGCCATTAACACCTCGGTGCTGGCTCCTTCCACGTTTACGATTCTGGCACCACGGGTGGATTACGCCATCAGCCCCAGCAACACCCTGACTGTGCGTGTGGAAGAGCGGATGAATTCGCGGGACAATGCCGGCCCTGGCGGGACTAGGCTACCCGCGCCGTATTCCAACCTGGGATACAACACCACCGGCGACGGGCAGAACGTGATGGTGACGGAGAGTTCCATACTCTCACCCAAGGCCGTGAACGAGACCCGCTTCCAGTTGTTCCGCAACTACAACGCCTCTCCCGGCGACCTGCTTCCGCAGATCAACGTGGCCGGAGCGTTCGTGACGGGCGGTAATGGTTTGGGCGATACCCACAGTCTCAGCAAGCACCTGGAGTTGCAGAACAATACTTCGCTATCGCAGGGTGCCCACACCATTCGCTTCGGCATACGCGTTCGGCGCGACAGCGACCAGAGCAACCAGCCCGGCGGATTCGCCGGCTCCTTCACGTTCCTGGGCGGCGTCGAGCCCGTGCTGGATGCGTCGAACCAGGTGGTGACGGATTCGAGCGGCAATCCACTCACGGCGAACCTTACGTCCCTGCAGCAGTATGAGCGCAACGTGTATCTTTCGCAGGCCGGATTGACCGGGGCGCAGATTCAGGCGCTGGGAGGCGGCCCTTCGCGCTTCTCCATCGAGGCCGGACAGTCTTACATCAGCATGCGCCGTTGGGATTTCGGCCCGTTTATTCAGGACGACTGGCGCGTGCGCTCGAACCTCACCCTCAGTGCCGGACTGCGGTACGAAGTGCAGACCCTGGTGGGCGATCATCGCGATTGGGCTCCCCGGCTGGGCTTCGCCTGGGCTCCCGGAAGTTCCGCCAATGGCAACCGGCACAAGACGGTGATTCGCGGCGGCCTGGGTATGTTCTACGACCGGCTCAACCTGGGACTGTTCGAGTCGGCCCTGTTAAATAACGGCGTGAACCAGTTGAATTACACGGTGTACAATCCCACGTTCTATCCGAACATTCCGTCGCTTTCGACGCTGAGCGCCGGCCAGAATTCCATCTCCCGGATCGACCCCAATCTGCGCGCCGACTACGCCATCCAGTCCGCTATCGGTGTGGAACGCCAACTGCCGCGCAACACCACTTTGGCGGTGACGTACTCCTTTAACCGGACAGACCACATGCTGCAAACCATCCCGGTGAATACGCCGCTGCCCGGGACATTCAATCCGGCGCTGCCCCTAAGCGCTACCAACGGCGTTTTCCCGTATGGGTATTCGGCCGGCAACATCTTCCAGACCGAATCGGGCGGCTATATGCGGCAGCACCTGATCATGGTCAACTTCAATACGCGTTTCAGCAGCAAGGTATCGTTGTTCGGCAACTACTCGCTGGGATATGCCAAAGACATCCCCGGTTCGCCGACCAACCCCTACAATTTCTCGCAGGACTGGGGACGGTCGAATTTCGACAGGCGGCACAACTTCCAGTTGATCGGCAACGTGCTGGCGCCCGCGGGGATTCGCGTGTCGCCGTTCATCACCATGCGCTCGGGCCAGCCGTACGACATCCTCGCCGGCGAAGACCTGTACGGTGACACCATGACCAACGCCCGCGCCGCATTCGTTTCCACGGCGAGTTGCGCCGGTGTGGTGCGCTCGGGCGACTCGGTCTGTTCTCCGTACGGCACCTTCAGTTCCGCCTACAGCGTGACGAACCCCGGGAATCTGGTGCCGCGCAACTATCTGACCATGCCCGGCCTGTTCTCCGTGAATATGCGGATCTCACGCACGTTTGGGTTCGGCGGTTCGCCGAAGAAAGCCCAGGCGAATTCAGGAATGCCAGGTATGCCTAGCGCCGGGGTCATGGGCCTGTCCGGAGGCGGCGGCGGGGGGCACGGACCCGGCGGACCGGGCGGCGGCGGACCTCCGGGAGGCGGCATGGGCGGCCCCGGTGGCGGTCGCGGACCGGGCGGTATGATGGGCGGCGATTCCACCGAGCATCCGTATAACCTGACCCTCTCGGCCAATTTCGAGAACGTGCTGAACCACCTGAACCCCGGTGGCTACCAGGGCGTGATCACCAGCCCGTACTTCCTTCAGGCCACGGCGGTCAATACGGGATTCGGTGGAGGCGGACCCGGCGGCGGCCCAGGAGGTTTTGGCGGCGCGGCAAACAATCGCCGCATCCAGCTTGGCCTTCGCTTCACGTTCTAACGGCGCGGTGCTGCAGCCAGGGCGGGTTCCATCAACTCCGCCCGGCTGCCATCCGGGTCGTAGAGATTGAGCTGCCATTTCCCGTTGCGGCCGATCTTCGGGTTCGACTTGTCCTCGGGCGCCCCTCGGCTGATCGCTGTCTGGTAAGCCTTCTGGATGTCGGGGACTTCCAGCGCCACGTGTTCCATGGTGCCGAGCTCGCTCCGCGTGGGCGTGCCTTCGTAGAGCATCAGCTCGATGTAGTCGCCACGCGTGCCGGGTGTGCGCAGGTTGATCCAATCGATCTCCCCGTCCTTGCGGCCGCCGCGCCAGAATTCGGTGAAGCCGAGCTTGTCGCGGTAGAAGGCCAGGGCCGCATCCAGCTTTTCACGTGGCACGGGAATGCCGGCGTGCAGCAGGTGGACCGAAATCCGCCGTGGATCTTCGAATTTGCCTCGCGCCTTGGCGTGCTCGCTGCCGGGAAGGTATTCGGTAAACTCCAGCGGGAAACCGAAGGGATCGGTGACGCGGATACCGCGCGTGCCATCGCCGCCCGCCGGCCGCAGCGGCGTGGGCTCCAGACCGCGCGCCGCCAGCGCCGCGTGCAGCTTTTCGATGTCGGTGGTCACGAACGAGACGTGCGTCAGGCGCTGGTCCACGCCTTCCTTCAGGCCCGGCGAAATTTCGATGTACTGCTCGTCGTTCACCTTCAGATACGCCGTGCCCACCGTTCCGTTCCGGCCCGTGAAGAAGGCCTGCGGATAGCCCAGCAGTCCGGTGTAGAAGGCCCGCGCTTTCTCCAGGTCGGACACCCGGAAGTTGACATGGCTGATCCCTGTGAGAGGCAGTTCCTGGGCCTGGGAGGCGAAAGCAAACACGAATAGAGCGGCGAAGGCGCGCATGGCGACCAGTATATTACCTGTGATTGCCCGCAAGGTGGTTCGCCGACTGAGCAGGCTCTTGCCCGCTGTAGTACGATACCCATAGGAGCGTGTTCTGACCAAGACCGACCTTACCGAATCACCTGAAACGCAAACCGAAACGCCAACCTGGCTCCTCGCTGTCCGCGCCGCCGAATCCAAGAAAGCCACCGATATCAGGGTTCTGGATCTGACCGGAATCACTTCATTCGCGGACTACTTTGTAATCTGCACGGGAGCCAATCAACGGCAGATCCAGGCCATCGCCGACGAAGTCCGGATCCGACTCAAAGAGAATGCCGGTGAGTTGCCCACCAGCGTCGAGGGCTACACTCAGGCCGAATGGGTGCTGGCGGATTACGGCGATCTGCTGATTCACATCTTCTCACCGAAATCGCGTGAATATTATGGGTTGGAACGGCTCTGGCGCAGTGCCCGCAGCGTTGAGATTCCCGTGGAGTGAAGATCTACCTTTACTTCATCGGCAAACCGAAAGATCCCCATACCAATGCCGTCGCGGAAGACTTTCTGGGGCGCGCCGCGCGCTACTGCCCGTCGGAGATGCGCGAAATCCGCCCCGATCGCGCCGACCTGTGGGGCAAACACGCCACCGCCCGCAAGATATTTCTCGACCCGGGGGGCAAGCCGATGGACTCGGGGGCATTCGCCCGCCTTTTCGCCAAGTCCGAAATGGAGGGCCGCGACCTGGTCTTCCTGATCGGCGGCCACGACGGTCTGCCCCCCGGCTGGGCGGCGCGCGCGGACCTTCTGCTCTCCCTTTCCGCCATGACTTTTCCGCACGAATTGGCACGAGCCATGCTCGCCGAGCAGATTTACCGTGCGTTTGCAACCTTGCGGGGCCATCCCTACCCGCGTTAACGTAGGACGTTGCATGTCTTGGTTCAAGCGGGACAAACCGACCGACGAAAAACTTCCCAAGCTCGAAGACAGCCAGCGGAAAGTCCGCACCGAAGGTCTATGGCAGAAATGTGAAGGTTGCCGCCAGATTATCTGGAAGAAGGATCTGGAAAGCAACTGGAATGTCTGCACCAAGTGCGGCCACCACTTCCGCCTGGACGCGGCCGGCGCGTGTCAAAATGCTCCTGGACGAAGGTGTATACGAGACGCATGACCACTGCCTCACTTCGTCGGACCCGCTGCATTTCGTGGACAGCAAACCGTACAGTGAGCGGCTGAAGGCATTCCAGGCGTCCACCGGTCTCTCCGACGCGGTGATCGCGGCTTCCGGGCGGCTGGATGGACGCGCGGTGCAGGTCTGCGTCATGGATATCCGGTTCATCGGCGGCAGCATGGGCTCGGTGGTGGGCGAGAAGATCGCGCGCGCCATCGAACGGTCCATCGGCGGTCATATGCCCCTGGTCATCGTGTCGGCGTCGGGCGGCGCGCGCATGCAGGAGGGCGCGGTCAGCCTGATGCAGATGGCCAAAATCTCGGCCGGCCTGATGCGTCTAGACGAAGCCCGGTTGCCCTACATCAGCGTGCTAACCGACCCCACCACGGGCGGCGTCACCGCGAGTTACGCCATGCTGGGCGATCTGAATATCGCCGAGCCGGGCGCCCTGATCGGATTCGCCGGGCCGCGCGTCATCGAGCAGACCATCCGGCAGAAGCTCCCCGAGGGCTTCCAGCGCAGCGAGTTTCTGGTGAAGCACGGGATGCTGGATGCCATTGTGCCCCGCCTGGAAATGAAGCAGTACATTTCGCGGGCGCTGAAGTTCTTCATGGCGTGAACTACCCCGATTCGGTTCACTTCCTCTACGCGCTGGGCAACGAAATCAAGACGGCGAAGTTCGGCCTGGAGCGCATTCAAGCCGTTTTGGACGCGCTGGGGCGGCCGCAGGACCGCTGCCGTTTCGTGCATGTGGCAGGCACCAACGGAAAGGGTTCGGTCTGCGCCATGGTGGAATCCGGCCTGCGCGCGCACGGCGTGCGGACGGGCCTGTTCACCTCACCGCACCTGGCCGAGCCCACCGAGCGGATTCGCATCGATGGCCGGCCCATCGCTCACGAGCGCTTCACCGATGCATTCAATCGCGTGCATGCCTGCGCCGAGCAGATGCTGGCCGCCGGAACGATCGATCTGCACCCCACTTATTTTGAAACTGTGACCGCCATGGCGATGCAGGTATTCGCCGAGGAGCAGACCGGCATGGTGGTCCTCGAGGTCGGGCTGGGCGGCCGTCTCGACGCTACCAACGTGGTGCATCCCGAGTTATGCGCGATCACACCCGTGGATTTCGATCACGAAGCCTACCTGGGGCGCAGCCTGGAAGCGATCGCCGGGGAGAAGGCCGGCATTCTGAAGGCCGGCGTCCCGGCCGTCTTCGCGCGGCAGCGTCCGGGAGCGGCGGCCGTTTTGGAGCGGCGAGCCGCGGACCTGGGCGTCCCTGTGCGGCGGACCTGCGATCTCCCAGTTCACGACCTTGCGCTCTCGGCACGCGGCAGTTCCTTTCAGGTGAATGGCATGCGCATCGCCTGTCCGCTTCCCGGGGAGCACCAGGTGGAAAATGCGTTGACGGCGGTGTGCGCACTGCAGACACTCGGCGTGCCGGAGTCCGCGATTGAGAACGGCCTGGCGCAGACTCGGTGGCCCGGCCGCCTGGAACTGCTGGCGGAGCATCCCGAGACCATCGCGGACGGCGCTCACAATCCAGCGGGAGCGCGCGCGCTGGCGGCCTACATCCAGCGCTTCTACGCCGGGCGGCGACTGCGCCTGATCTTCGGCGCCATGCGCGATAAGGCTATTGCGGAGATGGCCGGTATTCTGTTTCCCGTGGCCCAACAGGTGATCGTTACCGCGCCAAGGCAGACGCGCGCTCTTTCGCCGGAAGCCATGCGCGAACTGATCGAGCATCCGGACCTGACCGTGGTCCCGCACCTGGAACAGGCGCTGGCGCTGGTCCGCGAACCTGCGCCGGGCGACGTGGTGTTCATCACAGGCTCGCTGTTTCTGGTGGCCGAAGCCCGCGAGTTGCTAGCGACGGAAAAAGGCCAAGACGATGGGCCGCCGATGAACGCAGATGAAAGCAGATAAAAATCAAACTTCCTTATCGGCGTCAATCTGCATTCATCTGCGGCCAGTATCGGTTTTCTTCGCGTTTCTTGAGCCGGCATATGCGTCTTGCGATAATTCAGTCTTGGTGCGGAAAAGCAGAGCAACGTCGAAACGACTGAAACCAAGCCGTGTGATGCAATCGGCTGTCAATGCACTCAGTGAGCGCGATAAGCGGGCGCGCCTCCTGCGGGAGCTGGCAAAGCTCAATCCCCGCGAAGAGAAACGGTTAGCCGAAGAAAGTTCAGGTGACTCTTGGCCCGGCTACTGAGGGTGAGGTAAAACGGGACCACTCAAATCGCCCGCCTCGCGGCGCACGATATAATCGACCGATGAAGCACTTACGCGTATTCGCCCTGATGGGCACGGCTGTGTTCCTGCTCGCGGCCGCCACGTATGATCCTTCTTTGTACAGCGGTTTGCAATGGCGCAGTGTCGGACCGAATCGCGGAGGCCGGTCCATCACTTCGTCCGGCAGTTCCGCCCGGCCCCTGGAATATTATTTTGGCGCCACCGGCGGCGGATTGTGGAAGACCACCGACGGCGGTATCACCTGGCGGCCGGTCACCGATGGCCAGATCGCCAGTTCGTCGGTGGGCGCGGTGGCGGTTTCGCAATCGAACCCCGACATCGTCTACATCGGCATGGGCGAGACCGAACTGCGCGGCAACATCATGCAGGGCGACGGCGTCTACAAAACCACCGACGGCGGGCGCACCTGGAAGCACATGGGCCTCGAGGACACGCAGGCAATTTCGCGCATCCGCATCAACCCCACCAATCCCGACATCGTCTACGTGGCGGCGCTGGGCCATCCCTACGGTCCGAATCGCCGAGCGCGGCGTTTTCCGCAGCAAGGACGGCGGCGCCACCTGGCAGAAGATCCTCTATCGCGACGACCACGCCGGCGCCGTCGACCTGTGCCTCGACCCGCACAACCCCGACGTGATGTTCGCGGCCATCTGGGACGTCTACCGCACGCCGTGGAGCCTGTCCAGCGGCGGCACCGCGCAGCGGCCTCTTCAAATCCACCGATGGCGGCGACCACTGGACCGAGATCACGCGCAATCCCGGACTGCCCTCCGGCATCGTCGGCAAGATCGGCGTCTCGGTCTCGGGCGCGCGATTCCAACCGCGTCTACGCCATCGTGGAAAACGAAAACGGCGGCGTGTTCGTCTCCGACGACGCCGGCGCCACCTGGAAGCTGGTCAGCGACGATCGCGAAGTGCGCCAGCGCGCCTTCTACTACACGCGCATCTACGCCGATCCCAAGGTCAAGGACACCGTCTACGTGCTCAACGTGGGCTTCCACAAGTCCACCGACGGCGGCAAGACCTACCGCACAGCTTCGCCCGCCGCATGGCGACAATCACGACCTGTGGATCGACCCCGCGAACCCGCTGCGCATGATCGAGAGCAACGATGGCGGCGGCACCGTATCGATCAACGGCGGCCAGACGTGGACCGCCGCAGAATTTCCCACCGCGCAGTTCTATCACGTCGCCGTCACCAACGACATTCCGTATCACATCTGCGGCGCGCAGCAGGATAGCTCCACCATCTGCGTGCCGAGCGCAGGCGCGGCGAGGCCGCGGCGGACGCGGCGGACGGCACCACCTACGGCGCGGGCGGCGGCGAAAGCGGCTACATCGCGCCCGATCCGCAAGAATCCCAACATCTTCTACGCCGGCAGCCAGGGCGCGCTGCTCACGCGCTCGACCGGCGCACCAACTACTCGCAAGGACGTGCAGGTCTACCCGCTGTTCTTCTCCGGCGAAAACGCCGGATCGCTGCCCGAGCGCTGGCAGTGGACGTTCCCCATCGTCTTCTCGCCGGTCAATCCCGACATCCTCTACACGTCGTCGCAGCATCTGTGGAAGACCACCGACGAGGGCCAGACCTGGCAGAAGATCAGCCCCGACCTGACGCGCGACGATCCCGAAGACGCTGGGCGATTCCGGCGGCCCCATCACGCACGATCAGAACGGCCCCGAAATCTACGGCACCATCTTCACCATCGCGCCCTCGCACAAGGACGTGAACACCATCTGGACCGGGTCGGACGATGGCCTGGTGCAAATCACGCGCGACGGCGGCAAGAACCTGGACGAACGTCACGCCGCCGGGCATGCCCGATTTCGGCCGCGTCAGCCTGATCGACGCCTCGCCGCACAATCCCGGCGGCCGCGTATGTGGCGGTGAAGAACTATCAGATCGACGATCGCAAGCCCTACATCTTCAAGACGCACGACTTACGGAAAGACGTGGACCAAGATCGTCAACGGCATTCCCGACAACGATTTCGTGCACGCCGTGCGCGAGGATCCGGTCGCGCCCGGCCTGCTGTTCGCCGGCACCGAGCACGGCATCTACGTTTCGTTCGACGACGGCGGCCAGTGGCAATCCATCCGGCATGAATCTGCCCGAGTACGCAGGTGTCGCGATCTCGCTGATCGAGGGCAACGACCTGGTGATCGCCACCCACGGCCGCTCGTTCTACGTGCTGGATGACATCACGCCGCTGCGCCAGTTGACGCCGACGATGTCAGCGCGAAACCGCGCACCTGTTCTGTGCCGCCCACGGCGGAGCGCGACGGTCAGCCCGGCGCGCATCGACTATTACCTGGCCGAAGCCGTCCGACAAAATCCAGATCGATATTATGGACTCGAAGGGACAGGTGATCCGCACCTTCACCGGCACGCCCAACGACCAGCAGGGTGGTCGTGGAAGGGGCGGCCGCGGCGCGAATGCCGGCGACGCGGCGATCCGCTGAAGCGGGAGGCGGCCGGCGGATTTGGCGGCGGCGGACGCGGACGCGGCGCCAATCCCACCCCACCCGATAAAGCCGGATTGAACCGGTTCACCTGGGACATGCGCTATCCCGGCGCCAAGACGTTCGAGGGCATGATGCTCTGGAGCGGCAACACGCAGGGTCCGGTGGCCGTCCCGGGGACCTACCCGGTGCGTCTTACCGCCAATGGCAAGACCATGACGCGAGCAGTTGCGAACTGCAGAAGGACCCGCGCCTCGACAGCGTCACCGTCGCCGATCTGAGCGAGCAGTTCGACTCTCGCGCTCAAGAGTTCAACAACGACGTCACCGGCGCCAATGAGATTGTGATCAGGTTCGCGAACTCAAGACGCCAGATGGACGACGGCCCTGAAGGATCCAATCAGGACGCCGGCGCTGAAGACATCGCTCGACGCCGTTCCGCGACAAGCCTGACCGCCATCGAAGAGGACGTTTACCAGGTGCGCAATCGCAGCGGGCAGGACCCTCTGAACTTTCCCATCAAGCTGAACAACAAGATCGCGGCGCTGGGTTCCACCGTACAACACGGCGACGGCAAGCCCACAGCCTCATCCTACGAGGTCTATAAACTGCTCCACGACCGGCTGCTCGACGAGCAGGCCAAACTCGACCACCTCCTAAGCAGCGAGCTCCCGGCGGTCAACAAGAGCCTGACCGATCGCAAACTGGCAGCCCTGGTGCCAACCAAAATCGAAACGCCGCAGCCGAAGGCGCCGGCGCAGTAAACCCCAATGTGATTTCACCGCGGAGTCACGGAGAACGCGGAGAAAACACGGAGAGTTTTATGTGCTTTTCTCCGTGCTTCCTCCGTGTCCTTCGTGCCTCCGTGGTGAGGAGATCTTATGAACAGACGCAATTTCGTGCAGGCAACCGCGGCGGGCGCGTTGGCGGCAGCAGCGGCGCCGGCCGCCGGTTCCAAGATGATCGGTATTCAGGTAGGCGCGGTTTCCTTCGTGGATGAAGGCGTCGAGAAGGTGCTCGACGTTTTCCAGCAGGATGCCGCCGTGAATACGTTATTCATCGCCACCTTTACCTACGGCCGCGGCATCGCCGGCCGCCAGGTGCCCGGCCAGCCGTTGCCCGATCACGGCAAGCAGCAATACGATAACGGCAGCGGACCGGGCACCTTCCAGGGCGGCAGCTACACCAGCATCCAGCCCGAGTACTTACCACGACACCGTCCTCACGCGAGTTCCGCGCGCCCGATTTCGGCGATTTCGACGTACTGGAGGCCGGTCGTCCCGTCCGCCCGCAAGACGCGGCATGAAGACCATCTGCTGGTTTGAAGACGTATGGGGCGGCCGCGACCGTGCCCAATGTGGCGCAGGCGCAGGAGAGGCAGCTTCGACGGCACGGAATGCCGGCCACGCTTTGCTTCAACAATCCCAACTACCGCAACTGGCTGCTCGGCATGGTGGAAGACTACGCGCGCTCTTATGAAATCGACGGCATCATGTGGGGATCGGAACGGCAGGGCGCCTTTTCCAACGTGCTCAGCGCGGCGCACGGCGGCAATCCGCGAACCCCACGGCGTGACCTGCTTCTGCGAGCACTGCGAGCGCAAGGCGCGCGACCGCGGCATCAACGTCGGAACGCGCCCGCGCCGGTTTCGACGCGCTCTGCGATTTCGCCAGCGGCCACGCGCGGCAAGCGTCCGGTGGATGGCTACTACGTCGACGCTGTGGCGCCTGATGCTGCGCTATCCCGAACTGCTGGCCTGGGAAATGCTCTGGACCGACAGCCTGCGCGAAACCTACGCCGCCATGTACCAGAAGGTGAAATCCATCAAACCTCGAGTCGGCGTCGGCTGGCACATCTGGCACAACAATTCCTTCAGCCCCATCTACCGCGCCGAGCAGGATCTCTGCGAACTCAGCAAATACTCCGATTTCCTGAAGATGGTGATGTATCACAACTGCGGCGGCGAGCGCATGGCGGGCTACATCCGCCGCATGGGCCAGCACCATGTTCGGCGATGTGCCCGCAGCAGGAACTGCTCGATTTCCACTATCGCGTGCTGGACTACAAACAGGAAAAGCCGCTCGCGACCCTGGCGCAAAGCGGCTTTTCCAGCGACTATGTTTACCGCGAGGCCAAGCGCGCCCGCGAAGCGCTCAACGGCACGAAGACGCAACTCTGGCCGGGTATCGATATCGATATTCCGACCGGAGCGAACTCGAGCAAATCCACCCCCGCAGGGAACGCAAGACGCGGTGCTGGCCGCTTTCCGCGCCGGCAGCGATGGCGTGCTTCTCTCGCGGAAATATTCCGAAATGCGGCTCCCGAATTTGCGGGGAGCCGGCGACGCCATCCGCGAACTCGGCTTCGCCTGATTACTTACCGCCGGCCACCATGGCCGCCGCGAGAGTGTCCGCCGCCGTGGCCTTCGAAATGGCCGCCGCCGTAGTGTCCACCTTCAAAGTGGCCGTCGTGTTCGTAGCGTTCGTGTCCCCAGCCGCTTCCGAACCCTAAGCTAAACCCGCCGTACGGCACATATCCGTATCCCGGAGCGACGTACGGGTAGGTATACACCGGAGGCGCGTAATAGTTCCCGTAGGCCCCGTAAGGGTACGAATAGTCATAGGGGTATGCAGGTACCGGGGCGGTATAAACAGGGCCTCCAATCCCTATGCCAAAATGGATTCGCGCATCCGCCTTGGGCGGCGCGGCGAAGGCTAGCATTCCCGCCAGCGCGATCATCGGAACTCCCAATTTTTTCAGCATCTTCCACCTCCAATTCATTAGACGGGAAGGGTCCCCGCATGAATGAAAATCTTTGTAAGCACAGGGAATGTGGATTTTAGAACAGTGTATCGAAAACCTACGCTTTTTCATTTATTTGCCGCATTGCAATAATTTGCTTGACTCTCATCCGCCAGCCGCATATAGAATCGGTCCCAATCACCTAGATTTTTCACTGGCCTCATAGCGCTATTGCAGGGGTTTATCTACGTTTAGACAGGGAGGGGATATGAAGGGGAGCGTTCCCATCGCTCGATTCAGAGGGAATCGAATTTTTGCCGGCCTGGCAGTGCCAGTGCTGTTTTTCGCACTGGGTGCTGCATCGGTCTGGGCACAGACATCCACGGTCGGCACCGTGTCCGGGCAAGTCACCGACGAACAGAATGCAGCGGTGCCGGGTACCCAAATCAAGCTCGTTGAACCATCAACGAACGCCACTCAAACCACGGTCACGAACGATACGGGCCGCTACATTTTTAGCTCGGTGAAGCCGGGCTCCTATAACGTCACATTCACCAAAGATGGGTTTAGCACCTATCAGGTCAATACGCAGAAGGTCGAGATCGGCATGGTATTGACCATCAATGCCAAGCTGAAAATCGGCACCACCTCCACCACCGTGGAAGTGACGGCATCCAGCGGCGCGGAATTGCAGACGATGAATGCCACCGTCGGCAATATCTGAGTGGCGATGCCCTCTTAAAGTTGCCCAACCTGGGCCGCGACGTGACCTCCATGGCGGTGCTGCAGCCCGGTGTTACTCCCTCGGGATATGTGGCGGGTTCCTACCAGGACGCCAACACTTACACGCTGGACGGCGGCAATATCACCGACGATATGGGCGGCAAACGTGTCAGCTATCAGACCAACTATTCCGGTCTGGGCGGAAGCCAGGGCGGCGTCATTCCTTCCGGCGTGATCCCCACTCCCATCGAGAGTATCGAAGAATTCAAAGTATCGGTCAGCAACCAGACTTCCGACTTCAACAATTCCTCGGGCGCTCAGATTCAGATGGCCACCAAGCGCGGATCCAATCAGTTCCACGGTTCGGCGTACAGGTGGTATTTCGACACCGCCATCGGCGCGGCGCAATACCTGGACCAACAACCACACGCCGTTCAACTTCGGCAGCGATCACTTGCCGGTACACGCCCGATCATTCTCGAACCACCGCAACCGCTTCGGCGGCGCGCTCGGCGGTCCGCTGATCCCCAAGGATTTTCTGGGCAGGAAAGTGGTACTTCTTCGTCAACTATGAAGGCTTGCGGTTCCCCAACGCCAGCATCTGTTATTCGGAGAACCGTGCCCTCGGCCCTGCTGCGCGCCGGCGTGATCCAGGTGCCGAACTGCGGCCGGAGTTTACCAGGCCTACAACCTGAATCCCAGCCCGGTGACGGTGGACGGCGTTACTTACCCGGCGGCCATGTGCCCGGCCGGCGCCTGCGACCCGCGCGGCATCGGCATCAACCCCATCGTCAACCAGATCTGGAGCAAACATGATGCCGCTGCCCAACAATCCGCTGGGCGGCGACAACTACAACACCCAGGGATTCCTGAGCCACGCATCCGCGCGCCGCTCACCTCCAACAACTACGTGGCGCGCATCGATCACGATTTCAGCGACAAGTGGCACTTCTATGTCACCTATCGCGACTACAAGCTGATCAATCTGACCAGCAACCAGGTGGATATCGGCGGCGGCCTGCCGGGCGACACGTTGGGCGTACCCACGGCCGTCGCTCCCCGTCCCCAGCAGCCTTCGGTCTGGACCAGCCGGCGTGACCACCTCGATCAATCCCACCACCACCAACACGTTCGTGTTCAGCTACCTGCGCCAGTTCTGGCAGTGGGGCAGCGACAACGGACCGCCGCAGCTTCCCGGCTTGGGCGGCGCGCTCGAAATCGGCGGCGAAAGCACCAGCGCGCCTGATTCCGTACAACGTGAATACGCAAAGCGTGCGCCAGCGCTTCTGGGACGGACAGGACAAGTCGATCAAGGACGACCTGACCATGCTGAAGGGCAATCACCTGTTCGGTTTCGGCGGCACCTATCAGCGCAACTTCGATTACCACTCGCGCACGGACAACGGCGCCGGCGTGAACAACCAGATCAGCTACCTGTCCACCAGCTCGGGCTTCAACTGGACGTCGCCGGTCAATACATCCCCACGACGGTTCCGTCGCCCAGTATTCCACTGGGAGACCCTGTATGCCGAGGTCCTGGGCATGCTCAGCTCCACGCAGGTGATGTATACCCGCGCGCGGCTCGCAGTCTGAACCTGCAGCCGCTCGGGCACGCCGGCTACCGATAAGTCGATCATCCCCAGTTACAGCCATCTACTTCTACGACACCTGGCACGTCAAGCCGTCGCTTCACGCTGACTTATGGTTTCGGCTGGAACCTGGAAATGCCGCCCTATGAGTTCAACGGCAACCAGGTGGAGCTGGTGGACGCCAACAATCGCCCATCGTCGCCACGGACTTCCTCGCCCAGCGCCAGCGAGCGGCCTTGCAGGGCACGGTCGTACACTCCGCAGATCGGTTACACCCTGGTGCGCAACGTCGGGTCGGGGCTCAAGTACCCGTACAATCCGTTTTACGGTGAATTCAGCCCGCGCGCCTCGTTCGCCTGGAACCCGCATTTCAGCGACGGCATTCTGGGCAAGCTGTTCGGCAACGGCAAGACCGTGGTCCGCGGCGGATACGGCCGCATCTACGGCCGCCTGAACGGCGTCGACCTGGTGCTGGTGCCGCTGCTCGGCCCCGGCCTGCTGCAAGGCGTCACCTGCGTCAACCCGCTCAGAACCGGCACCTGCGCCGGCAGCGGCGTGGCTACGATCCGACACACGCATTCCGCATCGGCACGGACGGCCTGACGGCTCCGCTGGCTGCGCCAGCCCCACGCTCTCGCGCAGCCGTTCTATCCCGGCGTCGGAACGAATCCGGAAACGGTGGATCCCGATATCGCTCGATCCCGCACTTCCGGCCGGACCGCACCGACAACTTCACCCTGACGGTGCAGCGCGAAATCAACTCGCACGTGCAGCCTGGAAGTGGGTTACATCGGTAAGATTCTGCGCAACGAGTACATGCTGATGAACCTGGACGTCGGTGCCGTACATGTCCACGCTGGGCGGCCAGTCTTTTGCGCAGGCGTTCTCCCAGATGTACCAGCAGATGGTCTTCAACGGCGTCAGCCCGGCCAATGTCACGCGCGCAGCCGTTCATCGAAAACGCTCTGGGTGGAGCGAGCGCGGCTTACTGCAAGGGTTACGCCAGTTGCACCGCGGCGTGGCTTCCAAGAACACCACGCTGATCAAAGAAACCGCGGTCACGCGACCTGTGGAACGCCATGAACAAGGTGCCCAGCTGGACCTTGGGCCGCACGATGCTCAGCCAGCCCGTGCCCGGCGGCACCGTCGGCCAGAGCACTTCGCTCGGCACCAACACCAGCCTCGGGCTGGGGCAACTACAATGCCCTGTTCGTCACCCTGCGCACGCACAGATTGGAACGGTCTGACCGCCATCTCCAACTTCACCTGGGGCCGGTCGTTGGGCACCTCGCAGCTTGCTCAGCTACAACAGCTCCAGCACTCCGCTGACTCCGTACGATCTGCAGCGACAGCTACGGCCCGCAGAACTTCGACTACAAGTTCCTCTACAACCTTTCGATGTATTACGCACCCCCGTTCTTCCGGGGCCAGAAGGGAATTGCTCGGGCACATTCTCGGCGGATGGACCTTCTCTCCGCTGTTCACCGCGCAGAGCGGCGGCGGCACCGGCGTCAGCTATAGCGAAGGCAACGGCACAGGCGTTCAGGCTTTCGGTGAAGTGACCACGCCCGGAACCAGCGCGGTCAGCTCCACCTCGGAAGCACGCCGTCGGCTATGTGCCGTACACCGGCAACATCACCGACCAACTACGACGTTTACGGCGATACCGGCACCAACATCTGGCAGGGGACCCAGGCGAGCGTCGGCACCAAGACGTCCGGCTCCTACGGCCTGAACATGTTCACCAATCCGGCGCCGTGTACGGCGAGTTCCGCCCGTGCGTGTTGGGTTACGATACGCAGTTGCGGCGGATACTACAACCTCCGCGGGCTTCCCACCTGGAACCTGGACGCGAACGTTATCAAGGATATCGGCATCTACAAGGAGCGCGTCGGCGCGCAGTTGTTCTTCAGATCACCAATATCACTGAACCACTTCCAGCCGAGCAGTCCCAGCCTCAGCCTGACCAGCCCGACGACGTTCGGCCAGATCACCGGCCAGGCAACACGCCGCGGAACATGGAGTTCGGTCTCAGAATCCACTTCTAGCATCACTCGTTCCATTACCTCCAACTCACGACGGAGCCGGGAAACCGGCTCCGTTTTTTTTGTGCGGGAAGAACGGTGAATTACCCTCCGGTTACAAAGGTATTGACATTCCACCCCGGATAATCATAGAATCTACCCAATTTGCTTTAAGCTGTCACACGGAGTGGGCTCGCACTTTCTGCGCCCTGCGTAACGTCATTCTGAGGTGGGATACACATGATGGTAGGGAATTGCCTCGGTCCCCGGGGCTTTTATCGTTTATCCGGGCTTCTCGTGGCCGGGCTGTTGCTTCTTAGCATGGCCGCCATATCTGCCTGGGCACAATCAACGGCAACAGGAACCGTGTCCGGACAAGTCACCGACGCCCAAAAGGCGGCGGTGGCCGGAACCGAAGTAAAGCTGGCCGATACGGCCACCAACAATGTATTTACGACGGTTACCAACGACAACGGACGATATATTTTCCTCAACGTGAATCCGGGGAATTACAACATCTCGTTCAACAAGGCCGGTTTCTCGGTGTACCAGGCTACCAACCAGGCGGTAAACGTGGGCCAGGTGCTCACCATTAACGCACGGCTCGAAGTCGGGTCGACCACCACCACGGTGGAGGTCACCTCGGTGGTCGGGGCCGAGTTGCAGACCACCAACGCGACCGTGGGAACCACGCTCACCGGCACGTCGCTGATCAACCTGCCGAACATCGGACGCGACGCCTCCACGTTCGCCATCTTCCAGCCCGGCGTATCGCCGGAAGGCAGCGTGGCGGGCGCCATGTACGATCAGAATACCTTCCAGCTCGACGGCGGCAACAACCAGAACGATATGGACGGCAGCAATAACGTCTATACCGGGAGCTACGCCTCCAACGGCGCGCCCACTGGCGCGGTGCCGACGCCCGTGGAGAGCATCGAGGAAATCAAGGTCAACACGGCCAACCAGACGGCCGATTTCAACGGTTCCGAAGGCAGCCAGATCCAGATGGTGACCAAGCGCGGAACCAACCAGTGGCACGGCTCGGCGTACGAATACTACTTCGCGCAGAACGTCGGCAGCGCCAATACCTGGGACAACAACCACACACCCTTGGGCAACCTGGGCTACACACCGATTCCGATTACCCACAACAACCGGTTCGGCGCCTCATTGGGCGGACAACTGATCCCCGATGAAAGTGCTCGGCGGCAAGACCTACTTCTTCGTCAACTACGAAGGCTTCCGCTTCAACCAGACGGCTATTGAAGACAAGCCGGTGCCCACCGCGCTGTTCCGCGCGGGCGTGATCCAGATCAACCAGGGCGGCACCTGGACCCCTTACAACCTGAATCCGAGCCCGGTGACCGTGGGCGGGACGACTTATCCCTCGGCCGTGTGTCGCGGCGGCGCGTGCGACCCTCGCGGCATTGGAATGAACCCGGTAGTGTCAGCGTTCTGGTCGAAGTACATGCCGCTGCCCAACGATCCGCTGGGCGGCGACCACTTCAATACTCAGGGCTTCCGCGGAAGCGCGTTGCTGCCCACCACGTCCAACAATTACGTGGCGCGCATCGATCACGATTTCAGCGACAAATGGCGCTTCTTTGCCACCTATCGTGACTACGTTTATCGCCAGCGTGACTACCAATCAGCTGGACTTGGGCGGCGGAATCGGGGGCGACAAACTCGGGCAGTATTCGGCGCTTGTCCACGCGGCCGCAGGACCCCAGTTTCTGGGCAGCGGGGCTGACGACGAACATCACACCCACCACCACCAACAACTTCAACTTCAGCTACCTGCGCACCTATTGGGCGTGGGGCAGCGCGCTGGCGCCGCCGCAGTTGCCGGGTCTTTCGGCCGGAGCGCTCGAGATCGGCGGTGAAAGCACCAGCGCGCTGATTCCCTACAACGTGAACACGCAGAGCGTCCGCACGCGCTTCTGGGATGGCCAGGACAAGACCATCAAGGACGATGTCACCATGATCAAGGGCAACCACCTGCTCTCGGTCGGCGGCCTGTACGAGCGCAACTTCGATTATCACCAGCGCACCGATAACGGCCAGGGCATCATGAACCAACTGGTCTACCAGATCGGCTCCGGTCCGGGCATCGCGTATTCGAGCGCCTACGAGCCGGCCGGCCTGCCGTCCAGCCAGGTAGGCAACTGGACCACGCCTGTACTCGCAGGCCCTGGGCATCGTGAACCAGCCGCAGGATCTCTACACGCGCAGCGGCCCCCAACTGACGCTGCAGGCGCCTGGGAACTCCGATGTTCGACCAGAGCATCATTCCCTCGTACAACGTTTACTTCTCCGATACGTGGC
Source organism: uncultured Solibacteraceae bacterium (assembly GCA_963748795.1). Lineage (GTDB taxonomy): Bacteria > Acidobacteriota > Terriglobia > Bryobacterales > Bryobacteraceae > Sulfopaludibacter. The sequence goes on from CAVVLD010000030.1 coordinate 81,813, forward strand.
ACGTCAAGCCGACCCTCACGCTCAGCTACGGCATCGGTTACACCGTGGAAATGCCGCCGTACGAATTGAACGGCAAGCAGGTTGCGCTCACCGACGCAAACTGCCAACCCGATCTCCATTCAGAGCTACATGGATGCGCGAAAGGCCGCGGCATTGCAGGGACAGGTCTACAACCCGACGCTGGGCTTCGCCACCGTGAAGAATGTCGCCGGCGGGCGAGAAGTATCCGTATAATCCCTTCTACGACGGCGTCAGCCCGCACGTGGCGGCAGCCTGGAATCCGAAGTTCGACAGCGGAATTCTCGGCAAGGTGTTCGGCAACGGGAAGACCGTTGTTCGCGGCGGGTATAACCGCATCTTCGGCCGTCTGAACGGCGTGGACCTGGTGCTGGTTCCGCTGCTCGGCACCGGTCTCGGCCAGGCCGTTTCCTGCATTGGCGCCAGCCGTACCGGCCAGTGCCTGGGCAACGGCGGCGTGGACCAGACCACCGCTTTCCGCATCGGCACCGACGGCGCTACGGCTCCGCTCCCGGCCGTGGGACAGACGCTGCCGCAACCCTACATTCCGGGCATCGGCGGCAATGCCGCGGCCGGTTCGGGTTCGGCACTCGACCCGAATTTCCGTCCGGCGCGCACCGACAACGTCACCGTCAGCCTGCAGCGCGAGCTCATGCCGAAGGTCATCTTCGAAGCCGGCTACATCGGACGCATCATCCGCAACGAGTGGCAGCAGGTCAACCTCGATGCCGTTCCGTATATGACCACCCTGGGCGGCCAGAGCTTCGCGCAGGCGTTCAACGCGATGTATTGGCCCGTTACCGCGGGCGGCACGCCGGCGCCCCAGCCATTCATCGAAAACGCGCTGGGCGGCGCAGGTTCGGCCTTCTGCAAGGGCTTCAGCAGTTGCACGGCAGCCGTGGCCGCCAATGCGACCATGAACAACCAGATCGCCACCACCAGCGTGTACGATTTGTGGGCTACGATGAACCGCACCAGCCGTGGACCCTGGGCCGCACGCATGCCCAGCAGTTCCTCCGCGGCGATTCCTGCCGGGCAGATGTCGGCCCTCTACCTCCAGGGCAGCACCGGCTTCGGAAACTACAACGCGGCGTACGCTACGCTCACCACGCAGGGTTGGCACGGCCTCACCACGCGCGCCAACTTCACCTGGGGCCGCGCGCTCGGTACCGGCAACCAGGTCCAGGCGTCCAGTTCCTACACGGTGCAGGATCCCTGGAACATGCAGGCTATGTACGGGCCGCAGTTCTACGACTACAAATTCCTCTTCAACATGAGCATGGTGTGGGACGACCCCTTCTACCGTGGTCAGAAGGGAATCATCGGGCACCTGCTGGGCGGCTGGACGATCGCTCCGATCTTTACCGCTCGCGGCGGATCGCCGTTGTTCACCAACAACCTGAATGGCGATTGCCAGTCCTTCGGCGAAACCAACTGCTCGACCGGCAGCACCACGGATGGCGCGGTTCTGGCGTCTAAATACACCGGAGGCACTACCGCGCTCTATAACCAGAATGTGCCGAACACTGCGAGTGGCGCCGGCACGGACGCGAATTACGCAAACGGCGGCGTGGGAACGCAAATGTTCTCCAACCCCGCCCAGGTTTACAACGAGTTCCGTAATTGCGTACTAGGCTACGATACCAATTGTGGCGCGCAGGTGGCCGGCGGTATCCGCGGGATGCCTTTCTGGAACCTGGATGCCACTCTCGCCAAGGACATTGGCATCTGGAAGGAAGGACGGGTGGGCGCCACGATGACCTTCCAGTTCACCAACATCCTGAACCACGTGCAACTCGGCGATGGGGGCATGGATATCAGCAATCCGACCGGCTTCGGCGTGTTGGGCGGCCAGAGTCAACACTCCGCGCCAGTTGGAGTTCGGCTTGCGCGTCCACTTCTAACGGCACCCTGTATCGGCAGTCGAAAGGCGCGTCCTTCGGGGCGCGCCTTTTTATTTCACGGGGTTGAACCAGCGCAGGCCCGGGAACCGGGAGAAATCGGCGTCGGCAGAGACTAGTTCGGCATCGTATTCGATGGCCAATGCGGCGAGATGAGCATCCGTTGTCAGATTCCCCGCGGTGCCCAGATGAGTCAGCAGATCGAAGAGGATTTCGGCGTGACGCTCGCCGGGTGTCACGATCTCTACCATGGGGTGCTCCAGCCAGGTGCAAACCGCTTTGACGGATTCCGTTACCGTCATCGGCTTCCGAAGAATCCGGCGATGCGTCATGATACGAATGAACCCCAGAACCACAAGCCACGGCATCCCAACCGGGTGGGTTCCCGATAACGTGTCTTCCAACCACGCCCGAGCGTCCTTGTGGTGGGGCGCGTCGGCGTCATAGGCATATACCAGGAGGTTGATGTCGGGTAGCAGCATCAACCCTACCGGGATGCCTTCCTGAGGAACTCTTCCACCTCCAACTCATCCACGAGTTGGTTAAATCGAGTCGGATCGATGCCAGGCTGGAAGCCACCTGAGTGAATCGGTTCTACCTTGAATCTGGCAAGCGGCGGTTTGCCGGTATTCGCCAAGCCGGTGCGCTGAGGGCGTCGTTCACCGCCTGTTTCATAGTCACCTTACGGCGAGCCATGACACGCTTCAGCTTTAGCGCCACGTCCGGCTCGAGCGTCAATGTCGTTCGCATAAGAACATCATAATACGTCTCGATATTGATGCCTAGGCATCAAATGCGATTCCTTGACGCCGCCAGCCTGTGAGATAATCTTCCCTGCTATGCGAGCATTTCTTTCCGCGGCTCTGTTGGCCGCAGTCGCTTTCGCCCAGCCGCCCCAGTTCGGGCGCGGGGGCGGCAGCGAGACCATGCGCCAGGCCACCCAACTCGATCTGCAAGGCAAAGGCGCCGAGGCTCGCGCGCTGTTCCAGAAGGAGATCGATAGCGCCGCCACTCCCGCGGCCAAGGCCAACGCGCAGCGCGCCATGGCGATGTCCTGGGCCTTCGAGGGCAACTGCAAAAAGACCGGCGACTACGAACAGATGGTGATCGATTACTGGGTTACCCGCGAAAGCGCCGAGCCGCACAACGCCTTCTACCAGGAAGGCGAGATGGCCGACGAAGCCGCGCGCGTCTGCATCGATGCCGGCGACCTGGATGCCGCCGCCGAATGGTACAAGAAAGGCCACGACCTCGGCATCAAAGAGCCCGACGCTCCGGCCGATCGGAAGCTGCTGTGGGACTACCGCTGGCAGCACGCCGAGGCGCGCATCGCGGCACGCCGTGGGAATCGCGCCGAAGCCGAAAAGCACATCGCCGCCGCCCGCGCCGATCTCGACCGGATGACCGGCCTCAAAGCCCAGCAGGAGGCCTTCTTTCCCTACCTGACGGGCTACGTGGCGCTGTACCTGGGCGACTATCAGAAGGCCCTGGCAGACCTGCAGAAGGCCAACCAGAATGACGTGTTCATCCAGTGCCTGCTGGGCATGACTTACGAAAAGCTGGGCGAAAAGGACAAAGCCATGGAGTGCTACAAGAGGGCCTATGCCACCAATGCGCACAATCCCCCGGCAGCGTTTGCCAAGCCTTTCGCGAGGAAGAAAATTGGTTAGAGCCACAGTCGCGCTGTTATTCGCCGCCGCCTGCCTCTCCGCCCAGATGCCGGAGGTGAGTGGCAAGGTGGTGGACGCCGCCATCTTCCGCTATATCGACGTCCAGCAGGGCACGGGCGAGCCCGCCAAGCCCGGCCAGGAATACACCGTCCATTACACCGGCTGGTTGCGCGACGGCACGAAATTCGATTCGTCCGTGGGCAAAGATCCGCTCCATTTCATCCAGGGCCGCCGCCAGGTGATCGCCGGCTTCGACGTGGGCTTCGAAGGCATGAAAGTGGGAGGCAAGCGCCGCCTGTTCATCCCCTACCAGTTCGCTTACGGCGAGCAGGGCAGGCGATCGATTCCGCCTAAAGCGGAGCTGATCTTCGATGTGGAACTGGTGGCCGCGAAGGATGTGCCGCCCGCTCCCCCCGTGGCCCGCGATCTGCTTCAGCCGTTCACGGAACTGGAAAACAAGGTGATGGCGCTGGCCAAGGCCGTCCCCGAAGAGAAGTATTCCTGGCGTCCCGGCCCGGGCGTGCGCTCCTTCAAGGAAGTGTTTCTGCACATCGCTTACGGCAACCGCCTGATGCTGAATATTGCCGACGGCGTGGACCTGAAAGAGATCGAGAAGCAGATCGAGAGCAATTCCAAGGCGGAAGGCGAAACGCTGACCAAGGACCAGGTGATCGCCAAGCTGACCGAAGGATTCGGCATCATCCGCGAGGCCCTGGAAAGCGCCAACAACGCCACCTTGGGCCGTGACATCCAGTTCTTCCAGACCGCCACGACGCGCCGCGGCGTCCTTACCTACATCGACACGCACATCGCCGAACATCTGGGTCAGGCCATCGCCTATGCGCGCATGAACGGCATCGTGCCGCCCTGGTCGAAATAATCGCTAAAAAGACCGCTTACTAACGTGCGCGGCTCTGTAGATTCAGTACGGTTCGCGAACCTGGAGCACCTGGTCGCCCTTGACGTCGTGCAGCTCCTGCACTTGCCCGCTGGGCCAGCGGATCTGAATTAGCCTGGCGACCGCGTTGCCGCCCAGGCCGAAGCGCACCAGCGGCTCGCTGGATGAAGCGTAGCCGACGCTGGTGGTGCAGTGGTTGTAGAGCTTGACGTCCGTCGGCCAGGGTGATGACGACCCTCGCGCCGATGCCATCGCGATTGCTGCGCGTGCCGGTCAGATGCAGCGCCAGCCAGTGCCCGGCGTTGGGACGTGATGTTGCGGTATAGGCGCGCCGGTCCGTTGACGTTGGAGACCACCACGTCCAGCCGGCCATCGTTGTCGAAATCGGCGAAGCGCGGCGCCGCGATATTGGCCGGCAGGCTGGAAATCCTCGCCGGCGGTTTTGGAAACATCTTGGAATCGGCCATCGCCCTGGTTGCGAAACACCGAATTCGGCAGAGACGATCGGCGACGCCAGGAGAAGGTCGAGCCCCGGGAAATGCGCGTTGGCGGTAAAGACGTCTTTGAATCCGTCGTTGTCGAAATCGTACAACGCCGCACGCCCCAGCCGGTCAGATTACGGGTCGCCATCGCGAGGCCAGTACGCGCCGTCACGTCCTGAAATGCCGGCGACGTTCGCCGGTATTGCGAAACAGCGGGAAGGTGTCGTTGAACTTGGCGGTGAAGATCAGGTCCGGCCGGCCGTCGTTGTCGAAATCGCGAAAATCCGCGCCCATGCTCGCCACCGGACGGCCGTCGTCGTTCAGCGCCACTCCGGCCAGCATGCGCGACCTCCTCGAATTTTCCGTGGCCCAGATTGTGGAACAGAAAATTCGGCACGCTGTCGTTGGCCACGAAAATGTCCATCAGGCCGTCGCCGTCGTAATCCGCGATCGCGACTCCCATCCCCTTGCCGCGTTTGCGCACCCAGACCGGAGGATTCGCGTGATGTCGGTGAACGTGCCGTCGTGGCGATTCAGGAAGAGCTGGGTCGGCGTGTCGTGATAGGCCGCGGGATCGCAGTAGACCCGGCTTTCCTGCCGTGCCGCAGGTGGGTTCGCAGCTTCGGATCCCATTGCACGTAATTGCTGACCACCAGGTCGAGCCAGCCGTCGTTATCGATGTCCACCCATGCCGCCGCAACCGACCACAGCTTGCCGTAGTGCGCATCGACGCCGCCCAGGTGCGCCTTCGCGGTGACATCTTCGAACGTGCCGTCGCCGCGATTGTGATACAGAATGTTGCGGTTCACGCCGGCCACGAAGATATCCGGATGGCCGTCGTTGTCGTAATCGGCGACCGCCACTCCCATGGAGTAGCCTTCGCCCGCCACGCCGGCCTTTCCGTTACGTCGGTGAAACCGCCGTGGCAGTCGTTGCGAAACAGGCGATTGGAATACTCGGGGCCGGTCTTTTTCAGCGACGGCATGGCCGCGCCGTTGGTGAAGAAGATATCCATGCAGCCGTCGTTGTTGTAGTCGAGCACGGCCACGCCGCCCAGCATGAGCTCGGGCTGGTGGAACTCGCCGGCGGCGCCGTTGTTGCAGACTGAATTTCGGCCCGGTCTTCCGGCAGTGTCTTCGAAACGGATCTGTGCCCGCGCGCCGCACCGCCGCCAGAGAGCAACAGCGCTCAATGCGATTGTGTACGTCGTTGGTAGTCGCGTAGCCATTCCGCCTGTTGCGCCGCCTCCTTGGTGCGGCCTTGCATCTGGTAAATCCGGATCAGCAGATTGTGCGCCTGCGGGAAGCTTCGGCTGCAGGCGAATGGATTCTTCCGCCGCGCCGGCGGCTTCGCTGGTCGCTGCAGTTGCAGCAGCACCTTGGCGCGCCAGAAGAATGCCATGCGGAGCGTCTGGAACGGCCGCGATCACCTGGTCGATGCGCTTCTGCGCCTCCTCGGCGCGCCGGTTTCGAAGAGCAGTTCGACGTAGCGCCAGTTGCAGGTCCAGATCCTGACGCGCCGCGGCGTCTGCCGAGAAGGGCTTGCATCGCGGCTTCGGCTTCCTCGGTTCGCGCCAGTTTTTCCAGGCAAACCGCCCGCAGCATTCGCGCCTTTGCGGCCCACTCCGCCTGCGGCGCGAGTTGCAGCGCCTGCTCGAAATCGTTCAGCGCGGCCTGGTAATACTTCCTGTTGATATTTCACCTGGCCGTCCAGAAACTGCGCCTGGCCGCGCCGTGGCGCCGCGGCACCCTTGCGCCGGCGATCTTCGCTTCCATCTTCGGCAAGCAACTGCTGTGCCGCGGCATACCCCGGGTCGTCGCGCGGAATCGTCTTGCAGAATCTGCCGCGCCTCGCGAACTCGCCTTTGGCCGCCAGGGACCGGGCCAGCAGGATACTGCGCGGGAATGCGACGGGGTCGAGCTTCAAGCTGGCGCGAAAGGCCGCCGCGGCGCTATCCATGTCGCCCGCCAGAAAGAAGAATCTGCCGGCCGCGAATTGCTGGTTGGCATCGTCGGAAAACAGGGCGGCGCGCGCGCGATAGAGTTCCTTCGCCTGCTCGAAGCGGGCGCCATCTTCGCCCGGAAACGGCCGCACGCCCATGCCGACCAGCGCCGATCCCGGCGCTCATCCGCACCGTGCGCAGCGGGATCTTTGAGCAGCTGACACCAGGATGCGGCGCCAGCGGCTTCCCGCTGCGCCGCGCGAAGGCTGGATGGCGGTCGCCGCCGTGGCCCGCACCAGCGGATCGGGATCGGAGAAGGCGCCGAGCACCGCGCCGTAGGCCGTGGGATCGTCGGGAAAAGTGCCCAGATACCCGGCCGCATTGGCGCGCGTCCACGCGCCTGCCGAAGAGTCGGACAGAATCTCGAGCAGCGCCGGAATCGCCGCCGGATTTCTTTGGCGCGCCTGCGTAAAAGCGTCGGCCCGGCGGATCCACTTGCTGGCGCGATTTGGCGCCGTACCACGCGCTCATCTGCCGCGACTGCCCATGCCGCGTCCTGATCCTGGTGGCAGAGATTGCACGCGTTCGGAATGCCGTGCGCAAATGGTGTTCTCCGGAACCGGTATGCCGATCGAGTGATCGCGCATCTGTGCATTGAGCCCGGTCACCGAGGGCGGCATGTGGCACTCCACGCAGGAACTGCCGGCGCTCTTCGGCGCATGATGGGTGTGCGCGGAAACGTTCGCCGCGATCGCTTTGTGGCATCCGGCACAAAGTGCATTGTTGTCCGGCCTAAGCTGCGGATTGCGTTCGACATCGGTTGTGCGACTCGCGAGTGGCACGTGATGCAAGTCGCGCCGCCCTTCAGAAAGCACTGGCTCTGCCACAGGGCGACCGCATCGTTGGCGAACCAGCGCGGGCGCCCGTCGGGCCAATAGGCAGGGTCGTCCGATGCCGGGAGGCGGTACTCCATCACCGGCAGAAAGTAATCGTAGTAATTCGCGCCGGCCCGAAATCCGTCCGCATAGATGTTGCGCAAGGAATGGCACTGCGCGCACACCATGGTGCTGCGCGCGGCGTCCAGGCGGGCGGGATTGACGATGATTGCTTGCGCGCGGGCTGGCGACATGACGCTTTCCCGGGCCATGGCAGCTCTCGCAATCTGACGCCGAGGTTCTGCCAGGTGGTGCGATAACGCGGGCCCTTCCGGGTCGAAATTCTTCTGCTCGCGGCTGACGTGGCAGGAGTAGCAGGTCTTGTTCCAGACGGGCACCACGTCGTTGGGCGATTCTTCGGGGTTGGCCGACGTCCACATCGTGCATCCACTTCTTGCCGAGCGTTGTCCCAGGCGGCCGGAAGCAGCACCATGCGGCCATCGGGCAGGGTCGTGAGGTAGTGCTGCACGCGCCGCCCGCCCAGCGTATATTCGACGCGGTGCTCCCAGGGCTTGTGGGTCAGGTCGGACTCGGTGATGTAGTAGCTGCCGTCGCTCTGCGCGAGCAGGTAGGTGGACCCGCGGAGCACCACTTTGCCCACTCCAAAATCGCCGGTCACGCTGTTCTTCGTGGCGGGCTGCATCATTCTGGCGTGGCGGGATGCCGCCCACGCCTGATGAATGGCGGCGTGGCATTTGGTGCAGGCCGCTACGCCGGCATAGCCCTCGGGGGACTGCGCATGAAGCTGGATTGCGGCGATGAGCAGGAGCAGGCCTCCCAGACTCCGCATCAATCCAGGATAGCTCGCTAGTCCGAAGGGTTGGCCACTGCTATGGTCACGCTCGTTGCCGTGGTGATCCCGTTGATCACGATCTGCAAGGACACGGCATCCCCGGACGGCGCTCCCGGCGGCACCTGCACGCCCACCTGGTATTCGCCCGCGAATTGTGGCGAGAGCACGGAATATACGAAAGTCGCCGGTATCCCGCCAATCAGGACGGCCGGCTGCATAAGCGTATTCACGATTTGCCCATCCGTATCCGCGCCATTGGCGACCGGCGCATCCACGGCGCCAAGGCCGGTACACCAGACCACAAGGTACGCGCCGATGGGGATGGGGTGCGCCGGCAGACTCGCCAGGGATGCCTGCGGCGCGGCGATGGCCCCATCGGAATTGTCGGTCGCGACAGCCTGGCCCCTGCCGTTCGCGCTGACCGCGAAGATTCCCGGTGCGGCGGGCACAATCTGTACACTCAGCGCCGCGGAGGCTCCGGCCGTCGTGGTGACCACCACATCCACCGGACCCAGACCGAGATTCCAGGGCACCTGGGCGTTGATCTGCCCGGCGGAGACAAAGTACAGCGGCGCGGGCACGCCGCCAAAGGTGACCGATTCCACATTTCCAAGAGTAGTGGCTAGCGGGATGGCTGCGGCCGTAACGGTCTGGGACGCCAGGTTGGTGCCGAACACCGATGCGATGGAGCCCGGCGCCACGCCTTCGCCGGTATAATTGCCGGAGTTGACCACTCCGCCCGTGCTGATCGCAGGCGTTTGGGCCTGGGCCAGCCCGGCAAGAGACACGGCCAGTAATACAGCACGCATCACTTCATTAATAGCTCAATCCGGTCCCGAGTTACGTGACGCTGCCCACAGAGACCTTCTTGCCGTCCACCAGGATAGGCCGCTTGATCAGGTTGGGGTGTTGGGACATCAGGCGCAGCGCCTCAGTCGCGCGGAGGCGGGTTCTCTTTCATACCCCTCTCGCGATACAGTTCGTTACGGGAATTCAGGAACGTCAGATAATCGCGCTGCCCGATCAGACTTTCGAGTTCGGCGACCGAGAGTCCCTTGTTGAGGTCCACTTCCTCGAATTCGACGCCTCGTTCGCGAAGCAAACTCTTCGCTTTGCGGCAGGTGGTTCAGGTGGGCTTCAGGTAGAGTTTCATATACAGGGAGGACAGACCGGGAGGGTCCGTCCTACAGCCAGTTTAAATCGGCATACCGCTCGCCGGTCAGGTGAAGGAACAGGGGCTCCAGCGCGCGGAATTCCCGGCCATCGTACTGGATGGCGCCCTCGTTCGCCAGCACCGTGATATCGCCCTGCCACACCAGCTTGCCGGGCTTGGTGACGATGGCCACCTCGGTACACAGGCGCTCCACGGTCTCCAGCACGTGGCTGGTGATGAAGACGGTGCGGCCCTGTTCGGTGAAGCGGCGCAGCCATTGCTTCATCAGCGCCACGCCCGCCGGGTCGATGCTTTCGAAGGGCTCGTCCAGGAAGAGGACTTCCGGCGCGTGGATGACGGCGGCGGCGAAGGCCACGCGCTTGCGCATGCCGGTGGAGTACTCGGACAGCGTCTTAGAGGTGTCGGTCAATTCCAGCGCGGCCAGAAGTTCGGTGACGCGCTTGCGGGTGACGGCTTCATCCAGGCCGAACATGCGCCCCACGAAGGCCAGGAATTCGTGCGCGTAGAGCGGATCGAACAGGCCCAACGTTTCCGGCATCACCCCCATGCGGCGCTTGAGATCGGCGCTCTCGGTGGTGAAGGGCTGGCCCAGAATTTCGACCGTGCCGCCGCTGGGGTCGAGCAGCCCGGTCAGGCATCCGATGGTGGTGCTCTTGCCGGACCCGTTGGGCCCCAGGAATCCGAACATGGCGCCGGCGCGCACGTTCAGCGAGAGGTTCTCCACGGCCAGCGTCTGCCCATACTTCTTCACCAGGTTGGTGACGCGGATGGCGTCGGATTGCGGATTCATTTATCTGACTCTTCCTTCCACCACGGCCAGCAGTTCTTCGCGCCTGCTGACAAACAGCGTGGTCGTAGCGCGTAGCGAAATTACGTAAAAGAGGAACGACGCCGCGGCCAGTGGCAACATGTCCCACCAGTTCGTCCGGCGAGACGGCGGCCGGGGAGAACTTTGCGCCAGAACCTGCGGTGTGAACAGCGCCCCCAACATGCCGCCAATGACGACGATGTTGCCCATCAACGACATGTCGTTGCCCATAGCGGCGGTGTAACTGCCCTTGCGGGGGTTGTAGAGAGTCACCCACAAGCCGGCGCCGTTCAACAGGAAAAGGCCGGCAATGGCGCTGCACGCCAGCATCACCAGCTTGCGCGCGTCGAACGGGCCGCCGAAGGGAATCCACACCAGCAGGGCGACCGGGATCAGGACTCCGCCCACCAGCAGGGATGCATAGCTGCCGGCGCGCATACTGGCAGCCGGGTCCGTGGGCAGCAGGAAGAACCGGCGGAAGGCGCCGCCGGCGTAGCCGTACTGATTCACGGCGAAGCGCGAAACCCCGAAGAACGAGACGACGAAAATGGCGCCCAGAGCGCCGACAAACAAACGATTGGGATCCAGCGGCTCCGAGATACCGCGCCTCGCGAAACCGTTACGGAAGTTGAAGGCCAGGAACGCCACCAGCGGCAGGGAGAGCCCATACAGCGCGCGGAAACGGTTATTGCGCACGTAGAAGCGCAGCCAGAAGGCCATGAGGGGTCCGTTGCGCGGGCCGAAGAGCGCGCCCACGCGGTCAAACAGGCTGTCCCATTTCAGGGTGCCGCCTTGAACGGCCCGCACCGCTTGGAGGCCGCTGTTCCATGTACGCCAGGATGGCGGCAAAACCGATGAGCCAGGCGGCTACCAGGGCCAGTCCGGAGCAGTGCCGCCGGGCCGGGCTGGGTCATGGCGGCCGCGGCGCCGAAGGGCGGGCTCCATCGCAGTACGCCCACCAGTTCCGCCAGGTTGGCCTTGTTTTTGACCAGCCTGGGTATGGCCAGTCCGGGCAGGAAAGCCAGGCACATCACCAGCACCATCAGGACGGCCGACCCGCGATTTGCGGCTGGCCACCCGTTCGATGGCCAGGCTGATTATGCGGGCCAGCAGGTAGTTGGACAGAAAAAGCAGCAGGATGGCGGCCAGCACCAGCACAATATGGAAGTCGCCCAGCACCCACAGCCCCACGCCCAGTCCCAGTTCCAGTGCCAGAATCAGGAACCAGAAGGGATCGGCGATACCGATCAGGTGGCGCGTGATGCGGCGCTCCCGCAGCGTAAGAGGATAGCGGCGCAATTCCCCATCGGTAAACACCGCGCTCATTCCAAAGCCCAGCATAACGGTGGCGAAGATCGCCTGCACATAAAGCGCGCCCAATACCGCCTCCGCCACCAGTTCCGCCTTACCTGACCGGACGGCGAGAATGGCGGCCCCCAACCCGCCCGCCGCCAGCAGGATGAGGATCAGGACCAGGAACAGGTACCCCACCACGAACAGCGCGATCTTGCCGTTGCGCGAACGGGTTTTGGCCCACATCAGTTTGTAGCGGAGGCGGATCAGGAGTCCCACGTTGTGCAGGTTCATAACGATTGTTCCTCCATCGTCCGGATGAGCGCTTCCAGCCGTTCCATCACGGCCCCGCATTCGCGCCGGAAGCGGAACGCGCGGATTTTCTGCCCCAATACGTAAGCGGCGAAGGGTAGCGCCGTGGCGGTCAGGTGGCGGGCGATTACCCTGGAAACCGAAGCCTCGGGCCAGGCCAGCAACACAAGGTTGAAGCCCCCGCCTACGGTGATCACCAGCAGCCAGAAGACCCGGCGCATGGGATTTAACTGGTCTTGCAGCCGGGTGCGCGCCTGCCGGACAAACGCGACCGACGGCGCGGAGAAATCCAGGCGCGAAATGCCGATCTGATTGCGCCAGTCGAGTACCAGGTAGGTAGTCAGCCCGATGTACATCAGCACCGCCCCGGCAATCGTCAGAGGCGCCTCGCCGGTCCTGGTCACCATGCGTACGAAGGTGGCGATCAGCAAAATCGATCTTGAGAGAATTGATCCAGGTCTGCTGGCGGCCGAAGCGTTGCAGTTCCGCGGTGAGGCCGCGGACGTCGAAGGCGGCCGGCGCCTGCGGCGGCTGGCTCTGCCACAACTGCTGCAGTTCTTCAAACCGCACCATGGGCCACCTCCGTCATGAGTTGCTCTAGCGCCAGCTTGATGCGCGAAATTTTCACGCCCACATAATTGACGGTGAGCCCGGTGATCTCCGCGATCTCCCTGTAACTCAGGCCTTCCAGCAGCAGGGTCACGATCAGGCGGTCCTGGTCGGCCAGCCCGGCGATGGCGCGCCGCAGAGCTTCCAGGCGTTCCTCCTGCTCCAGGTTCTGGTGGGCGCCGGCCCTGGCGTCGGCAAGATCCGGCAGTTGCTCGCCGCGCCGGATTTTCTTGCGATACACCAGGGCCGTATTCACCGCGATGCGGTAGACCCAGGTGTGAATCGCGGATTCGGCGCGAAACGAAGGCAGGCTGTTCCAGACATTGGTCATGATCTCCTGAAACAGATCCTCCACCTCTTCGGGCGAGCCAAGGAATCCGCAGCACAAGCGCTGCAGGGCAGCCCTGCGGCCCTCAAACAGTTCGAGGAACAGCCGCTCTCGCTCCGGGGTGGTCATGCAGTCACAATATTAGTTGCCGCCGCGGCGGATTTCTTACAACTTCCGCGGGCGGATCACCTCTTCGTTCAGGTATGGCCTCAGAGCTTCCGGCACCAGGACGTGCCATCCTTCTGCTGGTAATTCTCCACGATGGCGACCCAGGTGCGCCCCACGGCGAGGCCGCTGCCGTTCAGGGTATGGGCAAACTCCGATTTCTTGCCGCTCTTGAAGCGGATACCCGCCCGGCGCGCCTGGAAAGCCTCGAAATTCGAGCAGGAGGATATCTCTTTGTAACCGTTCTGTCCCGGCAGCCAGACTTCGATATCGTAGGTCTTGGCGGACGAAAAACCCATGTCGCCGGTGGACAGCACCACGGTGCGGAAGGGCAGGCACAGGCGGCGCAGAATGTCCTCGGCATCCGCGGTCAGCTTCTCCAGTTCGTCGTAGCTGTCCTCGGGGCGGGTGAATTTGACCAGTTCCACCTTCTGGAACTGGTGGACGCGGATGATGCCGCGGACGTCCCGCCCGTAGGAGCCGGCCTCGCTGCGGAAACAGGGAGTGTAGGCGCACAGGCGGATGGGCAGCGCGTCGCGCATCCAGGGTCTCGTCCCGGTAAATGTTGGTGACCGGAACTTCGGCGGTAGGGATGAGCCAGAAGTCCTGGCCTTCGCACTTGAACAGGTCCTCTTTGAATTTGGGGAGCTGGCCCGTACCGAAGAGGCTCTGGGAATTCACCAGGAAGGGCGGCAGCACTTCGGTATAACCGTGCTCGCGGGTGTGCACGTCGAGCATGAAGTTGATGAGGGCGCGCTCCAGTTTGGCGCCCATGTCCCAATACAGGGCGAAGCGGGCGCCGGTGATTTTGGCGGCGCGTTCCAGGTCCAGGATGCCGAGTTCCGGCCCCAGGTCCCAATGCGCTTTGGGGGCGAAATCGTAGGTGCGGGGCTCGCCCACGCGGCGCACTTCCACGTTGTCGTCGGCGTCCTTGCCCACCGGCACGGATTCGTGCGGGATGTTGGGGATGCCGGTCAGCAGATCCTGAAACTGGGCGTCGACGCTCTTCACCTGCTCGTCCAGGGATGCGATCTCCGCCTTCAGCACGCGGACCTGCTCCCGCTGTGCCGTAGCGTCCTTGCCCTCCCGCAGCAACGGTCCGATTTCGGCGCTTGCCTTATTGACGGCCGCCTTCAACTGCTCGGTCTGCGTGATGGCGGTACGGCGGCGCTGGTCCAGGTCGCGGAACTGCTCGAGGCTCGGCGGATTGCTGCGCGTTGCGAGCCGTTCGGCCACCCGGTCGAAATTGTTCCGGAAGTATGAGAGATCGTGCATTCCCTCCATGCTAGCGCACGGAGGACCTATTCCTCTTCTTCCTCGACTTTCACGGGTTCAAGATCCTCAGCCTCGAAAATCTGGCGGCAATCCAGACACTCTACGTAGTCTACGCCGTCTCTCCGGGCGATCATCTGCGTACGGGTATGGTCACAAGCGGTCTGCATAACAACGCTTAGATGAAATTTATTCTAACCGGAGGCTGGCCCATGTCAAGCCCCCTCTTTAAGCAGTTACAATCGTGGGTAATGCCCTTCCCAATTCAACGTCTGCGCCGCCTGCGCGCTACTGAGTCTCTGCGAAGCCTGGTCCGCGAGACCCAGGTGCATCCGGGGCAGTTCATTTTGCCGCTTTTTGCGTGCCCGGGTGAAGGAATTCGGCGGGAAATCGGGTCGATGCCGGCAAACTACCAGATGTCGATCGACGAAATAGTGAAGGAATGCGTGGAGATCCGGGCGCTGGGGATCGGCGGCGTGATCCTGTTCGGTCTGCCGGAAAGCAAAGACGAAATGGCCACGGGCGCGTACGACGACGCGGGCATCGTGCAGCGGGCCATCCGGGCGATCCGCAAAGAAGTGCCGGGCCTGCTGATTATGACCGACGTCTGCAACTGCGAGTACACCAGCCACGGCCATTGCGGCTTCGTCAAAGATGGCGACGTGGACAACGACACCACCTTGCAGTGGCTGGCCAAGACGGCGCTTTCGCACGCGCGGGCGGGCGCGGATATCGTGGCGCCCTCGGACATGATGGATGGGCGGGTCTGGGCCATCCGGCAGGCTCTGGACGCCAACGGCTACGAGAAGGTTCCGATTCTGGCGTACGCCGCCAAGTTCGCGTCGGTGTTCTACGGGCCGTTTCGCGAGGCGGCGGAATCCACGCCGCAGTTCGGCGACCGGCGGAGCTATCAAATGGACCCGGCCAACGGCCGCGAGGCCATGCGCGAGATCGAACTGGATCTTCAGGAAGGCGCCGACATGGTCATGGTCAAGCCGGCCATGCCGTACCTGGACCTGATCTATCAGGCGCGCCAGCGGTTCGACGTGCCGATTGCGGCATACCAGGTGAGCGGGGAGTATTCCATGATTATGGCTGCGGTGCGCAACGGCTGGCTGGATCACGACCGGGCCATGATGGAGAGCCTGACGTCCATCACCCGCGCGGGAGCCGGCATTATTCTGACGTATTTTGCCAAACCGGCAGCGCGTCTGCTGGCGTAGGACAGGCCTCCCGGCCTGTCCCCAAAGGAGCGACGAGTGTTCATGCGTTGTGCCTTACTGATTTTCCTCGCCGCGGCAGTGTCGAACGCCGCAGCGAATCCTTCCATGCTGGTCTCCACCGACTGGCTGGCGCAGCACCTGAAGGATGACTCGCTGGCGATTCTGCACGTCGGGTCACAAAAGGATTACGATGCCGGCCACATCCCCGGCGCGCGTCTGGTGACTCTGGCCGATATCTCGGTGACCGGCGCGACCGGCTTGCGCCTGGAACTGCCTCCCGTCGCGGACCTGGAAAAGGCGTTTGGACGCCTGGGCGTGGGCGATGGCACGCGCGTAGTGGTATACGCCGGGACCGATTCGGTACAGTCTGCCACGCGCGTCTGGTTCACGCTGGATTCCCTGGGGGCCGGGGAACGGGCATCGCTGCTGGATGGCGGACTGGCCGCATGGCGGAACGCCGGCCGCCCGCTCAGCACCGCGGCCGCGAAGGCAGAATCGCGTACCTTTACCGCGCACCCGGCGCAACGCGTGGTCACCGCCGAATGGGTGCGCGCGCACCTGGAAGATCGCGAGGTCCAACTGCTGGACGCGCGCCTGCCCGAATTCTATAACGGGACCAGCGCCGGAGGCATGCCCCGGGCGGGCCATATTCCCGGCGCCCGCAACGTGCCCTACAACAGCGTGTGGGGCGCGGACGGCAAGTTGAAACCGGCGGACGAACTGCGAACGCTGGTGCGGCCGGCGCCGCTGACGGTTTCCTATTGCCACATCGGCCAGCAGGCCACGGTGCTGTATTTCGTGGCGCGCTACCTGGGACAGGACGCCAAGCTCTACGATGGTTCGTTTCAGGACTGGAGCCGGAGCCCGGAACTGCCGGTGGAATCCGCCGTGGCCCGGAAGCTCGACGCCATCTTTTCCCCGCTGGCCGACAAAAACTCGCCGGGTGTGGCGGTGCTGGTGCGCAGTCACGGCGGCATCGTGTTTCAACATGGCTACGGGATTCGCGATACCCGGACGCGGGCGCCTATCGATGAGCACACCGGCTTCCGGCTAGCTTCGTTCACCAAGCAGTTCACGGCCATGGCGGTGATGCTGCTGGTCCACGACGGCAAGCTGCAACTGGATCAGAGGCTGACGGGCATCTTTCCGGACTTCCCGGCGTACGGCGGCGCCATCGCCATTCGCCACCTGCTGACGCATACCTCGGGGCTGCCGGATTACGAGGATCTGTTGGGCCCTGGCTGGAGCCCGGTGCACCAGATTCAGGACGACGACGTGCTGGAGCTGCTGCGGCACCAGTCGGCCGGCAAATTCGCGCCCGGAACAAGCTGGGACTACAGTAATTCCGGCTACGTGATGCTGGGCCTGATCGTAGCGAAGGTCTCAGGCGAGCCCTTCGGGGATTTTCTGCGCCGGCGCATCTTCGCGCCTCTCCACATGGATGGGACGTTGGTCTACGTGAAGGGCGGCAAGGACGTACCCAATCGAGCCTATGGGCACTCGAAGGGCGCCGGCGGCTTCGAGGAGACTGACCAGAGCGCCACCTCGGCCACGCAGGGCGATGGCGGCGTGTATTCCAACCTGGCGGATCTGGCCAAATGGGACGAAGCGCTGGAGAAGCACACCCTGCTGAGCGAAGCGGAGATGAAAGCCGCGCTGACGCCGGTCACCCTTGCCGACGGGCAGCCCGCGAAATGGCCGGCCGCGCCGGGCAAGCCCGTCTCTTACGGCTTCGGCTGGTTTCTGGATCCGTACCGCTCGCACCCGCGCATGTGGCACTTCGGCAGCACCATGGGATTCGGTACCGCCATCGAGCGTTTTCCGGCGGATCAGTTGAGCGTCATCGTGCTGTGTAACCGCACCGACCTGGACCCCGGCAAGCTGGCGCTCCAGGCGGCAGACGTCATGTTCGAAAAGTAAGACAGACCTCCCGGTCTGTCGACGCCGGCTTACTCAGTGTCTCCCGGAATCGCAGGTGGCGCAGCCGCGTCAGCTCGACCAGCGGCCGCCAGACGGCGTGCACCAGGTGATGCCGGATCAGGAAATGCCAGAGGCGGTTGGAGCGCTTGTAGAGGTACGACATCGCCAGGTACGGCGGCACGGCGCGCCAGTCCTCCGGCCGGCGCCGCCAGATCGAAGCGTGCGAGAAGAGCCGCTGGTAGAACCAGGCGTAGCCCTCCTCCAGTTCCTCCGGCGTCATGTGCTTCGGCCGGAAGACGACGTGCGCCGTGTCGTAGAGGGTCCAGTCGCGGTGCAGCAGGCGGCCCTCGGCTTCCATCTGGCGGAAGAGCGGCGTGCCGGATACGGCGTGAGGATGTGGAACGTGGCGCACTCCAGGCGGTTCTCCTCGATCCACTCGGCGGTGCGCGCGAAGACGTCCGGGCGGTCGTGGTCGAAGCCGAGCACGAAGCTGCCGTTCACCTGGATGCCGTTGTCGTGCAGGATGCGCGACGCGGCGCGCGTAGTCGTCGGTCTTCGGCGTCTTCTTGCGGGCGTCGGCGAGGTTGTCGTCGGTGAGCGATTCGAAGCCGACGAACACGCCGGTGCAGCCGGCCAGCGCCATCGTCGCGGACCAGCGTGGGATCGTCGGTGACGTCGATGGTGACGGCGGCGCTCCAGATCCGCGTTCAGCGGCCGCAGCGCGCGGCAGAGCGCGCGCAGGTAGTCGCGGTCGCGAGCCGAGGTTGTTGTCGATGAAGACGGCGTAGGGCTGGTCGTCGGCCGCGAATTCGGCGGCGATCTGCTGGGGTCGCGCATCTGGTACGGCATGCGCAGGCCGTCGGTGGCGAGGTAGCAGAAGCCGCAGCGGTTGTGGCAGCCGCGCGTGGCGATCAGGCTGGTGGTGGTGAGGAAACTCGTGGCGCGGCAGCAGCGACGCGGCGCGGCGCGGGATCGTCGCGGTAGTCGCTCTCGTAGCTGGCGGCGTAGCGCGGCTGCAGGCGGCCGGCCTCGACGTCGCCCAGGATCCGCGGCCAGAGCTGCACGCCGTCGCCGAGCGCGAGCGCGTCGGCGTGCGGGGCGCACTCGTCCGGGCAGGAGAGCACGTGCAGGCCGCCCAGGATGACCTTGCGCCGCGCGCTGCGATACCAGTCGGCCAGCTCGAAGGCGCGCCGGGCGAACGTGAGGTGCACGGTGATGCCGACCACCTCGGGCATCGGCTCGAAGGGCGGCGGCCCCTGCAGCAGGTTCTCGTCCCAGTAGCGCACCTGCCAGTGCTCCGGCGTGGTGGCGGCGAAGCTGGTGAGCGCCAGCGTCGGCGTCAGCACGTGCTTGCCGAAGCTGGCGTGCGGGTCCTTCGGGTAGAACGGGTTGATCAGCAGCGCGTACCGCGGCTCGACCGGACCCCGCGCGGGTGTCGGGATCCAGAACAGGCGGCCGCGTCATATCGGCAGGCATCCAGGCTCGGCGCATGAATGAACTTTACAACATAAAGTTCTTTTTGTAAAGAGGGTCGCTGTTTTCCGGTCAGAACGTCATCTTCAGCCCCAATTGAAGCTGGCGCGAAGAGGTGGTGGTGGCCGCGATCAATCCCGCGCTAGCCACCGGACCCGAGCTGGAGATAACCGTCCGCTGGCTCGGAATCGCGAAGTTCGGATGGTTGAGCAGGTTAAACATCTCGGCGCGGAATTGCAGACGTATCCGCTCACTCAGCCGAAACTGCTTGCTGATCGATGGGTTCACCATGATGACTCCCGGTCCAATCAGCGTGTTGCGCCCGAGGCTGCCGTAATAGCCGGCCGCTTGCAGACAGAATGCCGCCGGATTGAAATACTGGGTCGGGCTGCCGAGGATCGGGTTATTGCTGGCCCCCGCGCACAGGTCGGGGCGCTCCGGAGAGGTGCCGGCTTGCGGGTTGGCCCGCGCCCGGTCGAATCCGATCACCGCGGAAAATGGTTGGCCCGAAGAGAGTGTGGTGATGGTATTGAGCTGCCAACCGGACGTCACAACCTTCGGCCCCGGCGCGGACGGCAGGTTCCAGACCGTATACACGACGAAGTAGTTGCGCACATCGTAGTTGGAAAGACCGCGCTCGGCCAGGGCGCTGACGGGATTCTGAGGAAGGTCATTGGAGCCTCCTTGCGTCTGATCGATGGAACCGGGTCTCCACACTGTGGGAGAACGTGTAGTTCGCGTGCAACAGCAGTCCGTGAGTGGTCGTTGCTCAAACGACAACTGCAAGGCATTGTAATAGGAGGTCCCGTTGGTCTCTTTGTAGCGGATGCCGGTGAAATTGGGATTCAGCACGGTGGAACCTGCGGGAAAGAAAATCCGGCCGTCCGGCAGGACGGTTTGCGGCGACTGATTTTCATCTGCACGAACCGCGGCGTATGCACGCCGTGCTCGCCGACATAGGCCGCTGTGATGACCTTGTTGCGCCCGACTTGGCGTTGAATGGCGAAATTGTCCTGAAGAACGTAAGGATAGTTCGGGTGATATTGTACGGCGTCCTGGCGGCCGAGAATGAACGCCGGGCTGTTGACCAGCGAGTAGGCATCCGGGAAAACCGGGTTCTTGATACTGCCCAGCACGTAGAACGGCGGCGTGCGCCCGCCCGCATTGGCATAGTAGTCGCTCCACAGCGGATCGTAGTACACGCCGAACGCCGCGCGAATGCTGGTTTTGCCGTCCCCGAACGGGTCCCATGCCAGGCCGGCTCTCGGCGCAAAGCCCAGGTTCGTGGGATTCACATACATCGGCCCCACCGTCGCCTGCGGGTCGAGAACCGGGTTTCTCAGATCCGCGGAAAGTCCGTGCGCCTCGTTGGGAACGCTCTCGCGCTCGTACCGGATGCCGGCGTTGAGCGTCAGCCGGCGCGTGAGCCGTATGTCGTCCTGGATATAGGCCGTCGTCATAGACTGGCGCCAGTCGCGCGCCAGGGTCAACTCGGCAGCGTCATCTCCACCGATTGCGGCGTCGCCGTCAGAAAATTCACAAGTGAGCTGAACTGGTAGTAGCCATAGGGCGACTGGGGGCGGATTGTGGGCAGCGTGTAGAAACGGTAGTCGCCGCCGAACTTGAGCGAATGCCTGCCAAAGGTGTGTGAGATATCGCCGGAAAACTGGTACAGGTCGAGCGTAGAGGTGGATGGGCTGAAGCGGCTTGGACCCAGCGAGAAGAAGCCGGTAACCGAGATCTGCCCCAGCGGGTCGCCGGGCAGAAACGCCAGCGACGGGTCCACGGGGCGCAGAAAGGCGACCGTACTGGCGCTGTAGGAGCGGTTGTAGCTCCAACGAAAAGAGCCGAGCCAGCGCTCGTTAAAGGTGTGGGTCGCACCCACTGTCAGGTAATGATTCAGCGACTGGCTGTCGGCGCGAGACAGGTTGAATCCGTCGGGCACGCTGCCGATGGCCGTGTCATAGGTAAACCGCGCAAACAGCGCGGTGGAATCGGAGAGACGATGATCGAGTCTGCCGGCGAAGAACGTCTCATTGGTGGGCTGGGAGGCCGCAACGCTGTACTGCCCGGTGCCGTCGCCGAAGTTTTTGCCGTTCGGCAGGGGGATGAGCGCGAGATACCCCGCGACCGCCGGATTGACGGCAATCGGGGCCTGCAGCGGAATAATGCCCTGCCGCGCGCCGGCATCCGGCACCACCGAAACGCTGGTCACGCCGAGCCGCTGCCGCACAGCTTCGAAGCTGCCCAGAAAAAACGTCTTGTTCTTTACGATCGGCCCGTCCACCTCCGCTCCAAACTGGTTCCGCTTGAAGGACGGAATGGGAGCGGTCTGGGAATCGAAGTAATTCTTGGCGTCGAAATCGCTGTTGCGCACGAATTCGAAGATCGAGCCGTGAAGCCTGTTCGTGCCGGACTTGGTAACGGTGCTGATGACGCCTCCGCTCGCCCGCCCGTACTCAGCGCTGAAGGCGTTGGTTACCACGCGAAACTCCTGCAGCGTATCGACTCCGATCAGGAAACCGGCTGCGCTCCCCGGCGTGTTGTTGCTGGCGTCGTTTATGTCGCTGCCATCCATCAGAAAGCTGACCTGGCTGGGACGGTTTCCTTCGATCACCAGCTTGGTGCCCGGGCCGCCTGAATCGGATGTCCGCACCGAAGGCGCGACACCCGGCTGCAGCAGCGCAAGCTGGGCAAAATCGCGTCCGTTCAGCGGCAGCTCGCGAATTGCGGCGTTCTGCATGACGGTAGACAACGAGGCGTCCCGTGTGTTGACCAGCTCCGTTCCGGCGGTAACCACTGTTTCCGTTGCGATCTGGCCGACTTTCAGACGCAGGTTCAGCACAGCCCTTTCTCCCACCGTCAACTCCACCCGCGGAGCGACCTCGGTCTGAAATCCGGTGATTTGTGCCGTTAGCCGGTAAAGTCCCGGCGGCGCCTCTCCGAAACTGTACCTGCCGGCGGCGTCGGTATGGCTGGTGCGATGCGCGCCGGTAGCGGAGTTGGTCAGCGTCACAATTACGTCGCGGACCACGCCGCCGGTTTCATCGGTGACCGTGCCGGACAGGTCAGCGGTGCTGACTTGCGCCAGTCCCGCCGCGAGAAGGCCGGCCAGGCAAAAGAATAGCTTAATTCGCACGGCCGCTTTCCTCCTTCGTGGATAGCGTTCCATGCGCGCGGCCGCGGATCAGTACGATGCGCGAATCCGTATCCGAAGTCTCGTGCCAGGCGACAAACAGGTGATCCGGTTCGCCGTACAACAATTCGGGATAGTTCACGCTGCCGTCCAGGTGCCCGAGGTTAACCAACTCCGACAGCTTCCCTTGGGCGTCGATTTCCCGGTAATACGCATTCTGCTTTCCCCAGCCGGCGTCTTCGGCCGCGTCGCGGCCCGCAAACACCACGCCGATTCTGCCGCCGTGCGCGACCAGCCTCGGATGGTTGGCGTCGAGCACGCTGCCGCGCAGGTTGGCGCGCGGCGAAAATGTCTTGCCGCCGTCGTCCGACCACGCCAGGAATAGCTGCCCCGAGTCTTGCCGGACGGTATGCCAGGCGACGAATAGCCGTCTGCCGAGGAGCGCCAGCGACGCGCCGGAATGCGGGCAGCCGTTCAAGTGCCAGTTGTCCTCGGCCACTCCGGTGGGCTTGGACCATGTCGCGCCGCCGTCGGCAGAGGATGCCACCTGAACGTCGCGGATATCGCCGTGTGAGATGCCGCGCCAAGACACATAAACGGTGTCGCCCTCAGCGAACGCCAGCGAGGGCCGGCAGCACGGACAGACGCCGGAGGTCACGCGCACGCTCTTTTGAAAGCTCAGGCCCCGGTCGGTGGATCGCGCAATATACAGGCCCGTGCCCGCGGCGCGGTCCCGGCCATCCAGCCACGCGACATAGACCGTGCCCCGGGGCGAGACACTCATGGTGTAAAATCCCTGTGTCTCCGAGCCGGGATCGACCGCAACGGCTTTGGAGAACGTCAGGCCCCAATCGGTGGAGCGCGCCAACCTCAGCACCGATCCTTCCTCCTTGCCCGTGCGAGCCTGCCAGGCTACGTATAGTTCGCGCATGCCGCGTAAGACGAGAATCGGCATGTCCTCGCCATGGGCCGCGACTTCGTGCGGAGTTTCATTGACACGTACCCGTGCCGGAAAGCTATCCCCGCCATCCGGCGAGTTCAAATACCAGAGATCGCCGGCTTTCACCGTCAACAGAGAAAGGTCGCCAGTCACGCGCACGCCGATCTCCGGAAAACTCCCGCTGGCGACCGCCCTCGGTTTGGCCTCGAACCGCACCGCTTCTCCCGGGGCGCCAGGCAATGTCCATACCGTGGCACCCAGGGCCAGGGCAAGACTAAGTCCCTTCATAAAACCCCCTCCAAAGATGTACCAATCGCTATCGCCGCGCATTTCGCACGGCTACCCGAGATTGTCTTGTGTGAAAGGAATCAGATAAGGAAGGGAGGTCCGCGCTTCGGACTGGTCCGGTCAAAGGAGATTCGCGCCGGCGCGTCGCCCTGACGCCGGATCGCGGAATGGCTGAAAAGGATAGCAAACACCGCCGGCGAAAACTTCGGCATCCCGCGAGTCGCAGGCGGCGGCAGAGTTGGCACGCTCCCGAATAAAGAGCACCGGCCCATTCGGAAAGCAGGTTCCCGCGAAGGGCCCTGCTCCTGGAGCATCGCGCAATGGTGCTTTCCATCGCGCCGGCAGCACGCAGGGCTCTGCTCCGCCGCGGAAGCAAACACACCTGGGCCCATCCACGGAACCGCGAAGACGGCTGCCAGCAGGATTGCCAGGATGCGGCGCATTACTGAGGAGTATACTATCCGAGGATAGCCTGAGCCAAGTTCTCGTTTTCCGGCGCGCCTTGCGATACCTTGGAGTGTCGAGCGAGCCGCGCCATGACGATTCATCATCGACTCCACCTCCAGGCCGACATCGCCGGCCCGATTCTGGAGTCATTCGGCTTGTCGTTCCCGGCGAATCCGTCGGCGTCGGAAGGCTACATTCTGATTCCTGACATCGCGGAGGACCATCCCGCCTGGCCCAGGCTCGCATTGTTTCTCAAGGAATACTACGGCAGTACAGAAGACTCGCTCGCCGACTTCGCTCATGCCAAATTCAGCAACGCGGACCGGACGGCCGCGCCGTACCTGGCTCTGGACGCATCCCTGCGTGGATTTCCGCAGCCCCAGAACATATTAGAGTTCCTCCGGACGACGTATACGACCGCTTGCTCTCGCTGCCGGCGCGGGTCGGAACAAATACTGCCCCTTTGTCTATCCGGTGAACCCAAATGGGCAAAGAGCCGGGGAATGTTCATGTTGAACTGGGTAGCTGATGAGTTTCTCGTGCGGCCGGAAATGTTCGATAGGGTATTCCGTCCCTTCGGCATCACCAGCCGGCCGGTACTGGATTACAAGTCGCGTTCCGTTCTGCAGACTGTGGTTCAACTGGAGATTCCCCTGCGAGCTGACGTCGATGTCTCAAACGCCGTTTGCCACACTTGCGACGCGTGCGGTGGACGAAACTACGATCGTGACGGCCGGAATTATGCCCCGATGCCATTCAGCGCCCCGGGGCCTCTTTTCAAATCCAACCAGTGGTTCGGGCCGTTTCACTCGATCGTTTATATGACCCGGGACCTGTATCGTGCCATTCAGGAATCCGGTTTTCGGGGTGCCTATTCGATTCCCTGCCCGGCGCAACCTTACCCTACCGTTCCCGGAAAAGCGCGAATTCGTTGAGGACCGGGGGGCGGCGGCCTGCGTGATGCGCAGGCGCAGGCGCGTGGCGATGATGGGCGCATCCAGGCGAATCAGACGCCGCGGCCCGATGCTGGTGGACGACGCAACGGGTTCCCAGGAATCGGATTGCCAGCGCTCCACGGTGAACGCGTCGATGCGCTGCCCGTAGCGGATGGCTTCCTTCAGGCGGATGACTGAGAACTTCACGGGCGGCCGAGATCGAAGGTGACGTCGGCGCTGGTGACGTTGTCGTCGGTGGCCCAAAATGTGTCGGGGCGGCCGTCCAGCAGGTGCGCGGGGCCGAATCTGCTTGTCGTTGCCGCGGACGTGGGTGGCATCGGTCCTGGCGCGCTGCCGCCAGATTCTGGGTGAAGGTGGCCTTGAGATAGGCGCCGAAACCCTGGAGCGACGCGATGTCTTCGGCGGGAGAGCAGGCCATCGCGATTGGGCGGGACGTTGAGCAGCAGGGTTGCGCCGCGGCCGACCGATTGGTAGTAGAGGGAGGTCAGTTGCGCGGGCTTCTTCACGCGCGCGTTTTCGGCCTCGTGCCAGAACCAGCCGGGGCGGATGGAGACGTCGCATTCGGCGGGCAGCCATTTGGATGCCGTGGCGCTGCCCGCTGGTGGATTCGCGGGTGCGCACGTTGCCCGGCGACGCCGGTCCGCCATCTTCGCCCACGGGATCGAACGTGGCCCAGCAGGGGTCGCCGGCGATGCCGCGTTCGTTGCCGACCCAGCGAACGTCGGGGCCGACGTCGCTGAAGACGACCGCATCGGGCTGCATGGCGCGGATCATCTCCCAGGTGCGCGGCCAATCGTAGTAAGTGTTCTTGTCGATGGTGCGCTTCTCGCGCGCGCCGCCGTAGAAGCCGTCGCCGCCGTTGGCGCCATCGTGCCAGACCTCGAAGATGGGTCCGTATCCGGTGAGCAGTTCGCGTGAGCTGCGCGCGATAGGTCTTGATGTACTCGGGCGTGCCGTACTGCGGCGTTGTTGCGGTCCCACGGCGAAAGGTAGACGCCGAACTTCAGTTTGCGGCGCGCGGCGGCTTGCGAAATATCGCGCACCACGTCGCCCTTGCCGCCGCGCCAGGCGCTTTGGAACACGGAGTGGTCGGTGGTCTTGGTGGGCCAGAGGCAGAAACCATCGTGGTGTTTGCAGGTGAGGATGACGCCGCGCATGCCGGCATCGGCCAGCGCGCCCACGATGGCGTCGGCATCGAATTTTTCGGGATTGAACAGGTTGGGGTCTTCGTCGCCGTAGCCCCATTCCTTATTGGTGAAGGTGTTCACCGTGAAGTGGAGGAAGGCGGTGAATTCCAGCTCATGCCAGGCGAGTCTGGCGGGGGCTGGGGACGGCTCCGTAAGGAGACGGGGGCGCGCGCCGGGCGTGCGAGCAGCGAGGGCGGCCGGGAAGCCGGCAAGGAGAGTGCGTCTGGTGATCACGCTTCTTAACATATCAGACAGCGGAGGCCGGAAACCCGTCCTACTGGATTGTGAGTTTGGCCGGGGCGCTGGAGGCGTTGCCCACCGTCACCACCACAGGCTGCACGCCGGCGGGCACGCCGGAAGGAACGGTGAAATTGATCTGCGTCACCCCTACATACCCGGTGGGGATGCCAACAAATGTTGTCGTGGCCGGGACTCCGCCCACCGTGACTGTAACCGCGACCCGCGGTTTGGGCAGGCGGCTGGTGGGGGTGCCCGCGGCCGGAGCGCTGCCGGTGGACAGCGAGGGACTCACCAGCCCATCGCCGGTGACGTAAAGAGTGATGGTCTGGTTCTGGCTGGCGGTGGGGAAGGGCACCAGGGCGCCATCCGCACTGGTAAAAATGCCGGGCGCCGTCGCCGCCACCTGGAACCTGTAATCGACGTTCACGTACGGGTTGCCCACCGTCAGGGTAGCGGGTCCAGGCTGCGTTTCGTAAGGAATCTGCAGATTCACCTGGGTGGGGGAGACGTAGTAGAGCGGCGCGGGCACGCCGTTGACGTCTGCCTCAAATCCGGCCAGGTATTGCGGCAAGGGAACCGTGCCGAAAGATTGCGCGAAATTGCCGAGCTGCGTTCCGAACACGCTGAGGATCATGCCGGGCGCGTACACCTGTTGGAACGACGCGCCGTTGGTGATGCCCGCGACGGTGAGCGGCACTTGCGGGCCGGTGAAGGGAATGGACAATTGCTGCGTCCACGGTGTGCCGCCGGAATCCACGCCGCTGGCGGCGAACGCCACGCTGGCGGGAACGGCCAGGTTCTTGAGCCCGATGGCCGCCGATTGTGACCCGTGGGCCGGCATCGACGTTTTGAAGCTCGCGAGGAAACTCACGCCATTGATGGTCAGGGCCGTGAGCGTGGTGGGAATGCCTGCCTCTTCGGTAAGCGTCAGGGTGAAGTGCCAGGGATTGCCCGCGGCGTCGGGGCTCTGCTGGAACACGGGATTCTGATCCAGCGACAACACCACCGCGGAATTGCGGGAGGGCTGGCTGACCCAGCCGTGCACCAGGTTGGCGACATCCACCGAGCCCAGGCCGGTGGCCTGATCGTATGCTGCGCCGGCATTGAAGCCCATCATCCCGGCCGCGCAGTCGGGCGAGCCGGTCACGCAGGGCACGCTGTTGTTCCCCGTGGTTACATCGTGAAAGATGCCGGTGGTGGATTGCGCCAGGCTGTACAGCATGGGGTTGATGTTGCCCAGCCCGGCGGCGGATTGCGCGCCGGTGGAAATGAGGTATTGATTGAGCAGCGCGACCACGCCGGCCATGGAGGGCGCCGCCGCCGATGTGCCGCCTACGCCCCCGCCGCTGCCCTGGGTGTAAAAGTAGTACGCGTCATGTTCCGGGGAAGCGCTGAAGGAAATGTCGGGCACGTGGCGGACTCCATCGGTAGGCACTCCGGGGCCGTTCTGCCAGATGGGCTGCGGAAAGAAGATGCTGCCGCCTCCGCCGCCGGCTGCCAGGCCGTACGCCGAGTGAGGTGTCGTTCCAGACCTTCTCGGGGATGTAGCCCAGCGCGGAGGCGTTACTCGCGCTGTTCGAGGAGGCCCAGTAAGAGCCGCCCTGTTCGTTGAACGTGGTGCCGCCCATGGCCGTGACTTCGGGGATGGAGCCCGGGGCGTCCACCGCCAGCCCGTCCTGCGCGATGGAGACGCCCTGGTCTTCGCAATCGGCGGCGCCGTTATCGCCGGCGGCGGCCAGCCAGGTGATGCCCTGCGCGTTGGCCTGTTGGGCCATGAGCTGGTAAGCCGGCAAATCCACCAGGTCGCCGCCCTCGCAGCCGCCATAACTCATGCTGAGCACCGGGGCAAGATTCTGATCGATGGCGTACAGGGCGGACTGGAATACGTCCGTCGAATAGACGTAGACAATCTGCGCGTTGCGGGCGATGGCGCCGGACCATTCGATGTCGAGATCGGCCTCCGGCAGGTCCGTGCTGCTGATGCCTGGGTCGGCGCTGCCGCGCACCAGCAGTTGCGTGACATTAGGGGCGGAGAGGCCGAATCGGTTGCGAAACTGCTGAATGTCCGAGAGGTGGATATCGGTCTGGCCTACGACTGCAATTTTCTGGCCAGTGCCGTCGATGCCCGCCTGGTAAAGCGGTGCCACGTCGTAAATGGTGGCGAAATCGTCCGGCGCCAGGTAGTGGCTGTTTCCTGAGTTCAGTTGCGGATTGGTGGGCAACTTAAGGCGCGGCTTGAGACGAAAATCGTTGAGGCCGCGAACAGAGGAGACCACGCCGGCGAGCGCCGCCGGGATGGAGGGATCGGTGGCATTGGCGTAGTGCGTCCGCCCATTCACCAGGTAGCGGTGAATTTCGGTGTGGAACGCCGAGCCGGTCTGCGCGGCGGTACCGCTGAAGGTAACGAAGGTGCGGCTGCGCGAGACGTTGTCGAGAGTGAAGCCTTGCGCCTTCAGCCAGCCGCTGATCTTGGCGAGGTCGGCCGCGGTGACGCCGAAGGAGTCCGCGTACTGTTCCGGCGTGAGCCACTGACGGTAGTGAGGCGAGCCGGGGTCCTGCTGTCCGGCCAGCAACTGCTGGAGCGCGGTTTGCTGATCCGCGGAAGGCTTCAGCAGCAGCGTCATGCCCGCCACGGGGAACGAGCCTTCCACCGCGCCGCGGTCGTTCTGCGGGCTCGCCTGGGGATGGCGGTTGCCATGCAGCACCACAGACCGGCGGACATCGATGGCGGCGGAGATGCGATCGGTCTGCGCGTAGAGGCCGGCACACGACAGGCAGGCCGCAAGCACACCGATCCTCAAACGCAGGGACAGGATAGTCATTGGGTAACCGTGAGGACGCTAACATTGCCTTGGACGCACCCTGCCGCCACCCGGTTTCGCACCTCGGTATCATGAGATGGTGACACCGAAGTTGCTTTCCCTTGCGCTGATGTACCTGGCCGGCGCTCCCCTTGCCTTCCATTTGCACGATACCCAAGGCGCGGTGCACGGGCCGTCGGAATGGGCCGGGCATAAGGCCGTGGTCTTGTTCTTCGTGACCACGGATTGTCCCATCGCCAACAGCTATGTGCCGGAAATGAACCGCATCCGCGAGGCGTACGCGCCCCACGGTGTGCTGTTTTACGCCGTCCAGGCGGAGCCTCGAACGCCGGACGCAGAGGTGGCGCGTTATGCGCGCGAGTATCGCTACGCGTTTCCGCTGCTGCTGGATCCGCACCAGGCGCTGGTGAAGCTCACCGGGGCCACCATCACTCCGCAGGCCGCCATCGTCTCGCCGGAAGGTAAGCTGTGGTACCTGGGCCGTATCGACAACCGGGCGGTGGATTTCGGAGTGCAGCGGCCGCGCGCCACCGAGCAGGATCTGCGCGAAGCGTTGGACGCCGTAGTGGCGGGAAAGCCCGTGCCTCATGCGTTCACCAAGTCGATCGGCTGCGCCATTCCTCACTTAGAATAAATTTCATGAAGCTTGCTGTCTGGATTCTGCCCGTGGCTTGCGCCGCATTCGCGCTGGCTGCCGCCGACGATGGAAATGCCGGCCTGCTGCCCGATGGTCCGGGCAAAGACGCGGTCGCCAAAATGTGCACCGAGTGCCACTCGGTGGACCGCATGCGGACGCTGCGCATCGGCAAAGACGACTGGTCGGACAAGGTGGCGGACATGGTGGATCGCGGCGCCACCGGCACCGATGCGGAGATCGAAGCCGTGGTGAACTACCTGGCCAGCAATTTCGGCAAGGATTCCAAAGTCTGGATCAACACCGCCCCAGGCATCGAGATGAAAGCGCTGCTGGGCTTCAAGGTGGCCGAAGTGGACGCGGTAGTGGCCTACCGCCAGGCCAACGGCAACTTCAAAGAGTGGAGCGATCTGTTGAAGGTACCCGGGCTGGATCCAAAAAACCTGGAAGCGAAAAAGGATCTGGTGCAGTTCTAGTCCGCGCCCTGCGGCTACTTGCGTTCGTACACCATCACCATGGTCGCTCCCTTTTCCCGCGCCGATTCCACCGTCATCGTCTTGCCGTCCGCCGAAAGAGAGCGCGTCTCGACACGCACGCTCTTAGTTCCGGCCGCGGAGCCAGGGGTCGTCCAGGTTGTCACCAGGCGGCTATCCTCCCACCGGCTCATCGTCACCGCTTTGGGACTCATGGGCATCGTGTTCTCCACTGCCTTGCCGGTGAGATCGAGGCGGATCTCCGATGTCAGTTCCATGTCGTTCAGCACACTGGTGCTGGTGATCGTCAGCGTGTCCGCGCTCTGGCGCACCTTGTCCGTGATTTTCATCTGCGCCATCGGGCCGGCGTTCTTACTTTTGGCCGGCACAAATTGCCATTCGCCGGAGAAATCCGGCGTTGCCGCGAAACTCAGGCCGGTGGAGGCCAGAACCGCGACCGACAGTATCGAAAGGATTGGTTTGTGCATGCGCCGATCTTCCACCCTGTACCGCGGTACCGGGTCAAGGCCGTTTTCAATGTTTTACTTTCACCTGCGGGTCCGTGCCGTCTTGACCCTGTACGATGGTGTAGGAGTGAAATGAAAACCGGTGAACTAGCCCGGCAGGCCGGCGTCAATATCCAGACCGTCCGGTTTTACGAGCGTGAAGGGCTCCTTGACTTGCCGCCCCGGACGGCCGCGGGCTACCGCTGCTACGGCCAGCAGGCCCTGGAACGCGTTGTCTTCATCAAGACCTGCCAGCAGTTGGGATTCACTCTCAGCGACATCCGTTCCTTAGCCCAACTGCACGCCCCTTTGGCGTGCGCCGCCGGTGGGCGGGCAGGGCTCGTCGAGCGCTCCAGGATCGCTGCAATCGCCCAGGATCGCATTCGTCAGGTTGACGAAAAACTGCGCCAGTTAAGCGAAATGCGCGCCCATCTGCAGACCGTGTGCGATACCTGCCGGAGTGATTCCGAACCCCGTTGCCCCGCCGCTCGTCCCCCAAACAGGTCTTGACACTGTACCAGGGTACAGGGTGCAAGATCGTCCCATGCATCTGAAGCACGGCACAAGTATGCTCGTATTCGCGGTTTTGCTATCGGCGGCGGGTGCCGGCACCTGTCAGACTCTCGCCCAAGCGCCGGCATTCGAGGTCGCGGCCGTCAAACCCTGCGAGCCCGGCACCCCGGAGCCGCCCGGTCAACGCGCCGGAATGGTTCGGTATACGTTCCCCGGGGGAAGGTTCGAAGCGCATGCGACCACGGTCGAGTTTCTTCTGGAATGGTCGTATGAGTTGCTCCCCTCGCAGCATTCGCGAGGCCCCGCCTGGATGGACAAGGATTGCTTCGATATCATCGCCAAGGCGCCCGGCAATGCGACCGATGACGAGATGAAGCTGATGACGCGGACCCTGTTAGGCGAGCGTTTCCATCTCGAGTACCATCATGAGACAAGGGAAGCTCCCGTCTTGATTCTGAGTCTTGGAAAGACCCCTCCTAAGCTGTTTCCGCCCAAAGAGGGAGAGGCTCGCAAGTTGCAAATCATCCCCAAAACAGATGAGGATCACAAGAATATTGTCTCCTATCACGTGGTTGCGACACGGTATTCCTTTGCTCAACTGAACCGGACCTTCGCCCGGCAAATCGGGCGCGTGATCGTCAACCAAACCGGGCTCGACGGTGACTACGACTACACATTGGACTTCACGCCCGATGAAAACCGGCCAAACCCGCTGGATCCCTCACTCTGGATCGCCGCCATGCGGTACCAGCTTGGCCTCGTCGTGAAGGCGGAGAAAGGCCCGGTGGACTTCCTCGTGATCGATAACGTGGAGAAGGACACCGAACAGAAGTGATCGGTAGGGCAGGCGCTTCGTTGCGGTGAAAATCAGTTCACTTTGTAGTCCGCCGGTACTTCGAACAGCGTGTGGGCCGGTTCGGTGCGGCTGATGTTGGCGAACCGGGTGATGGTCTCGCCGCTGCGCGGATCGCTGCGCCTGGTCAGCACGAAGATCTGCAGTTCCGGCGAGTACCAGCGCTCGGTAACAATCTGGATGGGCTGTTCATTGCCCAGCTCTCCGGCCGGAATCGTGGTGGTGGTACGAGTGCCGTCTGCCGCCACGCCATCGATCGTCTGCCGGCCCAGCGACTCCGTTTTTACGTTGGCGTCCACGCTTTCCCGCCGGCGCGCTTTCTGTGCGGCGCGATCCGCGGGCGGCGGACCGGAACGTCCCGGCCGCATCCAACCGCGTTTGGTCGCGGTCTTGGCGCTGGGATTCAAGGCGTAGGTGGTACCCGCCACCGGGTCGCCGATGAAAATCACATTCGGCAGGTCGGTATTTCCGGCCACCGCGCCCAGGCCCTTCAACGATTGCTCGGTGCGCGTGCGGCCCTCGCTATCGCGAAATACGCGGGCCGTGGTGCTTTGCCGGATGTGGTTGCCGTCCGCCAGAGTCTGGGTGCTCTCGGTGATCATTTCCGCCGAATAAGGAGCATTCCTGACCACCCGGCCGGGTGGACCGGCCTCCGCTCCCAGAAAGCGCGCGTTGGGGCCGCCTCCGAACCGTCCCCGCCCACCGGGAGGCGGGTTCTGCGCAAACAGGCAGACTGCCACGGCGAGCAGGCCAACGACGGTAACGCGAATCGACATCTCTACTCCTCACTCCTACTCGTTCACGAAGCGGACGGCGCGAGCCAGACCGTCAGAGCCCATTTTAATATCGGCTTCCACCAGGTCTGTACGACTGGTCGGCGCTTACCGGCAGTCCCACCGCCAGCATGGCCGAGCGGGGCACTTCCACGCGCACCACGTTGACGTTCTCATCGGGGGCGATCCTCTCGGCGTTGGGCAGAGGAATGAACCCGTCGCTATCCGGCGAATCGTCATCCAGGATGTCGGCCGGAGTGGAGGCGGCTAGTTGCACCGCTGTTGCCGCCGCATGGCGGGGCGCTTCGGGCGGACGATCGCGTACCAGGAGCAGGCCCAGTGCCACCAGCAGTGCGGCCGCAAGGCCCGCAAACAAAGGCATCCAGACCGCCTGTGGCGCCACTTCGGCGGGGCGCTTCGCCTTCTGCATCCGGAAGGCGGCTCGCAGACCGGCCTCCACGCGCGATGGTGCTTCCACGCGCTTCCAGTCTTGCGACAGGCGGCGCATTCCCATTCCCAGCGAGCACTGGCGTTCCCAGGCGGCGGCACATTCCCGGCACGTTGCAAGGTGCTCGGATTCATCTCGCAGGAGCTGACTCGACAACTCCGGCATGCGGTCCCAAAATTCCTGGCAGTTCATATTTCACACCTGACGGGCTTCAATCGGGATAGCGGCAAGCCCGCGCCGCGATCCTGATGCAACTTCTCGAGCAGCAGCGCGCGCGCGCGGTGCAGGCGCGAGCGCACTGTGCCAATAGGACACCCTAGCGCCACTGCGGCTTCGGCATAATCGATCTCTTCCAAATCGCACAGGACCACCACCTCCCGGTACCGCCGCGGTAACGTGATTACCGCGCGCCGCAGGGCTTCGATGCCTTCGCGATGCGTCAACTCGGCCAGCGGATCGTCCGTCACCGCCAGTTCCGGCGCTGCCGTTTCGTCCGAATCGGTGTCGAGCGCCACGTCCGACCGGTTTCGTTCCAGGTTGCGTAGTACCAATTTGCGCGCGATGCCAAAAAGATAGCCGGAAACAGTACCGCGATCCGGGTCGAATCC
Source organism: uncultured Solibacteraceae bacterium (assembly GCA_963748795.1). Classification (GTDB taxonomy): domain Bacteria; phylum Acidobacteriota; class Terriglobia; order Bryobacterales; family Bryobacteraceae; genus Sulfopaludibacter. The sequence goes on from CAVVLD010000030.1 coordinate 115,853, forward strand.
GCATTCCGAGCGCAGCAACGCCATGAAAACTTCCTGCGCAATGTCCTCGGCAACCGAGGCTGAGCCGCTCATCTGCAGCGCGAAACGATAGATGGCGCCCTGTCTGCGCCGGTATAGCGCCACGAACGCCAGCTCGTCGCCAGCGCGCAGACGCACGAACAGTTGATGGTCCGCGTCCGGCTGCTTGGGGGTCATCTGTCTACCACTTTTGATTCCCCGCGGGGGCTCAAATAGTTCCATTTCCCACAGGTTATCAGGTGTATACCTCAAGATTTTTGCCGTGTCAAGCATATCAGTTTGCAATTTGGTACTGTACGCCGGGTATCTCCCCATTCTATGATCGGGAGATAATGGCTGGATTTGAGATGGCGCCAAGCAATCAGACTGACGAAATAAGTGCGCTACGGAGGCGGGTGAGTGAGCTGGAAGCCGACGTTCAGCGGCACAAAATCGTAAGCGAAGAAAGGTTCCGCCGTCTGGCGGATGCAGCACCGGTGATGATCTGGATGTCGGGTCCGGACGCCAGGTGTACCTACTTTAACCAGGCGTGGCTGGCATTTCGCGGCCGCAGTCTGGAGGAGGAATTGGGAAGCGGGTGGACTACGGGGCTGCACCCCGACGATCGCGATTTATGTATGGAAACATACATCAAGTCGTTCTCGACCCGCCAGCCTTTCCGGATGCAGTACCGGATGCAACGGGCCGACGGACCGTACGCTGGGTGGAACACACCGGGGTGCCGCGATTCGAAGCCGATGGCGATCTCATCGGATTCATGGGGTCGGCCACCGACGTCACTGACCGGAAGCGTGGCTTCTTCACGCCCGACGAGCAGAGCGTCCGAATGGTGTTCGCCCTCACCGAACGGGAGCGGCAGGTGCTGGTGCTGATCGCCGACGGCAAGTCGACCAAAGAGGCGGCGGCCCAGTTGGGCATCAGCTACAAGACGGCCGATTCGCATCGCAGCCGGATTCTGGAGAAGTTGGGCGTGCATGAGACGGCCAGCATGGTGCGGTACGCCATTCGCGCGGGCCTGATCGAAGCGTAAGGAGCCCTGGAACTGCCGCGGGATGTCATGGACGAATCGCTGATGCGGCAGGCCATCGAACTGGCGGTGGAGAATGTGCGCCGCGGCGGCGGCCCGTTCGCCGCACTGGTGGTGAAGGACGGGATCGTGGTCGCCACCGGGGTGAACCAGGTGACGCGCCCCAACGATCCCACCGCCCACGCCGAGGTCGTCGCCATTCGCGAAGCCTGCCGCGTGCTGGGCAGCTTTCAACTCGACGGCTGCGATCTGTACGCCTCCTGCGAGCCTTGCCCCATGTGCCTGGGGGCGATCTACTGGGCCCGCCCGGCGCGCGTCTTTTTCGCGGCAACTCACGACGACGCCGCGGCCGCCGGATTCGACGACGGTTTCATCTACCGGCAGATCGCCATATCCCACTCCGAGCGGAGCATCCCCATGATTCGCGTGCTGGACGAAAGGTCCACGCGCCCGTTCGAGGATTGGATTAATCACGCCAACAAGATGGAATACTAATCATAAGGACCGCTTGCCTAACTTAACTAACGTGCGCGTGTCTTACCGA
>CAVVLD010000031.1:0-26409 GCA_963748795.1 uncultured Solibacteraceae bacterium
TTTGGGTCCGCAGCCCTGGAAGGCTCTACCGAAAGCCGCCGGGAGCAGGGCGCTTTGCGCCGGAAAAAACCGATATTCCATCCAGCATCTTTTGGGGCGCCTTGACGGTAGACCCGGACGGCTCGGTAATGGTCCCTACCGACCAGGGACTGGTCATTCGCCGCGAGGGCATTTGGAGGAAGTCATAGATAGCCGCAGCGGACTGCACGCCGCCATGACCAGCGCGGTCCTCCGGGATCGCGAAGGGTCGCTGCGGATCGCTCTGATCGGCGCTGGTGTCGCCCGCTGGCTGGGTTACGGTGAATGGGAGTCCTGGACCAAAGCCCAGGGCCTGCCGTCCGACTTGATCTGGAGCATCCGGCGCGACCGGAAAGGGGCGCTCTGGGTTGGAACGTCCCTCGGCCTGGCGCGGTTCAACGGCCGCGGGCCGCCGCGCACCTGGACCCCAGAAGGATGGTCTCGGCAGCGACGACGTGCACTGCGTGGGCGAGACTTCAGACGGCACGATCTGGGCTGTCGTCAAGCCTGGCGGCGTGGTGCGAGTCAATCCGGTAACCGGGAAGATTCGCCGGATAGGGCCGGCCGACGGTCTGGCTTTGCATCACCTCGCACCGCGGTTTCGTCGATCACCTGGACCGGCTCTTGGGTCGCCACCTCCTGCGGCGTCTTCCGCAACGATCGGCCGTCCCTTTCCAGTCGCTTCCTCCGCATAGACCAACCCGCGCCGCTGGCTCGTGGGGCATGGGCCTTTTCGGAAGACAGGCAGGGGACCATGTGGATCACTAATCCCGACGGGTTGTGGAGCCTCAAGCATGGCCGCTGGCGCCAGTACCGCAAGGCGGACGGCCTTCTGGGCGACACTCCATATATCACCAGCATCGCCGCCGACGGCGCCCTGTGGCTGCACCACCGCTTCGATGCCGGAATCGAGCGGGTGGAGTTGGCCTGGGAGACCGCATCCTCCGACTCCACCGCCGGTTCTCCCGGGATACCTCCTCGGTCGAGGTCACCGCCTTTCACGGCCTCGACGCGTTCGGCCGCCTCTGGCGGGGCAGCGCCAATGGTGTCTCCGTTCTCGATGGCGGCTCCTGGCCTCGCTCGGCACCGAACACGGGCTGATCTGGAACGATACCGACGGTGAGGCGTTCTGGCCCGATGCCGATGGGAGCGTCTGGATCGGAACAAGCGGCGGCCTGGCGCACTACCGGCCTCCCGGCGGGGGTCTGCGAAACCGCCGACGGCCGATCCGGTCATTACCAGCCTCGAGGTCGACCAGAAGTCGCGAACTCTCAGGGCCGGGTTTTCCTCGCTTAGTTACAAAAGTGAGCAACTGACGCGGTTCTCTTACCGTTGGGACCGTGGACGCTGGACCGATACTACCGAGCGGATCATCTCCTTTGCCGGCCTGTCACAGGGTTGGCATCGCCTGGAAATCCAGTGTCGGGTCCGGGATGGACCGGTTTCGCCAAAAGTGGCCGTAGCCGATTTCCTTATTGAGCCAAAGCCCTGGGAAACCTGGTGGGCGCGCCTGTCGGCCGTGCTGTTTGGCGCCGGCGCGCTGGGGGGCATCATCCTCTGGAAGAGGCCGCACGTTCGTCCGCCGGCGAACGGCCGAACTGGAGATCGAGCGCGCCTGCATGCTGGAAGAAAAGAGGATGTGCCGACGAGGCGGTCGAAGCCAAAGGCCGTTTCCTGGCAAACATGAGCCACGAGATCCGGACACCCCTCAATGGTGTCATCGGGCTGACCATCGAACTGGAGTCCATGCCGGTTCCTGCCGAGGCGCTGCAGGTCATTCGAATGATTCACTCCTCCAGCGAGGCGCTCCTTCGCGTGATCAGCGACGTCCTGGATTTCTCGAAACTCGACTCGCGCAAGCTGGACTTGGAGGTCGCGCCCTTCGACCTTCATCGGTGCCTGCGCGAGAGCGTTGGATTGTTTCGTGCCAGTGCGGCGGAAAAAGGCCTGCGCCTGGTTTGCGAACTCGCGCCGGAATTGCCTGTATGGGTTGCCGGTGACGGTACCCGCTTGCGGCAGGTGGTCCTGAATCTGGTCTCTAATGCCTTGAAATTTACCAGCTCCGGAGAAGTCGTCGTTACCGCGGGAGTCGCCGGACAGCAAGAGACATCGCGCCGCATAACCATCGAAGTGCACGACACCGGCATCGGCATTGCCCCGGACCAGTTGCCTCGCCTGTTTTCGTCTTTCACTCAGGCGGATGCCTCGATTAGCCGCCGTTACGGCGGGACCGGCCTGGGATTGGTGATTTCTAAGCGGCTGGTGGAATTGATGGGCGGGTCCATCACCGTCGAGTCCGTGCCCCACCAGGGCAGCCGGTTCCGGTTCACCGTCGTTATGGGCAGCGCCGAGCAACCCGCTCCGCCGCTCCCTGCCTCAGCGCCAAACTTCTCTGCCCGCCATCTGAAAGTGCTCGTGGCCGAAGATCATCCGGTGAACCAGAGGGTGGCTCTCAAGCTCCTGGAAAAATTCGGAGTTCACGCGGACCTCGCGGCGGACGGCTCCGAGGCCATCGCGGCGGCGGTCGGCCGCCCTTACGATTTGATCCTGATGGACGTGCAAATGCCCGACGTTGACGGCGTCACCGCCACCCGCGAAATCCGCAAGCGCCTCCCCCTCGATCGCCAGCCCGTAATCTTCGGTCTGAGCGCGCACGCCACCGCCGAGTATCGCGATATCTGCCTGGACGCCGGCATGAACGGCTATTTGACCAAACCAGTGGCCCCAGGGAAACTCCATGACCTGATCGCCGGTTTACAATCCCACCATTTCGAGACTTGAATTGCCCATCTCAATCAGCTCTTCCCCAACCCCCAAAAGCCCCTCCGTTATAGCCGCCGAAACTAAACTAATCCCCCATCCCCAATCCCCATCCCTAACCCCCGCACGCGAAGCGTGCCCCGGCCCTGCTGTAAGCTGAAACCAGATGACCTATTTTCAGCAGCACCAGTCCGATTTCCTCGAAGGCCTCAAAACCTTCCTCCGCATCCCCAGCATCAGCACGCTGTCGGAGCACAAGCCCGATATCCGGCGCGCCGCCGAGTTCGCCCGGAACGAGCTATTACATGCCGGCATGACCTCCGCTGAATTGATCGAGGGCGAGGGCAATCCGCTCGTCTACGCCGAGTGGCTCGCCGCGCCCGGCAAACCGACCGTCCTCTTTTACGGCCATTACGACGTGCAACCCGCCGATCCGCTGGACGAATGGAAATCTCCACCCTTCGAGCCCACCATCCGCGGCAACGACATCTTCGCCCGCGGCGCGGTGGACGATAAAGGCCAGGTGTACCTCCAGATCAAGGCCGTCGAGAGCCTGCTGAAAACCACCGGCAAACTTCCCGTCAACGTGAAGTTCCTCCTCGAAGGCGAAGAGGAGACCGGCGGCGAGCACGTCGAAGCGTACGTCAAGACCCGCCCCCCGCGGCTCAAAGCCGACGCCGCCGTGGTTTGCGATACCGAAATGTTCGCGCCCGAACTGCCCACCATTTGCGTCGGCCTGCGCGGCATGGTGTATGCCGAGTTGTTCGTCCAAGGCGCCGGTCACGACCTGCACTCCGGAGTCTACGGCGGAGCCGCGCCCAATCCGATCCAGGCCATCGCCGAGATTCTGTGCGCCCTCAAGGACCGCGAAGGGCACCTGCGGATTCCCGGATTCTACGACCGCGTCGTGCCGCCCAGCCAGAAAGAGCGCGACGCATGGGCCACTCTGCCATTCGATGAAAAAGAGTACACCGAAAAGGAAATGGGCGCGCGGGCTTTGGTGGGCGAGCCCGAAATTCCGCTGTTCGAGCGCACCTGGGCGCGCCCCACGCTGGAAGTCCACGGCATCCGCGGCGGCTTCACCGGGGAAGGCGCCAAGACCGTGATTCCCGCGCGCGCGGTGGCCAAGATCAGCACCCGGCTGGTGGCCGATCAGCGTCCCGCCGAGGCCATCGAACAATTGCGCGCGGCGGTCGCTGCGGCGTGCCCCAAGGGCGTCACGGCGGAACTCAAGGTGCTCCACACGGGCGCCCCTTCCCTCACCAATCCCGATAACCCGTTCATCCACGCGGCCGCCGCTGCCATGAAAGAGATCTTCGGCAAAGACACCGTGTATATCCGGTCGGGCGGGTCAATCCCCATTGTCGGGGTGTTCGATCAGTACCTGGGCATTCCCAGCGTAATGATGGGCTTCGGCCTCCCCGACGACAATCTGCACGCTCCCAACGAGAAGTTCCATCTCCCCAACTTCTACCGCGGAATTGAATCGGTGGCCCGCTATCTCGAACTCCTCGGACAGTAGGACAGGCCTCCCGGCCTGTCCCTGCTAGGCTAGGCTAAGCCGCGAAAGTGAATAGTGTCTCCGATCCCAACGGCGGTTTCCGCGAGTTCTCGTCTACGGGGGCCAGCGCCGCGAAGTCGTCGATACTCAGCGTCGGGTTGTCCAGCATTCCAGATTCAGCAGGTCCAGGGTCGAAGGGCGAATGGACTTCCTGCCCGTAAGCCGGAATGGAAGCGAACAGCAACAAGTTGTAGATGGCTACCTGGAATTTGCGGCGGGCGACTGCCAAGGGGTTCCATACCAGGCCCTGCGCCGTACCGATGAGAGATTTTTCGTCGCGATGATTGCACTCGATCTCCCACCGGTCAACATATGCTGTGCAGATCAAAAAGGCGGGCTGTCGGTAGAGTAACTTGGAACCCTTGCGTAAGCGATAGCCGAGCGGTTTGATGACCATCGGCAGCAGGGGCAGATCGCGACCAGCTTTGCGCCAGCAGACCATGCGCACCACCTTGACCGGGATTTCGCGAACTGCTCCCGCCGCGAAACAGAGGACCTTGGCGACCGGCACGGCTTCATCGTGCAGCACTTGTTCGGGTGTGGGCGCCGGCGCGCCATAGCGGTGGGGCCGGAGCGGGTAGCGGCTGGCGGACGCCAATGCCAGACGGGAAAGTGGTCCGCTCGGGCAGTTGCCTCAGGACCGTGCGGTTGGTGTAGCTGCCATCCCCGCTCACCAGCAACTGACGTTGGCGCGTATCCGGTCGCGCATCCAAGGCATCACGCCGAGACTGCCACACACGCGCTCCCACTTGGGTTAGAGCGCGCAGTTTTTTCGGGAGTCGAGTCCCCCTGTGGGCAGTCCTGTTTGGATTCTTCTTCTGCTTCGCCGCTTCCTTCCGGGTGTGCTGATGGGCACTTGAGGCGGGGCGGTTGACAGCCGGGGGTGCGGGCTCAAAGCAACGGCGGCAGGTGATCGAAGATGGGATCGAATAGGGCGTGCGGATCTTCGCGAGAACAGACGATAGTCGGCGCTCCAATCCAGGAACTGGCGGCGGGTGGCGCAAATGGCGTTACTGGTCAGATGCGTGCGCAGGCACAAGAGCAGACCATAAGTCAGACGTTGCACACGTTGCCAGGCGGCCCTGCGTCCGGCCCACACAAATCCAGTTGGCGGCACGGTAGCAGGTCCCGGTGTAAGGCCGGTCCACCAGGGTTTCCAGCAGCAGGGGTTCCACGCCGTAGGCGGCCTGCCGAATCGCGCGGCGCCATCGTCCAAGCGGCACTCGTGAACAGCAGGCAGGCCAGTACATTCTGAGACGGAATGCGTACCAGATAGCGCAGTTGTGCGCGTAAGGGACCCGATATCCCAGCGGATGGTAGCGCTGAATATACTGTTGGAAGAGCCGGCGGCCGGCGAGCTCTTCGATCAACTGCAAGTGCAGAGTCTGGTAGTCGAGCAATCGCCCGTGTAAGCGTGTCTGGGGATCTTAGCGTATCGTCAGCCAGAAGGTGATGAGCGCCTCGTGGTTTGGTGATTCGCAACTCCGGCAGAGCAGGAAGAACCTGCTGCTGCCACTTCACGCACTCAGGGTTTTTCAGCTTCCCATCGGGCCGGCGCCATTCCAATAACTCGCAAATGGTATGGGCCAACTCCGCCTGACTGAGTCGAGGAAAATCGGCAAAAAGTCCGGCAAAATCAGACCCGCCGACCTTACGGCGCAAATGTGCAGTTTTGGGGATCCGTCGGCGAAGATTTCGCTGAACTTTGGTCCAGGATTCCGGTAATGTAGGCGTGGAGACCCGCAGTGTCGGCCGGTTACCATGCCAGTCACGATCGGCGATGGTCTGGCGTTTTGCGGTCATGCTTTGACCGATGCGGAACTCGAGCTGATCCGTCAGATCACACGCGAGTTCGCCAATCTTGCTGGACGTGGGCGCCCTTCGTGAATTGCTTGAATGGCGGCGCCCCAATGGAGGCCTCAAGAGCCGCGAATGTTGTTTGTTCCTGCGGGATCTGCACCGCCGCGGCTGGCTGCCCTGGCTCACCGCTCCGCAATCAAAGACCCCTCGCACCCCTCTGGCGAAACTCGTCCCGGAGCCGGTCCCAGCGCCGATTTGCTGGGCGGTTCGCTCGATCACTATCGCCCCATTCAACTCCGACTCATCCAGGACGCGACCAGCGCCGTCTCTTCCGCGCCTATCTCGACCAGTATCACTACCTCGGCTACCGCGCTCCCTACGGTGCACAACTACGATACTGGGTGCGGCCGGCGCAGCCCGAACTCCCTCCTCTGGCCGCTTTGTTATTTACCAGCGCCGCCTGGCGGGCCCGCGTCCTGGTCGGCGGGCGGGACGCCGGCGCAATCTTCCCCTGGTGGTCAATCACAGTCGATTCCTGATTCTCCCCTGGGCCCGCATCCCCCACCTCGCCACCATATCCTGGCACTCACCGCGCGCCAGTTGCCGTGCGACTGGCAAACGCATTACGGCATCACCCCCGTGCTCCTGGAAACCCTGGTCGACCCGGCCCACTACCCGGGCATCTGTTATCGCGCGGCCAACTGGACCCCGTCGGCATGACCCAGGGACGCGGTCGCATGGACCGCTCGAACCATCCAGTCCTCTGTTCCAAAGCGCATTCCGGAAGGCCCACCACCGGAAAGCTCACGCAGCCTGTTGGCCTGCTTTCTCGTTGGGATCCCTACAGGCATTCGACGCCGAGCGGGGCAAAGCCTATGCGGCCCTTCCAGAGTGGCGTCGCCGCGCTGCCCGGCCTTCGGCTCTGGATTTGATCACCCTACTTAATTAAATCCCACTGAGCGGACCCATATCGCCGCTGCCGCCGCGTGAAAAATTTACAAACTCCAGAGACAGACCGGGAGGTCTGTCCTACTTCGCGTCGCGCCAGTTGTCGCCCACGCCGACATCCACCAGCAGCGGCACGTCCAGCTGGCAGACGCCTTCCATCTCGCGCTTCACCAGCTCCGGCACCGCCGTCCACTTCCTCCGGCGGGCATTCGAACACCAGTTCGTCGTGCACCTGCAGCAGCATGGCGCTCCGATAACCGCCGGCTTCGCAGCGCGCGATCGATCCGCACCATGGCCAGCTTGATCAGGTCGGCCGCCGTGCCCTGCAGCGGCGAATTCACCGCCGTGCGCTCGGCGAATCCGCGCGCATTCGGGTTGCGGCTGTTGATGTCGGGGATGGGCCGCTCGCGCCCGAACAGCGTGCGGGTCACGCCCGTCTGCCGCACTTCGGCGATGGTCTCGTCGATGAACGTCGCACGCCCGGCGTAGCGCTCGAAGTAGTTCTTGATGTACTTCTCCGCTTCGCCGCGCGAGATGCCCAACTGCGCCGCCAGGCCGAACGCGCTGATGCCGTAGACGATTCCGAAGTTCACGGCCTTGGCGTTGCGGCGCGCTTCCGGCGTCACCATCAGCGGCGGCACGCCCAGCACTTCCGCCGCGGTGCGCGTGTGGATGTCCTCGCCGTTGCGGAACGCCTCCACCAGCAGCGGGTCGTCCGACATATGCGCCAGCAGGCGCAGCTCGATCTGCGAATAGTCGGCCACCAGCAGCTTCCAGCCCGTCGCGCGGCACGAAGGCCGCGCGGATCTCGCGGCCCAGCTCGGTGCGGATGGGGATGTTCTGCAGGTTCGGATTGGACGACGAGAGCCGTCCCGTGGCCGCGCCGGTCTGGTTGAAGCTGGTGTGCAGGCGTCCCGTGCGCGGGTCGATCAGCGCCGGCAGCGCGTCCACGTAGGTGCCCTTCAGCTTGGTGAGCTGCCGGTACTCGAGCACCTTGCGCACGATCTCGTGATCCGCCGCCAGCTCTTCCAGCACGTCGGCGGCGGTGGAAATGGTCTTGCCCTTGCCGTACTTCACCGGCGCGGGCAGCTTCAGATCTTCGAACAGCACGCGCCCAAGTTGCTGCGGCGAGCTGATGTTGAAGGGCTTGCCGGCCAGCGCGTGGATCTCGGCGGTGAGCGCGCGCGATTTCGCCCTCCATCAGCGCCGAGAGCCGCCCCAGCTCCTCGCGATCGATGCGGACGCCGGTCGCGCTCCATGCGCGCCAGCACGCGCGCCAGCGGCAGTTCGATCGTCTGCGTAGAGCTTCCGCAGGCCGCGCGCCTCCACCGCCGGCGCCAGCTGCTCGCCAGATCTCGAGCGTGATATCGGCGTGCTGCTCGGGCGACGCGCCCAGCTTCAGATCGAGCCGGCGCCGCGCCTGTTCGTCGAGCGGGCAGCCGGAGGGGTCGGCATCCAGCAGGAAGGCGTAGAGCATCACGTCGTGGTCGAAGCCGCGCGCCGTCGATGCCCATGCGGTCCAGCGCCAGCAGCGCCGATTTCACGTCGCAGGCGATCTTCGGGCGCGCCGGCGTCTTCCAGCCAGCGGCTTCAGACGCGGCCAGGTTCTCGACCGTGACCGCGCGCGCTTCGCCCGGCCGCCACGCCAGGCCGATGGTGTCCAGCGGCAAACTCGCCTTCGGCCGATTTCGCAATCGCCACCGCCACCGGCGCGCCCGCCGGAATCGCCGCCAGCCACGCCTCCAGCTCCTCCGGCGTCTGCGAGCACCCGGTAATCGCGCGCCCGCGTGTCCTCGCCCGGCCCCAGTTCCTTCAGCAGGCTGTGGAACTCCAGCTCCTTGTAGACGGCCTTGAGCAGCGCCCGGATCGGCTCGGCTGCGCCTTCACCGCTTCCAGCGAGAACTCGATCGGCACGTCGGTCGCGATGGTCGCCAGGCGCTTGCTCATGCGGATCCGCTCGACGTTGTTCTGCAGGCTCTCGCGGTACATCTTGCGCTCCACTTCGGCGGCGCGCTCGAGCGCCGCTTCCACCGAGCCGAACCGCTCGATCAGATCCTGCGCGCCCTTGTCGCCGATGCCCGGGCGCGCCCGGAATGTTGTCGATGGCGTCGCCCTTGAGCGCCAGCAGGTCGGCCACCTGCTCCGGCGCGCACGCCCATGAACTCCTTGACCTTCGCCGGGTCGTACCACTCGTCGTCCTTGGCCGGATTGAGCATGGAGACGCGGTCGGTGACGAGCTGCAGCATGTCCTTGTCGCTCGAGACGATCACCACCTCGAAGCCCGCCTGCCTCGGCGCGCCGCGCGATGGTGCCGATCACGTCGTCGGCCTCGAAGCCGGGATATTCCAGGATCGGAATGCGCATCGCCTCCAGCACGCGGCGCACGTAGGGGATCTGCTCAGCCAGGTCGGGCGGCGTCTCGGCGCGGTTGGCTTTGTATTCGGCGAATTCCTGCATCGCGGTGCGTGGGCTCGCCGCTCTCGAAGACGGCCGCGATGTACTCCGGCTCGTACTGCTTGCGCGAGCTTCCGCAGCATGTTGTTGAAGATGTAGACCGCCTCGGTGGAGAGGCCGGTGCAGGTGCGCATGGGCGGCGCGCCGCTGCGGGCGCGGGCGTGATAGGCGCGGAAGATGAAGCCGAACGAATCGATCAGGAAGAGTCGCTGCTGGGGCACTGCGCCCATCATACTATCGCAGCGCTAGGCACTGCCGAACCGTGAGCGTATTCGAGCCACGACCATCGGCGGCAAAGTGTTGCGTTTTAGCCACACTGTACGTTACTGTAACATAAGCCTTGTATGCATCAAGTAGCTTGCATGTCAGATCTCGAGTTGCTTAACTATGAGAGCAGCCTGATCATGCCGGAGGACTGACCTTGCGATTTGAGACTACGGTCCAGCGCCCGGTCGAAGCCTCCGGCGTCGGGCTGCACAGCGGCGTACCGGTCACGCATCCGCATCCTGCCGGCGCCGGTCTCCACCGGAATCGTCTTCCTGCGCACCGACCTGGACAACTTCCCGATCCCCGCCAGTTGGCGGCACGTGGCGCGCGTCAGCTACGCCACCAGCCTGATGCGGCAGGGCGTGCTGATCTCCACCACCGAGCATCTGCTGAGCGTGTTCTACTCGCATGGGGATCGACAACGCCTACGTCGAGATCGACAACCTGGAAGTGCCCATCCTGGATGGCAGCGGCCTGCCGTTCGTGCGAGCTGATCGAGCGAGGCCGGCATCCGGCAGTACCGCCGCAAGCGCCGCTACCTGCGCATCCGCCGCCCGATCTCGGTGGAGGACAAGGGCAAGCGCATCAGCATCCTGCCGGACGAGACGCTTCCGCCTGACCTGCGAGATCGATTTTCCGCATCCCCTGGTGGGCCGGCAATCGCTCGAGATGGAAGTGACGCCGGAGCGCTACGCCACCGAGATCGCCTCCGCGCGCACGTTCGGCTTCGAATACGAGCTGGACCAGATGCGCAACATGGGCCTGATTCGCGGCGCGTCGCTCGAGAACGCCGTCTGCTTCACGACCGCGACGGCGTGCTGAATCCCGGAGGGCCTGCGCTCTCCCGACGAGTGCTGCCGCCACAAGGCGCTCGACCTGATCGGCGACCTGGCGCTGCTCGGCCGGCCGCTGCTGGGCCACGTGATCGCCGAGCGCGCCGGCCATGCCATGCACGCCGCGCTGGTGGCGCGCATCATGTCCGATCCCGTCGCTCTACGAGATCCTCACCTTCGACCAGCTGGCCTCGCGCGTGGCGCAGGCGCTGGTGTCGTAGCCCTTATCGCAAAGTATGAAGCTGGGTGGTGCTGTGCCCGCCGGCCGCTACCGTAATCGATTCCCCGCGCGCCTCGAAGTCCTTCAGAAATTCCGGATCGAACCAGTCGTACTGCTCCACATCGTCCCAGGCGAACAGCTTATACTCGCCCGGCCACAAGCGGTCGCCCGGTTGGTCGCCTTCTCCGAGCACCGCTCCGTCCACCTGTCCGCCCTCAGCCGCCAGCACAATCTCCAGTGCCGTCTTGGATGAATCGGCGATGGTGATCCCCTTTTCGTAAACGTCCACGCCTTCCGAGCGAATGCTCTGGATGATCGCCTTTAGATTCCCCGTATCGCAATATAGCTGGTAGTGCCCCGGATAGATCCGCAACGTAAAAGTGCCGTCTTCCTTGTTCAGGGGGGCCGCGCTGCTCCCAGTCCCGCCATCCAGGAGGACTCGCCCGCCCGAGAGGTCCGTCTTTTCGCTGCCCTCCACAGTGATATGGCCCGTCAGCTCCGCAGGCAATCCCAGCGGCACTCGCACGCCTTCCACGTCGCCGCCGACCACCAGCGGAATGCGCGAGCGATTTCCATCGGTTCGGGACCGGACCTCCAGAGTGTAGGCGCCAGCGGGCACTCCCTGGAGCACGAACTCGCCGGCGCGGTTCCTGACCTGAGTTTGTATCAGCAGCCCGAACCGCCACTCCGGAGGAGCGTTAAACAGCGCAGCGGATTCCAGGGAGCCCGTCGCCGGCACCGTCACCTGAAACACGGGGCTCCGCATCAGAGTGATGTGAATCCCGGGAAAGCGCCCGCCCACATCGACTTCCACCGTGCGAGACCCCGACGGATCCACCACTCCCGGATAAAATGTCGGCAGCAGCACGGGTGGCGTTTCGGCCGGATTCCGCGAATGGTCCACCGGGGTCATGAAACCGTAATCATTGCGCGATCTCGCTGCGGCCCGGAGGAAATACTTCCCCGGCGCCAGGTCGCTGGCCCGGTACTGACCCAGGTCGTCCGTGGTGAGCTCCACAGCCGGCCGTATTTCGCGATGGCCGGTCTGGTCGTAGGACTGCCGGTACAGCACCACTTCCGCGCCGGACATCGGCTCACCATCGGTATCGCGCACGATTCCGGAGATCACACCGAAAGGCGCCAGCTTCACCTGCAGGTCTTTCAATTCCTGGCCGGCTTCCAGCACAATGACCGTCCCGCCACGACCCGGCCGCCGGGCGCCATAATAGGTATCCAGGTAACCGTTGCGATGGCCCTTCAAGCGATACTGCCCGGCGGGGAGATTGACCATGGCGAAATTGCCCTTGGCATCGGTATAGGTCGAAAACGGCGGAATGCCCCCCTGCGTTCCCTCGGCCATCAGCTCCACTTTTCCCAGCGGCGCACCGGTCAAGGAGTTGACCACCGTCCCGGAAAGCGCGCACGTTTGTGTGGGATGATCCTGGACAACCAGGAAGAACGCAAGAATCCAGATCGGCATCCTAACAATATCTTCCTTCACATCGTCTACCGGATGTGATCGCAAATTTCTGGCAGAACCTCCGCTACGCCACGCGTGTGCTCCGCAAAAGCCCCGGGTTCACTGCGGTAGCGCTGCTCTCCCTGGCGCTCGGCATCGGCGCCACCACATCTATCTTCAGCGTGGTGTATGGCGTGCTAATCTCGCCGTACCCGTATGCACGCCCGGGCGAGATCTGGGCTCCCGAAATCCGCAATCTCAAGAATCCGCAGCAGGGCCGCGGGTATTACCATCTGGCCGAATTTCTGGAAGTGCAAAAGTTACCTGCGTTTTCGGCCGTAATGGCGACGGATCCTGAAGGGGCCCTGCTCACCGGCAACCACGCGCCGGAGAGGTTTCAGTCCATCCTCGTTTCCGCCAATGCATTTCAGTTTCTGGGCGTCCCCCCGGTGATCGGCCGCACCATTCAGCCTTCCGACGTTTCGCCCGGCGGAGTGCCGGAGCCGGTGATCGTTCTCAGCTACAAAGCCTGGCAGCGCCTCTTCGATGGCCGCGCCGACGCCATAGGCCAGAAGCTGATTCTCGACGATCAGCCGCGCACCGTTATCGGAGTGATGCCGCCGCGCTTCGGCTGGTACACCAACGAAGGCGGCTGGCTGCCCATGCCGGTGGATCTGCACCGCGATCTGAACGTTGCCGCCATCGTGAGACTCGGGCCCGGCGTTTCCAAAAGCGCTGCCGAGCAGCAATTGCAGGCCCTGCTACACGCGCCTGGCCGCCGAGCACCCGGAGAACTTTCCGCGGACCGGCTTCGATTCCGTGCTGCACAACTACCTGGACATCACCGTGGCGCAAGGAGAGATGCAATCCAGCCTCCAGTTGCTGTTCGGCGCGGTGGGCTTCCTGTTGCTCATCGCCTGCGCCAACGTGGCCAACCTGCAACTGGCGCGCGCCACTTCGCGAGCCCGCGAAATCGCCGTCCGCATGTCCGTCGGCGCCGCGCGCGGGCACATCTTCCGCCAGTTGCTCACAGAAAGTCTGGTCCTCTCCGTGGCGGGCGGCGTTTTGGGTATTCTGTTTGCCGAAGCGCTCACCAAAGGCGTCGTCGCGCTGATGCCGGACTTCTACGTTCCCAACGAAGCGCGCATCACCGTCAACGCGTACGTGCTGGCGTTTTCCGTGGGTGTCTCGCTCCTCACCGGCATTCTCTTCGGCCTGGTGCCCGCGTTGCAATGTTCGCGTCAGGACCTGGTGGAAGCGCTGAAAGACGCCGCGCGCATGTCCGGCGCCTCCACCGCCGGTGGCCGGACCCGGTCCCTGCTGGTGGTGGCCGAAGTGGCTCTTTCGGTCATGCTGCTGGTGGGCGCCAGCCTGACCATCCGCGGTTTCATCAATTTGCAGCATGTGGATTTAGGTTTTCAGCCGGACCGCGTCCTCATGGTCGGTCTGCAGTTGCCGCCCAAACGCTACGTCACGTATCAGCAGCGCGTGGCGTTCACGCAGAGCGTCCTGGAACGGGTGCAGGCCCTGCCCGGAGTGCAATCGGCGGCCATTGGCAACGGCAGCATGCCGTTCGGCGGCATCCCCTCCCGGTACACCCTTGAAGGATTGCCGCCCGCCGCCGATCCCAACATCATCATGGGCCTGGTAAGCGCAGGCTACGCCCAAACGCTGGGAATCCCGCTGCGCCTGGGACGCGGCCTCACCGGGCAGGAAGTGGCGCACGCCGATGGCGTGGCCCTCATCAACGAAGCGGCGCTGAAACTGTGGCCCGCCGGCGAGAGCCCCATCGGCCGGCGCGTCAAGCTGGATCTGCTCGAAAAACCTCCCGGTTCGGTGCTGCCGGCCCCCGGCGCGACAGGCTATGTCACCGTCGTCGGTGTCCTCGGGAATACCAGAAATGAGGGGCTGCGGGACGCACCCGCTCCGGCAATTTATGTCCCTTACACCCTCGTCGCGCCTCCCGGCCGCGTGCTTGCGGTACGCACCCATGGCGACCCTATGCTGCTGCTGAATGCGGTGCGCCGGCAGGTGTCCGCACTCGATAAAGACCTGCCAGTGAGCCGCCCCATCACTCTGCAGGACATCCTCGGGCAGGAGACCGTGCAGCCGCGCTTCAACATGGCCTTGTTCAGCTTCTTTGGACTCCTGGGGCTCGCCTTGGCCGCCATCGGAATTTACAGTGTGCTTTCGTATACAGTCGCGCGGCGGACCCACGAAATCGGTGTGCGCATGGCCCTGGGAGCGCAGCGCCGCGACGTACTCAGCCTGATGCTGGCCATGGGCGGCAGGCTGGCCCTTGCGGGCCTCGGCACCGGACTGCTGGGCAGTTTCGTGCTGGCGCGCCTGCTGCGCAGCGAAGTGTTTCAAGTGCCGGTCACCGATCCCATTGCCGTGTTGGGCGTCGTAACCCTTCTGGCGGCCGCGGCACTGCTGGCCTGCTTTGTTCCCGCCCGTCGCGCCGCGGCGCTCGATCCCATGACAGCTCTTCGCCACGAATGACCGCTACTTTCCCGCGAGGGCCGGGTTCTATCGTGAGAGATCGGGACAGAGCATCCCGACTCGTTTCATGGTCGGTCTTCTGTAGAAGTCGCGCCAGGCTGTCCGCTCCCCCTACCTCGGGCGGCTTGGCGCGCATGTTTTTTCGCAACTTTTTTACGGAGGCAGTATGAAGTATGCTTCAGCCGGCCGGTGCGCGCTCATCGGCACTTTCATCTACGGCGTCGTCCTGATCGCCCAGACCACGACCACACCCACTTATTTGCAGGCGGTATCGACGGGAATTATCAGCTTTACCACCAATCAGACCGCCCAACTCAACGTGGTGAATCTGAACCCGGTGGCGGGCACCACCGGAGCTACGGCCACCGTCTGCCCGGTGGAATTGCAGTTCTTCGACAGCAATAACGCCCTGCTGAAACAGGTTGCGATCACCAATGTCTCGCCGGGCGCCTCCGCCTCCCTGACGTTGGCGCGCACGGAGGTGACCGGTTCCAGTACGGCGCGTTTCGCTATCCGCGGCGTGGTGCGCACCGACCTGGCATCGTCAACCACTACCGGTGCCACCCCTATATTTAATGCGGGATGCCCCGTGAAGGCCACCCTGGAAGTCTACAATAACGATACCGGCTACACACAGTTCGTCACCAGCGATGTTCAGTCGATCAGCGGCTACCCGTATCTGGAGGTGAGACCCGTGGTGAGCAGCGGACCGCACTAACTCTCCAGCTTCTCTTCACCACGGAGGCACGGGGAACACGGAGGAAGCACGGAGAAAATCAAGAGGACAAAATTGAAGTTCTTCTCCACGTTTTTCCTCCGCGCCTTCGCGTCTCCGCGATGAGTTCCTCCGTGCTTTCTCCGTGTTCTCCGTGCCTTCGTTGGGCCGAAATCAAGGCCGGCCATCAGTTCATATCAGTTACTGGTGGGCACCTTCAGCACCTTGTCGATCACCACCAGTTCCACCTGTTCGTTCTCCCGCAGCAGCTTGAGACCTAGCTGTTCTTCGACGGCAGCGACAAGCGAAGGTCCCAAGGGCTCATCGCCCCTGGGCCTGGCGCCGTCCGGCTCCCATGTCAGGCTGAAAGAGTACACTCCGTCCAACTGCGTTTTATCCTTGACGGGGCGATCCAGATTGGACGATAGCCATGCGGTCAACTTCGCCATGGTCGCGCTCGCCATATGAATAGTGCGCCCTGGCACGTGCTCTCCCCGGCGCATGGCAGCCATTCTGGCCTCCAGAGCGGCGGACGAGCTCTTCCGCATGGCGGCTTTTCTCTCTTCATCGTCCTTATACTCCGGCAGTTTTTCCGGCGGCTGCAGTTTCGGACCGTTCTTCGCCACTGTCAAAGAGTACACGGCCAGAGTCTTCGTCTCGCGGTGCATGCCGATCTGGAAGCGCTCCACCAGCAACTCCTGCAACATCGACGGCAACTGTTCGCGGCGAGTTCCCGGCGGCACCTTTGCGACGATGTCATACCGTTCCGTATCGAGCCAGTCCGGACCCACAATCTGGTCCGCCGCTACATCGTAGGCCCGCTTCAGCAACATCTTCAGGGTGACTCCGACGTAGTCGATCCGGCCGGGATCGTTACTGCCGGGGCCTCCGCGGAAACGCATTTGTTCCTCCGCCGGACCCTTGATAAGAGCCATCGGCCGCATCCATCCCGTTCGGCGCCGCGGGCTTCACCGAGGCGACCTCGAACGAAGGGGCCTGCGTTTGGGCACTCGCCGCCAGCGCCCAGACCGCCATGCACCGCAGTACCAACAACATCCGCAGAACCTCACCTCGCACTCCACGTCAAATTTCCTGCCAACGCCACGCCGCTTTGCACCGTCTAATCAGAAACAAGCGAGGAGGAGTTTCCATGGGACGTATCCGTTTCGCGCTGCGCAGCCTGGCCAAAGCGCCGCTCCTGAGCCTGGTCGTGGTGGCGTCTCTAGGGCTGGGGATCGGCGTCAACACGGCCATCTTTTCCCTGCTGCACCAGGTCGTCCTGAGTTCCCTGCCCATCCCGCATCCCGAACAACTGGTGCTGCTCACCGCGCCCGGCGATCTCAAGAACGGACGCAGTTGGGATGACGATTCCGGCGGCCAGGATTACATCTTCAACTGGCACACCTTCCGCGAACTGGAGCGGCACACCGAGGTCGCCGATGTGGTGGGCTTTCGCTCCTTTCCCGGCAATCTCGCCTTCTCGCGCCAGTCTGTCTCCGGAGTGTCGATGCTGGTCTCCGGCCGCTATTTCTCCGTACTCGGAGTCCAGCCCTTTGCGGGGCGGCTGGTCGGTCCCGAAGACGATATTCCGGGCGGCGGCAATCCGGTGGCCGACGTCTCGTACCGTTATTTCCACGATAAGCTCGGCGGCGACATGGGCATCCTGAATCAGACCGTGAAGGTCAACGGCCAGCCCTTCACCATCGTCGGTATCACGCCGCCGAACTTCACCGGCACCACGGTGGGCCGCGACGCCAGCGTTTTCGTGCCCATGTCCTTCAAGCCGCACCTTACCGAGGGCTGGGACGGCACCGACAAACTCGCCGACTACTGGGTCTACCTGATGGCCCGGCTGAAACCGGGCGTCACGCGCGCCCGGGCGGAAGCGTCGCTGAACGTCAACTACCACGCCCTGGTGGAAGAGATGGCGCCGGCCATGCAACAACCCATCGCGAAAACCGCACGCTTCCACCAGCAGAAACTCACCTTGAAGGATGGCAGCCAGGGCAATAGCGATTTCCGCGACGAATACCGTTCGGCGCTGAACATCCTGATGCTGGCCACCGGCATGGTGCTGCTCATCGCCATGGCCAACGCCGCCAACCTGCTGCTGGCACGGTCGGCCGAACGCCGCAAGGAGTTCGCCATCCGCGCCGCCATGGGCGCGGGCCGCGGCGAATTGATGAGCCAGTTTCTCACCGAGGCATTGCTCCTGGCCTGCGCGGGAGGGGCCGCCGGGCTCGCCATCGCGGAGGTCACCCTGAAACTTCTGCTGGCGTCCTGGGGCGGCGGCGCCAACGATGCTTTCAACAGCGCCGGACTCAACTGGCCGGTGCTGTGGTTCAGCCTGGGACTCGCCGTCGCTACCGGCGTCCTTTTCGGACTCTATCCCGCCTGGGACGCCTCGCGCGTCACCCTGGCCGCGACACTGAGCGACGAAACCGGCAAGTCGTCGTCCTCGCGCGGCTCCGCCCGGCTCCGCAAAGTGCTGGTATGCGCGCAATTGACTATCTCGATTGTCCTTCTGATCCCCACCGGCCTCTTCCTGAAGAGCCTGGTGAACCTGCTGAATGTCAACCTGGGAATCCGCACGGACCACGTGATCGGCTTTAGCATCACGCCGCAGTGGAACGGATACACTCCGGCGCAAAGCAAGTCCATCTTCGAACGCGCCGAGACCGGCCTGGCAGCCATTCCGGGCGTGCGCAGCGCCGTCGGGGCCGAGGTCCCGCTCATCGGCGGCAGTAACTGGGGCACGACGATCCACCTGGAGGGCAGGCCTGCCGGAGATCGCGGCGTGAACTCGAAGCTGAATGCCGTGGGCCCCGGGTTCTTCAGCAAGGCCGGCATACCGCTCCTCGCCGGCCGCGAAATCCGCGACACCGATACCGCCACCTCGCCCAAGGTGATTGTGGTAAACGAAACCTTCGTCAAGCAGTTCCTGGACGGGCGCTATCCGGTTGGCCTGCACGTGGGAAGGGGCGACAAAGGCCCTCTGGATATCGAGATTGTCGGCGTCGTCAAGGGACAGCCATTATGCCGGTGTGCGGCAGAAGATTCCCCCCGTGTTCTACCTCCCCTGGCGCCAGGAAGAGCGCCTCGGCGAGATGTCTTTTTATGTGCGCACGTTTCTGCCGCCGCAGCAGGTGGTCCCGCAGATCCGCAGCGTGATGCGGACCATCGATCGTGACGTGCCCCTGAATGATTTCCGCACGCTCGAAGAGCAGGTGCACTTCAATATCCGGCAGGATGAGTTGACCATGCGCCTGGCCGCCGCCTTTGCCGTTTTGGCCACCATCCTGGCCATGCTGGGCCTCTACGGTGTGATGGCCCACGGAGTCGCCCGGCGCACGCGCGAGATCGGCATTCGCATGGCGCTGGGCGCGGCGCCCGCGAAGATCCGCTCCATGGTGATGCGCGAGCTGATCTGGATTCTCGGCTTCGGGCTGGGCGTAGGAGTCCCCGCCGCCCTCGCCGCCACACGCCTCGTGGAAAGCCGCCTCTTCGGCGTGAAAGGCAGGGACGTGACCGTTGTCGCCGCCGCCACCCTGCTGCTCGCGCTCACCGCCGCGGTGGCCGCCTGGTGGCCCGCCCGCCGTGCCTCCCGCGTGGACCCGCTCGACGCTCTACGCTACGAATAGTCGCGCGCTACAGCAACTTCTGCGCGATCAGGCAGGCAATCGCCAGCGTGGCGCACAGCAGCGGAAACCAGTCTCCGAAGCGCGTGTACAGCGTCTTCTGGCTTTCGTAGTTGAACCCGGTGTACGAGGTAGCCTGGACATACAGCGGCAGGCGTCCGCGAAGGCGCCCGGCGGCGTCGATGGTGGCGGTGATGCCGTCGTTGGTGGAGCGCAGGATCCAGCGGCGGTTTTCGGCGGCGCGCATGCGGACGATCTCCAGGTGCTGCAGGCGGGCGGCGCTGTGGCCGAACCAGCCGTCGTTGGAAATGTTGAACAGCACCTCGGCCCCGCCGTCCGCGAACTTGCGCACGAAGTTGGGGAAGACCGATTCGTAACAGATGAATGCGCCGATCCGATGCCCGTCTACCGGCGAAACCACCACGCGCCGGCCGGCGGCGAAATCGCCCACCTCGGTGGAGATCTTGGTGGCCAGGGCGCCGAACGGCCACGGGACGAATTCGCCGAACGGCACCAGGTTCACCTTGTCGTAGCGGCTGACGGCAAATCCCGCGGGAGAAACCAGAGTGGCGGAATTGAGCGGCGCGCCGCCCGGCTGTATGCGCCACCACGCCCAGCAGCACGTAGGCATGAGCCGCGCGCGCCAGCGTATCGATATAGGTTCGGAAGCGCTGGTCTTCATAGTAATAGAAGGGCGCGGGCACCTCGGGCCAGACGATGATGGAGGGCGGCCGGGAAGCCTGGAGCAGCGCGCTGCGCAGGGACAGAGCCACCTGGTTGCGCTCCATCTCGTCGAGCGATGCGGCGGTCCACTCCTCGGTTTCGGAGATGTTCGGCTGGTTGAGGAGCGCCGTCTCGCGCCCGCGGGCGGCGGGCGGCAGATCGGGCAGAAACCCCAGAAACGGCAGCACCATCAGCCACAGCAGTTCCAGCCGCGGCCGTCGCAGCACGGCCAGGGCCAGCCCGGCGGACATCATCACGAACACGAACGAGATTCCGTACACGCCGGTAATCGGCGCCAGGCGCAGCGGATAGCCCATATCGATGCCGGCATTGCCCAGCGCCAGCCAGGCGAAGCCCAAAGGGCCGTGCGTCACTTCCACGGCCACCCAAAGCGCGGCCACCGCCGGAATGGCCCACCAGCGCCGCATCAGGATGCCGGCCAGCCAGGCGAACACGCCCATGTGCAGCGCCTTGGCGAAGCAGAACAGCAGGAAGACGGCCCAGCCGGCCGCGTCGCCCACGCCGCCGTGATAGGACAGCACGAACTGAATCCAGTAGCAGACGCCGAACCAGTAGACCACGCCGGCCATCCAGCCCCACAGAAAGCGGCGCAGCGGGCGCGCCTCGCGCGCGGCGGCTACCAGCAGCGGCGCCAGCGCCACGGGGGCGAGCCAGACCAGGTTGAACTTCGGAAACGCCAGGATCAGCAGCACCGCCGAAAGCAGCGCCAGGGCTGCGTTCAGCACAGGGACCGTCGCGCTTCCTCGCTCACTTCGTCGGCCATGTAGGAACTGCGCACCAGCGGTCCGCTGAACACCATTTTGAAGCCGAGCGACAGGCCGTAATCGCGGTACGCTTCAAACTGCGCGGCTCGATGTACTCGGCGACCGGCAGATTGCGGCGCGTGGGCTGCAGGTATTGGCCGATGGTGGCGACATCGGTGCCGCTGGCGCGCAGGTCGCGCAGCAGCGCGCGCACTTCCTCTTCGGTTTCGCCCAGCCCCACCATGAAGCCGGATTTGGTGAGCACGCCGGGAGCATGGCGGCGGGCGAAGGCCAGCACGTCGAGCGACTGGCGGTAGTCGGCCTGCGGCCGCACTCGCGGTACAGGCGCGGCACGGTCTCCATGTTGTGATTGAAGACGTGCGGCCCGGCGTCGAGCACGCGCGCCACGGCCTCCAGATCGCCGCAGAAATCCGGCGTCAGCACTTCCACGCGCGCCTCGGGCAGCGCGCGGCGCACCTCGCGCACGGTTTCGGCGAAGTGGTGCGATCCGCCGTCGGCCAGGTCGTCGCGATTCACGCTGGTGATCACCACGTAGCGCAGCTTCATCGCCGCGGCCATGCGCGCCACGTTGGCCGGCTCGCGCGGATCGAGCCGCATGTCTTGCTTGGCGGGGTTGCGCCTTGGGCACCGAGCAGAAGCCGCAGCCGCGCGTGCACCAGTTGCCCAGAATCATGAAGGTGGCGGCGCCGCGGTGGAAGCACTCGTGGATATTGGGGCAGCGCGCCGATTCGCACACGGTGTGCAGGTTGAGCTCGCGCAAGCCCGCTCTTCAAGCGGTTCAGCGATTCGAAATGCGTGCGGCTCTTGCGGGCCCATTCGGGCAGGCGCGGGCGCGCAGTCCGGTCATGCGTGCCCAGGATCTGTACCAGCGGCTCGCTCACGCTATTTTCCGATCTCGACTCTGTATAAACCGTGAAACCCGGCGGCTTCCAGATCCGTCTTGGCGCGCCCCAGCGCCGTGCGTTCGGGATACGGACCCACCAGCACGCGCGTCAGGCCTTTGGTGCCGGGGCTGACGGTGGCGGGGAAGCCCTTGTTTTTCAGCGTCCGGACCACGACGGCGGCGTCGCTCTTGCCCTGCACCGCCATCACCTGCCAGTAGGCTCCGGCGGGCGCCTCGGTCTCCGCGCAGGGGCGGGCGCGGCGGGAGGCTCGGCTGCCGGGACGGCGGTCGAGGCGTCGCGCACCGCCTGCGTGGAAGGCTGCGGTGACGTCTCGGGCGGAGTCTGCTGGTCGCTGGCGGCGGGCGGAGTCTGCTGCGGCGGCGGCTTGCGCGGGAGCGGCCGGCTGCGGACGCCCATCGGTCGCGCCCGCGGGAGAAGCGGCGGATGTCTCCGTCGCCATCTTGGCCGATCGCGGCGAGTTCTGCCCCAGGAAATAACCCATGGCCACGCCACCGCAAACAGCAGTACGACGATGAAAAAACCACTCAGCATCTGGCGGTTGCCAACTACCAGTTCGAATTCGCCGGTCTCGTTGTTTCTCATGGTTGCTGGATTTACGCGGCCGGAGGCAGCGGCCCACCCGCCCGCTCCAACGCGCGTCCCAAAGATGCAATTATATCGAGCGGCAGCGGGAACACGATGGTGGTGTTCTTTTCCGTGCCGATTTCCACCAGGGTCTGCAGATAACGCAACTGGATGGCCGCCGGCTGCTTCTGAAGCACCTCGGCCGCCATGGCCAGTTTTTCCGACGCGCTGTATTCGCCTTCGGCATGAATGATTTTGGCGCGCCGCTCGCGTTCGGCTTCCGCCTGTCTGGCGAGGGCGCGGATCATCTGCTCGGCCAGGTCCACCTGCTTCACTTCCACCATGGTCACCTTCACGCCCCACGTGGCGGTGTGCTGGTCCAGAATGGATTGCAGCCGCACATTCAGCTTTTCGCGCTGGCTCAGCAGTTCGTCGAGTTCCACTTCGCCCAGCACGCTGCGCAGCGTGGTCTGGGCAAGCTGCGAAGTGGCGTAGAGGAAATTGGAAACCTCCAGCACGGCCAGCCGCGGTTCCAGCACGCGGAAATAGATCACCGCGTTCACCTTCACGGTGACGTTGTCGCGCGTGACCACGTCCTGCGCGGGCACTTCCAGCGTATCGATGCGCAGCGACACGCGCACGATGCGGTCGAGCGGCGCGAACACCAGGATCACGCCAGGTCCTTTGGGCTGCGGCAGCGCGCGGCCCAGCCGGAAGATGACGCCGCGCTCGTATTCGCGCAGAATCTTGATGGAACTGAGCAGGTACAAAACGAGAATCACAATGACTACCGTAGTTGCGTCGATCATTTCATTCTCCTGTACGAGGTTCGACGGTCAGCATCAGTCCGTCGATGGCTTTGACCCGGACGCGCGCGCCGGCAGCCACGGGCACCTGGCGATACCGCGTTCCAGTATTCGCCGTGCACGAACACTTTACCCTCCGGCGCGAGGGCCGTGACGGCGGTTCCGGTCTCGCCGATCATGCCTTCGCTGCCGGTCTCCACCTTGTTGCGCCGCGCGCGGACCGCCAGCGAGAGCAGCAACACCGTGATGAGCGAGAACGGCAGCGCCAGGGCGATGGCCGTGGTCCAATGGATGCGCATTTCCGGGTACGGGCTGTCGACCAGCATCACCGCGCCCAGCACCATCGCAGACCGCGCCGCCCACGCCCAGCACACCGTGCGCCGGCAATTTTCGCCTCCAGCACGAACAGCGTGAACGCCAGCAGCAGCAGCGCCACGCCCAGCCAGTTGATGGGCAGCACCGAAAGCGCCGACAAGCCCAGCAGCACCAGGATCGCGCCGACCACTCCCGGCGCCACCATGCCGGGCGACGAGAATTCCACGTAGATGCACAGCGCGCCGATTACCAGCAGAATCAGCGCGATGTTCGGATCGGCGATGGCCGAGATGATCTTCTGCCGCAGCGATCGCTGGTAGACTTCGATTGTGGCGCCGGCGGTGTGCAGCGTCACCGCTGCGCCGTCGAAGCGCGTCACCGTGCGGCCGTCCACGCTCGCGCAGCAGATCGCGCTCACCGAGGGCGCGATCAGATCGATCAGGTGCTGGTCCAGCGCCTCGTGTTCGGTGAACGATTTGCTCTCGCGCACGGCGCTCTCGGCCACCGCGCGTTGCGGCCGCGCTTGCGTACAGATGCTGCGCATGTAGGCGGCAGCGTCGTTCTCCACCTTCTCTTTCATTTCGGCATCCATCTCGCCGACCATCTCCACGGGATGCGCCGCGCCGGTGTTAGTGCCCGGCGCCATCGCCGCCACGTCGCCGGATTCCAGGATGAAGAATCCCGCCGATGCCGCGCGGCCTCCGCTGGGAGCTACATAAGTGACCACCGGAACCGGCGAGGCGACAATCTGCTGGATGGTTTCCCGCATCGCGTCCATCAGGCCGCCGGGCGTATTCAGCCGGACCACTAAGAGCGCGGCGTTCTCCTGTTTGGCGCGGGCGATGGCGGAAGAAACAATCTCGGTCGTGATGGGATGCACTACGCCATCCACGTCCACCACGATGACCTTGGCGGCGGACAGCGCCTGCGCGGCAAGCGCTAACGCTAACGCGAGAATGACACCTCTTCCTCGCAATCTACCCTCACTATACACCACCCGGACACGATGGTCTGAAAAGACTCAATGGTAATTAAACTGATAGAAACTTTTGATTTAGATATTGCGATACCGTAGGTTAAAATGAAGAAGATTAACTCAGTCCCGACAGGACTCCAAGGAAAATATGACAAGAAAGCGATCTTCCGAAACTGAACGATCTGTGTCTTCTTCCGCAGCCGCTGTCCCGGCGCGCCGCAAAACCATCGCCGAACGGCCCCGGAAGAAGCTGTCGGTTTCGCCGGCTGAGCGCGTGTCAGAACCCGCACTCGCCGTAGCCCCTGTCGCGCAAGCAGTTGACGTGGTTGCCCTGTATCAGCCCTCCTACGAAGAAGTTGCCGCGCTGGCTTACAGCTTCTGGGAAGCCCGCGGTTGCCAGGGCGGTTCACCCGAAGAGGATTGGGTGCGCGCCGAACAGCAACTTCGCCTCCGTACTGCATAATTACCGGTACTTTCTCAGCACCGCCAAAAGTCGGCCCTGTATCTGCACGTCCTTCGCCGGAACTAAAATAGGCTTCAAAGCGGAGTTGGCGGGCTGTAAGCGCACCATGTCTCCACCCTCCCGGTAAAATCGCTTGAGGGTTGCGTCACTTCCGGATACCAGGGCGACTACAATTTCGCCGTCGCGTGCCTGCGCGATCCGCTCGAGTAGAATCATATCGCCGCTACAGATGTGGTCGTCGATCATGGAATCGCCCGAACTTCAAGCGCGAACGTGTCGCCGCTGCCGGTGAAATCGGCGAAGCTCAACGACTCCCGCTGCTCGACGGCTTCTACCGGCGTGCCGGCGGCAATGCGGCCCAGTAAGGGAATCTCTGTGGGCGCGGTCCGCGCGCGGCGCTGCTCCTGGAGATACTTGGGCGCCAGTTCGAGCGAGCGGCTCTGGTTGAAACCGCGCTTCAGGTAGTTCTTGTTCTCCAGCACCGAGATGTGCTTGTGGACCGTGGCCAGGGATGCCAGCTCCAGTCCGCGAGCGATCTCTTCATAACTCGGGCAATAGCCATTTTCGTCGACGAACCTGGCGATGAAGTCGAGCACCTCCTTCTGCCGCTTGGTGAGTGCCATAGCTGGTCTGCCTGCCGCAACCTCCTCTTTATTATTGGCGAACAAAAAGGGAAAGTAAAGCTTTTCCTGCACCCTGCCGATGATATCTGTGAGCATCGCCGGAAATGATCTCGATTCGAAAGAACTTGAGCGAACTGGAACGTTGTCACCAGGGCCGCGATCTTGCACTGGATTGCTATGTGAATGCACTCCGCAATGCGTCCCACTATGCGATTGAACTGGATCCCCAAATCACCGCGCCGCACCGCGAATTCCTGAACTCGCTGGCCGACGAGGTCGCCCGTGGCGAGACCGAGGCGTTGACGGAGAGTCGCGCGACACTGCGTGGGTTGCTGCGCGACTATCGGGACAAAGCCGCGGAATACGTGGCGAAGATCCGTGACGAACTGGCTGGGACCGCACGGGCTCTTCAGGAAATCACCGAGGCCATGACCCAGAGCGACGACGATCACGAAGCGCAGTTGCGAGGCGCTTTGCTCAAACTGCGGGCCATCGCGCGATCCACCGACGACGGCTTGCGCGATTCGCTGGCGGGAGCGGCCAATACCATCGAACAGAGCCTGGAGCAGATTCGGAAACAAAACCAGATCACTCTTTCTCAGTTTCTGACCGAGATTCGGATGCTGCACCAGCGGATCGACGCCCTGGAGTCGGCGGCATCCATCGATGACCTGACTAAGCTATTCAATCGCGCGGAAATGGAAGACAGAATCCGGTCGCACACAGGCGGTTACTGTCTGTTGCTGGTAAAGGCGGGCGGGCTGCGCATGGCGGCGGTAAGTTTCAGCCGTGAGGTTTCGTCCGAATTGACCGGAGCCTTTACCAAAAGACTGAAGAACAGCCTGCCCGAGCAATGCATAATTGGCCGATGGGCGGAAGAGGATTTTGTCGCCATCCTTCCCACATCCAAGTCCGATACCATCAACCATGGAAAATTCATTGCCGAGCACTTAGGCGGATCCTACGCCTGCTTACACAAAGGGAAGACCGTTAGACCGCTGCTCAAACTTCGCGTTGGAGTAGTGGACAGCAATGGAGATAGCCCACAGCGGGTGCTGGAGCGAATCGCTGAAT
>CAVVLD010000032.1:0-29491 GCA_963748795.1 uncultured Solibacteraceae bacterium
ATATGCGGTGTCGCTTCATGTCCCGCTTCTGCTGGTTTCTTCCGGTCCTCGTGGCGGTCGCCATCGGTCTTTCCGCGGACGAATCCCCCGCCATCCGGGAGGCGCTTGCTGCCCTGCAGCGCGGTGATTTCGCCCGCCGCCGAGGCAGGTGCTGCGGCCAGAGGTGAAAGCCCGGCCCGGGGACAGCGGCGCCCTGACCCTTCTCGGTGTCGCCCTGGACAGCCAGAAGAAATATAAGGAGGCCGAAGAGATGCACCGCCGCGCGGCGGCCGGCGCTCCCAACTCGCCTGACGTTCTCAATAACTACGCCAATCATCTGTTAGGAAACGGCGATGCGGCCGGGGCGCGAAAGCTCTACCTCCGCGTGGTGGCGCTGGATCCGGCCCATCGAAACGCCAACGTACAACTGATCCGGCTGGCCCTAAATAATAAGGAAGGCGCCGAGGCGCTGGGCTACTTCGGACATCTGCCCCCCGCCGAGCAGGATGCTCCGAACCTCGCGCCTCTGCATATCGCGGCGTTGTACCTGGTGGGAAGCACGCAGGCGGCGGACAACCTGGCCGCGCGCTGGCTCGGAGCGACCCGAAGCGACCTCGCCGCGAGTTTCTCTTTCGGCCTGGCGCTCGCCGATGCCGGGCAGTACCCCAAGGCCGAAAGTTTCTTCACGCAAGCGCTTGCACTGGCACCCTCGGATTTCAACGTGCTTTTCAATTTGGGAGTGGTCGCCTGGCATACCGGAAACTACCAGCGGGCCCGCGAAGTTTTGGAAGCGGCCGAGCGCCAGCAGCCGCACAACGTAGACGTGCTTTACGACCTTGCCGCCGTGGACCAGGCTGCCGGCCAGGCCGAAACCGCCGTGGCCCTGCTGGCCCAGGCCGCGCGCCTCGCGCCCGAGCGGAGCGACATTCAAAAGCTGCTGGCCATTGCCACTGGCGATCTGGGCGCGCTGGCCGATTCGGCGGCAGCCTGGGATCGCTATCTGAAGCTCGAGCCGAATGACGATGTGGCCCGCCGCGAGCGCGGCTTCACGGCATTTCAGATGGGCCGTTTCGAAGAAGGCGTGGCGGAACTGCAGCGCTTTGTCGCCCGCCATCCCCAGGACCCCGTGGGTCACTTCGAACTCGGCGCGGCGGAGAACAAGGACAATCCCGCGCAAGCCTTGCAGGAGTTCGATCGCGCCATTGCGCTGAAGGCGGATTTCCCCGCGGCCCATTCGGCGCGTGGCAGCCTGTACTACCAGATGGGCAAACCCGAGCAGGCACTGGCAGACCTGGAGGACGCCGCGGCGCAGCGTCCCGGCGATGCCGTGAGCCTGGATCGCCTGGGGCAAACCTACCTGGCGCTCGACCGCGCTAACGATGCTGTGCGCGTACTGCGCCGCGCCGCCGCTCTGGCCCCGGACGATTCCAAAATGCAATTGCACCTGGCGCGCGCCCTCGCCGATGCCGGCGATGCCGCCGAATCCAAGGCCGCCATGGACCGCTTCCGCCAGCTTGGGCCGGTGGTGAACAAAGCCGTGCCGGGCGGTTTGGTGGATTACCTCAGCCTCACTCCGGAGCAGCGCCGCGCGGATTATCGCGCCCGCGTGGAGAAGATGGTGCGCGAACATCCTGCCGATCCGGCTGCGCTGGTCACGTATCTGCGGCTGCTGCTCGAGGCGGGTGAGAACGCGCGCGCCGCGGACATCGCCCGCCAGATCGGTGCGTTGAAGGCTACCGCTACCGTGCTCGCAGAGGCCGGGCGGGCGCTGCTCGAAATGCGGCAATACGATGCGGCGCGGCCTCTGCTCGAAAAAGCTTCCTCGCTGGCCCCCTCGCCCGAATTGCAACTGGACCTGGCCATCGCCGCATTTCACGGGTCGGGACCCGCCGCCGGGCTGAACCTGCTCGAGCGAATTCCGGAGGCCACCCGCGGCGCCGAGTACTACCTGGCGCGCGCGGAGATGCTGTACGAATCCGGCCAGGACGCCGAGGCTGTGCCGGTGTTGGAGCAGGCCATGCGCGCGGCGCCCGGGCAGGCAAGCATGTACCTGCGGGCGGGCGTTCTGCTGATGCTCCACGGGCGAACCTCAGACGCACTGCGCGTTAGCGGCGAAGCTCTGAAAGCGCTTCCGCAGGACCGCCATATCCTGCTACTGCGAGCTGTGGCCCTGGAGCACTCCGGACGCACCGCCGACGCCGGCCTTCTTCTGGAGCAGGTGCAGAATCGCTGGCCCGAGTGGCCGGACGGGTGGGTGGCGCATGGCGCCATTCTGGGTATGCACGGAGATGGCCGGCAAGCGCGCGCGGACCTGGTGACGGCCGTAGCGTTGGGCGCCGGCACTGCGGACATCAAGGCCTATCTGGACGCGCTCTCCGGCAGTGGCAGCGGCAAGCCTCCGGACCTCCTCCGGCTGCTGCTCGCCCCCCCCGTGCCGGAATGACAGCAACGTAAAAAGAAAAAATTGTTTGACGAGTTCTTCCCGGCGCGTGATAGAATTTCGTCCCAGAGGTTGGAGTTAGTCCTAATGGGTAGCACCACGATTGTGCGATCTGAGCCCCTCGTGTCTCGACGCGAGGAAACCATTCGCCCCCGCCGCGAAGACGTCCGCGAGCAACTTGCAAGGCTTCTGGCAAGTCCGCTTTTCAATCACAGCAAACATTATCCGAGCCTGTTGCGCTACGTGGTGAACGAAACTCTGGAAGGCCGCGGAAGCCACCTCAAGGAACGCGCCCTCGGAGTCGAAGTCTTCAATCGCGATCCCGATTATGATACCAATGCCGATCCGGTGGTGCGCACCTCGGCCTGCGAAGTCCGCAAGCGCATCGCGCAGTATTATCACGAGCCGGGACACGAAACCGAAATTCGCATCGATCTGCCGTCCGGCTCTTATGTCCCGGAGTTCCGCCTCGCCCTGCATCCGGTGGAGGCCACCGGCGCCGAAGAGCCGGGCGCCATGCCCCGCCTGTTCTCTTTCGTCCATGAAGGCGTTCGGCAGCCCCGCGTGCAAATCATCCTGGCCGTGATCGCCGTGGCTGTCCTGGCAACCGGCGCGGCCGAGTCGCTCGCCACTCCGAATGCGGTGGAGAGCTTCTGGGGCCCCGTCTGGGCATCGTCGGATTCGGTGATGATGGGCCTCGGTCCCACCCCCGCGCTGCTCCCGCCGCCCTCCACCGTCTCCAATCCCGATCTCGGGCCCACGTACCGCGACACCATGAGAGCCGACGCCCTGGCCTTCTCCGACGCCCTGACCATGGCGCGCATTACCGGCCTGACTCGCGAGTACTCCAAGAAGAAACTGGATGTGCGCCGCGCTACCGCCTTCACGTTGACCGATCTGCGCAAGGGTCCCACAATTCTGGTGGGCGCGTTCAATAATTCGTGGACCATGCGGCTCGACCACGATCTGCGCTTCACCTACGTCTGGAACAACGAAACGCATACCGGCTTCATTCGCGACCGGCAGAATCCCAACAACCGCAATTGGGTTCACGATCCTGGTATGCCCTATTCCCAACTGACGCTGGACTACGCCGTGGTTTCACGGTTTATGGACCCGCTGACCGAAAAAATGCTGGTGGTGGTGGGCGGTATGGGCCGCGATGGAACCATTGCCGCCGGTGAATTTGTCACCGAACCGCGCTACCTGGAAAAGCTGGCGGCGCGCGCCCCGCGGCATTGGGACCGCATGAACCTCCAGGTGGTGCTGGCTACCGACATCGTGAAAGGCAATACCGGCCCTCCGCGCATCGTGGCCACGCACTTCTGGTAGAAGCCGGCCGGAATAAGCAAAAAAGTCCCATTACGAAAGCCGCACACGCGGGTTACGAAACCGGGTGCGCGGTACTGTTTTCCGGACCTATTCCGAGGGATGATGTTGCTGCGGCCTGCTGCTTCCTTTCCTGTGTAGCTCGTTCGCGTCCTGCTCGCAGCAGGGCAGCGCCGCGTCACGTCGTTGTGTCTCCTTTTGGCCGGACCCCCCGCGGTCCGGCTTTTTTTCCAGCAGGCATGTATAATTCACTCCAGGGATGAGTCTGAAAAAGAGGGATGTGATTTCGCGGCGTTCTTTTGGCCGGCGCGCGGCTTTGGCGGCCGCGGTAAGCGCCGTGGACCCAGCGGCAGCATTGGCACAGGGGCGCGGGCCGCAAACCCCGTTGCCGCCCCCAGACCAGGCGGAAGTGGATGCCAAGTTCGCCGGCGTCGTCCGCAAGTGGGGCGATCGGCTATCCGAAGAACAGAAGACGCGCGTGCGCACCGTGCTCGGCCGCCACCAGCGCATGTTGATGCGCATCCGCGAGTTTCCGCTGGAAAACGGAGACGCGCCCGCCACGGGCCTGCGGCTCTACCCCGGGGACACCAGGCAATAGCCATGCCCGGCGAAGAAATTCTCTATCTGCCTGTTCGTGAACTCGGTGCCCGCATTCGCAAGCGTACGCTGTCTCCCGTGGCACTGGCCGAAAGCTACCTGGAGCGCAGCCGCCAACTCGGTCCGCGCCTGAATGCCTGGGCCAATCTCACTCCGGAACTCGCGCTGGAGCAGGCGCGCGCGGCCGAAAAGGAAATTGCCGCCGGCCATTACCGCGGGCCGCTGCACGGCGTGCCTTATGCGCTGAAAGACCTGGTGGCGGTCAAAGGCCATCCCACCACGTGGGGCGCCCCGCCATTCAAGGACCGCCAGTTCGACTACAACGCCTCCATCGTGGAGAGGTTGGATGCCGCGGGCGCGGTGCTGCTCGGCAAGGCGGCCATGATCGAATTGGCCGGCGGCCTGGGGTATTCCAATGGACGGGCTTCATTGACCGGACCGGCCCGCAATCCCTGGAATCCCGAGTGCTGGACCTGCGGCTCCTCCAGCGGATCGGGCGCCGTGGTCTCGGCGGGCATGGCGCCGTGGGCCATCGGCAGCGATACGCGCGGTTCCATCATCTGCCCCACCACCTGGTGCGGCATCTCGGGCATGCGTCCCAGTTTTGGGCGCGTGAGCCGTTACGGCGCCATGGCGATCGCCTGGTCCATGGACAAGCTTGGTCCGATGGCGCGCACCGCCGATGATTGCGGCCTGATTCTCTCCGTGATCGCCGGGCACGATTCCCGGGATCACGATTCGCTCCCAGCCTCCCTGGCCGAGTTCCATTACGCCCCGGCGGCCTCGCCGAAGCCGCTTCGCATCGGCAAACTCACCAACGCGTGGACGCGCATGGCGCCTGGTTTGGAATCCGCCATCGACGGTGCGCTCAAGGCGCTGGCAAAGAACGGCGCCAAAGTCAGCGATGTGGCTCTGCCCGATGGTCCCTTTGAAGACGCCGCGGAACTGACCATTCTTATGGAAGCGGCCTCGGCATTCCAGGATATGGTGCGCTCGGGCAGTTGCGCGCAATTGGTGGACCCTCTCGGGCAGGTGAACGGCTACATCAGCCAGGAACTCTCCGCTACCGATTACCTGCAGGTGCAACGCGTACGTACGATTCTGCAAAAGCGCATCGACGGGCTGTTCGATTCATACGATGTGATAGCCACCGCGGGCAGCGCCACGGCGGCGCAACCGCTGGTGCCCGTTCCTCGCGGCCAAAATCAGCCGACGGCGCCCGCCGCGCGGCCTTCGGTTGACAACAGCCAGCGCGCGCCCGACGGCATCTCCAGCCTTTGCGGTTTGCCCGCCCTCAGCGTGCCGTGCGGCTTTAGTGGCGACAATCTACCCTACGGCATTCAATTCATCGCGCGCGCAACCAACGATCACGCGGTAATTGACGCGGCGCGAACCTTTCAGAACCTGACCGACTGGCACAAACACCGGCCCAGGATCGCCGCGTAGTAGCGGTGCTCTTGAATACGTCGGTGAACTTATGAAACGGCGCAATTCTGTTCACTGCCACCTCACACGCAGGGCTGTGAAGGAGCGGCTGTAAATGCTCCGCGCGAGTTCCAGCGTCGATGCATGCTGTTTCACCGGTTGACCCGCGGCAATCCCCGCCAACACGCAAACCACCAAAAGGCGCGAAACCAACTGTTCCAGCGGCCGCGCCAGGCTCCGGCCCTTTCCCGGGCCCAGCGCGAAGGTCGCGCCCCCCACGATCTTGCCAGCGCCAGAAACACGGATCTCCGCGCCAAACTCAGTGCGGAATCCGGCCGGACAGAGCATCATCAGTAAGTCAAAAATCCGCAACATTCGCTCATACCTCTCCGATCCTCAAACGGGCGGCGGCCGCGCGACCCAGCGACCGCAGGCGGGCCAGGTCAGCCGCCAGGCAAGCCCGTCCCGCCGGCGTCAACCGGTACGATTGCTTGTCGCGCGAGGTGTCCTCCGCCTCAAAACGCTCGATCCATCGATCCTCCAGCATCCGCCGCAGCGCGCCATACAGAGTCCCCGTGCTCAACACCACTCTCCCGCCGCTCAACGCCTCGATGTCCTTGATGATGGCGTACCCGTGTTGCGGCCCCTCCGCCAGGCTCGTCAGGATCAGGAAGACCGGCTCGCTTAGCGGCTCATGCTTTTTGGTGACATGTCGCATGGCGATATATTGTCACGGGAAAAGCGCCTTGTCAAGAGGGGTAAGCCGTGGTTATCCCGCGGCGACTTCGGCCTGGTGCTCCACCGGAAAATTCATGGAGCGCGCCAGGCAGCAAACATGATGGGCCCGATCATGCATCTTCGTGGCCTCTTCCACGCGCCCGGCGTCGGTTATTCTCATGCGCGGCCTCAGCACCACTCGCGTGAATTCGCCTGCGCCATCGGCGTGCTCCGCCATTTCTCCCAGGGCGTCGTCCGCATATTCGGTGACCACAATGCCGGCATCGGCGCACAGGTGCAGCACCCACATCATGTGGCAGGACGAAAGCGCGCCCACCAGCAGTTCTTCGGGGTTGTAGCGGCTATGGTCGCCCATGGCAACGGCCGAAGACCCGGGGATGCGCGACGACTTTCCGGGCGCGCTCAACTCGTGATTCCGGCTGTATGCCCGGTAGGCGGAAGTGCCCGTTCCCAGGTTTCCGGTCCACTGCGTAGTCACCTGGAACCGGTGCTGCTTCATTAGCTGATAACGCCCTTGCGAATTGCGTAAAGAATCAGTTCCGCGCCGCTGTGCAAATTCAGCTTCTGAAAAATATTGCTGCGATGCGTCTCCACCGTATACAGACTGAGATTCAGGATCGACGCTACGTCCTTATTGTTCTTACCTTCCGCCAGCAGTTGCAGCACTTCGCGCTCGCGCGTGGTCAACAGTTCGTAGCTGTCTTCCACCGCCCGCTCCTGCATCTGCCGCATGTAATCCTCCACCAGCATCTTGCTGATCGCCGGACTGAAGAACGCCTTGCCCTCGCACACGGCCTTCACTGCGTTGATCAGATCGTATTCGGCGGAGTCCTTCAGCAGGTACGCGCGCGCTCCCGCTTTCAGCGCCTTCAGCACATACCCTTCGTCGGCATGCATACTCAGGAACACCACGGCAGTGCCCGGCAGCTTCGCCAGAATCTGGCGGGCGGCCTCAATGCCGTTCAGCGCCGGCATGGCCACATCCATCACCACCACGTCCGGCGTATGCTGCTCCGCCAGCGCGAGTGCCTCGCGCCCGTCGGCTGCGTCCGCAACCACGGTGAGGCCCGGCTGGCTCTCCAGCAGCAACCGGAGCCCCTTCCGCACCACGGTATGATCGTCCGCCAGCAGGACCCGTATGTTTTTCATAATGGCAGCGTGACCCGGAGGTCCGTTCCGAGCCCCGGCTCGGATGTCACCGTGAACGCTCCTCTTAAGCGGCTCACACGTTCCTGCATACCCAATAATCCCATGCCTTTCTCCTGAAGGGGGCGGAAACCCTTGCCGTCGTCCTCAATCGAAAGCAGCAGTTTGTCCGGGTCCTGCTGTACCCTGACTGTCACGTTGCGGGCCTTGGCGTGCTGTACGCAATTGTGCAGGGCCTCCTGCACAATCCGGTAAATGCACGTCTTGTGCTCCTCGGGCAACTCCTCGGACACGCCTTCAGCGGCCACTTTCACCCATACGCCGCTGCGCTTGGAAACCTCGCGTGCCTGCCACTGAAGGGCCGGCACCAGTCCCAAATCATCCAGCATGGAAGGACGCAGCAGCAGTGCCATGTTGCGGACCACACTGATGGAGTTCTCTACCTCGCGTTTGATCTCGTCCGCCTTGGCGATGAGCGCCGCCTTATCGCCGGCCCGAATCAGAGTGGAAAGGTTGGCCATCTCCACCAGAACCCCGGTCAGGGCCTGTCCTACTTCATCGTGCAATTCGCGTGAGATGGATCGCCGTTCGTTTTCCTGGGCCTCCACCAGGCGTGCGGAAAGCTGCTGCAACTCCTGGCTGGCGCGCGAAATATCTGAGATGTGGCGTACCGTTTCGGCTTCCAGCCCCAGTATTCTGCGCATGCTGAATGACGCCAGCAGAATACCGAGCCCTGTGGTCAGCGCAATAACTACGCTCATCCGCCGGCGGAGTTGGATGAATATCTGTTCCACGCGCGCCTTGCCCGCATTCATCTGGGATTCGTCGATCGCGCCGATCTGGTCGGCGATTTGCAGCATGGCCTGACGCCGCGGAAACACCTCATCGCGCAGAAACAGGTAGCCGGCGTTCTTGCGCTGCCCGGGGCCCCAGCCCAGCACCGGCTCCAGCAGCTTCCAGTAGTCCGATAGCCCTCCGGTCAGTACCTGGAATGGCCCCGCCTCCTGCGGGGTCAACATCGAACGGTATTTGGCCAGGGCCTGATCCATGTCCGTGCGGCTCTCCAGCAGGCTGTCCCGATGACCCTCAGCCTTGCCCGCCTCCGGCTCCAGCAGATAGTCGCGCACATAGGTGCCGGAGACGTAAACATCGGCGCGAATTCGTTCCAGCAGGCGCGTCCGCGTCAGAAAATCCTCCCGGATCTCGTCATTGGAGGTTTGAATTTGCCGCAGCGCCTGCATCCCATCGAACCCGCCGAACGCCATGAGCAGCAGAAGCCCGCCAAACCCGGCTGTAAGCACCAGCCGGCTGTTTCCAGCCATGGTTCGATTGTGCCACACAGCGCGCTCGCGCTTCGGAACCTACGTCAGTTCCCCGCGAGGCGCAATCCGGTGTTTTGATCGCGACTGTCGCCGGTAGAGGACCATGTGGAGGGGGGGTTATACGTTCCGTAGTTTCGGCCCGCCGCCGCGACGAACGAGTGCGAGTTTCCACGTTGACTGCAGCCTGATCGCAGCCGTGGCACTTCTCTCCAACTATGTCGGCCAGACCTTCGCGCCAGATTCGACGAGAGGTTTGCAGCCATACGACGTGGCCACAGACGATCGAGTTGGAGGTTGCGGCAAAACCGCGCGGGTGCCGTCGCTGACGCCCGCGGATTTGCCGGTGTTGCTTTCCGAGTGGCGGGCCCGGAAACCGAAGACCCGAGCGCGCCTTTGCCGCCTTTGTGTGGTGCCTGGGCAGTTCCGTGGTTATCGCAAGAAAAAAGGAGTCGCTGCCGACTCGACCATGGATATGTTTGCCGCCCTGCGGTTAGAGGTGGATTCCTGGCGGTGGAAGGCGTGACATTTTACATCCGCGCCGGAAAGAAATGCCGGTAACCTGCAGGGAGGTGCTGGCACAGTTGCGACGGCCCCCGGCGGTTCTGGCGGAGAGCCGCCTCTCGCCAAACCACCTGCGATTTCGGGTCAGCCCTGAGATGTCCAGCGCGGTAGGCACGAGATAATTGGTCCGAGTGGCCTACTGAGGGCCGAAACAGTGGACATGATCGGCGGTCGCTTCCCACGTCCGGGTGATGAGGATGCCTACGAGCGGGTCCTGAGTGATGCGATGTCGGCAGATGCCACGCTGTTTGCGCGCGAGGACTATGTCGAGGAAGCGTGGAGAATCGTCGATCCGGTCGACCAGCGGGCCTCGCCTCCTCGGAGGCTGGCATAACCCGGTCGCGGTGGATCAGGAGGATTTCCGCGTTGGCGACCAGGCCGCCTGACAGCCGCGGCATCTTGCTCGCGGATGGGCTAGGCTCTGATAAACGTGTGACCAGTGGCTTACCAATTTCAGTTACTGTTCTGAAGGCGTGTCTTCCTGAACAGGCGACCATGGCTTTGCCTACTTCAACAGACTGACCGGAACCTCAATCAAACGTCTTCAGGTCGATGGAAACGTTCTGCGATTTTCTGCGATAGAATGCTCTTTTGTCTCGCGGGCCAAGTCCGCCCCGATCGCGCCCAGATTCAATAATTCATCGCAGCCGCCAACCACTATGATGCAACCATCGAACCGGCAGGAATCGCCAACCGGGCAGGAAGACACGCAGGCAGTTCTGTTGGTCGGCGGCATGGGTACCCGGCTTCAACCGGTGTTGCCCTCCACGCCCAAAGCTTTAGCCCCCGTGGGGGGACGCTCCTTTCTTGAATTGCTGATTCGGCATCTGCAGCATCAGGGCATACGCCGCCTGGTGATGTGCACGGGATACCTTGGCGATTGCATCGAGCGGGAGATTGGCAACGGGGCGTGCTTCGGGGTGGACATCAAGTACTCCCGGGAAACCATGCCGATGGGGACCGGGGGCGCCATAAAGCTAGCACAGCGGTGTTTGGATCCCGGCATCGACTTTCTTGTTATGAACGGCGACTCGTTCGTCGAAATCGATTTCGGCCGCCTGTTGGACTTTCACCGCCAACGACGCGCCCTGGCAACCATGGCCGTCCGGTTCGTCGAGAATTCGTCCCGCTACGGCACGGTTCAGCCAGGACCCGATAGCCGCATCGTCAACTTTTTCGAAAAGACCGCCATTGAAGGTCCAGGCCTCATAAACGCGGGCGTATATGTCTTCAACGCCGCTATCTTCGACCACATCGACGAGGGCCCGTCAAGCCTGGAGCGGGATCTCTTCCCCAGATTCCTGGGCCTCGGCGTCTATGCTTATGACCGGACGGGAGAGTTCATCGACATCGGTACTCCGGCAGACTACGCCCGCGCCACGAACATCAGCGACCGCCTCTATGACGCAGCCCTCCTGGAGGACCGAGGGACTCCCGGGAAGGGTAAGTGATGGTGGCAGAGCCGACAGGTTGCGGCTGAAATCGATGGGGGATATCATAGTCCAGGAATTCGAGGTACTGGAGAATGGCGCATTGTGTTTCATCCTTCCGCCGGACGTAAGTAATTCGGGACCTCGCTGGTTATGGAACATCGGTTACTAACGTACTTCTGGAGTTATACGACCAAGTGATTACCACGCGCACGCCGCTTCGAATCTCGTTCTTTGGAGGCGGCACTGATTATCCGGTCTGGTACCGTGAATTCGGCGGATCCGTCCTGGCGACAACCATCGATAAGTCCTGTTATATCACCTGCCGATGGCTACCGCCGTTTTTCGACTATCACAGCAGGGTCTCCCATACGAACGTCGAGAACGTCCTCAACAATCATGAGATTCGGCATCCTTCTGTTCGCGGCTGCCTGGAGTTTCTGGGTATCGAGGAGGGTGTTGAGATACATCACATTGCAGACTTACCTGCGCGGACAGGTCTGGGCACGAGTTCAGCCTTCACGGTCGGCATGCTTCTCGGCCTGTATGCGCTCAAAGGCAGGATGCGCGACAAGCACGCGCTTGCCACCGATGCAATTCACGTAGAGCAGACCTTACTATGTGAAGCCGTCGGCGCCCAGGACCAGGTCAGCGCCGCGCATGGCGGTTTCAATCAAATTGACTTCCATCCCGATGGCAGGATCGATGTGAAGCCGGTGATCGCTTCGCAGAGCCGGATATCGGAATTGGAGAGTCACCTGGCGCTCTACTTCACCGGTTTCGCGCGAACCGCCTCGCAAATCGCCCAGGAACAACTCAAGCAGACACCACAGCGCCACAAAGAACTGCATCTGATGCTCGAGATGGTGAGCGAGGCACGGGCTATTATCGGCAGCCCCGGTCGTTCCATGGATGATTTCGGCCGTTTGCTACATGAAAGCTGGAAGATCAAGAAGACCCTCACCGGAAAGATCACCAATAGCAGCATCGACGAGATATATGAAGCTGGTCTCAGCGCCGGTGCTCTTGGGGGTAAACTTCTAGGTGCGGGGGGCGGCGGATTCATGTTGTTCTATGTGCCGGCCGAGCGCCGGGAAGCCTTGCGAGCCCGGCTCAGCAACCTGTTGTGCGTTCCCTTCGCGTTTTCAAAACGCGGCAGCGAGGTAGTCGTATACGAGCCTGAGGAGTTGTACGACGAGGCTCTTTCCCAGGCGCGTGGCCAGATCTACGCCGGGCGGGCCATGAAGAGCGCTATATGGGAGGAGTAACTTACTCAGTCCGTGGAGCATGAATCACGCCAGTGAGGAGTGATGACGAACTAAGAGGGCTTGTCCTGGGCCGGATCCAAGGCAGCATCGATGTCAAGCTGGCGTTGCTCCACGATGCCGGCGTTTGTGAAGCCACCACAAGAGCGGGCTCGCGCAACGGCGAGGCTGCCGTTAGGATTTCGAGATCCGCTAATTCAGCTCTCTCACCCAGATGTTTCGAAAGCTGTCCGGCTCACTCGGATCCGGATGCGCCTGCAATTTGATGGGGGCGGAATCGAACTTCCTGTAAAACGGCTTTCCGATGTACAACGTCTCGCCCTTCAATTCGAAGTGGTTCTGGACCAGCACGCCGTTCAGGAATACAGTCGCATATGCCGGAGTCTGCAGAGATCCGTCCGCATTAAACACAGGCGCCATCCAGATGACCTCGTAGGTCTGCCACTCGCCCGGCTTTCGCACCGGGTTGACGAGCGGAATTCCCTGCTTATAAATACTTCCCGCCTGACCGTTGACGTAGGTCTTATTGTTGTAGGAATCGAGAATCTGCAGTTCGTATCCGGAATCGCCGCCACCGGTGGACGCCAGAAAGACCCCGCTATTGCCACGCGCCTGATCGGTTCCGGTGACATTTTCGGGGATTTTCCATTCAAGGTGGAGCTGGTAATTGTGGAAGCTGCGCTTGGTTTCGATATTGCCCGACCCGCGCGCCTTGCTCACCGTCATCACGCCATTGCTTACGATCCAGTTGGCCGGCGACTTATCGCGAGTGTTCACCCAGGCGTCCAGGTTCTTTCCATCAAACAAAACGATGGCGTCGGAAGGCGGCGCGGAATCCACCGCTCCTGGCGTCACGACCGGGGGCACAGGCTCCCAGACTTCCGTGTCCTGCGGTCTGCCCCGGCTTTGCCCGCGGCCCTGACGGGCGGGTGGCTGCTGCGAAAAGACGGCGGGCGACAATGCGATCAGCATCGCCAGTGCGCCGCCGATCGAAAGAGGAAAGCGTGTTTGGAATGAAATAGGCCTCATCGAATCTCCGTTCCTTATTATCTCTACTGTGACCGCGCGGCTGTGTGCCGGCTCAGTTGGCACCCGAAGGGGCCGCGATCGGCACCCCCACCGCGACCGGCCGGCCGAAATCCGGCATTCCGTCCGGCTTCCAGGTGAACGGCTGCGCGCGCGGCGAACGGCGATTGCCGCACCCCTGCCCAGACTCTGAATTCGCATGATACAGGATCCAATCCTCCTTGCCGTCCGGAGACTGGAAGAAGCTGTTGTGGCCGGTACCGTAGGCATGAGCCTCTGGAGAGAGCCAAAACACCGGCGCGGAGCTTTTCTTCCACGACGCCGGATCCATCAGGTCGCTTGATACCGAAGCCGTGAGCATCGCCAGCGAATAGTAGTCGGTCCAGCACCCGCCGGCAGAGTAGACCACGAAAGATGCGACTGCCGTGCTGCAGGATCTCGGGTCCTTCATTGACATCGACGTGGATGGGGTTGCGCGGGTCCGCGCCGGGATTCGCCTCCGAAGCCACTCGCGGCTTCAGATCCCCGATCTTCTCCCACGGGTACTCCGGCGAGGAGATGCGGACGCGGTTACCCTTTACGGTATAGGGGTCCGAGAGTTCCGCTATATAGAGATTCTGCGCGCCGTTCACTTCACCTTCCCAACCGGACCAGACCATATAGATACGGGAGTCGTGCTCGAACACGGTGGCATCGATCGCCCAGCGGTCGGAGGGGTCAGCCATCTTGCCCTTCATCTGCCACTCGCCATCCAACGGATCGGCAGCCGCGTTTTCCAGTACCCAGATCCGGTGAGATTCGTTGCGACCGCCGTCCGCGGCGAAATAGATGTACCACTTGCCCCGCAGGAAATGCAGTTCGGGCGCCCAGATGTCGCGCGAGTACGGGCCGCTCGCCGGGGGCCGCCAGACCGTCTTCTTCTCGGCGGTGGCGAGCGCTCCGATGTTCTTCGTCTTCCAGATCACAAGGCTCGATCCCATACTATTCATGTAATAGTAAAAACCATTGCGGGAGGTGATCCAGGGATCGGCGCCCGATGGAAGCAGAGGGTTGACCAACGTGCCCTGGGCCGCGGCACTACCTGCCACCAGCCACAGAACATACCAGCAGCGATTCATCCCGACACCATAGCACCCATTCGGGTTGCCGGGCCATTTTACTTCGACAAATAGACGAAGCGCACAACGAACAGGAGCGTCAGGGCATATACGAACCAGTTCACCTGGCGGAACTTGCCGCGGAGCACCTTCAGCAGGGTGTAAGCCGTGAAGCCGAAGGCCAGGCCGTTGGCAATACTGAATGTCAGCGGAATGGTCATCATGGTGAGAAAGGCCGGGATGGCGATTTCGGGATCGTTCCATTCTATTTCGGACACCACCTGCACCATCAGGCTGCCGACGATAATCAAGGCCGGCCCGGTGGCCGCCGCGGGGATGGCGCCAACCGCCGGCGCCACGAACAGCGCCGCCACGAACAGGAGTCCGGTGACGATCGCGGTCACGCCGGTGCGCCCGCCCGCCGCCACGCCGGCGGCGCTTTCGATGTAGCTCACCACGGTCGAGGTGCCGGTCAGCGAACCC
This sequence comes from uncultured Solibacteraceae bacterium, assembly GCA_963748795.1. Taxonomy (GTDB): domain Bacteria; phylum Acidobacteriota; class Terriglobia; order Bryobacterales; family Bryobacteraceae; genus Sulfopaludibacter. Next base: position 14,839 of record CAVVLD010000032.1, read on the forward strand.
ACGATGGTGGCGATGGCGTCGGAGAACAGGATGCGGTTCACGCGCGGAATCTGGTGGGCTTTATCGAAGAGCTGCGCCTTCTTGCCCACGGCAACGAGCGTGCCGATATTGTCGAACAGGTCGATGAACAGGAACACGAAGACAATTTCCAGGAAGCCCAGCCGCAAGGTGGCGGAGATGTCCAGCTTACCCGCAGTAGCCGAAAGGTCGCGCAGACTATAAGTCTGTGGAGCCCATTTCGCCACGCCGGTCGCGAGCCCGATGAGGGTGGTGCTGAGGATGCCGATCAGCATCGCCGCGCGCACGCGCCAGGCCATCAGCGCGCCGATGAGGATCAGTCCGAACAGAGCCAGGGCCGTACTCCTGCTGCTCAGGTTCCCCAGCGTGACGGTGGTAGCCGGGTCGGGCACAATGATGCCCGTATTGCGAAAGCCGATCAGGGCGATGAACAGCCCCACGCCCGCGGCCACGGCGGCATACAGTTCGAAGGGAATGGCGGACAGGATGAGCTGGCGCACGCCCAACGCGGTGAGCACCAGGAAGGCCACACCGGAGAGGAATACCGCGCCCAGCGCTGCCTGCCAGGGGATGCCCATCTTCAGCACCACCGAATACGTGAAGTAGGCATTGAGTCCCATGCCTGGAGCCAGCGCGATGGGATAACGGGCCAGGCCCCCCATGAGGAAGCTGCCGATCGCGGCGGACAGGCACGTGGCGGCAGTCACAGCGGCGAGAGGCATTCCGGTCTCGTGCAGAATCGCGGGATTGACGAAGACAATGTAAGCCATCGTCATGAACGTGGTGAATCCCGCCAGGATTTCGGTCCGCCAGTCGGCGCCCAGTTCGTGGAATTCGAAGTAACGCTCCAAACGTTGCCGCAGGGGCATGGTTTTTCATTGTACCTTTATGACTTCTTTATTCTTCGATTACTACTTCATTATCTGTAGCGGCTTACTTTGAAATCATGATTGTGATGAAATTCGGCGGATCCTCAGTAGCTTCCGCCACCGCTATTGAATGGGTTGCGGGAATCGTGCGGCAGCACTTGCACGCGCAGCCGGTCGTCGTCGTCTCCGCCATGGGGAAGACTACAGACCGGCTGGAAGACGCGTGGCGACATGCCGTCCGCGGGTCGTCTTACGCGGCGTGGCGGCAACTCGAAGACCTGCAAATGTTCCACACCCACGAAGTGAAGCGCCTGTTGGGTGAGAATGCCCGCGCGTTGCTGAACGCCAAGATATCCCCGTTGTTCCACGAGCTGCACGATCTGCTGGTGCAGGTGGAAGAAGGCGCGCCGGCCACACTGGAAATCAAAGACCGGGTGGTGAGTTTCGGAGAGAGTCTGTCCAGCGAGATCGTGGTCGCGGCCTTGGCACAAGCAGGCATGCAGGTGGCGCATATCGACGCGCGCCGCGCCATTGTTACCGACGACGCATTCGGACATGCCGCGCCGCTGTTGTGGGAGACGTATGCCAGGCTTCGCCGCACTGTGGCGCTTGCCGCGCGGGAAAGCGTGGTGGTGATGGGCGGCTTCATCGGCGCCACTGGCGATGGCCGGACCACTACCCTGGGACGCGGCGGCTCGGATTTAACCGCATCGCTGGTGGGCGCAGGTATCTCCGCCGCGGAAATTCAAATCTGGACCGACGTGGACGGCATCCTCTCGTGCGATCCGCGGATTCTGCGGGGAGGCTACCGGCTGCGTTCCGCGGGTTACGACGAGGCTGCCGAAATGGCGCGGCTGGGAGCCAAAGTTCTGCATCCCGATACGGTCGCGCCGGCCGTGCGACAGAGCATTCCGATCACGATTCGCAATTCGCGCCATCCGGACGTGGAGGGTACGGCGATCGGTCCGCGGGCCGGCCGCGGCGCCGGCGTGGTGAAGTGCATCGCCTGCCTGAGGGACATGGCGGTGGTTCATCTCAACCTGCGCGGCGCCACCGGACTGGCCGGCGTATCGGACTATCTGCACGACCTCTTCTCGCGGAATCATGTCGCGGTTCACCTGGTGCAAGCGCGGCCAGACGGGGTGTCTTTCACGGTGGCGAACTCCGCGGAGCTTCCCGGACTGCTTCGCCACGTGGACCGCTCCATCGGGGTGGTCGTGGAAGAGAGCATGGCGGTGGTTTCCCTGGTGGGCTCTGGCATCACTGCCGGGTATTCCGTGGCCGACCGGGTAGCCCGGATGCTGCAGGGTCAGAACGTGCGCATGAAGGCCCAAGGCTCCTCGGCGCTCAGTATCAGCTTTGCGATTCCCGAGACCGCTCTCGCGGATTGCGTGGAACGACTCCACCGCGAATTCTTCCGCGCACCGGATGCGGACCTGTTCGCGGCACCGCCGGATTCGGGCCGGGTGATCGTTTCCGAATCGCGAGCCGAAGACGCTGCCGTTGGTCTGCAATTGAGGGAATCGGCAATCTAACACGACTCGATTTCAAGCCGCCAGCGGAATTGAAATAAAAACAATTGCATTCTTTCTGTTTTTATTAACATTCGCTATTCCTAAAGTAGTAGCCCGTACCCACACCCGTACGCATAGATCTTTACCGGACGGGTTCGCGCAGAAAATACTGGTAGTACGCATAAGCGCACTACATGACGACAACATTTTCATTGCGGACCGTACGTTGCTTACTTATCGGTCTGCTTACTTTCGCCGGCCTTGCTTCGGCCAGCACAATTACGGCCCCGAACGTGGATTGGAACCGCGGCGGTTCTATCTGGATGAACGAAAACGGCACTGCGGTTGATGCGTATTTTGCCGGTGTGGTTCTCATTAGTCTGTCAGAAAACGGGCAACAATATGACCGGGACACGTTATGTGTGGACTTATTCACCGACATCTACATCGGAGTGACGTATAACACCACAGTTACCGATCCCAACTCTATTCCGGGCAAGAATCTGAACCGGGTTGCGTGGCTTCTGAATAACGCTCTCATGCCAACGCAAGGTCCGGTCTACTCTTCGGCGCTACCCTCATCGGATTGGGTGACCACGGCGAGCCAGGGAGCCGGCATTCAGCTCGCGATCTGGGATATTACCACCGACGGCGGCGATGGATTCTCTTCAGGAAGAGTGCAGGCCGCAACCGCGCCGGGCGCCTCGACCGACCCCACCGTGCTCGCCTGGGCCAAACTGTACGAGAGCCTCAGCCTGGGCAAGTCGTCCAACCAGGCGTTCGTCTACGTGAATTCCGCAATCGATTCGGGACTTCCGGCACAAATGCTGGAGGGACCCATATTCAAGGACGGCGGCCCCACGCCGCTGGGCCTCAATCCGACAGGCATCGACCCGACGCCGGAGCCGGCAACCTACGTGCTGGCGGGATTCGCACTGGTGGGGCTTGGGCTTGTTAAGCGGCCGGGCAAGACCTCCTCACGGTAAGACCAGCGGCGTAAGATTACCGTCTTTCCTTATCCCCAGACGAAGCGGGCGCGGCAGTCCATTTCTTCGGAACGGTGACCTCGGCCCACAGTTCCTCTCCAGGCTTGAGGCGGGAAGGGTCGGCCGCGTGTTCGGGGAGGTAGAAAGCTACAGGCTGAGTCAGAATCCAGGGCTGCTGCTGAATCCGGGAAACGGAGAGGCCGTGGCCATTGGTTTCCGGCATGGCAATCAGACGCCCGCCTTCGGCGTGAAGACGTACAGCCTGGTAATAGCCGCTGGAGCCTTCGGGCATTTCCACTTGCAGGCCAAGACTAAGATACCGCCCGCGCAACCAAAGGTTGGGATCGACCGGAGCGGCCTTCACCCAGACTCGCGGCAGGGTGGCACGATCCAAGGCATATTTGCCGGCCACGCTCAGCACTATCAGGCACTGCACCGCACCGATGAGGATTCCTCGATATACGGGCTTCATGCTCCGGCCCGAAGCTGCGCGATAAGCCGGCGCCGCGTCTTTTCCAGAAGCCATCCACCACCCAGGAACAACAGGCCCAGGCCCATGAGGCTCACCGAGCGTCCCAGCTTGTCCATCACGCTGGAGAAGTAGAACGTGAGCACCGTGATGGCGAAGCCGGCGATGCCCAGGTTGACGCGCTCGCTGCGGCCATCGCGAATGCCCCACACCGCCAGAGCCGCGGCGCCGAGGGCGCACCAAAGGTAGACCGGAAGTGTATTGGGGCTGGCATTACGGAGCGTGGCCAGAGCCGCGATCCAGACTACGGCGCAGACGTTCCACACCGCTTCCCGCCCGCGTAGCCACACCGCGATAACCAGCGGACCGACGAGCGCGATGGTCCATCCAATGGCCTCGGCAGCGAACGGAACGCTCCTGGTAAAGCGTTCGCCTGCCAGCAGCGCCGCCGCAGGTATCAGGGCCACACCACCCAGCCAGGCCAGCGCCTTGCGCAGCGGCGCGTCCCGGGCCGTACGGTGTGCGGTCAGGTAGGTGACGCTCAACGCGCAGATTCCCACGGAAATTGGCGTCAGGTAATCGTCGTGATACCGTACGGCCCACTCGCCCGCTAGCCAATACGGAAACAGAAGGGCGGCGAAGACGGCCTGCGTCCAGTGGCGCAGGATGCACCATGCCAGTGCCGCCCCCATGGCCCACATCAGGACGGCTAGCGGCCAGTGCTCGTCCAATTGAAACATCTGACCGGTAAGAGCAATGGCGGCGCCGAGTGCGAAGGTGCCCAAGGTGTGCAGCGCCATGGACGGTGCCCTGAAGCGTTCCGCAACGGCGGCTCCCCCCGCGTGGAACGAGGCGAGCATCAGCAGCACCAGGGTCAACCGCTGGCCCGGCGAAAGCTCATCCCAATGCGCCGAGACGAACAACAGAACTCCGGCGCCCACCAGAATCACGCCGAACACCAGCGCAACCCACACCGGCCACCGCAGCCCCTGGGAAGGCGCGCGTCCTCTCTCCCAGTCGCGAATGCGCTCCGCGGCCTGAGCGTCCAGCAGGCCCGCCGCGATCCATCGTTGCAGGAGGGGCTCCCAATCGGCACCCATAAGAGTCAGCCCACACACTCAAGTATGTAGTATTTCCTGCCGTCGTCCCGGGCAATCTGTCCGGCGATCCGCCACTCATGCCCATCGGCCAGGTAGATTCGCCGGTAGGAATCGTACTCCAGCCCGATCTCCTTGTGAACACGCGACTGCTCCACCTCCCGGGTATCGCCGGGCGACCAGGATGTCTTGGCGATCGGGAACGGATCCATCCTTCGATTATTCCACCTAAGACCGAAAATATGTTCCAATCAGCTTGTAAAGCCATGTCTTTCATCCACGATGATTTTCTCCTCAGCACCAAGACGGCGCGCCGCCTCTTCACAAAATACGCTCAGCCTGAGCCGATCCTGGACTACCATTGCCACCTGCCGCCGCAGGATGTGGCTGCCAACCGGCAATTCGGAAATCTGTTCGAAATCTGGCTGGAGGGGGATCACTACAAATGGCGTGCCATGCGAGCCAGCGGCGTGGACGAACGGTTCTGCACAGGTGATGCCGATCCGCGCGACAAGTTTCTGGCTTGGGCGCGCACCGTGCCGCAGACGCTGCGCAATCCGCTCTACCACTGGACCCACCTGGAGCTGAAGCGCTACTTCGGGATCGACAAACTGTTGGACGAATCCACCGCCGCCGGAATCTGGGACGAAGCTAACGCGCAACTTGCCGGCGAGGACCTGCGCGCCCACGGCATTCTGAAGCGCTTCCATGTGAAGGCCGTCTGCACCACCGACGACCCGACCGACGACCTGGCGTGCCACAAAACCATCGCGGCCTCCGGCTTGGCCACCAAGGTGTTCCCCACCTTCCGGCCCGATAAGGCGCTCAACGTTCACCTGCCGGAAGTGTTCAATCCCTGGGTGCAGCGCCTGGAAGCCGCGTCCAATACCTCCATCGGCAGCTACCGCGATTTTGTGGATGCCCTGGGAAAGAGGCACGATTTCTTCCACCAGATGGGAGGGCGGTTGTCCGACCATGGGCTGAATCACCCGTTCGCCGATTTTTGCACGGAACAGGAAGCCGCCGCGATCTTCGCCAAGGCGCGCGGGGGACAAGCCGCGGCGCCCGCCGAACAAGCGCGCTTCGCCTCCAACATGATGCTGCACTTCGGGCGTTGGGACGCGGCCAAGGGCTGGACCAAACAGCTTCACCTGGGTGCGCGGCGCAACAACAACAGCCGCCGCTTCGAGCAGATGGGACCGGATACCGGATGGGACTCGCATCGGCGACTGGCCGCAAATCGACGCACTGGGCGGTTACCTGGACCGGCTCGACCGGGAGAATGCGCTTCCCAAAATCGTCATCTACAACCTGAATCCGGCCGACAATTACCCGGTGGCCACCATGATCGGAAACTTCCAGGACGGCGTCACCGCCGGCAAGATACAGCATGGCAGCGGCTGGTGGTTTCAAGACCAGAAGGAAGCCATGACCTGGCAGATGAACGCCCTTTCCAACTGCGGCCTGATCAGCAAATTCCTGGGAATGCTGACGGATTCGCGCTCCTTCATGTCGTACCCGAGGCACGAATATTTCCGCCGCGTGCTGTGCGATCTGTTCGGCCGCGACGTGGAAAACGGCGAACTGCCGGATAGTGACGAACTGGTGGGAGGCACCATCCGCAACATCTGCTACGGGAATGTGCACCGCTTCCTGGGGCTCGCCATCTGACAGTATCCGATGACGGCGGAACTGCTTGGCCAACTCCCGGAATGAAGGTGCGGCCATTCTGCCGCGTGTCATGTCATGGACGCCGAATGGCTTGAGTCTTTGCGATCCGCCGTGGTGAGTCAACTGGAACTGTAAGGTGAAAATGCGGGCGCGGAGTCCCGCAAGAAGGAGCACGCCGCGTGATCTGCCAACCGGATCTGCCGGACGCCGCGGAAGCGATGCTGAGGCCAAGTTCCAAGCTCGGCAGCCTGAATTACCGTGGAGCGGATCCGAGATCCGATTCGGCTCGGTGTTCCACTCCATCTGGCTACCGGACGATTTCACGCCCGAGAATGGAGCCACCAGATACGTGCCGGGATCGCACCGGGTCCAGCAATATTCATCGCAATTTCAGCGTGGTGGAAAATCGCCGCTTGCCAGACCCCAGGAAGACGAACCGGAGAATCAGCGGCAGCAAGATAGCAATTCGTGAAGACACGTGTCGCTTTTACCTTATCTACTAACATCAGTCTGAAGTCACTGTGTCCCAGGCGTATAATCGAGACGCGTTAAGAAGCGATCCATGAGAGAAACCCGATGACAATGCGACTGGCTGGATTCGTGCTCCTGACTACAACCCTGGTGGGCCGGCCACCCGATGCGACGGAGACGCGGTGCACCGATATGCTCAAGAATGCGCTGGGTTCGCACAATCCGGATACCCGGAAGGAAGCGGTTATCGCGCTAAGCCTGGCGTCGGACAGCAGCCCCTTATTGCCGCTTCTGGTGGGCATCGCCGATGACAAAGACGTTCAGGTACGGCTCGCCGTGGTAAGCAGCCTCGCGGAAGTGAAATCCAAAGAAGCCAGAAAGACCCTTGAAAAAATGCTTAAGGATCCAGTGCCCGAAGTCAGTTTTGCCGCGGCAAAAGCGCTTTGGAACCTTCATGACCCGGCCGGCAAGCAAGCCCTGCTTGCGGTTGTGCAGGGTGACACCAAAACGGCATCGAGCTATTTCCCGGCGCAGATGCGACAGGCCCTGCGCATGATGCATACCCCCGCTACCACTTTCCTCTATGCGATGCGCCAGGGCATCGGGTTCGTGCCCGTCCCCGGTCTCGGCGAGGGTATCGCCTCGATGCAGTCGCTCCTCACCGACCCCGGCATTTCCGGCCGGGCCACCGCCGTGCTACTGCTTGGTAGAGACCGGGACCCCACCCTGGTGCCTGCCTTGAAAGACGCGATGTACGACCAGAATTGGACCGTCCGCGCAGCCGCCGTACATTCGCTCGCACTGCGCAACGACCCTGCTCTTAAGAAAGATCTGGCGCCGATGCTCGACGACGAAAAGGAAGGAGTCCGCTTACGCGCCGCCGCCGGGTATCTCCGGCTGTCCGCCATTCAAGCCCGCCGCGTAAGCAAACCCAAGCCAAGGTAAACCATGAATCGCTTGACGAGATTTATCCTGACCGCGGCCGCGGTTTATTCGGCCGTCATGTTTGCGGATCCGCCCGCGAAGTGGCAGATCGGCCCGTTCGAGCGTCCGCCGAACGCAGTCCCGGTAATCGCTCCAAACCGGCAATCGCTCTTCCAGGATCCGATGAGCGGGAAGCCGGTTCACTGGGAGGCGCTGCACACTTTTAATCCCGCGGCCGTGGTCCGCAACGGCAAGGTTTATGTGCTCTACCGGGCCGAAGACGATACCGGCGAGATGCGCATCGGACTCCACACTTCGCGGCTCGGCCTGGCCGAAAGCGAGGACGGCATCCACTTCACTCGCCGCCCGGAACCGGTCTTCTACCCCGATAACGATTCGCAGAAGGATCGCGAATGGCCCGGCGGCTGTGAGGATCCGCGCGTGGTCGAGGGCGAAGACGGCACTTACGTCCTGACGTACACGCAATGGAACCGGCGGAAGACCAGCGCCGCAATCGCCACATCCAAGGATCTGATTCACTGGACCAAGCACGGCCCCTCGCTCGGAACTGAAGGCAAGTATGGAGCATTGTCCTACAAATCGGCGGGAATCGTGACGCGCGTGCAGGGTGGCCGCCTGCTGGCCACCAAAATCGGGGGAAGATATTGGATGTATTGGGGGGAAGGCGTCATCCGCCTGGCGACTTCGCAAGACCTGATTCACTGGAAGCCCGTCGAAGATCAACACGGAGAACCAGTAGTTGCGCTGGCCAAACGGGCCGGCCGCTTCGACAGTTCGTTTCCGGAAACCGGTCCCCCGCCGGTGCTAACTGCAGGGGGAATTGTGGTGATCTATAACGGCAAGAATGCACCTGAGGGAGGCGATCCATCACTCGGTCCGAACGCCTACGCGGCAGGAGAGGCGCTGTTCGCGGCGGATGCCCCGGCGAAGCTCATCGCGCGCACGGATCGCCCCGTTTTTCAGCCCGAACTGCCGTTCGAAAAGACGGGCCAATACCAAGCCGGGACCACTTTCGTTGAGGGTCTGGTCTGGTTCCGAAATCAATGGTTCCTCTATTACGGATGCGCCGATTCAATGGTCGGGGTAGCGCGCAGCGGCGGGCTGTTGTAAGGCTTGTGGTGGGTGGAGCGATTCGAACCATTCCTAAATGTGTGGATTCTTCTAAGTGGTCTACGCGGTTGCCATGATTCCCAAATTCATTGGCATCTCCCGGCAGCGACCCCTTTTTCCTTGCGATAACCACGAACTGCCCCGCACCACTCGAAGCCGGCAAAGGCGTGGCGTCTTTGGTAATCCAGGCGTCAGCGACGGCACCCGCGCGGTTTTGCCGCAACCTCCAACTCGATCTTCTACGGCCACGCCGTGTGGCTGCAAAGCTCTTGTCGAATCTGGCGCGAAGGTCTGGCCGACATAGTTGGAGAGAAGTGCCACGGCTGGGATCGACGCCGGCAGTCATCGTGGAAACTGGCACTCGTTCGTCGCGGCGGCGGGCCGAAACTACCGAACCGTATGAGCCCCCCATCCACATCGTCCTCTGCCGGCGACAGTCGCGATCAAAACACCAGATTGCGAAGCGCGAGCGCGCTGTGTGGCACAATCGAACCATGGCTGGAAACAGCCGGCTGGTGCTCACGGCCGGGTTTGGCGGGCTTCTGCTGCTCATGGCGTTCGGCGGGTTCGATGGGATGCAGGCGCTGCGGCAAATTCAAACCTCCAATGGCGAGATCCGGGAGGATTTTCTGACGCGGACGCGCCTGCTGGAACGAATTCGCGCCGATGTTTACGTCTCCGGTACCTATGTGCGCGACTATCTGCTGGAGCCGGAGGCGGGCAAGGCTGAGGGTCATCGGGACAGCCTGCTGGAGAGCCGCACGGACATGGATCAGGCCCTGGCCAAATACCGTTCGATGTTGACCCGCAGGAGGCGGGGCCATTCCAGGTACTGACCGGAGGGCTATCGGACTACTGGAAGCTGCTGGAGCCGGTGCTGGGCTGGGGCCCCGGGCAGCGCAAGAACGCCGGCTACCTGTTTCTGCGCGACGAGGTGTTTCCGCGGCGTCAGGCCATGCTGGCAAATCGCCGACCAGATCGGCGCGATCGAACGAATCCCAGATGAATGCGGGCAAGGCGCGCGTGGAACAGATATTCATCCAACTCCGCCGGCGGATGAGCGTGGTTATTGCGCTGACCACAGGGCTCGGTATTCTGCTGGCGTTATTCAGCATGCGCAGAATACTGGGGCTGGAAGCCGAACGGTGCATCACATCTCAGATACTTTCGCGCGCCGGCCAGGAGTTGCAGCAGCTTTCCGCACGCCTGGTGGAGGCCCAGGAAAACGAACGGCGATCCATCTCGCGCGAATTGCACGATGAAGTGGGACAGGCCCTGACCGGGGTTCTGGTGGAGATGGCGAACCTTTCCACTCTGATTCGGGCCGGCGATGAGGCGGCGCTCATCGCCGAAGGCGGACGAGATCAAACACGAAGTGGAGAACTCCATCAGTGTGGTGCGCAACATGGCACTGCTGCTGCGTCCTTCGATGCTGGACGATTTGGGACTGGTGCCGGCGCTTCAGTGGCAGGCACGCGAGGTTTCCAAGCGCAGTGGCGTATGGGTGAAAGTGGCCGCTGAAGGCGTGTCCGAGGAGTTGCCCGAAGAGCACAAGACGTGCATTTACCGGATCGTGCAGGAGGCCCTGCACAATTGCGTACAGCACGCCAAGGCCCGCAACGTAACGATCAGGGTACAGCAGGAACCGGACAAACTGCTGCTTTCGATTGAGGACGACGGTAAGGGTTTCCGCCCCCTTCAGGAGAAAGGCATGGGATTATTGGGTATGCAGGAACGTGTGAGCCACTTAGGAGGAGCGTTCGCGGTGAAATCCGAGCCGGGGCACGGAACGGACCTCCGGGTCACGCTGCCACTGTATGAAAACATACGCGTTCTGCTGGCGGACGATCATACCGTGGTGCGGAAGGGGCTCCGGCTGCTGCTGGAGAGCCAGCCGGGCTTCACCGTGGTGGCGGACGCAGCCGACGGGCGCGAGGCGCTCGCACTGGCGGAGCAGCATACGCCGGACGTGGTGGTGATGGATGTGGCCATGCCGGCGCTGAACGGCATCGAGGCCGCCCGCCAGATTCTGGCGAAGCTGCCGGGCACTGCCGTGGTGTTCCTGAGTATGCATGCCGACGAAGGGCTACGTGCTGAAGGCGCTGAAAGCGGGAGCGCGCGCGTACCTGCTGAAGGACTCCGCCGAATACGATCTGATCAACGCCGTGAAAGCCGTGAGCGAGGGCAAGGCGTTCTTCAGTCCGGCGATCAGCAAGATGCTGGTGGAGGATTACATGCGGCAGATGCAGGAGCGGGAGGTGGAGGACAGCTACGAACTGTTGACCACGCGCGAGCGCGAAGTGCTGCAACTGCTGGCGGAAGGCAAGAGCAATAAGGACGTGGCGTCGATCCTGAACCTCAGTCTGTACACGGTGGAGACACATCGCAGCAATATTTTTCAGAAGCTGAATCTGCACAGCGGCGCGGAACTGATTCTTTACGCAATTCGCAAGGGAGTTATCAGCTAATGAAGCAGCACCGGTTCCAGGTGACTACGCAGTGGACCGGAAACCTGGGAACGGGCGCTTCCGCCTATCGGGCATACAGCCGGAATCACGAGTTGAGCGCGCCCGCGAAGTCGACGCGCATCCCCGGGTCTTCGGCGGTTGCCATCGGCGACCATAGCCGCTACAACCCGAAGAACTGCTGGTCGGCGCGCTCTCGTCCTGCCACATGATGTGGGTCTTGCACCTGTGCGCGATGCCGGCATTGTGGTCACCGAATATGCGGACGACGCCCTGGGAGAAATGGCGGAGCACGCCGATGGCGCAGGCGAATTCACGCGAGTGGTGCTGAGGCCGCGCATGAGAATAACCGACGCCGGGCGCGTGGAAGAGGCCACGAAGATGCATGATCGGGCCCATCATGTGTGCTGCCTGGCGCGCTCCATGAATTTTCCGGTGGAGCACCGGGTCGAAGTCGCCGCGGGATAACCACGGCTTATCCCCTCGACAAGTCGCTTTTCCCGTGACAATATATCGCCATGCGACATGTCACCAAAAAGCATGACGCCGCTAAGCGAGCCGGTCTTCCTGATCCTGACGAGCCTGGCGGAGGGGCCTCAACACGGGTACGCCATCATCAAGGACATCGAGGCGTTGAGCGGCGGGAGAGTGGTGTCGAGCACCGGGACTCTGTATGGCGCGCTGCGGCGGGATGTTGGAGGATCGATGGATTGAGCGTTTTGAGGCGGACGACACCTCGCGCGACAAGCAATCGTACCGGTTGACGCCGGCGGGACGGGCTTGCCTGGCGGCTGACCTGGCCCGCCTGCGGTCACTGGGTCGCGCGGCCGCCGCCCGTTTGAGGATCGGAGAGGTATGAGCGTATGTTGCGACTTACTGATGATGCTCTATCCGGCGAATTCCGCACTGAGTTCTGGCGCGGAGATCCGTGTTCTGCGCTGGCAAGATCGTGGGAGGCGCGACCTTGCGCTGGGCCCGGGAAAGGGCCGGAGCACCGACGCTGGAACTCGCGCGAGCATTTTACAGCCGCTCCTTCACAGCCCTGCGTGTGAGGTGGGCAGTGAACAGAATTGCGCCGTTCATAAGTTCGACCGACGTATCGAAAGCACCGCTACTACGCGGCGATCCTGGGCCGGTGTTTGTGCCAGTCGGTCAGGTTCTGAAAGGTTCGCGCCGCGTCAATTACCGCGTGATCGTTGGTTGCGCGCGCGATGAATTGAATGCCGTAGGGTATGTCGCCACTGAGCCGCACGGCACGCTGAGGGCGGGCAAACCGCAAAGGCTGGAGATGCCGTCGGGCGCGCGCTGGCGTTGTCGACCGAAGGCCGCGCGGCGGGCGCCGTCGGCCTGATTTTTGGCCGCGCGGAACGGGCACCAGCGGTTCCGCCGCCGTGGCGCTGCCCGCGGTGGCGATCACATCGTATGATCGAACAGCCTGTCGATGCGCTTTCGCAGAATCGGTGCGCACCGTTGCACCTGCAGGTAATCGGTAGCGAAGAGTTCCTGGCTGATGTAGCCGTTCACCTGCCCGAGAGGTCCACCAATTGCGCGCAACTGCCCGAGCGGCACCATATCCTGGAATGCCGACCGCTTCCTGAGAACGGTCAGTTCCGCGGCGTCTTCGAGGACCATCGGGCAGAGCCGCATCGCTGACTTGGCGCCGTTTCTTCCAGCGTCTTGAGCGCACCGTCGATAGCGGATTCAGACCAGGCGCCATGCGCGTCCACGCGTTGGTGAGCTGCCGATGCGCAGCGGCTTCGGCGACGCCGCCGGGGCGTAATCGAACTCGGCCAGGGAGGCTGGGAGCGAATCGTGATCCCGGGAATCGTGCCGGCGATCACGGAGGAATCACGCCGATCGTCGGCGGTGCGCGCCATCGGACCAAGCTTGTCCATGGACCAGGCGATCGCCATGGCGCCGTAACGGCTCACGCGCCGAACTGGACGCATGCCCGAGATGCCGCACCAGGTGGTGGGCAGATGATGGACCACGCGTATCGCTGCCGATAGCCCACGGCGCCATGCCCGCCGAGACCACGGCGCCGATCCGCTTGAAGCAGCCGAGGTCCAGCACTCCGGATTCCAGGGATTGCGGGCCGGTCCGGTCAACGAAGCCCTGCCGTCGAAATACCCCAGCCCGCCGGCCAACTCGATCATGGCCGCTTCGCCGAGCAGCACCGCGCGCGGCATTCAACGTCTCCACGATGGCAGCGTTGTAGTCGAACTGGCGATCCTTGAATCGGCGGGCGCCCACGTGGTGGAACCCTTTGACCGCGACCAGTCTTCGAGCGCATAAGGCACGCCATGTAGCGGCCGCGATAGTGGCCGCCGCAATTTCTTCGGCCGCGCGCCTGCGCCAGCGCGAGTCCGGAGTGAGATCGCCCAGGCATTCAGGCGCGGACCGAGTCGGCGGCTGCGCTCCAGGAGCCTTCGGTCAGGGCCACGGAGAGAGCGTGCGCTGCGAAATGCGGGCGCCGAGTTCCGCGAACAGGCAGGTAGAGAATTTCTTCGCCGGGCATGACTATTGCCGTGTTCCGTGGATCAAGCCGCAGGCCCCGTGGCGGGCGCGTCTCGTTTTCCAGCGGAAACTCGCGGATGCGCATCAACATGCGCTGGTGGTGGCGAGGACGCTGCGCACGCGCGTCTTCTGTTCTTCGGATAGCCGATTGCCGACTTGCGGACGACGCCGGCGAACTTGGCATCCACTTCCGCCTGGTCTGGGGCGGCAACGGGTTGCGGCCCGTGTGCCTGTGGCATGCCGACGACGGATCGATGGCGCTTACCGCGGCCGCCAACGCCGCGCGCCGGCCGAAAGAACGTCGCGAAATCACATCCCTTCTGCAGACTCATCCTGGAATGAATTATACTGCCTGCTGGAAAAGCGGGACCGCGGGGGTCCGGCAAAGGAGACACAACGACGTGACGCGGCGCTGCCCTGCTGCGAGCAGGACGCGAACGAGCTACGACAGGAAGGAGAGCAGGCCGCAGCAACATCATCCCTCGGAATCGGTCCGGAAAACGGTACCGCGCACCCGGTTT
>CAVVLD010000033.1:0-38413 GCA_963748795.1 uncultured Solibacteraceae bacterium
ATGTTTATGTCGTATACCTTAACGCTCAGTTCTCGTATTGCTGATGGATCGGATCGCTGGTGATGATGTCGAACTTATCCCGGGTGGTCAGGACGAAATGCCGCGCATCGTCATAATAAATCCGGGTGCGCGGATCGTTCATCACGTTGTAATTCTCGTGGGCGAAGTACTTGGTCGCAGTGGGCGGAATCAACGGCTCCATCTCGCAGATCACGATTTGGGAAATGGTGGGATGGGTCACGAACGAGCCGGCCGTCACGCCTGCTCCGAACCCGACAATCAGCACGGAGTTCGGATCCGGGTGGACCAGCGCCGGCAGGTGGCCCAACATGCGCTGCAGCCGCATATCGTAAGGTTCGGTGGAGGCTTCCACCTTGCCGCTCACATGAAACTGGAGGGCGCCATCGCTCCACTGCGAGATGGCGATGGAGGAGTTCATGCCCTCGCCCGTGTAGAGAATCTTGGAACTGTTCTGCGAAGTCATGATCCGCCGGCCGTAGGCGATCAGCAGCGGCGGCACCGGCGTCACGCCCTCGATCAGGTAGACCACCGCAACGATGGAAGCCAGCAGCGCCACCCATGCCGCCCTGGCATGCGAACTCCAAAAGTGCGGCACCAGCACTACCAGCGCGCTCAGGGCCGCCATGGCAATCAGCACGCGCTCGCAGTTGGCGGTGCCGATCCAGGGCACCAGAATCATGCTGAAGGTCAGGGCTCCCAGAATCGCTCCGCCGGTATTGGCGGCGTAGATTCCGCCTACCAGTTGGCCCGGTTCGTCGCCGCGCGAGGCGGCGGCCAGCGCCAGCGGAAAACTGGCGCCCCAGAGCAGCGTGGCGGGCAGGATGGCCCACAGGGCGCGCACCATATCCACCTGGAAGGTGAACCAGGGGTTCTGGTTCAGCAGCGGATTCACCGGCCACCAGGGCACCGATTGCGAGATCATGTACGCCGTCCACGCCACGGCGGCGGCCAGCAGCAACTGGCAGACACCGATCGCCGTCCGCGGCCTGCATGGTACGGGCCAGCGCCGAACCCACCGCGCTGCCGACTCCGATGCCCACCAGGAACACCGCCAGAATGATCGAGAAGGTGTAGACCGTCGCGCCCAGCAGCAGCCCCATCAGGCGCGTCCAGATCACCTCGGCGCCGAGCGCGGTGGCGCCGGAAAGGCCGATCGCGATATAGACCGGCCAGAAACGCGGGCCGCCGGTGGCCACTGCCGTTTTCTTCGGCTGGAGTGCTCCGGCACGCGTTTGGCCAGTCGATAGCTGGCGAAGGCCACCACCAGGTTGATGAACACGGCGACGAACGTGGCGGTCGCCATATCGAACACGCGCAGCAGGTAGAAGCCGGCCAGCAGGCATCCGAAAACGGCGCCGGCGGTGTTGCCGCCATACAGCAGTCCCAGCCAGGAAACGCCGCGCGGGGTGGCTTCGATCCATCGCGCAATGGCCGGCAGCGACGCGCCCATCAGGAATGTGGGCGGCATCAGGCACACCGCGCAGACGATGGCGCGCAGCAGAATCGACGGCATCCCGTGCCCCACCGCCGAGGTGTAAACGCCGTCCACCAGCGGCATGCCGAACAGCACCAGTACGCCGCAAATGGCGATGCCGGTTTCGATGGCGGCGTACACCACGCAGCGGATGCTTCGTCCGCGTGGCAGCGATGCGCGGCAGCATCAGGCTGCCCAGGCACAGCCCGCCCATGAAGGTGGCCAGCAGGACGCCGAGCGAAATCGCGGTGGAGCCGATGACCAGTTGCAGCAACTGGTACCAGACGATTTCGTAGATGAGTGCGGAACAGCCGCTGCCGGCGAACAGAACCAGCATGATGGGCAGAAAACGGGATGCCTCAAGCGCAGGCGCTTGTTTTGGTGCAATCTTTGCCATGGGGAGACCGATTCACAATTGTGGCACAAGTGGAACAGGCCATGGCCCCCGCGGCAGACCACCGGGCGCGGCGAAAATATTTCCGCGGCGAGTTCGTCTATACGGGTGAGAGGATGATGTGCCGGCCATGACCCAGGATCGTGCGGAACAGGACCAGCGCCTCTCGTGGGCCTTCGAGAAGGAGAGGCGCCGTCTGCTGGCCTTCATCCGCCGGCGCGTTCCGGAGGAGATTGACGCCGAAGACCTTCTGCAAGACGTGTTTTACGAGCTTGTGGAGGCCTACCGGATGATGAAGCCCATCGCGCACGCCGGGGCGTGGATGATGCAGGTGGCCAGGAACCGGATCACCGATTTGTTTCGCCGCGGGCAAAAGGAAGTGGTGGTGGACGGAGACGGACGAGTACTGGAGGATACTGCTGCCTTCGCCCGATGCGGGCCCGGATGCGCTGTACGCGCGCGGTGTTCTGCTGGCCGAGATCGAAGCCGCGCTGGGTGAGTTGCCCGCCAGCCAGCGCGAGGTATTCCTGGCGCACGAGATCGACGGGCGAAGTTTCGCCGAGATCTCGGCGGAGACCGGAGTCAGCGTCAACACCCTGCTCTCCCGAAAACATTACGCCGTGAAGCGTCTCCGCAGCCGCCTGCAGCGGATCTACGACGAAGCGGGTTACGAAAGGAAAAGCCAGTGAGAAAATTCAGGTTTGTGGGCACACGCTTTGTGCTGTTCGGTATTTTGGGAGTGGGACGTGCTGGGGCTCGCCATCCTGTTCCTGTGGAATGCGCTGATGCCGGCGATCTTCGGTCTTCCGGCGATCGGTTTCTTTCAGGCGCTCGGGATTGTTCTTGTTGAGCCGGCTGCTGTTCGGCAGGTTTGGCGGGTGGGGTCACAGGATGCGCCGGGCCCGCTTTGTCCACGGCTGGAAGGATCTGACGCCGGAAGAGCGCCAGCGCTTCCGCCGCGCCATGGACCTGTGCCGGCCCGGAAATGCCGCGAGAAACCTCGCCCGAGCCCTAATCCTGCGTAGAATGGTGAGTTGATAGTTACGCTCACGATCAATCCGGCGATTGACCGGATCCTCAGCGTCGACCGGCTCGCTTTCGAAGACCGGTCCTACGTCAATTCGACCCGCGAATCGGCCGGCGGGCGGGGAATCAATGCGTCCGCCGTGTTGCACTCGTTCGGCGCCGAGACTACGGCGGTGTTTCCATCGGGCGGCGCTTCCGGCAAACGGCTGGAATCGCCTGCTCAGCGATTGCGGCTTCCTGATCGCCGTGGTTCCCATCCATAACCCGATTCGCACCAATCTCACGGTCACCGATAGGCACGGCCTCACGGTGAACCTCAACGAGACCGGTCCCGCGCTCAGCAAAGCGGAAGTGACGCGCGTGGAGCGTGTGGTGAAAGAACGTCTGGAGCACGCCACGTGGCTGATGGTGTGCGGAAGCCTGCCGCCGGGCGTTCCTTCGTCGCTCTACGCCAAGCTGATCGCCATGGCGCGGGAACGCAAGGTGAAAACGCTGCTCCACGCCGACGGGCAGGCGCTGCGCGAGGGGATCGAGGCCAAACCCACGGTGGTGACGCCCAACCAGCAGGAGGCCGAGCGGCTGCTGGGCCGGACCCTGCTCACCCGCACCCACGGGCTGGAGGCCGCGGAACTGATCCGGCACATGGGTCCGGAGATGGTGGTGTTGTCGCTGGGCAGCCGCGGCGCCATCGGCGCATTCGCCGACGGGCTGGTGGAAGCCATTCCGCCGCGCGTGGACGCGGTCTGCCCCATCGGCGCCGGAGACGCTTTGTCGGCCGCCTACATCTGGTCCATGACGCGCAAGGCGAATCCGGCCGAAGCTCTGCGATGGGGCGTGGCGGCCGGCACGGCATCCTCGCGCCTGCCCGGAATGGGATTCGCATCGCTGGAGCAGACGCGGGAAATCTACCGGCAGGTGGAAGTCCGCCGCGCGGAATAGCTTGCCCGATCCGGCGCACCAGCAGCACGCTTTTCTACGATCGGCGGGAGCCGTCTCGGCGGCGGTGGGGCTGAGCCGCGTCACCGGCGTGGTGCGCGAAATGGTGATGGCGCGCCTGTTCGGAGCCGGCGCGGTCTACGATGCGTTCCTGCTGGGCGTGCGCATCCCCAACCTCACGCGCAACCTGTTCGCGGAGGGCGCGCTCTCCTCGGCCTTCGTCCCCACCTTCACGCGGTATCTCTCCACCAAGAGCAAGCGCGAAGCCGCCGAGCTTTCGAACCTGGTCGGCACGGCGCTGATTCTGACGGTGGGCGCGGTCTGCCTGGCGGGCATCGCGCTCAGCCCGCAACTGGTGGCGCTGCTGGCGCCCGGGTTCGCCGCGGTGCCGGGCAAAACCGAACTCTCCATTCTTCTCACCCGGATCATGTTTCCGTTCCTGGTGCTGGTGGCGCTGGCGGCCCAGGCCATGGGCGTGCTGAACGCGTGCGGCCAGTTCGGAGTGCCGGCGCTCTCTTCTACGTGCTTCAATCTCGGCTCGGTGGCGGTGGGGCTGGCGCTGGGGTTCACGGTGGGCCGCCGCTTCGATCACGGACTGATCGTCTGCATGGCCTGCGGAGTGGTGGCCGGCGGAGTTCTGCAATTGGTATGGCAGGTGCCGGCGCTGCGGCGCGCGGGCTTCAGCTTCCGCCCGCGCCTGAACTTCCGGCATCCCGGACTGCGGGAAATTGCGTTCCTGATGCTGCCCGCACTGGTGGGCAATGCGGCCACGCAAATCAATGTCACGGTGAATACCAACTTCGCCTCCAGCCTGACCGATAGCGCGGGCCATGTGATCAACGGACCGGTGAGCTGGCTGGGCTACGCCTTCCGGTTCATGCAACTGCCTCTGGGGCTGTTCGGTGTGGCGATCGCCTCCGCCACCCTGCCTGAGATCTCGCGCAGTGCCGCCCTCGAACGGATGCAGGAGTTTCGGGACACACTGGCGCGATCGCTGGGTATGGTGCTGCTGTTGACCGTTCCGTCTTCGATCGGCCTTGCCCTGATGGGGGAAAGCATGATCGGCGCGGTCTATCAATGGGGCCGGTTCACCGCGGAGGATACGCACCAGACGGCTCTTGCGCTGACTTGTTACAGCGTGGGGCTGGCGGGATATGCGGCTTCCAAAGTTCTGGCGCCGGCGTTTTACGCCTTGAACGACGCGCGCACGCCCATGTGGGTGAGTCTGGGGTCGATCGCTTTGAATGGGGGCGCGGCCTACGAACTGGTCACGCGCACGGGAATGGGTCACGCGGGGCTGGCGCTTTCCACGTCGCTGGTGGCGCTGGCCGGATCGGCGGCGTTGTTTTTGCTGCTTCGGGTCCGGCTTGGCCCGCTACACGGACGGCGCCTGGCGTGGACCGCGGCGCGTATCGCGGCGGCGGCCGGGGTGATGGGCTTCGCGTGCATCGTCTCCAGCCACGCCGTTCACGCGGCTCTGGGCCATGGAAAGGCCGCCCAACTGGCCGATGTGGCGGTTTCGATCCCGCTCGGCGCGGCTGTTTTCTACTTTGCGGCGCGCTTCCTCAAAGTGGAGGAACTGGAGCCAGTCCGGAACGCCGTGCTACACTTCGTTAAGGAATGCTCCCCGACCTGAAGTTGGTGATCCGCCTGCAAGATATCGACAATCGTCTTGCGGACCTGGCGCGCGAGATTGCCACTCTCCCCAAACACATCGCCGAAATTGAAAAGAAGCTGCTCACGCACGAGCGGAAACTCGAGGCCGATCGAGCCGCTCTCTCCGCCAACCAGAAGGAACGGAAAAAGTGCGAAGGCGATATCCAGGCGCAGGATCAGAAGATCTCGAAGCTGAAAGACCAGATGCTGCAGGCCAAGACTAATGACCAGTACCGGGCCTTTCAGAATGAGATCGATTTCTGCCAGAAGGAAATTCGCAAGGCCGAGGACCGCATTCTGGAATTGATGGCCGAATCCGAGCCTCTCGACAAAAATGTCAAAGCGGCGGAAGCGGCGCTGAAGGCCGAGAAGGCGGAAGTCGAAAAGGAAAAGCAGCAGGCGCGCGAACGCACCGCGGTGGATGAAAGATCGGCCGCAGAGTTGAACGGGGAACGCGCGCAGATCGTCTCGGGGATTGCGCCGGCACACTACCAGCAATACGAAAAAGTGCGCAAGGCGCGCCGCGGCATCGGAGTGGCGGAGGCGATCGAAGGACGCTGCAGCGTGTGCCAGATCCAGATGCGCCCGCAGTTTTTCCAGGAATTGCGGCGAGGCGAGAAATTCATGCAATGCGAAAGCTGCCTGCGCATTCTGTACTACAACCCGCCGGTTAAGGTCGAAGATCTCTCCGGCGAGCCCGCTTCGGCGACCCAGCAATAGTTCCTCAAGAACGGCGCCCACCAAAAAAACCGCCCCCTGGCTTGGAGCGGCGCCAGGGGAGCGGTGGAGTTGAGCCAGAAATTGTCAGGTCTTACGGACGGTCGCCCCAGCTATACCCGATCCAGGCCATTCCCTCCAATATGACATTGCTGCCGAATTGCGTCAGGTTGGGGACGTAGTGGATGTCAAACTCCGGACGAACGAAAATGTGGTCGGTGAGATAGATCTGGACGCCGATTCCACCGTGCACGTTGAAGTGGTTGGCGCTGGCGTAATACTGCGAAAAATTCTGATTGCCAATCACCCCATTCGTCGAGGAACCCGTCTCATAGAATTTGATATTCGCGCCGCCGATGCCGCCTTTGAGTTTGAGCGCGACTTTCTTGGCGTTGACAGGCTCGTAAATACCGTCGAAATCATACAGCGTGACGCGGGATTGCAGCAGCAGGCCGGTCAGCCCCTGAGAGCCGGCCGATGCATTCAAGTTCACATAATCCTGTTTGGCGGGCTGAAACGCGACTTCGGCGCCTACGCCGAATTTCTTCCACAGCATCAGGTCGCCGCCAATGCCCATCATGAAACCGCTCAACGCGGGCGTCGATACACAGGGCCCGTAAGGGTCGCTTGCACCACTGCAAGGGAGCAAGGCTTGATCGATTTGAGTGGAATTCGCCTTGTCATGGATGCCGCCGAATCCTATGTTGATATCGAATCCGCTCTGGGCGCTCGCATATTGCATGCAGCAGAACAACGCTAAGAGCAGCGGAAGGTAGCGGGAAATTCGTTTCACGTGAGAAGTCTCCTCTATTTTTTGCGGATTTGCCACACAACTTTGATTATGCCCTATCAGGGCTGCCGGATCATGGCTATTATGAGCCTTTGCAACACGAAACTGTGTTGTTGCAACACATACGACGCAAGGCCGGAAGCTCAGGTTTCAATTCTCAACAAAACTTAACGCCGCTGGCAGCGAGGGCAGAAATGCGACGACCGTTGAGTTACCAGAACGCGGCGGATGGCGGCGCCGCACACAGTGCAGGGTTCGCCGGTGCGTTGATAAACACGATGGCTGAACTGAAAAAATCCCTTCCGGCCCTCGGCATCGACGTAATCCGAGATGGAGGAACCGCCGGCAGCGATGGCCTCTGTGAGTACGGCCACCATTGCGTCGTAGAGACGGCGAACCCGCACGCCGCGCAGCCGGTTCGCGATAGCCAGGGGGTGAATCCCGGAGCGGAAGAGCGCTTCGTCGGCATAAATGTTGCCCACACCGCGGACGAAGGTCTGATTCAATAACAGCGCCTTGACGCGTGTCTTGTGGCGTTTCAAACGAGCCGCAAACTCTTCGAACGTGATCTCCAGAGGCTCGGGACCCAGGCGGGCCACACGCGCGGGAAACTCCTCGCTGAATTCCAGGCAGCCGAACTGGCGGCTGTCGTCGTACAGCAGGAATCCGCGGTCGAAGGTCAGGATCGCGTGAGTGTGTTTGCCGGGCGGGCCTCCGAGAAGGAGGCGTCCCGTCATACCGAGATGAATCATGAGATAGCCGCCGCCTCCGAGCGTCACCACGATGAACTTGCCATAGCGCTTGATGGCGGCGATTCTGCGGCCCTGGAGGCGCGCGGCCATGCGGTCCGGATCGCCGCCGCGCAGCACGCGGACGCAACGGAATTCGGCCGACACGATCCGCCGGCCTACCAGCGGAGCGATGGAGCGTGTGACGGTTTCGACTTCGGGAAGTTCGGGCACTCAGGGCACCTGCAGGAAAATGTCGTCGCCTTCGAGTTGCACATCGAACGTGGCGACGCGCCTGGTGGGGTCGTAATCGTATTCGCCCGTACGGCAATCGAACTCCCACAGATGGTACGGACACACCACGCGTCCGTCATGGATCTGGCCCTGACCCAGACGGACCGCCATGGTGCAGACATACTCCATCGAGGGCGCGAATCTCGCCGGCGACATTGCAGACTGCGTAGGGGCGATCTTCCACTAACACTTCCATGACGGAATCGGGCGGCAGGGCCGAGATCTTCCCCACGCGAATGAGCGGCATATCCTCAGTGTACTGTGGGTATATACTGGCCTCCAATACGGAGGGGCGAATGACTTTTCCATTCAAGGCCGCGGCAGTCGCCGCGCTGTTGCTGTTTGTGGCGCCAGTCCGGCCGCAAACTGTTGACGAATTCGAGAAGCGAATCGCGACTCTTCCACCCGCACAGCGGGCCTACGAGCGTTTCCGGCTTTGGCTCACCATGCTGCCGCCCGATCAGCAGCGCGATTCCAATGTGATGGTGCATTATCGCGAGTACCTGAAAACTCGCGGCTTTTCGGACGCCGAGACCGGCGACCAGATCAAACTCATCGAAGCGCAAGGCCGGCAATCCGAGATCGACATCTGGAACCGGGTGTTGACCGCGGAGACCCCCCGCTTCAATACCAGGCCGAACGACTTTCTGGTGGAGATGGCCAAGGGTCGCAAGCCGGGGACGGCGCTCGACGTGGGCATGGGGCAGGGGCGCAACGCCATCTGGCTGGCCCAGCAGGGATGGGATGTGACGGGGTTCGACCCCGCCGACAAGGCCGTGGCGCTCGCGCGGCAGACCGCGGAAAAGCTGAACGTTCACCTGAAGACCGAAGTCAAGACGATGGAGGATTTCGATTTCGGCGAGCGGCGCTGGGACCTGATCCTGCTCTCCTACGTGGGAGGCCGGGAAATGGCGAACGTGTTCCAGCGCGCGCTGAAGCCCGGCGGAGTGCTTGTCGTGGAGGCTTTCCACCGCGATGCCACCAAAGGCCGGTCCATCGGCGGCGACGTGGTGTTCGACACCGGACAACTGCCGGCCCTCTTTCCACAACTCCGCGTGGTCCGCTACGAAGAGCCGATCGCGAAGGCCGATTTCGGACAGCAGATGGTGCGCGTGGTGCGCTACTGCGGCGAACGGCCCGAGTAACTCGATTGCTACAATCGAGAAAAGCGCAATGCAGACCATCCTTGTGATTGATGACGACGAAAGCCTGCGCGACACCATCGGGGTGATGTTGGAGCAGGAAGGCTTTCGCGCGGTCCTGGTGGGTGACGGCAAGAGTGGATTCGATAAAGCAGTCATACTGAAGCCCGACATGGTCCTGGTGGATTTACGTCTGCCCGGAATGAGCGGCACGGAAATCTGCAAGCAGTTGCGCGCGGCGCAGGTCAGCACTCCGATTATCGTGCTGAGCGCGGTGGGCGATGAGCTTGATAAGGTGCTGTTGCTCGAAATCGGCGCCGACGATTACGTGGTCAAACCCTTCGGCACGCGCGAGCTGATGGCGCGCATCCGCGCGGTGCTCCGGCGAGCCTCGGCCGATGCCCGCAAGGTGATTCAGTTCAGCGGAAACCAGATTGACTTCGACCGCCGCATCGTCACCCGAAAAGGCGAGGAATTGAAACTCACGCCGGCCGAATACAACCTGCTCAGTTATTTTCTGCATAACCCGGACCGGCCGCTGACGCGCGACATGATTCTTAACTCCGTGTGGGGTTACGAATTCTTTCCCAACACCCGCACGGTGGATGCGCACGTGGTGAAATTGCGGCAGAAACTGGAGCCCGATCCCAACACGCCGCGTCATTTTCTGACGGTTCACGGTGTGGGGTACCGCTTCGTTCCGTAACAGATTTTACAGTTCCGAGACTGCCCGAATGGGCGACAATAGCCTCATGCCCCCTGAGGGTGCCCATCCGGTTTTAATCGTTGACGACTCCGAAAATGCGGCAGCCATGCTGGAAATCGCGCTGGGCGAAATTCCCGGTGTCTCGGTGCAACTGGCCGCGAGCGCGGTGGACGCCTTGCGCATCCTCAATGGCGGTGGGCCCGCCGTACAGGTAATCGTGACAGACTTGAATATGCCCCGCATGGACGGATTCGAACTGATCCGCAGAGTCCGGCAGGATGCCAGGCACTGCGCCACGCCGATCATTGTGGTGAGTGCCGATACCGACCCCGCCACCCCGCAACGCATCGCCGAGTTGGGTGTGAGCGCCTACTTCCCGAAACCGTTTTCCCCCGCGCAGGTCCGCCGGAAACTGGAGCAACTCCTGAATGGCCGGTCTTAAGAAACTCGGCGGAGCACTCTGCCTGTTTTCCGCGCTGCTCTGCGCGCAAAGCCAGCCTTCTCCCGAATTGAAAAACATCCTGGACCGCCTGGACCGCCTGGAACAGGAAAACCGCTCGCTCTCCGAACAGGTAATGGAACTGCGCTCCGAATTGGCCGCCGCTCGCGGCGAAGCGGTACCGGCCGCGGCGCCGGCAGCCGCGCAGCCATCCACCGAAGAGCGCCTCGAGGTGCAGCAGCGCCAGATCGAGGAGCAGGCTCAGACCAAGGTGGAGGCGTCGCAGAAGTTTCCCATCCGGCTCACCGGGATGGCGCTCTTCAATACCTTCCTGGATTCGCGGCAGAACGGCGGGGTGGCTTACCCCACGGTGGCCTCCGCGCCGGGAACCGAGTTGGCGGGAGCGACCCTGCGCCAGACTATCGTGGGCCTGGAATTCAGCGGGCCGCGGACTTTTCTGGGGGGTACCGTCCGAGGCTCTGTCTACATGGATTTCTCCAGCGGGTCCGCTCCGCTGGCCCAGACCATGCGGCTGCGCACCGGTTCCATCGAACTGGACTGGAAGAGCCGCAGCATCCTGGTGGGGGTGGAAAAGCCGATCTTCAATCCGCGCGAGCCGGATTCGCTGGCGCAGGTGGCCATTTCGCCGCTCACCGGAGCGGGCAACCTGTGGCTCTGGATCCCGCAGGTGCGCCTGGAGCAGGATTTGAAATTCGGGCCGCACGCCGGTCTGCGGGCCCGGATGGGAGTGGTGGAGACGCGCGAAGTGGGTCCGTACGATACGACCGGCCTGCCTCCCGGCGTGGCGGCGGTGCGTCCGGGCATCGAGGGCCGCTATGAGCTTTACTACAACCTGGATAGCGACCGGCGTTTCGAGATCGCTCCCGGCTTCCACGCCAGCACCACGCACGCCAGCGGCTTCTCCATCCCTTCGAACCTGTTTTCCGTGGACTGGCTGCTGAAGCCCTGGCGGGTGGCGGAATTCACGGGAGCATTTTTCAACGGCCAGAACGTCGCCAATCTCGGAACCGGCGCGGTTAACCAGGGATATGTGATTTACAAGCGGATTTCCTGGCCGATCGACAGCATGGGGCTTTGGGGCCAGGTTACGATTCACGCCCTGCCGCGCCTGGACCTGCATTTATTTACGGGCCGGCAGAACTACGGCGTGCAATACCTCAGCACAGGGGATGTCAGCCGCAACGCAATGTTTGGAGCGAACATCTTCTACCGGATCGCGCCGAACGTGCTGGTCGGGCCCGAATTTTCGCAGTTGCGGAGCGTATATATTGGTCAGAGTACGCTGATCAACAACCATTATGATTTGGCGTTGGCTTATCTGTTCTAGCGCGTTCCTGGGGCTGGTTCACGGCGCATCGCTCACCGGCCAGGTGGAGTTGACCAACTCCCAGGACCTGTCTGCGCCGCCGGCACAATTACTCCGGCGTGGTGCTTTGGCTCCAGCCCGTGGACCGCGATGCGACCATTCCGGTGGTGCCCCGCCACGCGGAAATGAAGCAGCAAAACAAACATTTCACGCCGCACGTGGTGGCCATTCAGGTGGGCGGCACGGTGGATTTCCCTAATCTCGATCCGATTTTTCACAACGCCTTTTCGAAATTCAGCGGGCAGCCCTTCGACCTGGCGCTGTACCCGCCGGGAACCTCGCGGACGGAAACGTTCCGCAGGCCGGGAATCGTACAGGTGTTCTGCAACATTCACTCCACCATGAGCGCCATCATCGACGTGGTGCCGACGCCGTGGTACGACGTGACCAAAGCCACCGGGAAGTTCAGCATCACCGGCATTCCTCCCGGCGAGTATCAACTGCACATCTACCATGAACGGGCGCTCCCCGAAAATCTGCAATTTCTGGAACGCCGGATCACCGTGCCGGAGGGCGGACTCGCGCTGCCGCTGATTTCGATCACCGAGACCGGGTTCGTGCCGTCCGGGCACCTGGATAAACACGGCATGCCGTACCCCAAGGCAACCGACAGCACTTACATGGGAGGCCACTGATGCGCTCGCGCTTTGCCCGCCTGTCATTGCTGGTCAAGATCCTGCTGTCCACCTCCTGCGCGGTCACGTTGTTGTTCGCCATCACCACGGTGATTGTGCTGGGCAACATCAACCGCACCATGTCGGACAGCCTCGAAGCAGAGGTGCGGGGCAGCTTCCAGGCATATACTTCGCTCTGGAAGAGCCGCCAGGAACTGCTGGAATCCGTCAGCACGATCATCAGCGAGATGAAGGAGGTCCGGACGGCGCTGGGGACCGGCGACAAAGCCACCATCGAAGACAGCGCGGGCGAACTCTGGTCCAAGGTTTCCCGCACCGATGCCATCTTTCTGGTGACCGAACCGAATGGCAAGGTGCTGGCCTCTGCTCGGCGGCGTGACTTCGCCTTCACTGGCGCAGAGCCTGGAAATTGTGCGCACGGCCGCGGCGAAGTTTCCGCCGCATATTGAAGATCCGCACGAAAGCGCAAACCTGCAGGTTTCCGGCTTCTTCTTTCAGAACGGCGACCCGTGCGAGTTGTACCAGATTACGGTCACACCGGTCTATTTCGATTCTTCCCAGGGACAGGACTTGCGCAAGGTTCTGGTGGCGGGTTACAAAGTGGACGCGTTGGTGGCCAGGGAGCTGAAGAATGACACCCGCAGCGACATCCTGTTCGATACCGCCGACGGAGTGATCGCCTCCACCCTGAACCCGCGCGCCACCAGCGTTACGCGCGCCAACCTGGCCCACGCAAAAGAGACCGAGCTGGTGAGCGACGGCATCCACAAATATGCCTGGGTGCGCCAGCCGTTGAGGGATATTTCCGGGGTCAAAGTGGCGGACATCTGCATTCTTCGCTCGTTCGAAGTCGCCGAGTCCCGCATCGCGAGCCTCTCCACGACGATCCTGATGCTGTGGCTGGCGGCGATGTGCGCGGGGCTTGGGCTGACCTACGTGCTGGCCCGGCGCATTGTCGAACCGGTGGAGCAACTGGACCGCGCCGCGGCCGAGGTGGCCCGTCAAAACTACGCCATCGAAGTCCCGGTCCGCAGCGAAGACGAAATGGGCCGGCTGGCGCGGACGTTCAACGCCATGTGCGCCTCCATCCGGCAGGGAAGGGAAGAGCTGATCCGGCAGGAGCGCATCTCGACCATCGGCCGCCTGTCAGGATCGATCGTGCATGATTTGCGGAATCCGCTGGCGGCTATCTACGGCGGCGCGGAGATGCTGGTGGATGCGGACCTGCCTCCGGCGCACGTCAAACGACTGGCGGGCAACATCTACCGCGCGTCGCGGCGGATTCAGGAACTGCTGCAAGACCTGCTGAACGTTTCGCGCGGCAAGAGCCGGGCTCCGGAGCAGTGCCGCCTGCGCGAGGTGGCCGCGGCGGCTTGCGAATCGCTGGCTACGACCGCGGAAACCCAGCACGCGACCCTGACCATCGATATCGCTCCGGAGATCGAACTGCCCGTAGAGCGCAGCCGCATGGAGCGGGCCTTTGTGAATCTGATTGGCAACGCCATTGAGGCCATGCCGGAGGGCGGCTCGGTCCGCATCTCGGCGCAACTCGATCGGGGCTCGGTGCTGGTGCACGTGGACGACACCGGTCCCGGCGTGTCGCCGGAGATCCGCTCCAAGCTGTTCCAGCCTTTCGTCACGGCGGGCAAACGCAACGGCCTGGGGCTCGGACTGGCGCTCACGCGGCAGACGGTGCTGGATCATGGCGGCGATCTGTCGGTGGGTTCGGCGCCCGGAGGGGGTGCACGTTTCAGCCTGCGGCTGCCCGGAGCACACGTGGTGCAGCCTCAGAGCATGGGCGTGGCGTAAGGCGGCTCGACGAGCCGCGCGCGTCAGCGAGCGCGCGCACTCAGGCTTGGCCCGCCGTCTTTTTGGCACGTGATGCCGGCGCATCGGCATTATGGACGGTTCAGTCCGACCTCGCTCCGAACATCGAAAGCAAGTGGTTCCGCGCGATATCCTCATCTTTGATTTTGCGCCACGTTCGCAAACACGTCTTCCGCTAGCCGGATTGCGTTTCTCACGTCGGTTTCGACCAGCCTCCAGCCGCCATCGTAGTCGGCTTTTTCACGATCCTTCTGGAGTTGGGAGAAAGCTGTGATGACGTCTTGCAGCGCTTGTTCCACGGGCGTGGGATTCTTTTTGTCTTTCGGCGTAAACCCGGTACACATCTTACTGTGCCCGAACATTCTCCCTAATCGGGCGCGCTGATCCGGAAATTCCCAGTGCTCCACAAAATCTTCGATGAACAGGTGGAAAGCGGCATAGTATGCCGTTGAAATAGACCGCCGCATCAGTGTCTGACGTTGATCCGTGACCCCTTTGTCAGCCAGAAACTGCGCGTCTTCGAAAAGCTCGTCCGCTAGGCCCACGCGGGCTCCTGCAACATCGCCTGCTCGGATACACTTCGGAAATTGTGGTAGGGAAACACGCCCATGCCCGGGAAATCCAGTTGTTGCGCCAATCCCCAAACGATCTCTCGTCGCAACGTCCCGGAGGCGGCGCCGGGCAGCATCATCGGTGAGTACAATGCGGAAGAAGATGGCCCACTGGCCGCTCCAGTCCTCACCGATTTCGTAGCGAATCCGCACGACGTCCGGCCCGATGGACTGCTGGACGCGAGCGATCGCCGCATCGATTTCGGCCTGCTTCGTAACGGCTGAGGGAAGGTACATCTCGGCTCAATTTTACAACGGAGGCGGTTCGCTCGACAGCGACTCGGAAGGTTGGTCTTAGACGCCCTCGTGGGGAACTCCTAGTCCCCCTCCGAGTGAATCTTAACTGAACAGAAGCTTCCGCTTACTTCAGAATCTGGTTCAGTTGCTGGATGCGCTGATCCAGCGCCTTGCGGAGCACCTGGTAGCGCTCGATCGACGTCGCGGCCGATCTTCTGGTCGGTCGAGTTGGTCATCGGTGTACAGGTACGTGATGTGGGTCTGCAGCTCCGGCTTGCTGTAGCGGATGGCCGGCGTGATCAGGTCGGCGGAGAGATCCTTGAGCGAGGCCAGTTTGGCCGGGTCCTTGATACTGGCTTCGCGCCGCGCGTACGCGGGCCACCAGTTTGTTCACGTCGCTGACCAGGTCGCGGACCTTGAGGTTGTGGTCGAACTGCTCGCGCAGGTCGGCCTCGGTGACGCCGTCTTTGACGATACGCGGATCTTCCACGATCGTGAACGGCCGGGTGGCGGTGAACGATCCCACGGTGAGCCGCACCGAGTACTTGCCCGGAACCGCCTCCGGCCCGTTGGGACCTTCGGGCCGCGACGGCGCTCTGCCACGGACCCGGGATAGCGCAGATCCCAGGTGAAGCGGTGCATGCCGGGCGCCTTCTCGAGGCGCGCGGCGGGCGCGCGGAACGGCCGCCGCCACCCTCCTTCGTCGTCGGCCGCACGCGCCGTCGAAGCGGAGCGCTCCGGCCGGGGCAGGCGCCGCGCTGGTGAAGCTGCGGACCACCTTGCCGGTGGCGTCGAGGAATTCCAGCTTGATGATCGCCGGGCCGCCGTCGGCGACGTAGTAATCGATCTGCGCGCCGTGCTGCAATCCGCCGCGGCCGCCGCGCCCGCCGCTCCGGTGGTGCGGATGGCTTCGCGCGGCGTGAAGAGATGATTGCCGGCGCGTGGTTTGCCGTTCGGGCAGTTGATGCAGCGGCGACAGGTTGTCGAGAATCCAGAAGCCGCGGCCCTGCGTCGAGAGGATCAGATCCTTGTGGGCGATCTTGATGTCGGTGACCGGCGTGTTCGGCAGGTTCAGCTGGAAGGTCTGCCAGTGCGCGCCGTTGTCGAACGAAATGTACATGCCGAACTCGGTGCCGGCGTAGAGCAGGCCGGCGCGGTCGGGATCTTCGCGCACCACGCGCGTCGGTTCATCGGCGGCGATGCCGTTCTTGCCGTCGGTGAGCCGCGTCCAGGTCTTGCCGAAATCGTCGGTGCGGTAGATGTACGGCGCGAAGTCGCCGAGCAGGTAGCGATAGACCGCGATGTAGGCGGTGCCCGCGCGGTGCGGGCTGGGCTCGATGTTCTGGATGCGGCCGCCGGGCGGCAGTCCTTCGGCGTGACGTTCGTCCACGTCTTGCCGTCGTCGCGCGTGACGTAGACCGGGCCGTCGTTCGAGCCGGTCCAGATGACGCCCTTCTGCACGCGGCGATTCGCGGATCGCGTAGAGCGTGCTGTAGACCTCTTCGCCGGTGGCATCGCGCGTGATCGGTTCGCCGCTCGCGCCCTGCGTGCCGTCGGGATGCGCGGTCAGGTCGGGGCTGATCTTCTCCCAGGTCACGCCGCCATCGCGCGAGCGATGCAGGTACTGCGAGCCGTAGTAGACGGTGTGCGGCGTATAGGGCGAAACTTCCATCGGCGAGACGCGCTGGAAGCGGTAGATCAGGTATCGCCGCCGTTGCCGTAGAGCGATTGCGCGCCCACCCAGTAGTGCTGCTTCGTTGGTGGTCGTCAGATTCAAGCCGGCTGAACTGGCCCTTGCAGCCGCCGTAGACGATGATCGGGTTGTCCTTGATCGGGCATGATCGGCCCGGTTTCGCAGCCCGGCCCGTTGCGGAAGCCCTGCCCGTCGCCCAGCGGCAGGCTGGGCACGATGACGCGTGCTGTCGTCCTGCTGCGCGCCATAGACGCGGTACGGATACTGATTGTCCACCGCCACCTGGTAGATCTCGGCGGTGGGCTGGTTGAGCTGCGAACTCCACGTGCGGCCGCCGTCCAGCGAGACGTTGGCGCCGCCGTCGTTGCGACTGGATCATGATCTGCGAGTTCTTCGGATTGATCCACATGTCGTGGTTGTCGCCGTGCGGCACGCGGCGCAGTGCGGAACGTCTGCGCCGCCGTCGGTGCTCTTGAACCAGCTTTCGTCGCCGACGTAGACCACGTCGGCATTGGTCGGATCGACGCCGAGCGTGTCGTAGTAGAACGGCCGCGTGATCAGCTGCCCTGCCCATTGACCAGCGACCACGTGGCGCCGGCGTCTTCGGAGCGGTAGAGCCCCGCGCCCGGCTTGGCTTCGATCAGCGCGTAGATGCGATTCGGCTTCGACGCGGAGATGCGCCACATTGGCTGCGCCGAACAGCTCGTGCGGCAGGCCGCCCGCCAGCTTGTTCCAGGTGTCGCCGCCATCGGTGCTCTTGTAGATGCCGCCTTCGCGCGCGCCGCTGATGATCGTCCACGGCTTGCGCTGCGCGTGCCACATGCAGGCGAACAGGACGTTCGGGATTGCCGGGCTGAATCTCCAGGTCGGCCGCGCCCAGCCAGGTCGGAGACGAACAGCACCTTCTTCCACGTCTTGCCGCCGTCGCGTGCTCGATAGACGCCGCGCTCCTTATTCGGGGCGAACGGATTTCCCTGGGCCGCCACGTAGACCGATGTCGGGATTGCGCCGGGTCCACGCGAATGGTGGCGATCTGGCCGGCGTCGCGCAAGCCCGATGAACTTCCAGGTGCGGCCGGCGTCGGTGGACTTGTACATGCCGCGGCCGATCGACACGTTGCTGCGGATCTTCGAGGATCCGGTGCCCACATAGATCGACGTTCGGGTTGGAGAGCGAGACCTCCACCGCGCCCATCGAGCCACAGCGGAATCTGGCCGTCGGTAGATGTTGACCCAGGTATGCCCGGCGTCGGTGGTTTTCCAGACGCCGCCGCCCGTCGAGCCCATGTAGAAGGTGTTGGGTTCCGAGGGCACGCCCGTCACCGCGGTCACGCGGCCGCCGCGCTCGCGGACCGATCAAGCGGTACTTCAGGGCCGCCCAACTGGCCGGACTGTAAGTAACCGCCCGTGCGGCGGTAAACAGGGCAAGCGCCGCGACGGCGCAGAAAAGGGGCAATAGGGTTCTTGGCTTGAGCATGGCTTGGTGTTAATTTTATCCCAGTCGCGGGAGATGTTTTGGCGCGGCGCTCACGCGATCGACTGAATCAGCGCCCGGATGTATCCGTAGCAATAGGCGAACGACTGCAGAGCCGCTGGGGTCGCCGGGAGCCTGCGGCACATGGTCGGGCATCAGCATGTAGGGATAGCCGACCTCCTTGTAAACCTGGATCGCCTTCACGAAATCGATATCGCCCTCGTCGGGATACACCTCGATAAAGTCGTTCCGATGGCCGCGGATATTGCGGAAGTGGACGTTGAAGATCTTCTGGCGCGTGCCGAAATAGCGGATCACGTCGAAGATTTCCTTGCCGGGGTCCTGGAGCATCTCGGAAACCGTGCCCTGGCAGAAGTTCAGCCCGTGGTAGGGACTCTCGTGGATGGTGATGAAGCGCTTCAGCCCGTCCACCGTGCCCAGCACGCGGTCCACGCCCTGGTAGCCTTCCGGCGGCACGCCCGGATCCTGCGGATGGCAGGCCATCCGGACCTTGTACTCGTTGGCCACCGGGATCACGCGATCCAGAAAGTAGGTGATGCGCTCCCAGAACTGGTCGGCGTTGACCTGGCCGGCGCGCGTGAGCGGCGTCGCGGGCTTGGCGTCGGCCAGGCGCCAGCGGCTGTACGAAGCGTCGCCGCGGCCCGGCGTGCGGCCGGTGCGCAGGACGCCCAGAATGCTCATGTTGTACTTGATGGACGGCACTCCCGACGGCGGCGCAGTTGCGGATGGCGGTCTGCACCGATTCGATGTCGCGATCGCGCTCCGGGCTCTGCGCCAGCATGATGGCCGGGTGCTTTTCGCGGTCGATGTGGCTGCTGGTCAGAAATGGCAGGGCGATGCAGTCCACGCTGACTCCGTTGCCGTGAGCCAGGTCCAGCATGCTCTTGAGTTCGTCCACGTTGGCGTATAACCGCCCGTCGGCCACCTGTGGATAGCCGCAGATATTGCGTACGCCGTACCGCGCCAGGTACTTCACGTGCGTCTCCGTGGTAGGCGCGCTCTGGCATCCCAGTTTCATCAATGCCGGCTTGCCGGCGGGTGCGGCCTGCGCGGCCGGAATGGCGCTTACCGCGGCCGTAGTGGAAAGAAACTGTCGTCGATTCATGTCAACCTCCACGGGCTCCGGTATGGCCTGGCCAGCATCTGGTTCGCCTCGTTATCTCCGATCACCTGCTCCTTCGCCGCATCCCATTTCAGGGAGCGGCCCAGGCGGGTCGAGATGTTTCCCAGGTGGCACAGGGTGGCGGTGCGATGGCCTTCTTCCACGTCCGCGTTGGGCTTCTGGCGGCTCTTCAAACAGTCCAGAAAGTTGCGCGCGTGCTGCACATTCAGGTCGGCGCCCTTCACCTGCAGCGGCTCCATGAGCGGCTGCTTCTCCTTGGAACCCGGAACGGCCTTCTTTTCCGGAAACACCTGGAAGCCGCTGCGCAGCAGAGTCAGCATGCCTTTGGTGCCGAAGATATCCAGCGTGAAAGGCTTGCCTTCCGCCACTTCGCTGGCCGTCCAGGTCACTACGACCTTCCCGAACTGATAGGTCACCTGCTGCACATCGGGTGTCTCGCCGCCGTCCGTGAGCGCATAGCGCCCGCCAAATCCCGCGACCTCGCCAGGTGCTTCCATGCCGACGATCCATCGCGCGATATCCAGATGATGCGCGCCCCAATTGGTCATCTGCCCGCCGGAATAATCCCAGAACCAGCGGAAATTGTAGATGCAGCGGAACGGGTCGAACGGCCGCTTGGGCGCGGGACCGAGCCACATGTCGTAATCGAATTCGGGACTGATGCCGCCGGCCATTTCGGTAGGCTTCAAGCCCGGATAGATATTGCGTTGAAAGCCGGCGCTGATGCGGTGCACCTGGCCGATTCCGCCGTCCTGAATCAGTTTCACGGCTTGGGCGTAGTGCGCGCCCGAGCGCTGCTGGCTGCCGGTCTGCACCACGCGATTATGCTTGCGCGCGGCCTGCACCATCTTGCGGCCTTCGCACCACTGCCAGGGAGAGCGGCTTTTCGCAATAGACGTCCTTGCCCGCCTCGCAGGCGGCGATGGCGATGAGCGCGTGCCAGTGATCGGGCGTGGCCACAATCACGGCGTCGATATCCTTCCGGTCGAGCAGTTGCCGGAAGTCCTTCAGGCCCGTGGCGCGCCCTTCGGTGAGCGCGATGCCCTTCTCGCGGAAGGGACCGTACACGTCGCACACCGCTACGGGATCCACTTCCGGCTGCTTCAGAAATGTGGTCCAATCCTCGCGCCCGCGGCCACCGCTGCCGATCAGGCCGAAACGAATCCGGTCATTGGCGCCCTGAACGCGCGTGGCGCTCAGCGCAGTGGCCGCGCCCACGGCAAAGGTGGTACGCAAGAGATCTCGCCTGTTCATAAATCCTGGCTCGTGCACAATCCTACTCCATCCAGCTTGCTGGTATCCAGGTACCCGTTTCTGACGTCGAAAATGCCGGGGAATTTCTTGTCCCAGCCCTTGTTGGCGGACGGCACATATTCGCGCGCATTCGCCTCCAGCCCCGTCACGCCGGGCACGTGCGAGGCGATGCCCGCGGAGAGAATCAGGGCCGCGCCCGGGCAGGTCAAATCCTGCACGCAGCGGAACATTTTGTATTTCTGAGCGGCGGCGGCCATCAGCAGCGAATCCGACTGCCCTTTGCACGCCTTCAGCGCCACGCCGGTGTAGCCCATTTCGCGCGCCAGCATCAGCGCGTCCAGGCCGGTAAGCGATTCGTCGATCACCACAGGCCGCAGTTTGGCGGCCTCGAACATGGTGTTCTTCGGATTGGATGCCAGATCGCGCGCCGTGGGCTGCTCGATGTATTGCACCTTATCGAACGCGGAAGGCGCTTTGCCCTTCAACTGCCGTTCGAAGTCCAGAAGGTATTGCACGTTGGGGCAGCGCTCGTTGAAATCCAGCGAGTAGATCCACGCGGCGACTTTGCGTTTCTCCTGGGCCGCCGCCGTCACCTTATCGATGGACGCCACGCGATCCACGTCCCAGGCCAGGTCGTTGCCGTTGAGCTTGATCTTGATGGCCGTGACGCCGCTGTAAGGGATCCAATCTTCGAGGGTCTCAGGCAGGCCGTCGTGGATCGGCTTCTTCACTTCCGCCGCGGTCAGCGGGTCGGACGCGCCCACCGAATGGAACATTTGAATGCGCGGCGCGGGCGTGGATTGGATGTAGGTATCCAGCCACTCGCCGCGAAACTCGGCGTCCAGGTAGTGCGAAAGGTCGTAGCGCACGAAGTCGCGGCCGCAAAGGGTGAAGCTGTTGCGCCCGTGGGCCCGCCCGAAGGCATCGTGAAGGGCCGCGTCGAACGCGCTGGCCGTCACCAGGGTGCAGAGGTCCGGCATTTTGCGAGGCAGCCGCATTTCGATGGTGACTTCTTCCGCCAGTCCGAAATACGCCGGCTCCAGGGCGCGATTGGCCTCCAGGGGGTGCGCGAAATCGGTGAAGTCGCGCATGTTCTGGGCGATTTTCTGCGCCAGGGATTTCATGGCCGCCAGCGTAGTGGCATACGGAATGTCCGGGGCGGGGAAGGACCAGACGTTGCCGAGCGGCATCGACGCGAATCCGGTGCCCCCTTTGCCGGACTTAGTGCGGACGCGGCAATGCACATTCAGGATAGTGACGCGGTCCACTTCGCGGCCGCCGAACTTGTAAGGGGCGCGGTAGAGAAAATCCTCCGTGTCGAAGCGCACTTCCTCAATGCGTGCATCGGTGCGCGAGCGGTGCCTGCAGGAAAAATGGCATGGCCAGGAATTCCCGGCGACCCAATTTCATAAGCCGGCCTGACCCATGTATCCGTGGAGTTTGCCCAAGTCCCGCCTCATCGCGGCGAACACCTCTTCGCGCGGTATGGTGAGAGTCTTCTTGCCGCCGTCGGCGCCGCCCAGGGGATATTCGAAGTGGAGTTGCACCGGACCGGCGAAGCCCGCCGCTTTGACCATTCCAAAGAACTGCGGCAGGTGCACCATGCCTTCACCCAGCGGCACCCATTGCGCCTTCCAGGTTCCCTTAGCGTCTTTGGCCCACACAAAATCCTTGACCGCAACGCCGCGCAAATACGGCCCCATGATGTGAAAGCTGTTGATCCACCCGCCGATTCCGCCTTCAATGGTGGCGTGGCCCACATCGTAGTTCACGCCCACGGCCGCGGGGTCCAGTCCCTTTAAGAGCAGATAGATGTCCCAGAAGGATGCGCCCACGTAGTCCACGCCGGAATGCGTGTGCCACATGGCGCTCAGTTTGTAGCGGGCATTCAGCGCCGCGAGTTTCGCGATGCGTGGCCGAAGGCGCTCGAGTTGCGCCGGATAGGGTTCGGCGGTGTTGTACTTCAGGCCGCCGGGAGGCATCCAGCGGTACCGCGGAATTCCCAGTTCGGCGAGAGTTTTAAGGATGTCTTCGGTGAAGGGCGTGTCCGAATCCACGATGTCGGTGGTGACCATTGGCACTTCCAGGCCCGTCTTGCGAATGGTGGCCACCAGCGGGGGCAGGTCCTGGCGAACGCGTGCCGGTTCCACGTGTCCACCCTTGCGTACAGTAATATCGATGCCGTCGAAGCCGATCTCTTTGGCGGCTTTCGCCAGTTCCTCGCCCTGCAGGAAGTGCAGGTGTTTGGAAAAGATCGCGACCTTCAATTGCGACGGCTTTTCATCCAAAGCCAGGGCGGAAGCCGCCCACATGGTGCCGGCCCCGAGGAGTGCGCGGCGGGAAAATCCATCTACCATAGATACTCTCCATATTACATAGAACGGTGGGGTGGCTCGCTGCGCTCGCCGGGGTTGGGGGTGGGGGTTGGGGATGGGGGTCGTTGCTCGCTGCGCCCGCACCGGGGCACGGCTCCCCGTTCGCCGCCGCGATTACACTTGGGCGACCAACAGTTCGGCCGGGTTCACCATTGCGCCAAGCGCAAACCCGCTCGCTGCGCTCGCCGGGGATGGGGGTTGTGGTTCGCTGCGCTCGCCCAAGCGGCAAACGCACAATGAGGGATCACGAGCCGAGGATTCTAATACAATGGGATGCGACCAATGTCCGGCGCAGGGGAGAGAAATCAAGACCACTGGCGGACTCTGCTGGAACTCTACGAGGCCGCTGCGGAGTTACCGGAAGACCAGCGGCTCGCCTTTCTCGAATCCGCGAGCCCGAACATGCGGGAAGCGGTACTTGCGCTTCTCGAAGGTCTCCAGCCGCCGTCCTCTCCGCCGGCCGCTTCCAGCAGACAGGGCGCCGTCGAACATTACAAACTCCTGGCGCCGCTCGGACGCGGAGGGATCGGCGCCATCTACTCCGCCTATGACACCAAACTCGACCGTATCGTGGCTCTCAAATTCCTCAGCGCCGGGCAACTCGGCGACAGCCCGGTCGATTCGCTCATTCGGGAAGCCAAGGCCGCCTCCGCTCTGAACCATCCCAACATCATTACCGTTCACGACGTCATCGAATCCGAATCGGGACTCGCCATCGTGATGGAACTGGTGGAAGGCGTGGCGTTGCGCGAAATGACCGGGGCCCCGCTGCCGGTTTCGGAAACCGTTCGCATCGGCCGCCAGGTTGCCGAAGCGCTGTCGGCTGCCCATGCCCGCGGCATCATCCACCGTGACATCAAGCCGGAAAACATTATGGTGCGCCCGGACGGTTACGTCAAACTGGTGGATTTCGGCCTCGCCCGCCATACCGCTTTCGGCAACAGCACTATTGGCGCCATGACGGCCGGGACACTGCGGTACATGTCCCCGGCAGCAGGCTCGCGGCGAAAAGGTGACGCCGGCGAGCGATATTTTTTCCTTCGGCATCGTCCTGTATGAGCTGGCTACCGGCAAGCACCCTTTTGGGGGCGATTCGCCGATTGAAACCGCTCACGCCATTCTGACCAAGGAACCGGTCCGTTTCACCATCGAACCCGGTGTGCCGCGGCAACTCGAGTCCCTGCTGCTGGCGATGCTGAATAAGGACCCGCAGATCCGCCCACCGGCGCAAACGGTGCTGCGCGAGTTGAACTCGATCGCCGGGTCCCAGCCTGGTGCACCATCGCCACCGCGGCGTTTATCCGCAGCGCTGTTCCGCAACGCAAAGTGGATTCTTGCGGCGGGCCTGTTGATCGCCGCTTTGATATTTGGAGTACGGTTCGCAGCCATCCGAATGCAGCCGCTGCCGGCAATGCTCTCTCCGGTTCCGCTGACTTCCGATCCCGGTTATGAGTTCGAACCGCGGCTGTCGCCCGACGCCAGCCGTGTGGCCTACACCCGAGGGACCGCCGACCTGCCCGAACTGGTCGTGCAGGTCATCGGTTCGACCGCGGCGCCGGTGCCGATCGCCCGCGACTGCTTCAGCCCTTCGTGGTCCCCGGACGGCCGCAGTCTTGCGATGCTGCGGACTCGCGGTGAAACCACCTCGCGAAAAGATGTCCTGATCGTAAGCGCTTCGGGAGGAGTGCCGCGAAAGATCACCGAAATCGATACGCCGGGTGCTCTCCAGGATTGGGTTCCGAGTCCATATCTGGATTTTTCCAGGGATGGCCGGTTCCTGGTAGCTCTCGACGGATGGGGCGGTCCGACGTCCGCGGGTCTCATTCTCATCTCCATCGAGACCGGGGACAAGGTCCCGCTTACTACTCCCGGGCCCGGCGTTTTAGGGGACTTCAGCCCTCGTTTTTCGCCCGACGGCAAGCGCGTAGCCTTCTGCCGGATGCGCGGTTTCGGCGCAGCCGAATTGCGCGTTTTGAACCTCACGAGCGACATGCGGCCGGCAGGCCTTCCCGAGGCGCTTGCCTCGAACGAGTTGTGGAATGCCTTTCCGGCCTGGACCCCCGATGGACAGCACCTGATCTTCGCTTCGGGCGTCATGCGGAATCCCCGCCTGAGGATAGTTCGCGCCTTTGCCGGGCATCAGCCAGTGGACCTGCCGGTGGCGGATCGGGGAGTGTGTCCGCTGGATCTCCGGCTCGAGCCGAAATCCGGTACCCTTCGCCTGGTCTATACCCGTAAACTCCGCAACGACGATATCTATCGCGTTCCGCTTGCCGGGCAAAGAACGTCTGAACCCCGATCGCCACTCGGTCCCGCTGATCGATTCTTCATACACCGACGAGTTCCCGCTGTATTCGCCGGATGGAAACCAAATCGCCTTCATTTCGAACCGTAGCGGTTCTCTTGAGCTCTGGGTATGCCGGTCTGACGGCACAAAGCCGCGGCAACTGACGGACCTTCAATCGGCCGATATCAACAATATGGTCTGGTCGCCGGACAGCCGCCGGATCGTCATGCGGATTGCCCTGCCTCGCACGGCGGGTATCTTTGAGGTAGAGGCTGCCGGCGGCGCAGTCCGCCCGCTGATCGAAGAGGACGCCGCACTACCGGCTTTTTCGCCGGACGGGCAATGGCTGTACTTCGAGCGAAAAAGTAGTACGTCGCCTGTCTGGCGCATGCCCGCCCGCGGAGGAACGCCCGAACCGGCCCCCGGCGCCGAGGACGGACTCCAGCGCTTCA
This sequence comes from uncultured Solibacteraceae bacterium, assembly GCA_963748795.1. GTDB lineage: Bacteria > Acidobacteriota > Terriglobia > Bryobacterales > Bryobacteraceae > Sulfopaludibacter. The sequence continues at coordinate 25,699 of CAVVLD010000033.1, forward strand.
CACCGGACGGCAAAATGCTGGTATGGGCCCGCGGGCTTCAGATATTCGCAAGGCCGGCCGCCGGCGGCCCCGCCACGGAAGTGTTTCACACGGTTCTGTCGGCGGAATCCTGGGCAGTTACCCAATCTGGAGTCTACGCTGTGATGCGATTCGCACGCGATGCTCCATTAGAAGTGGTGGAGTGGCGGTTCGCCGACCGGCGGGTCGCCACCGTCGCGCAGTTCGATCGTCTTCCCGGGATCGGTCTGTCGATTTCTCCGGACGAGCGCTATGCCCTCATTACCCAGCACGAGCAGATCGGCGTCGATCTGATGATGGTGGACCGCATCGATCCGGCGCGGTTCGCAAACTTCTGAGCGAGCGCTATGGACGAAGCCCAAAACAAAACCGTCAGGAGCCTGATCGCCCAGGTGCGCGACGGCGTTCCGGGGGCGGCAGGCGAGCTGATGGAGGCGATCTATCCCGATTTGAAGCGGCTCGCGGCTGCCAAAATGAGAAACGAGCGCGCCGGCCATACCTGGCAGCCGACCGCGCTCGTTCACGAACTGTATCTGCAACTGCTCAAGAGCGGCGCGCTAGGCGCGGGGACGGCGGGGGATAACAACGAGAAGGCAGCATTTTTCGGCCTCGCCGGCCACATGATGATGCGGCTTCTGATCCAGCACTCCCGGCCGCTGTACCGCAAAGTGCAGAAGGTTCCCATCGCCCCCGAAGGAATGGGTCCGGCTGAACTTTTCCCGCACGACCTGGACGGCGTCGAGACCGTTCTTTCCGACCTGGCCCGTATCGATCCACAGCTCCGCACCGTGGTGGAGTTGAAAGTGTTCGAAGGCCTGTCAGTCGAGGAAATCGCAGTTCGCCTTGGCTGCTCCCCGCGAACGGTGGATCGAAGGTGGAATTTCGCCCGGCACTGGCTGGCAACCCAGCTCGCCTGAGCTGTGCGCGCGAAATTGCGCAAAAAAAAAGTTTGTCGGCGTGGCGTGATTCGGCCTGGTGCTCGCGCACTGAGGAGTAGCAAGCGGCCCCGAAGGGACGCCAATCACTCAACGAGAGAACAGGAGAACGCAAACATCATGTGGGCAATGTACAAACTGAACCAGGGATTTTTGAACGTCGACAAGAGTTTCGCCGCCGCTGCGGCTAAAACCGGGCAGGGATTCGCTCCCTTGTGCCTGCTGCCGAACCCCGTCGCCTTGGACAACGGGAAGGTTCTGTATATCGTTGGCGGGCGCCACTCCATCGTCGGTGGAATGCTCGAACAGGATGGAGACGTGCTGTCCAATTCGAACAATAATAACGTGAACGTGCGTTACGATTGGCACGTCCTGAGCACCGAAAAGGGCGCCATGCTGACCGGGGGAACCAAGGCTACCTTTAAGGGCATAAAAAACGCGCTGGTTCGGCGCTCGTTCTCTTCCGGCAAGAGCGCGGCAGAAATAGATATGCGCGAATGCTTCGCTCACGCCCAGCAATATACCGTGGTAACGATCTTCTCTGAAGCCACGGCAAATCATGGGAAATCCCTGTCGAGCTCCAGCGTCAACCTCGGCGACATCGCGGAGGAACTCGCCGGCGATTGGAAGCTCGGCCCTGTCAGCAAACGCTCGATTCAGAAACGCACCCACCGGCCCATGGTCAATTTCTAAGCTGGCGGTGGCGCTTACTGGTAGCGCAGGGCAATCACCGGATCTAAGCGCAGGGCGCGGCGCGCGGGAAGGTAGCTGGCCAGGAAGGCCACCAGCGCCAGCAGCACCGCTACCGAGGCGAAGACGGCGGGGTCGTTGGGCTTCACCGCGAAGAGCAGAGAACTCATGAAGCGTGTGAGGCCATAGGCAGCGACGAGGCCAATGACGATCCCGGCCCCGGCCAGCAGCATGGCCTGCCGGACCACCATATTCCGCAGTTGCGGGAAATTGGCGCCCAACGCCAGACGGATGCCGAATTCCAGTGTCCGCTGCTCGACGGCGTACGCCATCAGTCCGTACAGTCCGATCGAGGCCAGCAGGATGGCGGCGAAGGCGAAGATGCCGAGGACCAGGGTGTTGAATTCGTCGCGCGCGGTGGATTGGATGACGATCCGGTCCATGGTGCGGATGTGCGCTACAGGCAGGTCGGCCGATTCCTGAAAAACGCGCTGGATGGCCGGGGAGAGCGAGAACGGATCGACGTGGGTGCGGACCACCCAACTGAGCGGCATGAAGCGGTTGTTGAGCTTCATATAGGAATCGCGCACCTGGGAAAGCGGCACGAACGTGGCGGGCTGGGGATCGTTGTTGAGGCCGGCGTCGCGCGCGTCGGCGATGATGCCGATGATCTCACGGGGCGCCTGCGCAAAATCGGGCCCCATGCCGGAGCCGATGATCAGGCGCTGGCCGATGGGCTCCTCGTTTTTCCAATACTGCTTCGCCATGGCTTCATTGATGACCACCACCGGCGGGGCGGCGGCATCGTCGCGTTCGGTGAAGACCCGGCCGCGCACCAGCGGAACTTTGAAAGCGGCGAAAAAGTGCGGCGTGACGTAGTTCCAGGCCGCGCCTCCATGGGCCGGACCATTGGTGAGCGGGCGCCCTTGAATGATGAAGCCGAGTCCCAGGCCGCCCTCCAGCGGGAGGTAAGAGGTAGCCGCCGCTGCCTCGACGCCGGGAATGGCTTCGATTCGGTCCAGCACCTGGTGGCTCATGGTGGTGATGGCGGCGGTTTGATCGTACGCGGTTCCGGTGAGCGCGGTTTCCATGGTGAGGACGTTGTGGGGATCGAAACCGGGGGGCACATTGTGGAGCGCGGAGAAGGTGCGGAGGAGCAGACCCGCGCCCACCAGAAGCACGATTGCGAGGGCCATCTCCGCGATTACCAGCACGCTGCGCGCCTTGTTCTGGCGCATACCCGAGCCGGAGCGGGAGGTGGCTTCCTTCAAAGTGGAATTGATGTCCACGCGCGAGGCGTGAAGCGCGGGAACCAGGCCGAACAGCACGCCCGTCAACAGTGAGAGCAACAGCGTGACGCCCAGGACGGTCCAATCCAGCGTCACGGCCGAGCCATCCTCGCCAATACGCGGGATATTCCCGGGATTCACGGCCAGCAGGGCGCGCACGCCCACAGCGCCAAGCACCAGGCCGGCAACGCCGCCCATGGCGGAGAGCAGCACGCTTTCCGTGAGCAGTTGGCCGATGATCCGGCCGCGGCCCGCGCCGATGGCGCAGCGGATGGCGATCTCGCGCGAGCGTCCAGTGGCCCGTGCGAGCAGAAGATTGGCCACGTTGGCGCAGGCAATCAGGAGCACGCAGCCGACCGCGCCCAGCAGGATGTAGAGCGCGGTGCGGACATTGCGCACCATGAGTTGCTGCATCAGTTCGACCGAGAAGCTGTTTCTGGGCCCGATGGCGTCCGGAAAGGCGCGGCGAAATTCTTCGGCCGCCAGGTTCATCCCAGCCTTGGCGGCGGCGAGAGAGACACCCGGCTTGAGCCTCGCGGCCACGCGGAAATAGTGTCCCTGATTCGTGCTGTTCGGGTCGGCTTGAAAGGGGAGGTAGATGTCCGCGGGCGGGTCGAACGCGAACTTGGGCGCGAGCACGCCGATGATGGTGTAGGATTCCCCACCCAGCACGATAGACTTGCCAACAATGGCCGGGTTAGACCCGAAACGGCGCTGCCAGATGCCATTGGAAAGCACCACCAGGTTGCCGCCGCGAGGCCTGTCTTCGTCCGCGGTGAAGGTGCGGCCCACCAGAGTCTGCCCGCCGAACAGGCGGAAGAAATCCTGCGATACGTGGATCCCCTTTAGCTGCTCGGGCCGGTCGCCGCCGGAGAGGTTGAGGCCGGGACCACCGGTATCGTATGCGGTGACGTCTTCGAGCACCTGCGTCTGCCTGCGCCAGACATTGAATTTCGGTACGGAGGCGGCCGGACCGGATCCCTGCGGAGAGGTGTTCATCAGGGTGACCAGGCGGTCGGGCGCCGGATAGGGGAGCGGTTTCAGGATCACCGCGTTGATCACCGAGAAGATGGCCGTGTTGGCTCCGATTCCCAGCGCCAGGGCCGCGAGTGCCGTGGCAGTGAAGCCGGGGTTCTGGCGGAACATGCGGAAAGCGTGTTTGATGTCGGCAGCTAAGGTACCCATGGCAAGTCTGTCGAGTTAGACGCCGGACGAGGCGGAAAGTGACGAGCAGGGAGGGATGAAATCAGGTATTGTACTAGTCAGTATGGAAGAAAGAAGCACCATTCCCCGCCGGGAAATCCTGGCCGCGGCCACCACCGCATTCACCACCGCGCTCTTCACCGGAAACGTGAAAGGCGCCAACGACCGGATTGCCGTCGGCTTTATCGGTCTGGGAGCCATGGGCTCGGGCAACCTGGGTTACGCCATGAAAGTGCCGGAAGTGCAGCCCGTGGCGATCTGCGACGTGTACAAGCCGCACGAGGAGCGCGCCGTGCAGTCGGCCAAAAAGGGCGGCGTGGATATGAAAGTGGTGAAGGATTTTCGCGATGTCCTGGCGGATAAGTCGATTGACGCCGTCTGCATTTCGACTCCCGACCACTGGCACGCCTACATGACCGTGGAGGCCTGCAAAGCCGGCAAGGACGTATATGTGGAGAAGCCCTCCTGCAAGTATGTGGAAGAGGGGCAGAAGATGGTGCAGGCCGCGCGCAAATACAATCGCGTGGTGCAGGCCGGCACGATGCAGCGCTCGGGGGGATACTTCCAGAAGGCCGCTGAACTGGTAAAGGGCGGGTCGATCGGTGACATCACCTTCTGCCATACGTTCCAGAGCGGATCCACCAAGAAGGCGGGTTACGGCAATCCGCCGGACAGCAATCCACCGGACGATCTGAATTGGGAAATGTGGCAGGGACCGGCCCCGGAGCACCCGTTCAATCTGAACCGGTGGGGCGTGAAGGCGGCCTCGTTCCCCACCTTCCGCTATTTCTGGGACTACGCCGGCGGCGCAATGACGGATTGGGGTGTCCACCTGATCGACCCGCTGCACCAATGCTTCGACGAGGTGATGCCGGAGTCGGTGGTGGCGCTGGGCGACAAATATTATGTAACGGATAATACGGAAACGCCCGACACGATGCAGGCGACCTTCAATTATCGGAAGTTTCTGACCACTTACGAAAGCCGCACGTGCAACCCGCTGCCCCTGTTCGGCCGCGGCGAGGGTGCCGGCACCACGATTCATGGCACCGAAGCCACCATCTTTGTGAATCGCAGCGGTTGCTGGGTGATTCCCAACCCCAAATCGTCAGTGGCTGCGGCGGCGTGGGAAAAGAATCCGGAAATGAGCCCCATGAACCTGCCGCACTGGAAAAACTGGGTGGCATGTATCAAAAGCCGCCAAAAGCCCACCAGCGAAATCGAAACCTGCGTGCGATCTTCCACTACCTGCCTGCTGGCGAATCTTTCGATGCGCTTCAAGACCAGGCTCGATTGGGACGAAGCCAACTGGACCGTGCGGCAGGAGGAGGCCAAACCTTACCTCAAGGCGCGATATCGCAGTCCGTGGAAGTTGGAAGTGTAAGGAGAGGACAGGCCCGCCGGCCTGTCTTCCTTAGCTGAAACGGAGAGCCGCGGCTTCTTCCAGGCTCATGATTTCGGGCTCGTTAGGAGCGCCGCTCTCTTTTTTCTGCGCACGTTTGGCAGCCTTGTCACGCTGTTTTTCGATGCGAGCCATTTCCTTCTGCCGCTTTTTAAAGGTAGTGCGGGATCTCGTAGCCATAAATATGCTTCTCCTTTACTCACCGGACTGACGCCGGATAAAGCGATCAAAGGGCGGAATACAAGAGGTCGGAATGAGCGATCACGCTCAAACTACGCTTTTATGATGACACATCCGAGACGCCTGATTCAAGCGACGCTTAGGATCAGGTGTTTACGGCCTCGAAGACGAGCCGCAGGTAGGATTTTGCCTGGTATTCGATGCGCAAGGGCAGGGGATGCCCGGAAGGATTGGGAATCCAGATGCGGAAACTGGTCTGATTGCCGCCGGCCTGCCGTTGCAAGGTGCCTGTGATGCGAATAATGCCGGTATCGCCGTTGATGAGGCTGCGCTGGCGGAAGAGAGCCGTGGTCTTGGGATCGTCGGCGCGCTGGACCCGGAGAGAATACATCCGGCCGGAATAGATGTAGGTGGCCTGCGACCGTTCCGGATGGGCCACAAGTTCGGCGAGCGCTTGTAGAAAGCTGGGCGCCTCGCCTTGTGGAGCGGCCGGTCCTCCGCTGCTCTTGGCTGTCTCGGCGAGTGCCTTGCGCGCCAGTTCGAGCAACTCCTGCTGGTGCGCCCCGGAGAGTGTGGAAGGCGCCGCGAAATGGGCGATCGTGACCTCCGAGCCGGAAGGCAGGATGCGGCCGTCAATGGCTGTGTAGGTTTGCTCTTTGGCGCTGGAGTGGAGCGCTCTGCGGGCTTCTTCGGCACTCTCTTCCGGGGAGGCCGTCATCAGCCCGAAATAGATGGATTCCAGACTCTTGCCATCTTTCCAGCGCGACAGTTCGCGAATGAAGCCCAGGCGGTTCAGACCGGCGGCGCGGGCGGGAAGAGAGTAGCCGTGGAATTCGAGCAGACGAAGCAACCCGGCGCCCGCTTCCTGGGATTCGCGCCACACCACGCTGCCGCCGCCGACTCCCTGGCGGTGCAGGAAAGGTATACCCAGAATCAACACCTGCGCATCGGCACGATAGCGGCGTTCGGTGGAGAAGTCCGTCGAGGTCAGGTCGCCCCACTCAAGTCCGGCGAAGGGCATCGCCCTGGTGGCAAGAGGCAGTGCGGCCGCGCGGAGCATGCGGAACAGTGACCGCCGCGTCATTCCTTTATCGTAGTCCACACGCTGCCAAAAACCGAGTTGCCGGGCTAAACTGCGCTTTGGCAGTGTTCGTGCAACAAATCAGTTATGAGGGCCGTTCGGGCGGTGGCCGTTTTTGCTGCTTCCGGAGCCTTGGCCGCGTTGAAGAACAGCAGCGTCAAACGCGGCACTGGACGCCCATTCATTGATGGTGAGGTACCGCACGAAGGCGTGGGCACGGATGGCGGGAACCATGAACGATCTTGACACTCTTACCGGCATTCTGGCCGACCTGGAGAACCTGCGGCCCGACCGGTGCCCTCTACTCACAGAACACCTGGAGGCCTCGAGGTTTTATCTGACGGGGGCTATGCCTAAGGAACTGACGTTTAACTTACAACTTGCCGAGGAGTCGCTCGATTCACTGGCCGACGCAGGATTGAAAGCGCGGATCCAGGAGTTTATCGACGCCCACCTCTAAATGTCGATCCTGAAATACATCAAGCGCACCTGGCCTTTGATGGTGCGGTCGCACGAAAATCTGGCGCAGGCGGCGGTTGACCCCAAGATCCCCGAGTGGAAGGGTCCGTGGCCCGTATATGTGGCCGATGACGAGAACGCCGGCGCGATCGAGCAAAACCTGCGCGCTTCCATGAAGCCCGCGGATTTCGAAAGCATCCGGGTCCGGCCGATTCCGGCTGCCTTTGACAGCACTCACCCCCACGGCCTGTTGTATCTGCCGCGCCCGTACGTCGTGCCGGGCGGGCGCTTCAATGAGATGTACGGGTGGGACAGTTACTTCATTCAGATGGGCTTGCTGCGGGATGGTCATGAGACTTTGGCCAAGGACCTGGCGGATAACTTCATTTACCAGGTGCGTCACTATGGCAAGATACTCAACGCCAACCGCACTTACTATCTGGACCGGTCACAACCTCCGTTGTTCACTCAGATGCTGAACGCGGTTTTCCGCCGGACGCACGATACCGCATGGCTCGAGAGTTCGCTCGACGCAGTGGACAAGTATTACCGCTACTGGGTCAGCGAACCGCATTTGACCACGCAGACGGGCCTTTCGCGGTACATCGACCTGGGAAGCGGCCCGGCGCCGGAGGTATTGTCGTCGGAGCTCGATGCCGAGGGGCGAACCGATTACCAGTTAGTCAAGCAATACTTCCGGACGCACCAGATTCCCGACTACGATGCCAGCCTGTTTTATAATTCCGCCACCGACGAACTTACACCTTTGTTCTACAAGGGCGACCGCTCCATGCGGGAGTCGGGTTTCGACCCATCGAACCGGTTCGGCCCATTCGGCGCGGATATCACCCACTACAATCCGGTGTGTTTGAACTCGCTGCTTTACCTCATGGAGACGGAGACGGCGGAGATGCGCGAGACGCTGGGGCATGGCGAAGAGGCGCGGGCCTGGCGAACGCGCGCCGCGGCGCGTGCCGAACGAATCGACCAGCTCCTGTGGGACGAGGAGCACGGGCTGTACTTCGACTATCACTTTGTGAGCGGCTCCCGGCGGGCATACCCGTTCCTGAGCACCTTCTACCCGCTGTGGGCAGGCATCGCCAGGCCCCAACAGGCGGCGCGTGTAGTTCGCAACCTGCCCTTGTTCGAATGCACCGGCGGCCTGCAAACCAGCACTCGTCAGACCGGCGACCAGTGGGACGCCCCCATCGGGTGGGCTCCTTTAATATGGATCGCGGTGCAAGGTTTGCAGCGGTATGGATACGATGCGGAGGCCGACCGCATCGCCTGGAAATTCATGGCGCTCGTGCACCAGGAGTTTCAAGCCCTCGGCACCATCGAGGAGAAGTACGATGTAGTCCACTGCCGGGCCAATATCAGCGATGAGATTCTCTTTGGCTACCGATCCAACGAGGCGGGATTCGGGTGGACCAACGCGGTGTTCACGGCTTTCTTTGATGAGTTGTCGCGAAAAGGTGTGTGCCCTCCCATTGGCAACCGGGCTGCACCCGGTTCCCCAGGGGCGTAATTTATGAAGAACCTGTGGTACGCGGTGATTGTGGTGGCTATGGCGCTGGCGGTTGGCGGTTATGCGCAGCAGCACAAGAACGAGCATGGAGGCCGGGTGGGCGGCGGATACATTCCTCCGCATGGTCCGCCGCCCGTGCGAGGCAACGCACCCCGCGCGGCCGGTCACCAGCAGCATGGCGAGGTGCCGCAGGATGGCCAGGCGAACCAGCATGGCCGGGCGGCACAGCATGGCGAGGCGAACCGGCAGCAGCGGGATTTCCGCGACGAAGAAGGCCATCCCAACGCTCCGCACGTTCACAGCAACGGCGAGTGGGTGGGGCACGACCAGGGCCGCGACGATGCGCGATTCCACCTCGACCATCCGTTCGAACATGGACGTTTCCGCGGCGGGTTCGGCCGTGGACACGTGTTTCATCTGCAGGGCGGCGACCGCGCACGCTTCTGGTTCGGTAGCAATTACTGGAGCGTCGCGCCATTCGATTACCCGTATGTCACCGACTGGCTCTGGAATTCAGATCCGATCGTGATCTACGAAGATCCGGACCATCCCGGCTGGTACCTGGCATACAACGCGCGGCTCGGCACTTACGTGCACGTGGAGTATCTGGGGTAAGCACGGGATTCCGACGGCCAGCAGCCGGCGTTATTGGGATAAGCTATTGCCATGAGGCTTTCCCAGTTACGAACAGCCGTTTTGCTGGCCGCCCTGTCCTCCGAGCCTGGCCGCACAGCCCGGGCGCGGCAACGCGATCCGCTCGCCCGAGGTTTCGCCCGATGGCAAGGTCACATTTCGCCTCCGCGCGCCCGATGCCAAGGAGGCCGCGGTCACCGGCATCGGCCAGCGTCTGCCCATGGAGAAGAATGACCAGGGCGTATGGACGGCTACCACGGATGCGCTCAAGCCGGACATTTATACCTACTCGTTTTCGGTGGATGGCGCGAGCGTTCCCGATCCCGCGAATCCGCTGCTGAAGACCTCGTACGGCAGTATCGGGCAGAGCATGGTCCACGTGCCCGGCCCGGAAATCTGGGAACCGGCGGATGGACCTCGCGGCGTGGTCTCGCATCACTTCTACAAATCCGCGCGGATCGGCGACAACCGGGATTATTACGTGTACACGCCGCCGGATTACGATCCGTCGCGCAAGGAGCCGTATCCGGTTTTCTTCGTGCTGCATGGCCTGGGCGATGAAGCCAGCTCCTGGCTGAACGTCGGGGCCGCCAACGTAATCCTGGACAATCTCATTAACCAAGGCAAGGCCAAGCCAATGGTGATGGTCAACACGCTGGGGTACGGCACGCCGGATGGCCCGCGCGGCGCCATGGGAGCGGCTATGATTCCGGCCTTCGCCGCGGCGCTGGTGGACGAGGTGCTGCCGCAGGTGGAGAAGGAATATCACGTTTCGAAGAACCGCAACGACCGGGCCATCGCCGGACTTTCGATGGGTGGAGCCGAATCGCTCTATACCGGGCTGCACAACATCGACCGGTTCGCTTACATTGGATCCTTCAGCGGGGCCTTTATCATGTGGCCGCGCGCTAATCCGGCGCCGGCTCCCGAGGCGGGCGGCGGTGGACGGGGCGGACGCGGCAGGCCGTCGATGACCGACGCCGACTTCGAGAAGAACTTTCCCGAGTTGAACGCCAAGGCAGCGTCGCGGTTGCGGCTGATATGGATCGCCTGCGGGCTCGACGACGGATTGAACGCGGTGAACCGGCAATTCAAAACGTGGCTGAAGTCGAAGGACATTCCGTTCACGGATGTGGAAGTGCCGGGCTACGCGCACGTATGGCCGCTCTGGCGGCGGAACCTCGCCGAACTCGCCCCGCTTCTGTTCCAGGGAAAGAAATGAGGGTATCCGCCATTCTGACTGGCCTGTTGGCGGTACTCGTGCTGTTTGCCGCCGAAGCGCCGCAGGCCGAAATCTCCAGTTCCACGCTGCGCGCCAAACTGTACCTGCCGGATGCCGAACAGGGATACTATCGCGCCACGCGCTTCGACTGGTCGGGCGTCATCGCCAGCCTGGAATGGAACGGGCACAATTATTTCGGCCAGTGGTTTCCGCGCTATGACCCGAAACTGCACGACTCCATCATGGGGCCGGTAGAGGAGTTCCTGACGCACGGCGCGGGCCTGGGATACGACGAGGCCAAGACCGGAGAGAGCTTCGTCAAGGTCGGAGTGGGCGCGGTGCGCAAGCCGGACGAGACCTCGTTCCACCAGTTCAATACCTACGAAATCACCAATCCGGGCAAGTGGAGCGTGCGCCAGCGGCCCGATTCGGTGGAGTTCACCCAGACGCTGCCAGATACGCTCGGCTACGCGTACACATACACGAAAACGGTGAAACTCGCGGCGGACAAACCGGAGCTGGTGCTGGAGCACCGTCTGCGCAACACCGGACGCAAGACCATCGACAGCAGCGTGTACGAGCACAATTTTTACATGCTGGACGGCATGCCTTCCGGGCCGGACGTAGTCGTCAAGTTTCCGTTCGAGGTGCATGCCACGGCCAACCTGAACGGCAACGCAGAAACCCGCGGCAACGAACTGGTCTATCTGCGGGAACTGCCGCGCGGGCCCTCGGTGTTTACGGAACTGCAGGGGTACGGCGATACGGCGAAGGATTACGACATCCGCGTGGAGAATCGCAAGGCGGGAATCGGCGTGCGGCAGACCGGCAACCGGCCGCTGGCCAAGCTGGTCTTCTGGTCGATTCGCACTACGGCGTGCCCGGAAGCATATATCGATATGCACATCGAGCCGGGCAAGGAATTCACCTGGCGCATTACTTACGACTTTTACAAACTGCCATGAAGGTTCTGGCGATCGGTGCGACGGGCTTTATCGGGCGCCATGTGGCGGCCATTCTGGCCGGCGCGGGGCACGAGGTTGCGGTGCTGCATCGCGGGTACGCATCGCTGCCGGCGCATCCCGGCATCACCGGGATAGTTGGCGACCGTTCCGCAATCCGCGATTTTCGCGGGCGGTTTCGCGAGTGGGCTCCGGATGTGGCGATCGATATGATCCTCAGCAGCGCGGCGCAGGCGCAGGCGACGCTGGAGGCATTGCACGGCATCGCCCGCCGCATTGTGGCAGTGAGCAGCGGAGACGTGTATCGCGCGATGGCGGTGCTGCACGGATTGGACAATGGCGCGCCGGAACCGGTGCCGCTGACCGAGCACTCGGCCCTGCGGGCGCAGCCGCAGACATATTCGCCGGAAGCCCTGGCGGCCGTGCGCGGGATTTTCCCGTGGATGGACGCGGACTACGACAAGGTGCAGGTGGAGGCTGCCATCGCCTCCGACTCCGGTCTGCCGGCGACCATTCTGCGGCTGCCCATGGTGTACGGTCCGGGCGACCCGCTGCACCGCTTGTACCCGTTCGTCAAGCGCGCGCAGGATGGACGTCCCGCGGTGCTGGAGGACCGGTTCGCGCAGTGGGTTCCCTGCCGCGGATACGTGGAGAACGTGGCTGAGGCGATTGCGCTGGCGGCCACATCGGAGAGCGCCGCCGGGCAGGTCTATAACGTGGCGGATCCCGGAGCCTTTCACGGAAGCGCAGTGGACGGCGATGATTGTCCGCGTGGTGGTAGTGCCGCGGGAGAAGGCTCCGGCCCACCTGGTGAAGCCTTACCGGTTCGAACAGCACCTCTTCATGGAATCGCAGCGGATTCGCGAAGAGTTGGGTTACCGCGAAACGATTCCCATCGACGAGGCGCTGCGGCGCACGGTGGAATGGGAAGGCGCAAACCCGCCGGCGCGGATCGATCCCACGCAGTTCGATTACGCGGCGGAGGATGCGGCCGGCCTATCCGGCGAACTTGCCGGTGCCGGGCGGGAATAGGCCCCGGCCCCTGGCCCCCATCCCAGCCCCGGCCCTAACCCCGCGCGTGAAGCGCGCCCGCCAGCTCAGGCTGTTTCCTGT
>CAVVLD010000034.1:0-24406 GCA_963748795.1 uncultured Solibacteraceae bacterium
TTCCTATAGGTGAATATTGCCGGAAGTTGTTGGCGGTATCCGCTTTACAACGTTCCCACCAATCAAAGGGCTCTGTCGCATAAAGTTCCGCGTCAGAGCTTCATTCTGGAAGATACCGGTAAAAAGGCCGGACAATAGGGTCATGTCCGACCTGCGCTACGCCGTTCGCGTGCTTCTCAAGTCCCCCGGCTTCACCTGTATTGCGGTGCTCTCCCTGGCGTTGGGTATCGGCGCCAACACGGCGATTTTCAGCCTGCTGAATGCCGTGGTGCTGCGGCCGCTGGCCACCGTCCAGCCGGAGCGGCTGGTGGGGCTCGCCAGCATCGACGCGCGGGGGCAGCGCCACGGCTTCGCCTACTCGACGTATGAGAAGATGCGCGCGCACCAGCGGGCGTTTTCCGCTCTGTTTGCGTGGACCGACGGCAGTGTCCTCACTTTCGAAGCCGAGGGTTCCCTGTTCCCGGGAACCGCGCTGCTTGCCGGCGAGGGCTTCACTGCCACTATGCCCCTCCGCCCGGTGCTGGGCCGCGGAATCGCGCCGGATGACGGTGCGGTGGCCGTGCTGGGCTACGCCCGCTGGCGCAGTTCTTTCCACGGCAGCCCCGGGGCGCTCGGGAAACTCATTCGGATTCAAGGAAAGCCCTTCACCGTCATCGGCGTCGCCCCGGAGCGTTTTACCGATATGGAGGGCGCGGGCGCGGTGGATGCGATCGTGCCCCTGGCCGCCTTTACATCCTTGGACCGGCAGCGGGAATCGCGCATTCCCTCCTGGGATGTGACGGGCCGTCTGCGCCCCGGCGTCACCGTTGACCGCGCCCGAACCGAACTGGAGGCGCTTTGGCCGCAAATCAGGCCGGATGCCGGCGAACGGCTCCTGGTGGAACCGGCCGCCGCTGGAACGGGCTTCAACTTCGCGCGCGTGCGGTTTGGCTACCCTTTGAAACTCCTGCTCGGGATGGCCGGAGTGCTGCTGCTTTTGGCATCGCTGAACCTGGTGACGCTGGTGCTGGCGCGCGCCTCGGCCCGGCAGCGCGAAACCGGCATTCGCCTGGCGCTGGGCGCCGGCCGCGTGAGGATCCTGCGGCAGTGTCTGGCCGAGAGCCTGCTGCTCGCTGTGGCTGGCGCGGCTGGCGGGGTGTTGTTCGCGCCCTGGGCCACCAGTTTCCTGGCGCAATTCGTATGGGCCGGCAACATCGATCGCGCCCACGACTTCTCCCTCGACCTGCGCGTGCTGACTTTCACGGCCGCGATTGCCATTGGGAGCGGACTGCTTTTCGGCCTGATCCCCGCCTGGCGCACGCTACGCTCCGACCCTTCGATGTCGCTCCAGCGCGCGGGCCGCGGCAGAAGCTGGGAGCGGCCGTAGCAGGTAATGGGTTTATCGTATTCCAGGTCGCATTGTCGGTACTTCTTGTTCTGGCGGCGGCTATTTTCGGCCAATCCCAGCGGAATCTCCGGGCTGTTCCTCTGGGTTTCAACACCGCCGGCCTGCTCGAAATGCAGTTGACCAACCGGCCCGGAGGCTACGCGGGGATGGACGCCAACGTGTATTACCCGGAGTTATACCGTCGGCTCTCGAGCGTGCCGGGAGTCCGTTCGGTTGCCGGCGCGTCCTTCGGGCCCATTATCCCCCCGTTCCTTCCGGATCAAACCGTTACGGGGGACGGAGTGACCATACAGGTGCAGGCCTTCCGGGTGGGTCCGGACTATTTTCGGACGTTGGAAATTTCAGTTGTAGATGGACGGGAATTCACATTTCAGGATCGGCCGGGCGCGCCCCGTGTCGCCGTAGTGAGTGAAGAGCTGGCGCGCCGCCTTTTTCCGCACGGTTCGGCGGTGGGCAGGCGTCTCCAGTTCGAGGGGAAGGATCTGACGATCGCCGGCATTGTCCGCGATTCCGAAATCGGCAGCCTGCAGAGTCATACCCCCTTGCAGTTGTTCCTTTCCACGTACCAGGAGGACTCCGCTCGCCAGCCTCTGGTGCTGGTCCGGACCGCCGGGACGCCTGACGCTGCCTTGATCGGGCAACTGCGCCGGCAGGTCGAGACGATGGGCAGGGAGTATTCCCTTTATATCCGGACTACGGACCTTGTGATCGATCGGGCGCTGGTGAAGGAACGCATGCTGGCGTCGCTGGCCACGGCTCTCGGGCTGGCGGCTCTCTTGCTCGCCGCAGTCGGAATTTATGGATTGATGTCTTACTCGGTGACACGGCGCTCGCCCGAAATCGCCATTCGGATGGCTCTGGGCGCCCGTCGCCTGCGGATTTTACGTATGTTTTTAGGGGAATCCCTTATTCTATTGGCCTGCGGATTCGTTCTCAGCCTGCCCGCGATCTATGCCGTCTCCAGGCTT
The DNA here is from genome assembly GCA_963748795.1 of uncultured Solibacteraceae bacterium. Lineage (GTDB taxonomy): Bacteria > Acidobacteriota > Terriglobia > Bryobacterales > Bryobacteraceae > Sulfopaludibacter. Next base: position 2,356 of record CAVVLD010000034.1, read on the forward strand.
GTGCGCACCTTGTTGTTCGGCTTCGATACCCGGGAGTGGGGAACGGCCCTCGCGGCGGTGGCTGCCGTGTTGACTATAGTGGCTTTAGGCGCAGTGGCAATTCCGGCACGGCACGCCGCCAACCTCAATCCGCTGGACTCGCTGAAGCAGATGTAGGTTCGGGCGATTAAGCCTGTCCGCCGTTCTTGCCTTCGTCGGTCTCGCCGCCGGTCGCGCGTCGTTTCGCGCGCACCCCCTCCTTGATGCCAGCCAGCAGTTTCGGCGGACGGCCGCGACGCACCCCCTCCTGCTGCAGCCTTTCGAGGCTGATGATCGCTGCGTCGAGATTGGCCAGTTCAGCGCGTAGTTGCGCCAGTACTTTGGTAAGATCCATGAGCGCCGCCCATGAGAATAGAACTTTCCACCGAAAAATCAAATGGATCAAACGGTTTAAGAGTACTCCGGAGGGAGGAAGAAGAGACCTTCGGCGTCCAGCCAGCGGGTTGGTTCGTAATCGTACTACTAAGACCGCTATACTGCGGGACGGGATAATAGAGGATCATCCGCAAGCTCCGCCGGGTCCGTATAGGCCTGCAACGAATCCAGAGATTCCAGAACGCGCTCAAGGAGGCTGTCGGTCTGCGATACCGTAGTTTTCAAAACCTCGATGGAATGCGCCTGAGTAGTGAGCCGGTCGTCCAGGGACGCCATAGTCTTGGACAACAACTGCTCCATGGCGGAAACGATCTGGGATGTGGAAGGCATTTCCGCCAGTTTGGTCGCGTGCTCGTCCAGCCGGGACTCGATTTGCGTGAACCGGGCCGCGGACGCTGAATCCTGCGCCGCCAGGCGCGCTTCCAATCCGGCAATCGACTGCTTGATCTCCTGCGTCGCCGCCGAATCGCCGCCAGTCCGCTCCCTGCGAGTATTACTAATCGCGCCCGCGGCAACTCCCGCGAGGAAGATTGCCATTCGAGGTACAAAATTCAGAGCTCGTGACATCGGTGATTCACTTATAATACGGATTCAGAACTCCTTGCAAGTACTCCACTTAGTAATGACAGTACTAGGTACGTACCGCGATTGCAGGAGGTTAATGATGCTGGCATTCTAGCTAGGAAAGATCCGCTAAACCAGGAGATTTCCGGTTGAGCCGGGGCTCGGAGAGCCGGGTCCAATTCTTATCTTACAAAGTTACCCTAGTGAGTGCCCCCTTGCTGCTGGAATGCGACCTGAATGGCCAAATCGTCTGGATGAGTGATCAGACGCGCGCGGCCATAGGCGAGGCCGGAAACATCTCGGCAGCCATTACAGCCTTCCCCGAATATTCTTACGCGACGGTCCACTTCGCGCGCATCCGGACGGCTCACAACCGGCTTCTGCTGAGCGGGGAAGTCTCCGGGACCGGACCCGATGCCGAGGGCACGACCCTGCTCCGCGTCCAAAGCGATTTTCTTCGCCATTATTTCGAGCTCCAGCGTATGGAGCATACCCTTTCCACCCGGACCCGAAGGCTGCGCCGTTCGGGAGGGCCGGCCACCATCCGGCAACTGGAATTGGAGCGGCAGCGCCTGGGCCGGGAATTGCACACGGGGGTCGGCCAGCTTCTGGCCGCGATCCGCATGCAACTGGAGGTCATCGGCGCCCAACTTCCCGGACCGTCGCTTCTGGTGCAGCAGGCCCTGGCCCATATTTCGAATCTGGCTGCCGACGCACTGGAACAGGTCCGGACCATTTCAAAACGACTGCATCCGCCGGAATGGCAGAGACTTACCTTGGAAGCAGCGCTCCGCCAGCTTTGGGAATCCAGCGGCGTTCCGCAGCTTATCGAGGCCACTCTGGAGTTGCGGCCCCTGGCCCAGGAACCGGCGCTCGAGGTGAAGGTATTGCTGTACCGCGCGGCGCAGGAAGCCCTTTCGAATTTAACGCGACACGCCCGGGCAACCCGCGTCACCATTACCTTGGAACCGCGGGCAGAGGGAATCGCGCTGGTGGTTCGGGACGACGGAGTGGGTTTTGACGTGCCAGGCCCTGCTCGCTGCGCCTGCCAGTATTGTCGGCCGGAATCGGCTTGCGGTCCATTCGGGATCAGGCTCTCGCCGTCGGAGGAAAATTGGAGATCGAAAGCGGACCGAATGGTACTAAACTGGAAGTTACCGCGCCCTATTTGCCGGCCGATGCCTGAATGGAACGGAAATGGGGCCATTCGCTGGGAATCCGATTTGCCTGCCGCTTCGAGTTTTCCCTTCCGACCGCGACCGAAGGAGTAACATGCAGGAATTGCAGCCAATCACGGTAGTTTTGGCCGACGATCACGCGATCGTGCGCGAGGGCTTTGTGGCCCTCTGCGCGGCCAACGGCATGAATGTCTTGGGTCAGTGCGCCGACGGTCCCACGGCCATCGACATGGTTCTCAACCTGAAGCCGGATTTCGCCATACTGGACCTGGATATGCCGATGATGACCGGCGTCGAGGTCATCCGCCGCCTGCGCGCCAAGGGTTGTACCTCCAAACTCATGATTCTGTCGATCAGCCGTGACGAATCCACGGTGCTGGACGCACTGCGCGCCGGCGCCGATGCTTACCTGTTGAAAGATGGCGAGGCGCGCCATTTGATTGCCGGCCATCAGCTTCGTTCGCGACGGAGGCGTTTACGTGGCCCCGCAACTCCGCGGCGCCGGCCTCTTTACGCGCACCGACCGGGGACCCGCGGAAGATCCGCTGGCATCCCTGAGCCCGCGTGAGATGGAAGTTTTCTCTTATCTGGTGAATGGTTTGCGGGCGAAGGATATTGCGGAACTGCTGGATATCAGCCCCAAAACCGTGGACACTTACCGCGCCAGCCTCATGCGTAAGCTGAATGTCCACGATCTGGTTGGCCTGGTGAAGTTTGCGATCGAACGGAACCTTACGAGCACTTCCGTGCGGCGCTAAAACTCACAGACCGCCCAGTACCAGACAGTTGCGTCCGCTGGTAATCTTCCAGGGACTGAATCAGGATATCGACAGCCTCGCGGCGCTCATACAGGCGCCGTAGAGCGCGGCGTCGAATCACATCCACCACAAGCAAGCGGCTACGTTCAGAAGCATCGGCAGCAGGAAGCGGAATTGGCGTCATGATCAGGAGGTTCCTAGTCAGTATTAAGGTGTTTCCGAGCGAAATGTCAGGATAAACACTTTTTCGTACAGAATCAAGGAAAATCTGGTACGTTCCAGGATTTTTCCTTTATCAGTTGGAGTACTTACCAATACCATGTAACTTTTCCCTGCAAATTAATATCGTAATACGATATAATGAGATAGCAAAGCACCTCATGGACGATCTACGCCTCCCCGATTACCAGGCTCTCGGCCAGTTTCGGTATCAGATCCGAAGATTTCTCCACTTCAGTGAAGATGCCGCTCGTGCCGAGGGCCTCGAGCCGCAGCAACATCAGATGATGCTGGCCATTCGTTCCTGGCGCATTCCCGAAACCGGACCCGAGCGATCCGACCATCGGCGACCTCGCGGAGCACCTGCTCCTCAAGCACCACAGCGCGGTCGGGCCTGGTGGACCGGCTGACCGAGCGAGGACTGGTGCAACGCGTCCGCGAAGGGAGCGACCGGCGCCAGGTACGCGTTCACCTTACGCCGGAAGGCATCGAAAAGCTGAAGCGCCTTTCCAACGTCCACCTTCAGGAACTGCGTGCGTCCGGTCCTGTCCTGGTTAACGCGCTCAGTTCCCTGCTTCACCGGTGGGCCGCCGACGCCCGGGCCAGATAACACAATACAAGAGGTAGAGAATGCATCAGAAAGTTATCAGACACGAACTGGGCGATTTCACCATGACGCCGCGCGCCCTGAGTATTTCCGGGCTCGCCATCGTCATCGGATTCGCCAGTGCCTACATTGCGCTGGCCTTGCTCAGACTGATCGGTATTTTCACGAACCTGTTCTTTTTTCAACGATGGGGCACTTCCCTGGTATCGCCCGCAGCCAATCATCTCGGTCTGCTGGGAGGTTGCGGTGCCGGTGGCCGGCGCGCTGATCGTCGGACTGATGGCCGGTACGGTTCGGATCGTATTCGCGGCCACGGCATTCCCGAGGCCATCGAAGCCATCCTGATGAACGGCAGTAAGCTGGAGCCCAAAGTAGCCATTTTGAAGCCGCTCTCCAGCGCCATTTCCATCGGGTCGGGCGGACCGTTTGGCGCCGAAGGTCCCATCATTATGACCGGCGGCGCATTCGGGTCCATGATTGCCCAGCTCTTCCGGTTGACGGCCACGGAGCGTAAGACACTTCTGGTAGCAGGCGCCGCCGCGGGCATGTCGGCGACATTCGCCGCTCCGGTGGCGGCTGTGCTCCTCGCCGTGGAACTGCTGCTGTTTGAATGGAAACCGCGCAGCCTGATTCCCGTGGCCCTGGCCAGTGTCACGGCGGACGCGGCCCGTCGTTACCTTTTGGGCTTTGGTCCGCTGTTTCCCACCCCGGCGCACCCGGTCTTTGTCGGACCGCAAGGTCTAGTAGGCTGCGTCGTAGCGGGCGTCCTGGCCGGGGCGCTTTCAGCCACCGCTTACGATGGCCGTCTACGGTTCCGAAGATCTGTTCGGGAAACTGCCGATCCACTGGATGTGGTGGCCCGCGCTCGGCGGACTGGTCATCGGTTCGGCGGCCTGATTTTTCCGCAGGCCCTGGGCGTGGGCTACGATACCATCGGCGCCCTGCTGCAGGGCGACGTTCCCCGCAAGCTGATCATCGGTATCCTGCTGGTGAAGTCGGTCATCTGGGCGGTGTCACTGGGCTCCGGGCACTTCCGGCGGAGTGCTGGCTCCGCTGCTCATGATGGGCGGCGCGTTAGGAGGCATGGAAGCCATGTTTCTGCCGCACGAAGGCGCCGGCTTCTGGCCCCTGGTCAGCATGGGGGCGGTGCTGGGCGGGACTATGCGCGCGCCCTTCACGGGCGTCATTTTCGCGCTCGAACTGACGCACGATATGAACATGCTGCTGCCGCTGCTTCTGGCCGTGACGTTGTCCTACGGGTTCACCGTGCTCACGATGCGCCGCTCCATCCTGACCGAGAAGGTGGCCCGCCGCGGCTATCACCTGAGCTGCGAATATGCCGTGGACCCGCTGGAGATTCTCTCCGCCCGGGAAGTGATGCGCACCAACATTGTGGCGCTTCCGGCCCATGACTCCCCTGGCCAGCCTGGCGGATTCGCTGCACGCCGGCAACGAACGCAGAAGCCAGTTGCTCTACCCGCTGGTAGACCAGGAAGGCAAACTGCGCGGCACCATCACCCGCAACACGCTTCATTCCCTGCTGGAGAATCGGCCGCGGCGCGATACGCCTCTTACGGAGCTGGCCACCACGGAACCCGTGGTAGCCTATGCCGATGAGCCATTGCGGGCGGTGGTAAACCGCATGGCCGAATCCGGCTACACACGCTTCCCGGTGGTGGACCGCGAAGCCGGTGGCAAACTGGTGGGCATGATCGCGCTACACGACCTGCTCGCACGCGCGCACGCGAGCGCTGGAAGCCGAAGGGCTGCGCGAGCGCGTGCTGCGCATCCACTTTCCCTTTAGCACGCGGGGGACAATCAGCGAAACGCGCTCGGCATGATGACCATCGGCCATTCCAACCGGCCCGCGGCGGACTTCATTGCCCTGTTACGGGCGCATGGCGTCGAGACTCTGGTGGATGTGCGCACGGTTCCCAAGTCGCGCCACAACCCGCAATTCAACCGTGACGCTTTGCCGGGCACGCTCCGGGCAGCCGGCATCGGCTACCTGCACATGCCCGGGCTGGGCGGTCTGCGCCATGCGCGCAAGGATTCCATCAACCTCGGCTGGCGCAACGCCAGTTTCCGCGGCTACGCCGACTATATGCAGACGCCGGAGTTCGCCAGCGGCGTCGACGCCCTGACCGCTCTGCCGGGTAAAGTCGCCATCATGTGCGCCGAAGCGGTTCCCTGGCGGTGCCATCGCTCCATGATTGCCGATGCGCTCACGGCTCGCGGAATTCCGGTCGAACACATCATGAGCGCTCAGACCAGGTCACCGCACAGACTGACCGCTTTCGCCCACGTGGAGGGCACTCGCGTGACCTACCCCGGAGACACGCTGGAACTGTTTCGGAACGAGGATTCATCGGCCGCCACCTGACGCGGAAAGCGCCAAGCCCCGCGCCACCGAGGTGAACTCGGTGCCGGTGCGCACGCGTTTCGCGAAACGCCGTTCGAAGATGGCGCGCACTGCCGGCACAAACGAGGAGCCGCCCGTCAGGAAGACCACATCCACATCGGCGGGCGCGACTCCGGACGTATCGAGCAGCGAACCTACACAGCGGTCGATCGCCTCCAGTTCTTCGTGGACCCAGCTCTCGAACTCCCGCCGGTTCACGGCCGCGCGGATCTCCAGCCCCCCATCGGTGAATTGGAACTCCGCCTGGTCCGCCTCCGAAAGCCGGCATTTCACCCGCTGCACCGCCGCGTGCAGGTGGTATCCCAGATCCTCCTGGATCAAATGAATCAGAGCCTCGATCTTCTCCGGCTCGAACGCCTCCGCCCTGGAACTGCGCAGCATGTTGAGAACTTTCTGCGTGCGCAGAAACGAGAGGTGATGCCAGCGTTCCAGCTTGGCGTACACCCAGTTCGGTACCGCGGGCAGGATCTTGTTCATGGACCGGGCTTGCGAGCCCGCGCCCAACTCCGGCGACACCAGGTTGCGCACGATCCGGGCATCGAAAGCATCGCCCGCAATTCCCACGCCGCTATTCCCCAGGAAATCGCGCGGCGACCTACCGCGGCGGCGGACACCCGGTCCCACGCGAAGCAGCGAAAAATCGCTGGTGCCGCCGCCGAAATCGCCGATCAGGATCAGCTCGTCGTGGTCCAGCGTGGATTCGTAGTAGTAGGCCGCCGCCACGGGCTCCATTTCGAACTCGACCGATTCATACCCGGCAATCCGGTAGGCCTCGCGCAGCCGCGATACGGCATGATCGTTGTCGGCTTCGGTCTCCGCGCCCACGAATCGTACTGGACGGCCCGAGACGGCATGACGCACCGGCGCGCCGAAGTAGCGCTCCGCCTGCTCGCGAAGATCGCCCAGAATGCGCGCGATCAACGCTTCCACGGTGAGCCTGCGGCCGAACACTTCCGTGCTGGTGAGGGTCCGGCTGGTCAGGTACGATTTCAGCGACTGGATCAGCCGCCCTTTGGTGTCCGCGGCGAGATACTGTTCGATGCCCTGAGGACCGGTCCAGCTCTTCAGGGTGATTCGTCCCCGCTCCTTGAGTTGTTCCAGGTAGAGCAGCGACCGGTAGGCTTCAGTGTTTCCGCCGGCGTGCTGAAATTGCACCAGGCGCACATCCGGTCCGCCGGTGGCGAGCCCCACGGAGCTGTTGGTAGTCCCAAAATCAATGCCGACCGCGGCCCCCTGCCCCTTCATCCCAGGAATCGCCAGATGTTCTCCACCGCCATACGCAGGCCGGCTTCCAGCGCCTCCGGCGTGATGCCGGCGCAGTGCGGCGTCAGCACCGTATTGGGAAGCGACGTCAGTGCATGGGCCGGCGGCAGGGGCTCGCGCGCGAACACATCCAGGCCCGCTCCGCCAATCCGGTTCGCCGCCAGCGCTTCCATCAGCGCATCTTCATTCACAATGGCGCCCCGCGCCGTGTTGATCAGAATCGCGCCCGGCTTCATGAGCGCGAATTGCGCCGCCCCGATCAGATTTTCAGTCAGGGGCGAGAGCCGCAGATGAATGCTGACCACGTCGCTGATGCGATACAGTTCGTCCAGTTCCACCAGTTCCACACCCTCGATAGGGCGCGGATGCACGGTCCACGCCACAACGCGCATGCCCATTCCGAGGGCGAGCCGGGCGAATTGACTGCCGATGGCGCCCAGTCCCAGGATGCCGCACGTCTTGCCATTGAGTTCCATGGATTGGCCGCGCGGCCATTCGCCGCGCCGCGTTGCCGCGTCGGCAGCCGGAATGCGTCGTGCCACCGCTAATAGCAGCGCCAGGGTATGTTCGGCGATGGAAACGGCGGAAACTCCCGGCGTAGTGGCCACCCGGATACCCCGGCGCCCGGCCGCCGCCAGATCGACGTGATCGGTGCCCGTGCCCCAAACCGACAGGAGCCGAAGGCGCGGGCATGCGGCCATGACCGCGTCGCTGAACCGCGAACTGGCGCGGATGTTGAGCACCGCGTCGGCCGGCGCGATGCGTTCGATCAGGCGGTCTTCCGAACCGGGAAGCGAATCGTAATAATCCAACTGCGCACGCGCCGAAAGATCGCGCCACGCAGCGCTCGATGCCAGCACGGGCGGGAAATCGTCGGGAATGGAGACACGAGTCAAGGCACCCGTATCATAGCGCAGCATGGCTGGTACACTGTAACCAGCAGGAGCCAATGTGCTGCACCGCTGTCTCGCGTTTCTGTTACTGGGTACGGCCGTTCTCACCGGGCAGGATATTCCCAAATTCAAAGCAGACTCCGACCTGGTCCTGATTCCGGTGAGCGTCACCGACCATTCCAACCGCTTCGTCCTGGGCTTGCGCCCGCAGGATTTTCAGATTCTGGAAGACGGCGTGGAGCAAAAAATCATCAGCCTTTCCGGAGAAGATACGCCGCTTTCCGTGGGCCTGCTTTACGACCGCAGCGGCAGCATGGGCGACAAGCGGCAAACCGCTCGCGAGGCGGTAGAGCAGTTTCTCAAGACCATGAACACGCCCGACGAAGCCTTCCTGGTGGATTTCGCCGACAGCGCGGAGGTAGCCCAGGGATTCACTACCCGCGCCGAAGAACTGGATCTCAAGCTGGCCTTCCTGCAACCCGGCGGCCTCACTGCGCTGCTGGATGCCGTCCACCTGGGTCTGCGCGAGATGAAGAGCGCACGGAATCCACGCAAGGCGCTGCTGATTGTTTCCGATGGAGGGGACAATCACAGTCAATACACCGCCAAAGAGATTCAGGAACTGGTGCGCGAGGCCGATGTGCAGATCTATGCCATGGGCGTGTTCGAGCCCACGCTCAGTTTGGGACTGAGCAACGAGGAAGTCAGCGGCCCGCGGCTCCTCGCCGAGATTGCCGAGCAGACCGGAGGGCGCGCTTTCTCCGCTACCGAGGCGGGCGACCTGCCGGGCGTGGCCACGCGCATCGGAATCGAACTGCGCAATCAATATGTGCTGGCGTACCAGCCCCTCAACCAGCAGAAGGACGGCAAATACCGCCGCGTAGAAGTGCGCGTCCACCCTCAACCCGGGCTGCCGCCGCTAAAGGCTCATTGGAGACTCGGCTACTACGCGCCTCAGTGACGCCCGCCGTGTATCGCCGGGGCTCCGCCCGCGGGGTGCGGCATAGTTCCGCCCAGGCCCGGCCGGGTGGAGAAGCCCCCGCCGGGATGGTAGCCGCCCAAGCCGGAGCCGCCTAAACCGCCTGGGCGAATGCCTCCAGCCCCACCCACGCCCGGATGATAGACGCCCACGCCGGTATATCCGCCAGGACGATAACCACCCACGCCCACACCGTTATTGGGAAGGCGCGGCAATCCACCTAGACCGATCCTGCCCGGAATTCCGGGATAAGGGGATCGCAGACCGTACCCCGATCCCAGGGCGTAGGGATAACCGTAAGCTCCGAAGCTTTCAAGGTAGCCGGCATACCCGCCTGGACCATAGGTGCTATAGATGCCGCCGTAGCCCAGGTAGGGGTTTCCGACCATCGGCGGGAAGTAGGTGTAGCCGGCCATGGACAGCCCGGAGGCATCGATCAGGTTCGGGTAGAGGGCCGGATCGTCGACTATCTGCGAAGCGGTGGCGTTGTCCGCGGCAATGGCTTCACTTCGCTGGAAGGCCCACTCGTTGAAGCTGTCGCCCGGCGCTCCCACGGTCTCTTCCGGCACCAGGACCGTGCCCAGGGGCAGCGTCTGGCCGGCCTTGGCGGTGACCGGCGTGCCGTCCGCGGCCCGCACTTCCACTTCGCCGCTGTAGATGCGGAGTTGTGCCGGATCGGCATCGATGCGGTACACGCCCTGCCTGGGTATGTGCACCTGCCAGTTCTTATACAACAATGTTACGGAGTTGCCCGGCAGGGCATCCTTCGATTCGAGGATGGCGGAGCCGGTCAGCAGTTCCAGCCGAACGTTGGCCAAGCCCGTGGAGAGCATTTTGACCACGCTATCGTCCGCTACCCGTATGATCACGCCGGGGCCTAGCAGCACCTCGGCGCGTCCCTGGCCGGTGCGGAGTTCGGCGCCTTCGGCGATCTCCGGGAAGCGGCCGAACTGCGCCTGCAGGGGCTCGCCGTTAATGGCGACCACGCCTTCGAAATAGTGGACCAGGCCGGCACGCGTCGAAACTACGGATTGACCGGCAGCCGTCAGCACGACGCAAACGAAAACCAACAGTGCGGAAAACCACGCGCGGGGAGAAAGCATATGGACCCCTTCGACAAAGAGTATCTTCCGTTTCCCCGCCCGCGTCAACCGCGCCGCAAGCGAAGTTACAACACTACTGTTACCCACCCCCCATCCCACCCCCCATCCCTAACCCCCGATGAGATATCCTGGTCCGATATGAAAAAGCTGCTGCTTGCCGCCGCCGTTGCCAGTCTCCTGATGGCGCAGGACAAAGTGGACGAGGCTAATACCGCGAAATTCCGCAGCGAAGAAATGGAGCATTCGCAGATCATGCACACCCTGCACATGCTCACCGATCGCTACGGCCCGCGCGTCACCGGCACGCCGAATCACGAGGCGGCCGCCAAGTGGGCAGTCGCGGAGATGACCGACGTGGGGCATGAAGAACGCGCATCTGGAAGCCGTGGGATTTCGGCCATCCCGGCTGGACCAACGAGCGCGCCTGCGGGATTCATCGATGCGCCCGTGCAGCGAGAATCTGAAGTTCGAAGTGCTGGCCTGGACGCCTTCCACCAATGGCACGGTGACCGGCTCGGCGATTCAAGTGGAGCTGCCCCAGGGACCGCCTGCGCCGGTGAATGCAGACGCCGCGGCGGCCGGCGGCGGGCGCGGGCTCGCGGCGGCCGGGCGGACGCGGAGGCGCGCCGCGCGGCTCGGTCCTACAAAGGAGGAGATGGATCGCTGGGTGGCCGACACTAAAGCCAAGGTGCGCGGCAAGATCGTGCTGATCGGCAAAGCGGCCGTGATTCCGGTGAACTTCGACCCTCCGCAGAAGCGCCGCGACGATGAGCAGGTGAAGGCGCAGTACGACCCGGCCAATCCCGGCGGCGGACGCGGACGCGGCGGCTTCGGCGGCGGCCGGGGCCGTGGCAATCCGGACCCCAACCGCCTGACGGCGACACCAGGTGAGCGAAGCCGTGGATGCCATGCTGATTTCCGGCGGCGCCGCTGGTGCGCGTCAACGATGCGCGCGCGCGGCGACGGCCTCATCGTGGCGCAGCAGCATCGCGCCTACGACCCCGCCAAGACCATCCCCACCGTGATCCTGCGCAATGACGACTACGGCCGCATCGAGCGCCTGCTGGCCGATGGCGACGACGTGAAGCTGGAGTTCACACATCGTCAACCACGTCTATCCCGAGGGCAAAACCAGCTACAACGTGGTCGGCGAAATCCCGGGCACGCGACAAGGCCGATGAGATCGTGATGCTGGGCGGACACCTGGATTCCTGGCACAGCGGCACCGGCGCCACCGACAACGCTATCGGCTCCTCCATCATGATGGAAGCGGCGCGGCTGATTCAGCGCTGGGGCTCAAACCGCGGCGCACCGTCCGCGTCGCGCCTGTGGTCCGGCGAAGAAGAAGGCCTGCTCGGATCGCTGGCCTACGTGAAGCAGCACTTCGGCACGTTCGAAAATCCCAAGCCGGAGTTCGCCAAGCTGGATTGCTATTTCAACGTCGATACCGGCACCGGCCGGCTGCGCGGCGCCGGCATCTTCGGACCGCCCGAGGCTGCCGCCGTGCTGCGGCCCGTTCTCGCGCAGTTCACCGATTGGGGCGTCTTCGGCGCCAGCACCACCAGCAGCCGCGCCACCGGCGGCACGGACAGCACCTCGTTCAACAATGCCGGGCTGCCGGGCGTGGGCTTTCAGCAGGACCCCATCGAGTACAACAGCCTGACCCATCACACCAATCTCGACACCTACGAGCGCATCATACCGGACGATGTGAAGAAGGCCGCGGCCGTAGTGGCGGCGGCGGTGTGGCACGTGGCCAATCGCGATCAGATGATCCCGCGCTTCACCAAAGACAACATGCCCGCGCCGGTCGAAGCGCGATAGCCATGCGAGTGATCGAAATCACCCGCCCCGGGGGCCCGGAGGTATTGCAACTCCGGGAGCGCCCCATCCCAACTCCCGGCCCCGGCGAGGTTCTGATTAAGGTAGCGGCGTCGGGCGTGAACCGGCCGGACGTGTTCCAGCGCATGGGAAACTATCCGCCGCCGCCCGGCGCGTCGGACCTGCCGGGCATGGAAGTGGCGGGCACTATTGTGGAAGGCGAACGGGCGGGCGAAGAGGTCTGCGCGCTGCTGGCCGGCGGCGGATACGCCGAGTACGCCGTGGCGCCCGCCGGGCAGTGCCTGCCGGTGCCGAAAGGCTTGAGCCTCATCGAAGCCGCCGCCATCCCGGAGACGTTCTTCACGGTGTGGAGCAATGTTTTCGAACGCGGCCAGTTGGGCCGCGGTGAGACTCTGCTGGTGCAGGGCGGCAGCAGCGGCATTGGTGTCACCGCCATCCAACTGGCCCACGCGCTGGGGCACACCGTCTTCGCCACGGCGGGCAGCGACGAAAAATGCCGGGCCTGCGAGGCGCTCGGCGCGCGCGCCATCAACTATAAGACCGAGGATTTCGTCGAGCGTGTGCTGGCCTTCACCGAAGGGCGCGGCGCGGATGTGATCCTGGACATGGTGGCCGGCGACTACGTAGCCCGCGAACAGAACGCCCTCGCCGATGATGGCCGCCTGGTAGTCATCGCCACATTAGGTGGAGCCGGCGCGACCTTGAATATGAGCAAGCTGATGCGCCGCCGCCAGACTGTCACCGGCTCCACCCTGCGCCCGCGTCCGGTGGCCTTCAAGGCGGCGCTCGCGCAACGCCTGCACGACGCCGTCTGGCCGCTCATCGAATCCGGCAAAGTGCGGCCGCTCATCCACCAGGCATTCCCGGCGGAAGAGGCGGCCGCGGCCCACGCGCTGATGGAAACGAGCGCGCATATCGGAAAGATCGTTCTGCGCTGGTAAGGCAACCAAGGCCTCAGGCTTCCGGCTTGGACTGCTTCTCCTGAAACCCGCCCGCGGCCTTCTGGACGTCCGCCGGAAACTCGGCAAACTCCTGCACCTGCCGGACCTCGATCGTTTCATTCTCCCCGGCGGGGCAGCGCGAGGCCCACTCGATGGCTTCGGCTTTCGAGTTCACCTGGATCATCCAGAACCCGCCGACCACCTCTTTGGTCTCGATGAACGGCCCATCGGTCACTTTGGGCTTCCCGCCCGGGAACGACACGCGTGCGCCCATCGACGGCGGATGCAGCCCTTCGAGCCCCAGCAGAATGCCCGCCTTCTGCAGTTCCTCGTTGTACTTCATCATGGCCCCAACAGCTTCGGCGGACGGCATCGCCCCGGGCTCGGCCTTCTCATATCCTTTCGGAATCATCAGCATCATAAATCGCATTGTTGTGTTCTCCTCTGCTTGTCTATCGAACGGGCGGGGGCCGAATCGACAGACGCCCGCACGGCGCGCCGTGCAGAAATTCGCCGGACTCATGCAGGCTAGCCCAAGGGGATTCTCCGGCGCCACTCTGGAATCCAGCAACTTCTCTACGGCTTCACCGCAATCCCCTGCGCCTCCAGAGTGCGGGCGGTGGCGCGGTCCAGATTCGCCATGGCCTCGGCGCAATCGGCGCGGGCGCGCACTTCGCGGCCCCGGGCGGCGATCAGGTCCGTCTGCCGCTGCAGCACCAGGAACACGGTCGAGGTGCCGGCCTGAAACTGGCGCTGCTCGCTGGCGTACTGCTCTTCCGCCGAGCGCCGCGCCAGCGCCGCCGCATCGAGCCGCAGTCTGCGTCCGATGACCAACTGCAGCGCGTTGCGCACGTCGGCCTCGACCGCCATCTCGATCTGGTTCTGCTGCATCTTCAGCCGGTGCGCTTCCGCCACGGCGATGGCCGCCTGTGCATCCGCCGTGCGATTGCGCATCGGCAGCGAGAACTGCACCCCCACCTGCGCCGTGGGGAAATTGCCGGAGCCCAGATTGCTCAGCGATTGGCCGTACCCTCCGATGAGCTGCGGCACGGCGCCGAAGCCCGAGGGGAAAAAGCTGGACAGCGGCGCTATTCGAAAGCGCCGGATTATTCGTGCCCGCCAGACCCGGTGGCCAGGTTGGCGAAAGCGTCGATCCGCGGCTTCTGCCTGTCGCGCGCCAGCCGCGCGTCGAGCGCGTTCACGTCGACGGCGAGCGCGTTCTCCGCCAGTTCCGGCCGCGACGCCAGCGCCTGCTTGATGGCGTCGTCCAGAGCGGGGATCGGCGCGTGCGGATCCGCCTCGCGTTTCCGGCACCAGCGCCGCGCTCCACATCAGGTCGGCGCGGTCCGGCAGCATCAGCGTCTTCAGGTTGTTCTCCGCTGCGTGAGCGCCTGCTGCGCCGAAAACAGCTCTGCTGGAAGGTGGCCACCTGCGTCTGCGCCGCCACCACATCGACGGGCGCCAGGACGCCCTGCTCGGCCTGCCGGCGGTTGCTCTCGTACTGCCGCTCGGCCAGCCGCACGGCTTCCGTCTGCACCTGGAAATTGTGCCACGCGTAGTCCAGCTCCCAGTACGCCTGCACCGCCTGCGTCACCACTTCGATGATGCGCTGGCGCAGTTGCTCGCTTGCTGAGCTGCCGGTTCTTGCGCGCCACCTGCAGGCGGTGGCGGTTCTCGTCGAAGCGCAGCCCGCGCCACAGCGGCTGCGTCAGGTTGAGGTTCAACGACGTGGGATACTGCGGGTTGAGCGTGATGAACTGGCTGTCGGTGCGTACTGTCGCGAGTTGGTGAAGCTCAGCGAGTAAGTGCCGCCCCATGGCGAAATGCCGCTCACCTGCGGCGTCGGCGCTCCAGTTCTGCTGGCGTCAGCTTGCCGCTCGGCGCTGCCGCCGAGGATGGAGGCCACCGGCGTCACCGATCGCGTGCGGTAAGCCTGCACGCCGAGCCACCGGATCGTACGCGCCCTGCGCGCGCGAATCGCGATAGCCGGCCTCTTCGCGCTGGATGCGCGAGATCCGCAGGTCGGGATCGTTCGCCAGCACGCGCTCGATCACTTCCGGCAGCGTGATGCCGGTCTCGCCCAGAGATGCCCAGCCGCGGCTCGGGATTCCACTTCCTGCGAGCGGCTTGCACCTGCACGCGCGGTCTGCCCGACAGGCCGCGTCACCAGCGCGATCATCGTGGTGGCGGCCATCGCGGGCTTCTTCACGCGGCCAGTCGCACGACTCCACCAGGCGCGCCACGCGCCCCGATGACGAACGACTCGCCCAGATCTTCGAACAGCGAGTAGAACACCGGCACCGCCAGCAGCGTCAGCAGCAGGCACAGCGATTGCCCGCCCACCACCAGCACGCCGATCGAGCGATTGGTGGCCGCGCCCGTGCCGCGCGAGATCACCAGCGGCGCCATGCCGGCCACCAGCGCGATGGTCGTCATCAGGATCGGCCG
This sequence comes from uncultured Solibacteraceae bacterium, assembly GCA_963748795.1. Classification (GTDB taxonomy): domain Bacteria; phylum Acidobacteriota; class Terriglobia; order Bryobacterales; family Bryobacteraceae; genus Sulfopaludibacter. Next base: position 17,987 of record CAVVLD010000034.1, read on the forward strand.
CAAGCGGTCGCGATTCGCCTGAATGATGGCGTCGTAGCGCTTCATGCCCGGCTCGCGCAGGCCGTTGGTGTGGTCGATCTGCAGAATCGCGTTCTTCTTGACGATGCCGAACAGCAGCAGCAGTCCCAGGCCGGAGAAGATGTTCACCGTCTGGTGCGCGAGCAGCAGCGACACGATGCCGAACGGCACCGCCAGCGGCAGCGTGAGCAGAATCGTGATCGGGTGAATGAAGGATTCGAACTGCGCCGCCAGCACGATGTACATGAAGATGAAGGTGAGCGAGAACGCCAGCATGAAGTAGTAGCCGGTGCGCGCCAGTTCCTTCGAGGCGCCGGTCAGCCCCGAACGGTAATCCGGATCCATGCCGAGTTCCTGTCGCAGAACTGGTTCAATCTGCGCCAGGATGGCCGCCTGCGATCCGCCGGGCAGCCACGTTGCCGGTGAGCGTCACCTGGCGCTGCCGGTTGATGCGGTTGATGGACGACGGTCCGGTGCCGGGCACGATGTGCACCACTTCGTCCAGCCCCACCGACCCCACCTTGGACGAGGGCACGGTCATCCTCGCCAGCCCTTCGGGGCTGCCGCGGAACTGCTCCTGCGCGCGCACCCGCACGTCGTATTGATCTTCGCCGGCGTTGAAGGTGGAGGCCACCTGGCCGGCCACCAGGGTGTTCAGCGCGCCTTCGATATCCATCACGGAGACGCCCAGGTCGGCGGCGCGCGGGCGGTCGATCTCCAGCCGCACTTCCGGCTTGCCGCTGCGCAGGGTGGTGTCGGCGTCGACCAGGTCGGGGATGCTCTTCATCTTCGCCAGCAGCTCGTCGGAATACTGCGCCAGCTTGTCGAGGTCGGGCCCCTGGATGAAGTACTGGATGTCGGCGTTGCTCTGGTTGCCGCCGACGGTGCTCACCAGTTCGACGCTGGTGTGGATCTCCGGCCGGATACTTCTTCAGCAGGTCGCGCGTGCGCTGCATCAGTTGCTGCTGCGAGACCTGCGCGCTGGTCGATGTCGGTGAGCTTCACGTAGATCGACGCATTGTTGACCGATCTGGTCGGCGCTGCCGCCGACGGTCATCAGGGTATGCTGCACGCCGGGCAGCTGCGCGGATGTCCTGCGCGATGCGCTCGGCGACATTGGTGGTGGCGGCCAGCGATGTGCCTTCCGGCGTCGCGGACCAGCACGTTGTACTGCGACTGGTCGTCCTGCCGGCAGGAAGTTCTTGCCCACGAACACGAACAGCGGCACGATGCGAGAGCACCACCAGCACGCTGAGGCCACCACCGTCTTGCGGTGCGCCATGGACCACTTCAGCATGCGCGTGTAATGCGATCCAGGTGACGGAAAATGAACGACTCCTTCGAGCTGTGTGCTCCCGCGGCGTGCTTCCGGCGGCTTGATGAAGCGCGAGCACAGCATCGGCGTGAGCGTGAACGAGACCAGCAGCGACACCGCGATGGCGAACGCCGAGGTGAAGCCGAACGAGCTCATGAAGCGGCCCACGATGCCGCCCATGAAGCCCACCGGCAGAAACACCGCCAGCAGCGACAGCGTGGTCGCCATCACCGCCAGGCCGATTTCCTTGGTGCCCTGGATGGCCGCCTCGAATGGCGGCATGTTCTTCTCTTCGATGAAGCGGTAGATGTTCTCGAGCACGATGATGGCGTCGTCGATCACGATGCCCACCATCAGGGTCAGCGCCAGCATGGTGATCTGGTTCAGCGTGAAGCCCATGGCCGCCATCAGCGCGAAGGTGGAGATGATCGAGGTGGGAATGGCGATCGCGGCGATCAGGGTGGTGCGGATGTTCGCCAGGAAGAGGAAGATGATGATGGCCGCGAAGATGCTGCCTTCGATCAGGTGGTGCTTGATGTTTCCACCGCCGCCTTGATGAAGACCGATTGATCGCCGATGATCTGCGTGCGCACGTCCTGCGGCAGGTGGCGGCGATCTCCCGAGGCGCTGCTTCACTTCGTCGGCGGTGGCCACGGTGTTCTCGCCCGATTGCTTGGCCACCACCAGCGTCACCGCCGGCACGCCGTCGAGCCGCGCGGCGCTGCGCGGCTCCTCGTAGCTGTCCTCGGCGTAGCCGATGTCGCTCACCTTCACGACGTAGCCGTTGCGGTTGGCGACGGTGATCTGGTTGAACTGCGCCGAGTCGGCCACGCGGCCCGGTGGTGCGGACGGTGAATTCCTTCGCGCCGGCGTTCAGGCTGCCGCCGGGCAGTTCCAGGTTCTGCGCGCGCAGCGCGTTGAACACGTCGGTGACGGTGAGATTGTAGGCGCGCAGCTTGTCCGGATCCACCAGCACGTGGATCTCGCGCCTCGCGCCGCCCACGATGGTGATCTCGCCCACGCCCTTGGCGTTCTCCAGCTTCTGCTTGATCTGCTTGTCGGCGATCAGGGTCACGTCGCGCAGCGAGCGCGGCGCGGAGACGGCCATCTGCAGGATCGGCGCGGCGTCGGGATCGAACTTCTGCACGACCGGCTGCTTGGCGGTCTGCGGCAGGTGCGGACAATCAGGTTGACCTTGTTCTGCACTTCCTGCGCCGCCACGTCGCCGTTCTTCGACAGCAGGAACGTGATGATCACCAGCGCCTGGCCTTCCGACGAGATGGAGCGGACCTCGTCCACCTGGCTGATGGTGTTGACCGCGTCCTCGACCTTCTTGGTGATTTCGGTTTCGATCTCTTCCGGCGACGCGCCCGGATTGGCGACCATCACCAGCACCGTGGGGATGTCGACCTTGGGAAACAGGTCGACGCCCAGGCTGAAATAGGAGAAGATGCCCACCACCACCAGCGACAGAATCAGCATGGTGGCGAAGACCGGCCGCTGTACGCAGAGTTGTGCTAGTGCGTGCATGTCAGCTCTTGCACCTCCACCGCCGCGCCGTCGTACAGTTCGCTCAGGTGCTTGACCGCGACCGTCTCGTTGCCGGTGAGACCCGAGCGATGCGCACCTGGTCGCCCTCGGCATCGCCCAGCACTACCACGCGCAGACGCGCCTTGCCGTTTTCGATGGCGAAGACCTGATTGGAATCGGTGGTCTTGTCGCGCAGCACCGCGCTGCGCGGCACGAAGACCGCGTTCTCGCCGCCCGGCAGCAGCACGCGCGCCGTGGCGAACATGCCCGGGCGCAGCTGCGCGCTTCGCGTTATCGAAGCGCGCCTCCACGATGAAGATGCGCGAATTCGGGTCCACCGACGGGTTGATGGCGGTCACCTTGCCGGTGAACTCGCGGTCCGGGAACGCCGACACGCGCGCCACCACGCCCATCCCGAGTTTGGCCTGGGCGGCGCGCTGTTCGGGCGTCTGCAATTGCAGCTTCAGCGTGCCGATGCGCGACGATGGTCGCGATCTTGTTGGTCAGCCCCACGTACTCGCCGGCGGCCACCGGCCGGGCGGTGACGTAGCCGTCGAAGGGCGCCCGGATGGTGGTGTCGGCCAGCCCTTTTCGGCCTGCGCCAGTTGCGCGCGCACCGCCGCCAGCGAGCCTGCGACGTTTCCACCGCGCCGAGCCCTGGCGCGCGCCGTTGAGCGCGGCCTCGTACTGCTGGCGCGCGGCGTTGGCCTGCGCGTCGGCGGTTTCCTGCTGCGGTGTGCGCCTTCTCGTACGCGCTGCGCGAGACGTCGCCGGTGGCCACCAGGTTCTCGTAGCGCTTGGCATCGGCCGCGGCCAGCCGCGCCTGCGCCTGCGCCGATTCGTAATTGGCGCGCGCGGCGGCCACTTCGGGAACCGCTGTTGGCGTCGAACTGCGCCTGCCGCGCAGGCCGATGCGCGATTCCGCCTGGCGCAGCGCCGAGGTCGGCTTCGTTCAACTGCGCCTGCGCCTGCTCCAGCCGCAGTTGGGCGTCGCGATGATCGAGTTCGCAGACCACCTGCCCCTGTTTGACGAAATCGCCCACGTTCACCGGCGTGGCGAGCACGCGCCCGGCCACCAGCGGCGCGATGTCGGAGGTCTCGTCGGGATGAATGTGCCGGTCTCTTCGAACGACGCGGGCACGGTCCGCGAGACGGCCTGCGCGGTGGAGACGGTGAGCTTCTTGGGGGCGGCTTGGGAGCGGCGCAGTAGGTTCCTGCCGCAACTGAGCCAGCAGCAGGGCAGCAGATCGCGAAAAGGGAGAGAAATATCTGTTCATTTCCGAACTCGTTCTTTCTTCGGTTGAATTCCGCTCATCATGATGGCGGTGAAGATCTCGACCACCTGCTCGTCCAGGCAGGGCAGTGAAGCCGAACACTTCGGTATGATGGCGAAATGAGCGCCATGCCTGCGATCGCGCACGAGGATGAGTGCCGGGATGTAGTCCAGCAGCGCGCCTTCGCGCTGCCGGCGCGCGATGTAGTCGCGGAGCAGTTCGAACACCGGGAAGGGAAAGCTGGCGGTGGTGCGCCAGCGCCGTGCTCGTGGCCTTCCAGCGCGGCGAACAGCAGACCCGCTCGAAGCGCGCGTCATGCGGTGGTTTGCAGAATCTTGAGGGCGATGGCGCGCAGCACGCCGGCGTCGTCGTTGCGGTCCATGTAGGCTTTGCTTCGGCGAGCCACTCCTGCGTCTCCGGCAGGACTCGTGGGGAGTCGAGGACGGCGGTGTAGAGCGCCTGTTTGTTGGGAAAGTGACGAAAAATGATGGCTTCCGTCACGCCCGCCGCGGCGGCGATTTCCTTGGTGGTGGTGCCTTCAAAACCTTTACGGGAGAAAAAATCGAGGGCCGCTTCGAGCAACTGGCGACGCCGTTCCTGCGCGTGGGAGTCGCGTCGACTGGGACTTTAAGGCGGGCATCTTCGAATTGTAAGTAAGCACTTACTTGTTTGTCAAGGGGTCGAGGGAGGAAACAATTATGTAGTCTGTAAAAAGGTTAACGGTGGCAGCCAAAATGCGGGCATCTTCATTATTAGCTAAGGAATTCACACAAAAAGGTTTATACTCTGCATAGCTATGGCAACCAAGTGCTTCACAGGAACCGCGAATCCAAGAATTCGCTTCGGGGGGAACTACCGATGGCAACGACAACGTCCGCACTCACTCTGCAAAAGCCTTTTGAAGATCCGTTGGCTTATCTGCCGTGTTCGACGATCACAGCTATGGTAAAGGCGCTATCATTTACACTCAGGACCAGCCGGCCGACAGTTTTGACCTGGTGATTGCCGGCAAGGTGAAAATCACTCGTGTTTCCGACGAAGGAAAGCCCATGCTGGTGGACATTTACCGGCCGGACGAGTTCTTCGGGGAGAGCGCCGTTCCTGAACCTGCCGCATCGATCCGAGCAGGCAACGGCGATTGAGGAAACGCGGGTCATGATGTGGGGATCCGCGCAGATCGAAGAGATCATGGAAAGGCGGCCGCGCCTGGCGGTGGCCATGGTGCAGGTGCTGGGCAGCGCTCGCTGGAATTGATGCGGCGGGTAGAGAGTTTCTCCGCTGGACGACATTGGACAGCGGCTGTCGAACTCGCTCATCCGCTTCGCCGACCGCATGGGCGAACGGCAGGACGATGGCGGCATCCACATGCTGCCGCTCACGCACGAAACGCTGGCGCAGTACGTGGGGACGTCGCGCGAGATTGTGACCCACTATATGAACCGGCTGCGCCGCGAAGGGTATGTGCTTTATACACGGAAGAGCATCGTGCTGTACTGCGAGGCTTTGCGCGAATCCGCGAGTTCCGCGCGGCCTAAACACGTGCACCCGCTAACGCTTGCGGCTCTGATCGGAGCCGCGACCGTCAGGAAGCGGTTCGATGTTCCCACGGTGGCGCGATAATTGGAAGTCATGATCTTTCGTGCCGCGCGCCCGCTGCTGCTGGTCTGGGGACTGGCGCTTTACGGTCAGGATGCCAGCCTGGTGCTGCGCACCTCCGTCACGTACAACACCGAGAAATCCACACTCCCTCTCAGCCAAGACCAGCGCCGCCAGGCTGACGAACTGGGCCTGCAGGCGCAACAGGCCAGCCGGGCGGGGCAATACGGCGAGGCGATCCGCGATTACTACCACGGCCTTGCCGTCATGCGCGGCGCCTCGTGGACGCCCACGCTGGAATTGGCGTCGTCGCTGCGGGCTCATGCGGCCCATTCCATGGTGGAGCCCGGCAGCCAGGTGGTGGTCACCCTCTCGCTTGTACCGCACGCCACCCGCGGAGGGCGCGCGCCTGAGCGCCGCGGCGTTCCTGGTCCCGGCGGGAAAGCAGGGCGCCGCGCAGAGTTTGAGTTCGCCGGTAGCCATCGATCCGGCCGCGCTGCCGCTGCGCATCGCGGCCAAGGTGCCCGAAACGGCGGCCGGCGATTACCGGGTGGAAGTGCGGCTCTCAGTGGACGGGCTCTCGCCGGTTTCGGTGAAGCCGGTCCCGGTCCACGTAGAAGCGCTGCTGCGGCCGTGCAACAATTGCACGGCCGGGTGAAGAAACTCACGAAAGGCAACGGCTCGGCG
>CAVVLD010000035.1:0-14289 GCA_963748795.1 uncultured Solibacteraceae bacterium
TTATCACGCACAAATCCCATCCGTGCCCTGTCCGCCGCGGCACCATTGCGCCGGCCCTTCGTTTGCCGCCGGCCCTGTCTCATGGTATAGTCTAATCGCGTTTGATAGCTTCCGCGAGTCCGGCGAGTGTACCCAGCGACGGCACCGTCGTTCTGCTTGCGTTCCTCCCCGATGAGCCCGCTTTCAAATTGTTTGGAGGATTTGAGTGAAGAATATTTTCGTCGGTAACTTGGATTTCAACGCCACCGAGGAGTCTGTCCGTAGCCTCTTCGAACGATACGGCGCCGTCAACAGCGCCAGGATAATGACCGACCGCGACACCGGGCGTTCCCGCGGGTTCGCGTTCGTGGAAATGGAGAATGAAACGGAAGCGGATCAGGCAATTCAAGCGCTTAACGGCTACACCCTCGACGGACGCGCACTGAATGTCAATGAGGCGCGGCCCAAGCCGGATCGCGGCTTCGGCGGCGGCGGCGGCGGCCGGTTCGGCGGTGGCGGCGGTGGCGGCCGGCCGGGCGGTGGCGGCGGCGGTGGCCGGCGTCCCGGCGGCGGCGGTGGCGGTGGCGGCGGACGTCGCGAACCGCGCTGGTAGGGAAGATCACGAGAGCCCGGGCACAGCTTTGTTCCCGGGCTCTTTGTTATTTCGAGCGTCTGCGCGGGGACGTGAAGCCTGCCGCGTTTCTAAATCCCGCGCGTTCCGTTTTCCAGGAATGCGCGCAGGCGATGGCTGCGGCTGGGATGCCGCAGTTTGCGCAGCGCCTTGGCTTCGATCTGCCGGATGCGCTCGCGCGTGACGGCAAAATTCTGCCCGACTTCCTCCAGCGTGTGCTCGCTGCCGTCTTCCAGGCCGAATCGCATTTTGATGATTTTCTCTTCGCGCGGCGTCAGCGTCTTTAAAACCTGCGCCGTCTGCTCCCGCAGATTCAGATTGATCACGGCGTCCGACGGCGAAATGCCGTTGTGATCCACAATGAAGTCGCCCAGGTGCGACTCTTCCTCTTCGCCGATCGGTGTCTCCAGCGAAATCGGCTCCTGGGCCACGCGCAGCACCTTCCGCACCTTCGATACCGGCAACTGCAGGCGCTTCGCGAGTTCTTCGTTGGTGGGTTCGCGGCCCAGTTCCTGCACCATCTGCCGCGATGTCCGAATCAGCTTGTTGATCGTCTCGATCATGTGGACCGGAATGCGGATGGTCCGCGCCTGGTCCGCGATGGCGCGCGTGATGGCCTGCCGCACCCACCAGGTGGCATAGGTCGAGAACTTGTAGCCGCGGCGGTACTCGAACTTGTCCACCGCCTTCATCAAGCCGATGTTGCCTTCCTGAATCAGATCCAGGAATTGCAGCCCGCGGTTGGTGTACCGCTTGGCGATGCTCACCACCAGCCGCAGGTTGGCTTCGATCAGTTCCTTCTTGGCGGCCTCGGCCTCCAGGTGCGCCTTGGTGATGATCTCCAGCGTGCGCTTCAATTCGGCCGCGGAGGCGCCGAACCGCTCCTCCGCCTGCTGTAGTTTCTGCCCGAACGCCCGCTGCTCTTTGCGCAGATCCTTGACGCCTTCGGCGCGCGCGCCAGGCCACGTTTCCAGCTTGCTTCTGCACGCGCGCGATCTCGCTCTCCACCGGCTTCAGCTCTTCCACCGCCTCACGAATGCGCTCGATCAGGTGGCGAATCACCGGCGTCTGGAAGCGCACGGTCCGCACCAGTCTGCTGGTCTTCACCACCAGGCGGCCCAGTTCCCACAACTGGCGCCGGTACTGCTTGGGCTTCATGCCGCGCGGAATGGCCTGCAGCTTCTGGCGGCACTGCAGGAATTTCTTGTAGTGCCTGGCCAGGTCTTCGACGCGAGCGGAAGAACTCCTGCTTCTTTTCCTCCACCAGTTCGTCGGTCAGGATGGGGTCGGAAATCTGCACTACGTCGCGCGCCGAGACCAGGTTCCTTGGACATGTCGTCGCCCAGGAGAAAGATCTCCTGAATCACCAGGGGCGCGCGCGACAGCGATTTCAGGACCGTGTTCTGGCCGCGTTCGATGCGCCGCGCGATCTCCACTTCGCCTTCGCGCGTGAGCAGCGGAACCGTGCCCATTTCCCGCAGGTACATGCGGACCGGGTCGTTGATCTTTTCGCCGCCGAGCGCCGACCGGCAGTTCCAGATCGAGAAGCTCTTCGGTCTCCTCGAGCTTCTTTTCGAAATCCTTGGCCTCTTCCAGGATCTCGATGCCGGCGCCGTCCAGGCCGGCGAGGACCTCGTCGAGTTCCGACCCGCCGTTGATCTCGCCGGGCAGAACTTCGCTCACCTCGTCGTACAGAACGTAGCCCTTCTCCTTGCCCATCTGCACGAGCCGCTGGAGTCCATCGAATTTATCGTCAAGCGCCACTGAAGCCCGTACCCCCCGATGGTACGTTACTTAATCCAGATCATTGTACACCACGACACGTAGCACATTTTGGCGGTCCGAATATCATGCGCGATCCCTCGTGTCGCGCTCCAGATTCTGCAGTTCGCCGGTGGTCCGCAACGCGTCCTCCCAGCGGCCTGCGCGCTCGGCTTCCTTGATCTTCAACTTCAATTGCCGGCGCAATTCTTCATTGTGAGACCTGCGCATACTGGCCACCGCCGCCATCACTTCTTCGCGCGATGCCTGCTCCGTCGGCAGTTCAACACCGCTTCGGCCAACAGGTGCTGATCGTCCGCTTCCAGCCGGGCATATAAATCGTCGAAGCTGATTCGCCCGCCTCCATCGTGCAACGCGAACATCGCCTGAAAAATCCGCTCGCGACGGGAAGCGTGCGAGTCGCATCGATGCCTTTCAAATCCGCGAGCACCTTCGTCGCGAATCTCCTCATCGTCGAGAAGCGCCTGCAGCAGCATGCGCTCGTCGTGCCGCAGCACCACTTTCTGGCGCGCGAACGTCTTCTCCTGACCGTTGACCACCGCCTTCCGGAAGCTGTCGAGCACCAGCCCGCGGTCCACGCCGATGTACCCGGCCAGGTCGTTGGCGACGGTCACGCGCTCCAGGCGGTCGGAAATCCGGTTCACCGGCGGGAAGCAGGAATTTCAGGACCGATACCAGGCCTTCGCTGGTATGGACGTCGAAGCGGCCGCGCGCGCGGTCCGCCAGCCAGTGGAAATACCCCTTCGCCTGGCGCAGCTTTTCGGCATAGGCGTCCGCGCCGTGGTCCTTGCAGTACTCGTCCGGATCCAGGCCGCCGTCCAGTTCCAGAATCCGTACCTGCATGCCCTCCTGCAGCAGCGCGTCGATACGCTTCTCGGTGGCGTTGGCGCCGGCCGGATCCGGGTCGAAATTCATCACCATGTGGCGCGAGTGCCGCTGCCAGGGCCTGGATCTGGTCGCTGGTCAGCGACGTTCCGCAACTCGCCACCACGCCCGGAAAGCCCGCCGCGGAAACGCCGATCGCGTCCATGTAGCCTTCCACCAGGATCACCCGGTCTTCCTTGCGGATGGCCTCCTTGGCGCGGTGCAGGTTGTACAGCACGCGGCTCTTTTTGTAGATCGCGGTCTCCGGGCGAATTCAGGTACTTCGGCTCGTCCTCCGCTGCGAGTGCGCGCCCGCCAAACGCGATGATCCGGCCCGATTCATCGTGAATCGGAAACATCAGCCGGTTGCGGAAGCGGTCGTACATGCTGCCGTCCTGTCGCTTCCCCACCAGCCCCGACTCTTCCACCTGCGCCGCCGCAAAATCCTGCGCTTCCAGCACGCGCATCAGGGCGCGGCCGGAGCGGTCCGAGTACCCCAGTCCGAATCGCTCGATGGTCTCCGCCGCCACGCCGCGCCGCGCCAGGTATGCGCGCGCCGCCTCGCCGGCAGCGCTCTTCAGATTGGCCTGAAAGTTCTCCTGCGCCAGTTCGTGCATGCGCAGGACGGCCCCGCGGCGGCGCGAATCCTCGTCGGAGTAATTGCCCCGCTTGGGCATGGCGATGCCGCAGCGGTCCGCCAGAACCTTCAGCGCTTCGTAAAAGCTGATGCCCTGCGTCTCCTGGACGAACTTGAAGACGTCCCCGCCGGCGCCGCAGGAAAAGCACTTGTAGAACTGATGCACCACGTGCACCGTGAAAGAGGGCTTCTTCTCGTTGTGGAACGGGCAGAGGCCCATATAGCGGCTGGGCCCCGAGGGGCGAAGCCGCACGTGCTCTCCGACGACGTCGACGATGTTGACGGCGCTCCTCACCTGGTCGCGGATATCCATCTCGCCCCTTTCCAGACATTATCCCGCACCCTGCCGCCGTTAACTTGCGCGGGCGTGACATTCCTGTCCCCGGTTGATGCCCCGCCAGTATCCGACGATATCTTGATCCATCCACGATGCGCCGCGATAAACTTCACCATGCTCCCGGTTACCCTACTCGATGATCTGAGCCCCTATGCCCGGGTAGCCACAGCCATCGCGCCTTTTCTTGCCGCTATCGTCCTGCGCCTTGTTTTCGGAAAGAACCGGGTGACGCGTATCCTGCTTTCCATCAGTACGACCTGGTTCGCCATCAATATTCTGATGGCGCCATACTCCGCCAGCATGCGCCGCGACCTGACGCATCTCTGGGTGGTCGTCTCGCGCTAGCGGCGACATCCCGCATCCGGTTGGCGGAAGCCGGGCGGAATTCGATACAATACAGACGTAAGGAGGCCATGATGGACCCCGTATTATCTGCTGGTATCGCCGGCCTGGGCGCACCCGAGCTGATCGTCATTGCCTTAATTGCCGTGCTGTTATTCGGCGGCAAGAAGGTAGGCGAGTTGGGCAAAGGACTTGGTGAAGGCATCAAGAACTTCAAGACCGCCATCAAAAGCGACGAAGAAAAGCTTGAGGAACAGCGCGAGGCTCTGAAACGCGAAGAGGAGCGGCTGGCTGCCAAAAAGCAGGCACTCGAAGACGAAGCGAGGCTCGAAGCGAAGAAGCAGGCATAGACTTCCTGAAACTGCCCGCAGGTTGTGCAGCGTTCATCAGCTTCAAAGTTCCGGTAACCAACAAAAACCCCGCGGCGGCCCATCCGGACCTCGCGGGGTTTTGATTTTTCGTGTGATCCCGGCAGAACCTATTTCTTTTTCGGCGGGACGATCGCATCCTTCGCGGCTTTCGCCACGCGGAACTTTACCACCTTCTTGGCGGGGATCTTGATCGCCTCACCCGTGGCCGGATTCCGTCCCGTGCGGGCTTTGCGGTCGACGCGCACCAGGCGGCCGATTCCGGGCAGCACGAATACACCGTTCTTCTTCACTTCCGTAATCGCCAGGCTGGCGAGGGTGTCGAGGAAGCCGCGTGCGGTTTTGTTATTGACTTCGTTGCCTTCTGCCAGCGATCGAACCAGTTGCGTCTGGGTCATTCTTGTATTCGCCATATCTCTCCTTATGAATTCTCCATCGAACAGGCCTGAATGCGGCCTTTTGCGGGGGCTGCAAACGATATCAATCATAAGGGAAGGCCCCGTTGATGTAAAGGGAATTACACGCAAAAAGGCCCATTTTACGGGTTTTTTTCGCATCGACCCCCTCGAAAGGGCCGTTTTACGGTAGTTTGACGAATCCCACCGCACCCGACCACTGCAATTCCCCTGTTGCAAAGGGCGCCGAAACCTTGTTCTTCACAGTCCGAAAGCGAACGCCGCCGCCTGCCGGTTCCAGCAAAATACGTACCGCGGCGTACAGCTTCAACCCCGGCCCTCCGGCGCTTACCTCGTTCTCGCCCGCCGCCGCGCGTCTGATTGAGGAACAGGATCACCACGCCGCTTCTGGCGGCCGCCGCGAGTTTCCGCAGGCCGGATGCCAGAACCCGGCTTTGCATACCAGCGCTGCCTTCGCCCAGCGAGGTTTCGAGCTCCATCCGGGGCACCAGGGCCGCCGCGGAATCCAACACGATCAGGTCCACGGCCCCGGACACGGCCAGTTGACGCGTCACCTCCAGCGCCTCTTCCGCCGATTCCGGCTGACCCAACGGAAGCGCCTCCAGGTTTACGGAGAGCCGTGCCGCGTAGGCCGGATCGAAGGTGTGGTCGGCATCGATCCATGCGGCCGGGGACCCGGCCTGCTGCGCGTGCGGCGACAATCTGCAAGGCCAGGGTGGTCTTTCCGGCGGCCGAAGGGCCGAACAGCTCGACAATGCTGCCCGCGCGGCAATCCGCCTACGCCGAGAGCCTGATCCAGCGACGGAAATCCCGGTTGGCAAGCGCGCCCGGCGTGCGGCTGTGCATGCGCGCGAGCTTCAGCCGGATGATGCGCTGACGTTCCTCCTCGCTCATGTTTCAGGTGGCCCGGACGCCGCGCGATCCTATCGCGACCTTATCGCTTGCCCTGCGCGGCTTTCGAAGGCGGTCCCACCGGCACCGGTTCCGCCGCGGGAACCGGCTGCGTCCGGCTTGATCAGCCCCAGCGCCTTGCGCAGCTCCGTGTCGATGTGTCCCGCGAATATCCTGGTTGTCCTTCAGGAACTGCCGCGCAGTTCTCGCGCCCCTGGCCGATGCGCTCGCCCTTGTAGCTGAACCACGATCCGCTCTTCTCGACGATGTTCTGCGCCACGCCGAGATCCAGCAGGTCGCCTTCCTTGGAAACGCCCTCGCCGTAGATGATGTCGAACTCGGCCTCGCGGAACGGCGACGCCACCTTGTTCTTCACCACCTTGACCTTGGTGCGGTTGCCCACCACCGCGTCGCCGTCCTTGATGGCCGCGATGCGCCGGATGTCCAGGCGCACCGAAGCAGTAGAACTTCAGCGCGCGGCCGCCCGTGGTGGTTTCCGGATTGCCGAACATCACGCCGATCTTTTCGCGAATCTGGTTGATGAAGATCAGGCAGGTCCGCGACTTCGAAACGACGCCGGTGAGCTTGCGCAGCGCCTGCGACATCAGCCGCGCCTGCACGCCCATGTGGCTGTCGCCCATCTCGCCTTCCAGTTCCGCCTTGGGAACCAGCGCGGCCACCGAGTCCACCACCAGCACGTCGATCTGCCCCGAAGCGGTCAGCGTGTTGGTGATCTCCAGCGCCTGTTCGCCGTAATCCGGCTGCGAGACCAGCAGATTGTCGATATCCACGCCGAGCTTCCTGGCGTAGACCGGATCGAGCGCGTGCTCCACGTCGATGAAGGCCGCGATGCCGCCCTTCTTCTGCGCCTCGGCGATCACCTGCAGCGCGATGGTCGTCTTGCCCGACGATTCCGGTCCGAAGATTTCGATCACGCGGCCGCGCGGCACACCGCCCACACCCAGGGCGGCATCCAGCGAAATCGATCCCGTCGAAATCACCGACACCGGTACGATGGCATCCTTCGAGCCCAGCCGCAGAATCGAACCCTTGCCGAACTGCTTTTCAATCTGCCCGAGGGCCAGGTCTAATGCGCGCGCGCGTTCTTTCTCGTCCATGGTGGGAAAAGACTCCTGGAAGATGGGGTGAAATCTATTGTAACAGCCGGGGCCGCTATAATTGACTAGAGGATTTCCATGCTGGTTCGTCTCATGTTTTTTTGCGCCCTGTTTGCGACGATCGCCTATCCTGCCAAAAAGACTACAGCCACCGCCACCGGCGATAACGATGACCTGACCCTTACCGCGACGCTGCACACCGACCCCGCCGACATTAAGGATATGGTCAGTTCGGATTTGGGCGGCAACTACATCGTCGCCGAGATCAAGGTCCAACCCAAGTACGGAAAGACCGTGAACATCCAGCGGGACGATTTTCTGCTCCGGTGCTTCGATGGCAACGATAGCAGCCGTCCGTTCGTCGGGAGCCAGATCGCCGACCAGAGCACCCTGGTGGTGGGAAAGGTGATGGAGGGCGATGGGAAGAAGGCCAGGCCGCGGCTGACTCTGGGCGGAATGGGCGGCACGACCGGCCCTACCACGCAGTATGACAACGCCCCGGCCAAGGTCAAAGAAAACCATGACGCCAACGTCTCCGAGCTGGAAAAAACACTGGACGCCAAGATTCTGCCGGAGAAGAAGACCGATCAGCCGGTGTCCGGCCTGCTCTACTTCGCTATAGAAAAGCGCAAGCTCAAGGACATGCAACTGGAATACGGTCCCAAAGAGAGCCGCATCGTATTGCACTTCAAGTAGCTTGTAGGCGGACCCCAGGTCCGCAGCCGGCGCCCTCGCCGGCCGGGGTCTGCCTACCTGATATTTTGCTTGCATCAGGTGGGAAGAGCGCTTTAGAATTACCCCCATGATTAAAACCAGACTTACTTTTGCTGTCCTCGGTTCCTCCTTGCTGATCGGAGGCCTGGCATTCGCGCAACCCAAAAGGAACGTGAATCCGGCGCGACATCCGAACATCGCGGCGGCGCAGCGTTTGAGCCAGCAGGCTTATGACAAGATCGTGGCCGCCCAACAGGCCAACGAATGGGATATGCAGGGGCACGCCCAGAAAGCCAAGGAACTGCTGGACCAGGCCAACAAAGAGTTGCGGGAAGCCGCCACGGCCGCCAATCGCGCCAAATAATCAGCCGTTTTTACGCACTACCCAGGTAGTCATGCAGCGTTGATCCTGGACAACGGTGGTTTTCAGGGGGTCGGCCAGGACGCCGCCCAGTTCGCCCGTCAATTGGAGCAGGAGTGTCTCGTCTACCAGGTAGCGCTCCGATCCGTCGGGTAGAAGGAAGCGGCGCCCCGCAATGCGGTGCATCCGGTCCTCCATCCCGATCGTGGATGCCAGGCGGCAGAACCACAGGCCGCCTGGTTTCAGCACGCGCCAGGTGCCGCGCAGCATGGCCAGGAAGTGACTGTCATCGCGCGCGAAGTGCAGGACGGCGCTGCTCAGCACAACATCCGCGAAGGCGTCCGGAAAGGACATCTGCTCCACCGGCTCCAAGTGAAAGTTGCTGGCGGGAAGGGCTGGAGCCAGGCGATGGACCGAGTCGATGGCCCGCGGGTCTGCATCCACGCCGAACAGTTCGTAGCCCTGCCGAAAGAAATAGACCAGGTTGCGGCCGTGGCCGCACCCGGCATCCAGAATGCGCATACCGGGCGCGATGCGTCCGCGCAGCAGTTGATCGAACAGGTAGATATCGATCTGGCCGAATTGTTCGCGCAGGTCCATCAGTTCCCGGCGGGTACCCTCTGTATTTCGTCGATGACTATGGTATCCAATGGGAACCCTTTCGATTTTATGAGTTTCAGCCCAAGTTGTTTTTCCAGGGCATTGAAGAGATTCGGCAGGCCGCTGGGGTCGCTGGCGGAACCAGAAGGCGAAGCGGCCCGGACCCCGGGGGCAACCACAACCGCGCTATCCGCGCCGCGGGCGTCGAATTTCAGTGTGTAGTCATATTTGCCGGCCAGCCCCGTCTTGTCCGCGATGTGATTGGTCTGCGCGCCGGTGGATTGCTGGAGGAAGGATCTCAGGTAGGGCTCAATCAGTTCCGCGAGGGTGCAGTTCTGAAATTTCGCGTAAATGCCGTTCGACGCCATGCGGACACCTTTACCGTGACCCGGCGGCAACAGCAGGAAACCATCGTCGCCGGATTTACCGGTGGGTCCGGAGTCAGGGTCGGGGGCGTCCGGATTCGCCGGTTCCCGGAGTTTCGGTCCGCCCGGCGCGACCACAAGCTCATAACCCGGATAGGTTCTGGTTTCGTGGTGAAGCCGAATCCGGAATCGCTCCACGAGCAGATTCCGGAGCATTCCTTGGAACTGTTGCCGGGTCGTGCCGGGCGGCATAGTTGCGGTGATGTCGTAGAGATCTGCGTCGGGGGCCGAGGCCTTGAGCCACGCGGGACCGGCGATCCGGTAATACTCCACGTCCCAGGCTTTCATCAGGAGTTGCATCAGCGGGATTTGCGTGTAAACGATGCGCCCGGGATCGCCGGTTCCGGGGCCGCCGGACATCTTACCAGTCAAGCCCGGAATGAATCTTTTGCCGGCGAGTTTCAGCGAGGCCGCTTCGAAGGCGGGGGGCTGGCTCGCTGTCTGACCGCCCGCCAGACCGGCGGCAAGGACTACGATTGGCAGCAGCTTCCTTTCCATACTACGAACTCCCAATCAGAACGCCGGTGGCGAACACCAGAATGCCGCCGATTCCGACCTGCACCGCCGCGGACCACAACGTGGATTCCATATAGCGATGGCGAATCCAGGAGATGACCGCCAGTTCCAGGACCACCACTATCATGGCGGCGGTCATGGCCGCCTGGAAGCCCGGAATAAGGAACGGCAGGGTGTGGCCGATGCCGCCGAGCGAGGTCATGGCGCCGCAAATGGCGCCGCGCACCCACGGGTGGCCGCGGCCGGTGAGGCTGCCATCGTCGGAGAGCGCCTCGGCGAACCCCATACTGATGCCGGCGCCCACCGAGGCGGCCAGTCCCACCAGGAAGGCGTCCCATGGCTTGTGGGTGGCGAGGGCGGCGGCAAAGACCGGCGCCAGCGTGGAGACCGAGCCATCCATCAGGCCGGCCAGACCCGGCTGCACAATCTGCAGCACGAACAGGCGCCGATTGGCCTTCTCCTCTTCGGCCCGCGTGTCGGGGCTTAGCTGATCTTTTTCCAATTCGTCCGCGCGATGCTCGTGGGATCGCTCTTCCTGCGCCAGGTCGTCGAGCAACTGGCGGATGTTGGGATCCTGCGACCGCGTGGCGGCGGTCTCATAAAAGCGCCGCGTTTCCACTTCCATGGTGGAGACCTGCTTGCGAATCCGGTCCAGGTTGAGTGGCTGCGAGAGCCACAGCGCCTGGCGCTGCACGAAACCTTTCACGTCCTGGCGCCGGATGAGCGGGATGTGATCTCCGAATCGTTCCTGAAACAGCGCGATGAGGCGGCGGCGATGGCCGGATTCCTCCTGACGCATGCCGTCGAACACGGATGCGGTACCTGGAAAATCGTGGCGCAAACCCTCGGCAAAATCGGCGTAGACGCGCTCGTCCTCTTCTTCCAGAGAGATGGCCAGGGCGAGCAGTTCCCGCTCGGTCAAGCTTTCAAAACTGCGCATAAACCTACAATAGCTGGAAGCGCGGGAGCGAGACTACCCGGCCGCCGCCGGACCGCTGCGAGGATTCATCACGCGGAACGCTGGCGCCGCATAGGTACCGGGTATATATGAATCCGGAATCGCCTTGCGGTTTCCATCGCGCAGCGAAGAGAAGTGCGGGGACATGATCTCTACGCCCGCTTCATTGAAGCTGTCCTGAATGTTCTGGCGCAGTTGGGCATAAGTCACGGCCATCTGCGCCGGCTGGCCGGTGTAGCCATTAATTTCATAGTGCACGTAGAAGTCGTCGAGACCCGTCTGCAAAACGAAAGGAGCCGGCTCTTTGAGGATTCCTTCGGTGCGCAGTGCCGCCGCGATCAACAGCTCGTGGATGTTCCGCCACGGCGCGTCGTAGCCGATGGTCACGGTGGTGTGCAGAATCAGGGGCCGGCCGCCGGTGGAAGCAGCGCTGAAATTGGTAATATGGCTCCCCAGCACCATCGCGTTGGGGACCGTGATCAGCTCGTTCTTGATGGTCTGGACGCGCGTGGCGAGCAGGGTTTTCTCCACCACGTCTCCGGTGGTATCGGCAATCTGGATGCGGTCGCCCACACGGAACGCTCGCGTGTACGTGAGGATTGTGCCGGCAACAATGTTGGCTACCGCGGAGGTGGATCCCAGCGAGAAGAGCACGCCCAGAAAGATGGAGATTCCGCGAAACGCCGGGGATTCCGAACCGGGCAAATACGGAAAGATCACCACGGCCACGAACGCCAGGATCAGGAACCTTACAATCTTGTGGGTCGGGTCGGCCCATTCGGGATAGAATCCCGACCAGGTGATAGTCCCTCTCATCAACTGATCGAACAGGAACCGGGAAATCCGGATACACGCGTAGGCCGCCACGGCGCAGACCATCACGACAAACAGACTCGGCAAATAGGCGACGAACGCGGCAACCGCGGATCGCACCGGGTTGACGATATAGCCCAGCAGTACCGGTGTGTACTCGCGCGTCCAGGGGAAGAAACTCAGAATCAGCGGTATGTAGAAATAGAGAATCACCAGTACGCAGGCAATACGGAGCACCCGTACACAGAGGAGCAGGATATCGGCAATACGATCTGCCGAGACCAGCTCGGCGCGCTGCAGGCGGATGGACCGGATGGCTGTGCCGCGGCCGGCATCGATCTTCCGGCAAACGGCTGGAAAGATCCGCCGCACGCCCCAGAGCAGGAACAGCAGCGACAGGGTGGCAATCAGGGAAAAAAGCACTCCCAACAAGATGCTGCGGTAACTGTACTGGGCGCGCCTCCGGGCCACCGCCGACCGGATGCTTTGTACGTAAGCCGTGGCGAGAGCGCTTCTCGAGGTTCGGGCCGCCTGAGCGTCCACGTCGGTAATGGTGAGAAGCACGCGGTCGCCGGCGACAATGTCGGTACTGGCATCGAAAGGCGCCGCGGTGATCGCGCCGGGAGGAATGGTCAGGTCCTTGGCCAGATCCAGCAGGCGGGCGCTGGTAGCCGCCGCGCGTTCTTGGGCTGTGAAGGGACCGAGATTGGTCTGAACGGTGAACAAAGTACGGCCGTCGAGCGTGACTGGAACTCCTTCCGGGGCGGCGGCCGGACTCGAGGGAGGCTGGCCGAACGCGGAGGTAACGGCAATCGCGAGGCAGCCGGCGGCAATGGCGTATGGGAAGCGGCGGAATTCCATAGAGATGTCTCCTGCGCCACTATTGTGAATGATCCACGCCAGTCCAGGGCAGAGGGACTCTGGTAGACTGATTTGAGACGCGCGCAGGGCGCGTCCTGTCCGCGGAAAGGGCTGCGCCCACCTGTGCTCTGTCTGGATTCACCTTTTCGATAACCTCTTTCGCCTGTCATACGGACCAGGCAAACGAAGGAGGCAGTCTTGAATCTGGAACAACAAAAGAAACAGGCTCGCGAACTGTTGCGGGCCATCCGCGCCGGAAACCCCGGCGCCCTTGCCCGGCTGCGAGGCCGGCATTTACGATGGGCCGATGTGGACGATGCGGCCGTCCGCCGGGAAGCTGCCCTGCATGATGCCCAGTTCGTGATCGCGCGAGAGAACGGGTTTGCCAGTTGGACCAAACTCAAACTCTACGCAGAGGCCGGCCCGCAAGCTCGCCACACCCGGCTCTTTGTGGCCGACGTGCAGTGGATCGCGGACCGGGTACAAGGCCTTCTGCGTACGCGACAATCGGCAGGTCCGGCGGCACTGGAGCAGATTCGCGAATGGCACCCACGTTTCAGCGGCTGTTCGGACGAGGAAATCCGGCAATCCCCGTTTACCGAATCGGATGCCCAACTGGTCTATGCGCGGGAACATGGGTTCGATTCCTGGGATGATCTTGTCCAGCGGGTGAACCTGCTCGCATCGGCCGCGAACGCCGGGGCGGCCGAACCCTTTCTTGCGGCCTTCCGGGCTCTGGAATCCCGCAATGCCGCGGCGCTCCAGTCGTTGTTGCGGGCCCATCCCCGGCTCGCAAAAGAACGCGGCACTAATGGAAATTCTCTGCTGAACCTTGCCGTCAGTCTCGCCGCCAAGGGCGATCCCGATGTGGGCCTTGCGCTGGTCGAAACGCTTCTCGCCGCCGGTGGGGACGTGAACGATCCCAACGACCGCGGATGGACGCCCCTGCATTCTGCGGCTTACTCCAACCAGTGCGCCATTGCCGCCAGATTGATCGAAAGCGGTGCCGACCTTGACGCTGAGGCGCACGGCTCGGGCGGAACTCCGCTCATTGCCGCCCTGTTCTGGGGTCATCGGGAAGTGGCCGATGTGCTGGGCCTCCATTCCGCAGCCCCGGGGAATCTGCGAGCCGCGGCGGGCTTGGGCGATCGGGAGCTTTTGGAGAAATGCTTCAGCGGAGAAAAGACCCTGACGTTCGAGGCTGGTGCGGCGCGAGGATTTTACCGGCCCCACAGCGGGTTCCCGGACTGGCAACCGTCCGCCGATCCGCAAGAGGTTTTGGACGAGGCGCTTGTCTGGGCCTGCAAAAGCGGCCGAACCGAAGTACTCGCCCGTCTGGTGCGCGCCGGCGCGCGTCTGGACGCCGACCCCTATCGCGGCACTCCCCTCATCTGGGCCGCGGTGCGCAACCGCATGGAAACGGCCGAGTGGTTGCTCGATCACGGAGCGCCCGTTAATCAAAAAGCCACTTTCGGCGGCCTCACTCACGGCCAGGGCGTTACCGCGCTGCACATGGCCTCGCAGAACGGGCACCTTTCCATGGTGCAGTTGCTCATTCAAAGAGGAGCCGATCCCAAGATCCAGGATGATCTCTATCACGGCGACGCTGCCGGAGCAGCCGACTACTTTGGGCAGATCGCCGTCCGGGATTACCTGCGCTCCCTGGGGACTTAGGT
>CAVVLD010000036.1:0-98553 GCA_963748795.1 uncultured Solibacteraceae bacterium
GTCAGCGGCCCGGACATACCGGATGCGCAGACCGCGCGGGTTCGACGGCCCGCGCGCGGAACGGCGGATTCGATCTCCGCCGCGGGCGGCAAGGCGCAGGGGGCAGAGGATGCCGGCATCGGTGAGCCCTATGCCCGCCGCGGTGCAGCGATTCCGGATCGTCGTCCGTTCGCGGCGGAGCGCGGGTTTACTCCCGGCTTCGCCATCCGCGCCGCTCTCACAAATCGTTTCATGGATTTGCCCATGTTATCCAACACGACGATCCACTCCTGCAGATGCTCTTCCCCATGGGGCGTCAGGACGTACAACCGGCGCGCCAGCCGCTACCGGTACCGTTCCATTCGGATTTGACACAACCGTTCTTCTCCATCTGCCGGAGCGTCCGGTAGAGGGCGGCGATCTCGATTTCCGAATCGGTCAGCGCGTATTCCCGCAGATCGCTGGCCGATTCGTATGGTGGCATCGCCCCTTCCTCTTCAGGAGGAAGAGGAGAACCGGTTCCACAAACCGGTGAGAGATTTCCCATCAGCGAGTGCATCAATAATTGACGCCATGCCGGGTACAGGTGCGATGCAACATGCCAGATTCTATCCTCTGGCCCTCAGCGTATCACCCGTGCACTTCATAGATGCAAGTTACATGTATATGGACTGCAGTAGCAGACCACACTAACATTGTCGTAGACGGATGTCCCGGTCGAGGGCTGCTAAATTGGGAGTGTGAAGGAACTCCGCACCTCTGTGGAGATCCAGGCGCCGCCCGAGCGCGTTTGGGCGGTGCTGTGCGACGTGGAGTGCTGGCCGGAATGGACGGCGAGCATGAAGAGCGTCCGGCGGCTGGAGGCGGGGCCACTGGCGGTGGGAAGCCGGGCGCGGGTGGCGCAGCCCAAACTGCTGCCGGCCGTCTGGCAGGTCACGGAATTCGATCCGAACCGGAGCTTCACGTGGGCCAGCCGGAGTCCGGGTGTGTGCGTCGCGGGCGGACACATTTTGGAAGCGCACGGGAGCGGAAGCCGCGTCACATTGACGCTGCAGTTTTCGGGATGGCTGGGGCCGCTGATGGGCCGACTGATGCGAGGGATCAGTGAGCGATACGTGGCGATGGAGGCGGCGGGGTTGAAACAGCGGAGCGAACAAGGCAGTCCGGCCCTCTGATTGCTAGCTCTTGGGCGTGGTTCGGAATTTTCTTCTACTTGCCTGTATGGCGGCGTCGTTTTGGGGAAGCCCGGTGGCGGTACGGCACCTGGAGGGTGTAGTCCATGGATTCGTGGTCTTGCGGACGTTCGACGGGGCTATCGTGGCGGATGGCGACTCGCTGCAGGTGGCGAAGGGCGACCGGGTGACGAACCGTCTGGTTTATCACTTCAAGGACGGGTCCGTACCAGGACGAGACGGTCGTCTTTTCGCAGCGGGGTCATTTCCGGCTGATGAGCGATCATCTCGTGCAGAAAGGACCGGCGTTCAAACACCCCATGGACGTCTCGGTGGATGGCGTGACCGGCATGGTGACAGTCCGTACCCCGGACAAGACGCGAGACCACGCACCTCGATCTTCCGCCGGATCTGGCCAACGGCATGGTGCCGGTTTTGCTCAAGAATCTGGGACCGGGCTCTCAATCGGTCGAATTATCGATGGTGGTCGCCACACCCAAGCCGATTCTGGTCAAGCTTCTGGTTACACCACAGGGCGAGGACTCATTTGTGACCGGCGGCGCGAGGCACAAGGCTACGCGGTTCAACATCAAAGTGGACATCGGTGGATTGCGCGGCGTGGTGGCTCCGCTGTTGGGAAAACAGCCGCCGGATACACAGGTGTGGGTTCTGCCGGGAAGCTTCCCCACGTTCGTGAAATCGGAGGGTCCATTGTTTGAGGGCGGGCCGATCTGGCGCACGGAGCTGGTGAGCCCGGCATGGCCGGCACATTCGGCAAGCAATCGCTGACGCGATCTACGCCGGCACTTGGACAGTTTCCAGGCGGTCGATGAGGCGGGGGATCTCGTGCTCGTGACAGGGCTCGGGAACATGCAGATCCAGCATCACGCGGGAGCCTTGAGCGGCGGATTCTTTGGCGAGCACGATGACGCGGGTGCCCAGGCGGAGGGCCTCGCGGGTGTTGTGGGTGACGAAGAGGATGGTGGTGCCGGTGGCCTGCCAGAGGTCGCGGATCAACTGCTGCATGTCGCGGCGGGTGCCGGGGTCGAGGGCGCTGAAGGCTTCGTCCATGAGAAGGATCCGCGGCCGGGTGATGAGCGCCTGGGCGATGGCCACGCGCTGCTGCATGCCGCCGGAGAGCTGGTCGGGATATTTGCGGGCGTCTTCGGCGCGCAGGCCGATGCGGCGCAGGTAGTCGAACGCTTCGGCGCGCAATTCGCGGCGGCGGCGGTAGAACCGGGGCGTGCAGCGGCCGAACAGGTTGAACTCGGAGACCTCGGGACCGAAGGTGATGTTGTCGAGGACCGTCTTATCGGGGAACAGCGAGTACTTTTGCGGGACATAGCCGCGGGTGCGGTCGGGCTGATGGTGTTCGATGCCGTCCATCAGGATGCGGCCGGCGGCGGGCTTTTCGGAGCCGAGGATCAGGCGGAGCAGCGTGGACTTGCCGCAGCCGGTCTGGCCCAGGACGCAGACGAATTCGCCCTTCTTCGATCTGGAGATCGATACCGCTCAATACCGGCGATGTGTAGCGGACTGAGACGTCGTGGATCTGGATGAGCGGCATGGCGTTCATGACCTCCCGGAACCACGGGTGCAGCACGCGATTGAGCAGGCGCATCCCGTAGATCCACCAGGAAGAGAAGCAGGGCGACCCAGAGCACGTAAGGGATGATGACGTCCATGCCCATGTGGCGGCGGAGCAGCGCGATGCGGTACGCCAGGCCGTCGGTGGAGGCGATCATTTCGCCGGCGAAGAGGAACAGCATCACGGCTTTGAGATTGAGGCGGATGCTGTTGAGCACGCGCGGGGCAGATCTGTTTGAGCACCACGCGGTAGGCCACGTCGAAATCGCCGGCGCCCAGGGTGAAGGCTTTCACGGTCTGCTCGGCGCGGGACCCGCGCGTCAGGTTGAAGGTGTCCAGGATGATGGTGGGAGTCACGCCGATCACGATGAGCATGATCTTGGACAGTTCATCGATGCCGAAGGCGATGAAGAGGATGGGCAGCAGGGAGAGCGCGACGATCTTATCGAAGAACAGGACGAAGCGCAGGAAGAACGATCCGACATACGGGAACAGTCCCATGTGCAGGCCCAGCAGGACGGCGGGAAAAAGCAGAATCATGCTGTAAAAGAAGCGGCGCGAAGTGGCCTTGGTGTCTTTCCAGAGCATGCTGCTGAAGAACGCTGCCAGCTGACCTGCTGCTCATCGTCTTCGAGCGGGCTGCATGGCGGCGTCGTACATGCCGCGCGACCATCTGGGTGACGGTGGGCATGACGCGGTCTTCCGGGTTATCGCGGTGGCGCGCCTGGGAGACATAAAGGTAAGCGGCGATGCCGGCGGCGAAGAGAATCCACGATGAGCAGCGTGGACCAGGTGCGGCCGGGCTTGGCGTGAATCAGATGCGACGGACATGTCACAAGCTTCCCTTCGGCGGCCATCTGCATGTAAGTTCAGGTCGAAGACGCAGGCGGACGCGGTCGGTTTTGCCCTGGATGGTGCCGTCGGGGTAGCGAATGGCGACGTCGTCAACGGACTTGGTGTTGTCTCCGAGCAGGCCGTGATCGAAGCAGAACTGGCGGACCAGGGCCATTTTCTGTTTCAGGTCGGGGGACGAGCCGAAAGCCACGGCGGACTGCGGCGTGTAGAACATTTTGGTGGTGGAGAGCTGCTCTTTGTAGGACGCCAGGGTGTCCTGCGAGCCTTCGGCGATGGCGGCCAGGACTTCGGTGTCGTTGGACATCTGGGAGAGCATCTCGATACCAGGCGCCGGCAAGGGCCTTGGCGAATTTCCGGCCGGAGCCGTCGGGGCGGTTGAGGACGTCGGTGCGGACCACGGTGAGGTCCAGGATTTCGCCGGGGATCTGCGAGGAATTGAAGAGCGAGGTGACGCCCTTCTGCTTGAGCAGGATCTGGGACACCATGGGCTTCCAGGTGACCACGGCGGACGCGCGACGTATCGCCGATGAAAGCGTTGGCGATATCGGAATCGGAGGTGTTGACCAGGCGGACGCGCTTGATCTGATCGCGCAGGCCGTTGAGGGTCATGGCGCGGTCGAACAGGTATTCGGAGACGGTCTTCTGGACGAGCAGGAGCTTCTTGCCGGCGAGGTCCTTGAGTTGGAGGTTGTTGCGCACCAGCAGGGCGTCGTTGCCGTTGGAGTAGTCGCCGATCAGGACGACGGTGGTGGGCACGCCGGAGGCGGCGGGCATATCGAGCGCTTCCATGTTGGTCATGGTGCAGGCGTCGATGTTCTGGGCGACGAAGGCGTCGAGGGACGGGGCGTAGTCGAAGCGCTGGACCTTGATGGCGATGCCGTACTTGTCGGCCCACTTGTGGAGGATCCCGGCCTTGTTCATGTAGTAGTACGGGGTCCATCCGGCGTAGACGGACCAGCCCACGGTGAAGGTGGGTTTCTGGGCCAGGGCGGAAATGGCAATCAGGAGGAATAGCGTCAGAGTGCGCATCGCGTTTCCACGTGGTTACTGAAAACTCCGTGGCGACGCGGCCGACGGCAAGGCTTTTCAGGATTCTATCATGGCGGGCGGCGGGGGCAGGTTCATAGTTTCTTATGGGACCGATAGACGGGACTTACCGGAGACGGAGTTAGTTAAGACGGAGACAGACCGGGAGGTCTGTCTTACCGCATGGAAGTGGCGTGGGAGAGGTAGCCGCGCCATCCTCCGAAGCGGGTGATTTCGGTGGCGCCGGCAATGGCGTAGGGTTCGCAGATGAAGCATTTCACCGTTTCGCCGTTATCCAGCGTGACGCTGCCGATGCCGAGGGGCGGGGGCACGTCGGCGACGAAGCTGCCGAAGCGATCGTCGGGCACGGCCCAGACTTCCACTTCGATGCCGGGCCCCTGAAAGGTGTCGTCGCGCACCAGTCCGGGCTTGGGCGGCACGGTGCGGTCGAGGGCGTAGAGGCGATAGGGTGTCGCGGTGCGGCAGGATTTGATGCGGCGGGCGCCGCGCTCGGTGAGCTGCCAGTTGAGCTGCTCGCCGCTCAGGTGGGCGCCCACCACGGCAAGCGGCGACGCAGCCGGGCGGGAAACGCTCGAGCTCGACGGGCGGGCCGGGGACGGCGGTCTGGGCGCGATGGTAGAGGTCGGCAAGGGCGAGCAGAGCTTCATCGGAGAACGCGGGGCCAATGAAGGAGATGCCGAAGGGCAGGCCGCCGGGGCGGAAGCCGGCGGGCACGGCGACGGCGGCCAGGTCCAGCAGGTTCACGAAATTGGTGTAGTAGCCCAGGTTGGTGTTGAGGCGGACGGGGTCGGCGGCCACCTGCTGGTGGGTGTAGATGGTGCCGGTGGTGGGGAGCACCAGGACGTCCATGCGCGCCCACTCGGCTTCGGAGGCGCGGCGCAGTTCGGCGAGGCGGTACGCGGCCTGGAAGGAATCGACGGCGGTGTGGCGCTCGGCGCCGGAGACGATCTGGCGGACGGTAGGGTCCATTTCGTCGGCATGGGCGCCGAGGAAGCCGCGGAGTTCGGCGAGGCGTTCGGCCACCCAGGGGCCGGAGTAGAGCAGGCCGGCGGCGGCGCGGAAGGGGGCGAAATCGATTTCCACTTTTTCCCCGCCCAGGGACTGGAGGGCGGCGATGGAGTGCCCGTAGAGGGCGGCCGCTTCGGAATCGCCGAAGAATTCGAGCTGTGAGTCGGCGGGGACGCCGAAACGGAAAGTGCCGGCGAGCCAGGGGGCGGCGTCCTGACCGGGCGCGGGGGCGCGCGAAAAGGGATCGAGCGGATCGAATCCGCGGGCGGCTTGCAGGACGGTGTGAGCGTCGTGGCAGGTGTTGGCGAAGATGGAAATGCAGTCGAGCGTGCGGCAGGCGGGCACCAGTCCCAGGGTGCTGAGCAGGCCGCGGGTGGGCTTGAGGCCGATGAGATTGTTGAAAGCGGCGGGAACGCGGCCGGAGCCGGCGGTGTCGCTCCCCAGGGCGAAGCTGACCAGGCCGGCGGCGACGGCGACCGCCGACCCCGCACTGGAACCGCCCGAGATGTAGCGCGGGTCGAAGACGCTGGAATTGGCGCCATAGGGGGAACGCGTGCCCACCAGTCCGGTGGCGAACTGATCGAGATTGGTTTTGCCGATGGGGATGGCGCCGGCATCCACCAGGGTCTGGACTACGGTGGCGTTGCCGCTGGGCAAATAGGAGTAAGCCGGGCAGCCGGCAGTGGTGGCAACGCCGGCCACATCGATATTGTCCTTGATGGCGAAGGGCACGCCGAAGAGGGGTTTGGCGGCGGCGAGCGAATCGGCTTCCAGCTTGCGGGCGCGGGCGATGGCGATTTCGCGCGGGACCAGGGAAATCCATACGGGCTCGATCGGCCCGGCATGGATGCGCCGGTAGACCTCGGCGACCACTTCGGACGGGCGGGCTTCGCGCGAGCGGTAGAGTTCGCGGAGCGCGCCCAGGTTGAGGGCGATGTTCGGCATCATGCCGCTACCTCCTGGCGCACGGTGACCAGATTCTGGCCGGCGAAGACCAGGGCTCCGGGTGCGCAATTCAATGTTTCGACGGTGCCGGGGAACGGGGCGGCCACGGCAATTTCCATTTTCATGGCCTCCAGCACCAGGAGCCGGTCGCCGGCCTCGACGCGCTGGCCGGGGGCGACGGCGATATTCCAGACGCTGGCGGTGACGGGCGAGGGAACGGCGCGGCAGCCTTCGGGGACGGCGCCCTCGGAGCCGGGGGGTGCGGCGACATCGGGCGGCTCGCGGTAAGTGTCCTGGCCGGACGCGGCCCAGCGCTCGCGCTCGGCCAGGAATGCCTCCTGCTGGGTGTGTTTGAAGCGGGCAGCAGGGGCTTCGATGGAGTGCAGGAAGGCGTGATAATCGCGCAGGCGGAAGTCTTGCGCCTCGATGCGGAGCGGATAGCCGCCGTGCGGGAAGGCGTCGCGGATGTCGAGCAGCTCTTCGGCGGAGACCGGGTAGAAGCGGATCTGATCGAAGAAGCGGAGCAGCCACGGCGGAAGTCGGCGTGCGTACGTGTTCCACATCTGCAAGGTGCGGCCGACGAACTGGTAGCCGCCGGGACCCTCCATGCCGTAAACGCACAGGTAGGCGCCGCCGATGCCGACGGCGTTTTCGGGCGTCCAGGTGCGCGCCGGATTGTACTTGGTGGTGACCAGGCGGTGGCGCGGGTCGATGGGGGTGGCCACGGGCGCGCCGAGGTAGACGTCGCCCAGGCCGAGCACCAGGTAGCTGGCGTCGAAGACGATGCGGTGCACATCGTCGATGGACGGCGAGGCCGTTGATGCGGCGGATGAATTCGATGTTGCTGGGAGCACCAGGGCGCGTCGGGACGGACGGACTGGGTGTACTTGCGGATGGCCAGTTGCGTGGCGGGGTCGTCCCAGGAGAGCGGCAGGTGGACGATGCGCGAGGGGACCACGATGTCGTCGAGATCGGGGATGCGGCGCTCGACGGAATCCAGCGCGGCGAGCAGGGTCTGGCGGGGGAGGAGGCGGCTGTCGTAGTGGATGTGGAGGGAGCGGACGCCGGGGGTGATATCGATGATGCCGGGGAGGCGTTCGGCGCGCAGGCCGGATTCCAGGGCGTGGACGCGGAAGCGCAGGTTGAGGTCGAGGACGTTGGGGCCGTATTCGATGAGGAGGTACTTGTCGCCGTCGGAACGATGGACGAGCAGCGGGGACTGGGCGGGGGTCGCGGGTGGGACTGCGAGTTGGGGCCGGGGGCCGGGGCCGGAGCCGGGCATCGTGGCTCGCTTCGCTCGCGAGGATAGGTCTCGCGACGGGCGGTGGGAATTGCGGGCCATGCGCCGTCCAGGGTGGCCAGGGCCTGGTCTAGCTGGGCTTCCATGGCTTGGGCCTGGGCTTCGGAGACGGCGGTGAAGCGGACGGTGTCGCCGGGTTGGAGCTGGCCGATTTTCCAGAGGTCGGCGGCGATGATGGTGGCGGGGCAGACGAAGCCTCCGAGGCTGGGGCCGTCGGGGCCGAGGATGACGGGCATGTCGCCGGTGAAGTCGATGGTGCCGATGGCGTAGGCGTTGTCGTGAATGTTGGAGGGGTGGAGGCCGGCTTCGCCGCCATCGCGTCGGGCCCAGGCGGGCTTCGGGCCGATGAGGCGGACTCCGGTGCGGTCGGAATTGTGGTGGACTTTCCAGGCGGTGGAGAAGAACGTCTCGATGTCTCCGGGGGTGAAGAAATCGGGGGCTCCGTGCGGGCCATACATCACGGCGATCTGCCAGTTGTGAGTCAACGGCGGCGGAAGCGCTTCGGCCGGCGGGGGCTGCGCCGGGGTGATGGCCAGCACGTCGCCCGCCCTGAGGGGGCGGCCGAATTTGCCCAGGATGAAGGTGGCGCGGCTGCCGAGATATTCCGGGACGTCGATAGCCTCCGGCGATGGCCAGGTAGGCGCGGACTCCAGGGCCGGCGATGGTGCCGAGTTCCAGCGTCTCGCCGGCCTGCACCTGGATGGCCCGGCAGTGCGGCGCGTGGAGCCTGGCGCCGGTGAGCGCGATGGTGGTGTCGCAGGTGAAGCGGAGGGTGGGGCCGGTGACGGTGATTTCCAGGCCCGCGGCGCGTTCCGGATTGCCCACCAGGCGGTTGGCCAGGCGGAAGGAGAGCGAATCCATGGGGCCGGAGGGAGGCACGCCCACGTGCCAGTAGCCCAGGCGGCCGGGGTAATCCTGCACGGTGGTCTGGGTGCCGGGGTCGAGCACTTCGATGGCATCGCGGCGGTAGGGAAAATCGCGCAGGAACCGCGTGGAGATGCCGCCGGCGGCGAAGGCGGGATGCGCGCAGACCTGGCGCAGGTAGGCGAGATTGGTTTCGATGCCGTAGATGCGCGTGGCGTCCAGGGCGGTGCGCATTTTCTGAACGGCTTCGGCGCGGGTGGCGCCGCGCACGATGATCTTGGCAAGCATCGGGTCGTAATAGGGCGTGACCTCGGTGCCGGATTCGACCCAGGTTTCGACGCGGGCATCCGCCGGCCAGACCACCTGCGAGAGTTGGCCGGCACTGGGCTGGAAGTTCCGCGCCGGGTCCTCGGCATAGATGCGCACCTGGATGGAATGGCCGCAGGGCCTGGGCACCTCGGGGAGCGATCTGGCGGACCATCCACTCCACCAGGTCGATGCCGGTGACCTCTTCGGTGACTCCGTGCTCCACCTGCAGGCGGGTGTTGACTTCCAGGAAGTAGAAGCGGGCGGTGTCCTCGTCGTAGATGAACTCGACCGTGCCGGCCGATTGATAGTTGACGGCTTTGGCGAGGCGGACGGCGATGGCGAGCAGTTCGCGGGCATCGCACGCCCGGAGCGGGCGTTTCCTCGATCACCTTCTGATTGCGGCGCTGCACGGAGCAGTCGCGCTCGCCAGGCAGCACGCCCTTACCGTCGCCGAAGATCTGGACTTCGATGTGGCGGGCGTTGGCGACGAACTTTTCCAGGTACAGCCCGCCGGTGCCGAAACTGGCCTGGCTCAGGTGCTGCACGGCGGCGTAGGATTCGCGCAGTTCGAGCGCCGATGCGCACAGGCGCATGCCGATGCCGCCGCCGCCGGCGGTGCTCTTGAGCATCACCGGATAGCCGATGGCGTCCGCGGCGGCGAGGGCGTCTTCCACCGAATCCAGCAGCCCGGTGCCGGGCAGCAGCGGCGACGCCGTTTTCGGCGGCGATGCGGCGCGCGGTGTGCTTCAGGCCGAAGGCGCGCATCTGCGCGGGCGTCGGTCCGATGAAGACGATGCCGGCAGCGGCGCAGGCTTCGGCGAAGTCGGCATTCTCGCTGAGGAAGCCGTAGCCCGGATGGATGGCTTCCGCGCCGGTGCGGCGGGCGGCATCGAGCAGCGCGGGGATGGAGAGATAGCTTTGCGCAGCGGGCGGGGCCGATGCAACGGCTTCATCCGCCTGCGCGCACGTGCAGCGAATGGCGGTCGGGCTCCGAATACACGGCCACGGAGCCCACACCCATTTTTCGTAAGGTCCGCACAATGCGGCAGGCAATGGCGCCGCGATTCGCGATGAGGACCTTGCGGAACATTACGCGTCCAGATCAGCACCTGGACGGGAGTCGGATTGTAGGCATTGCACGGATTGTTGAGCTGCGGGCAGTTGCTGATGAGCGCCAGCACGTCCATTTCGGCGCGCATCTCGACGTATTTGCCGGGCTCGGAGATGCCGTCTTCAAAGGTGAGTCCGCCTTCGGGAGTCACGGGCACGTTCATGAAGAAATTGATATTGCAGGTGATGTCGCGCTTGGTCATGCCGTGGTCCCATTCGGTGACGGCCTTCAGGAAGCTGCTGCGGCAGGCGTGCATGAAGCGCTTCTCGATGGCGTAGCGGACCATGTTGCTTTCGTTGGCGCAGGCGCCGCCCAGCGTGTCGTGCCGGCCGCAGGTGTCGGCCACGATGGTGAGCAGCACATTGCCGCCGGTGGACATGAGCTGCGTGCCGGTGGTGAGGTAAATGTTGCGCTGCTGCGCGGATGGTGTCCTGGGCGCTGTAGCGGTCGGCATAATCGTGCGCGTTGTAGAAGAGGGTGTCCACGGCCTGATTGCCGTGCAGATCCACGATGCGGAAATGCTGACCCTTGCGGATTTCGTGGATCCAGGGTTCGCCCGCTGGGTATGACGAAACTGTATGCGGTCGGCGGGTCATAGGAAGTAGCGCTCCGTGAGGGTGAATCCGCGGCCGTTTTCCGGGCGCGAAAGGCGGCACGGATCGTCGGCGGCCACCGGGCGGCGCATGCCGGATGGAAAGGCTTACCGGCTTGGGCCGGTATTCGGTCGAGGGGTCCAGCGGATGGGGGCAGGTGTTCAGAACCGTGAGGACGTTCATCTCGGCGCGCAGTTCCACGTACGAACCGGCCGGGGAATTGCCTGCGTGCCAGATCATGACGCCATCGGCGCCCACGTCCACGCGGCTGAAGAAGTTCACGTTGGGCGACCAGGTCGCGCGGGCCGAGTCCCCACTTGCCGAGTTCCACCAGGAAGCTGTCGTGGCCGTTGCGGTAGTAGTCGTTGCGCAGCTGCTGGTAGGGGCCTTCGCCATATTGGGCGCGCACCATGGCGGCGTTCGAGCAGCCGCCGAGGGGATCGTGCCAGCCCACGGTATCGTCCACGAGGGAGCAAAGGATCCGGCCCATGTCGGAGTAGAGCACGAAGCCTGTGGTGAGCCGGGCGATGTGCTGCGCTTTCAAAGTGTCCGGCATGTTGTAGCGCTCCACCGGGCATTCGAAGTTGTAGAACAGGGCGCCCACGTTGGCGCCGCCCTCGACATCGGTAATGCGCAGCAGCGTGCCGCGTTTCAGCACATGGGACCAGCTCGCGGCCGGCTGGACAGTTTCCTCCCACAGGACAGAGGTATGGCTCATTGAGTACAGGTCTCCTGTTGAAAAGACGGCTGGCAGGCGGAACCGCGTGCCCCACGATCTCAGGCACAGTATGCCAGAACGGGGAGCCGGCCCGTCACGAATAATTTCTATTACGCCGATTATGAAAAGGCAGGTTAGGGTATGCTGATTCGATGGAACCGATGTTTCTGCCGGGCGTGGAGGGGGATCCGAAGCCCGGGCATTATGCCGATTTGATCCGGATGGCGGGAGCCAGGGGCATGGAGTACCCGCAAATCTGGCACATGTTCGCCTTCCTGCCGCAGGCCACGCAGCACCTGGCCCGCTTCACGCAGGAGATCATGCGCGGGCCGTCGCCGCTTTCGCCGGGGATGCGGGAGTTGATCGCGGCATACACTTCATATCGCAACGATTGCCCGTTTTGACTGAAATCCCACGCCGCAGGTGCGGCGGAACTGTTGGGAGACGAGGCGCTGGTGTGGGCCGTACTGCGCGACCTGGAAAGTTCGCCGCTGGACGGGCAGCACAAGGCGCTGTTCCGCTTCGTGGACAAGGTGAACCGGGATTCCGCGCGGATTACCCCGCAGGACATGGAGCCGGCGCGCGCCGCGGGCTGGACCGACGAGGCCCTGTACTTTGCGATCACCGTGTGCGCGCTGTTCAATTTCTACAACCGGTGGATCGACGCCAGCGGGGTGCATGCGCTCTCCGACGAGGCGCACCGGGAGGGCGGGAAGCGGATCGCCACGCAGGGCTACGCGGGAAGTTAGGTCAGTGGGGGCTCTTTTGATCGCGGAGCCGCGGAGCCGCTGAGGAAGACGCGGAGAAAAACAGGTACGGAAGTGAAACGGCGCACTAAGCCGGTCGTTTCAGAAGTACGCCAACGTATTCCCTTCCGAACGCTCCCTAACAGTCGCGTCTCTGATCGGAGCCGCGCGCGTCAGCAAGCGGTCTTCTTGATACGTCGGTGAACTTTTGAAACGGCGCACTAAGTAATGGGCGGCAGGGGAACCCGCAATTGTCCTCGGAAGATCTCCGCGAAAGAGGCGATTACCTCGTCGTGCAGGGCGCCATTATCCGCCAGCAGAGTCTCCGAAGTGACTACGCTGTGCCCGGCTCCGTGCATGTCGGAAACCCGGCCGCCGGCTTCCTGCACCAGCAGAGTGCCGGCCGCCATGTCCCACGGCTTGAGACCGAATTCCCAGAAGAAGTCCAGCCTCCCCGCCGCGACATACGCCAGGTCCAGCGCGGCCGACCCGGTGCGCCGCACGCCGTGCGACGCCATGGCGAGCTGGTAATAGAAGTGAATATTGATGTTGTGGTGCCGCTTGCGGCTGGGGAACCCGGTGGACGCCAGGCTGTCGCCGAGCCGTTCGCGCCGCCGATACGTGAATGCGCCGGTTGTTCAGGTACGCGCCGGCGCCGCGTTCGGCGGTGAACATCTCCTGCCGACGGGATCGTAACACCACCCCGGCGACTACTTCGTCCGGCGTGCTCCAGCGCCAGGGTGACGTTGAACAACGGAAAGCCGTGGGCGAAGTTGGTGGTGCCGTCCAGCGGGTCTACAACCAGCGGTACTCCGAATCCGTTCTCGTACGCCCGCCGCCTTCCTCGGCCGACGATCCCGTGCGCCGGGAAGTGCGAGCGCAGGCGCTCCACAATGAGCTTCTCCGAAGCGCGGTCGGCGGCGGTTACCAGGTCGAATTCGCCCTTGGTTTCGAAAGGCACGCGTCGCTCCAGATAGTTCGCCACCAGCGCGCCGGCTTCGCGCGCGATTTCTACGGCTGTTTCCAGATAGGGCATGAATCCGCGAGAGCGGGAGAGCTATGCCTCTTCCTGAGGTACTTGATGTCGTGTTTGAAAATAAAGAGGTTCGGCTCTCCTTCGCGGGTCAGCCGAATGAAGGACTGATCGTAGTATTCGATCGTGCCGATCACTTCTTCGCCGTCGATCATCTTGACGCGCACCGGCGTGGCGCCCTCGATGAGGCGTTTCAGATACCTGGCCTCTTCGAACGTGTGTTCCGGCGCGCGTCCGGCTTTTCCCACCTTGTTGCGTCGTACTCGCCTCTCCTATTGCTTCTTACCCGTGTTATCGTGCGGGGCGCGGGCTTAGCCGTTCCGGGGGTCACGCGCGGATCCGGCGCGCTCCCCGCGCCAGCCTCGACCTCCCCATAATAGCCGTTGCGCGCCGAAACCTGCAATTCCGGACGTTTCACCTGCACCTTAAGCTTATGGAAGCGCTCGGGTGAAGGCGGCACGCCGTGCGGATAGAAGCCGAGCAGTACTCGCGTGCGCAGTTCGGAGATGATGTCGTCGAAAAGGCCTTGTCCAGTTGCTCCCGAGGGTCGGCAGGAAGGTGCGCCCGCCGGTGCCTCGCGCCATGAAGGTGAGGGCGTTCTCGCCGCCGATGTTGCGCCCGGCGTCGTTGGTAATGGGCATCACCACCAGCGGATAGATGACCGCATCCGCCAGTTGCGCCGCTTCGAGCGCCTGGTGGGTATCGTAGGGACTGGTAGGTGTTGTCGCCATCGTGATAATCACGATGATCGCCTTGCGGCCCGTCCCGCATTCCAGGTCCTGGCCGCCGCCAGCAGATGGCGTCGTAGAGCGAGGTCCGGCCGGAGCCGGAGATGTTCTTGAGGCGCGCATCGAGCAGGGCGGAAAGTCGTGGGTGAAACCCCGGAGTCACGCGGGCGACCGTGTCGTCGAACGGTAAA
This sequence comes from uncultured Solibacteraceae bacterium, assembly GCA_963748795.1. Taxonomy (GTDB): domain Bacteria; phylum Acidobacteriota; class Terriglobia; order Bryobacterales; family Bryobacteraceae; genus Sulfopaludibacter. Next base: position 14,187 of record CAVVLD010000036.1, read on the forward strand.
GATGCGACACGCGGTCCTCCGGACTTGCCTTCGGCCAGCAGGCCTTGCAGAAATCGCGACGCGGAGTCGATTTCGAACTTAAGGTCCTTGCCGGTGGAGCCGCTGGTACGTCGATGAGCAGCGCTATCGAAAGCGGCTGGTCCGTCTGGCGTTCAAAAACGGCAATCTCCTGCCGCACGCCGTTGTCGTAGATTTCGAAATCGTCCTTTGCAGGCGTCCCACAAGTTGGCCGGCCTTGTTCTTCGTTCCACGGTGCGCGAGGGTCAGCGTGCACCGGTTGACCGGGCACCGTGAGCAGCGCAGGCGGGCCACTGGACCGCGACGGCTCCGAACGGAGCGCCGCCGGAGCCGGCGCGAACGCCGGCATGGCAAGCTGAGGTCACGCCACGGAACATGCTCGTCCCACTCTCCTTCCGCCCAGACCTCGCCATCGGCGAAGTGCTCCTTTTTCCAGATGGGGACCCTCTTCTTCAACCGGTTGATGCCTTCGAGCGCAGCTTCGAACGCCGGCCCGGCGATGCGCCGCGGTGACGATCGACCGCCACGCTAGTTTCTCCGACCAGCACGCGGCCGAGGCGGTGCACCATGGCGATCCGCCCGATCTGCCGGCCGGCGGCGATTTCCTGGCCGATCCGCGCCATCTCCTCGAGCGCGAGGCGCTCGTAAGCACTCGTAATCCAGGCAGAGGGTCGGACGGCCCTTGGTGTTGTTGCGGACCGTGCCCTCGAAAGTCACCACTGCGCCCTTCGGACCCGTGAGAACGCGAGACGACCAGGGCGCGCGTATCAATGGGTCCCGGGTCAGCGCGAAGTAGTTGCCGCCATCAGGATCTCGGGCATTTTCCGGGCCAGCATCCCCCGATAACCGGCGGCAGAAAGGCGATTTCGTCGCCCTCCGCCAGCTGGCGCCGAAAGGTCGGCGAATTCCTGATTGCGCGCCACCACAATGCTACCCGCCATGCTCGTCGACGACGCGGGAAGCGGGCCGGTACGGGTTCGAACACGTGGCGAAGGTCGGCGCCCGTCGGCGAATTCAGCCTCCTCCGCCGACCGCCCGACCACTTCCTTGAGCACTGCCGAAAAACAGTACGCGCGCGTGCATTTCGGGGATAACTCTCAGTCTAACAGACGCGGTCGAACGGTACGGCGTTGCACCACGTTACAATGCGCTTTCCCGTGAAACCGTCCACCGAGACCCGACTGCGCGTGCGCTACGCCGAAACCGACCAGATGGGCGTCGTGTATTACGCCAATTACCTGGTGTGGATGGAGGTAGGGCGGGTGGAGCTGTGTAAGGCCGTGCGGATTCAATTACCGCGATATGGAGCGACGAGGACGGAATTTTTCTGGCCGTGGCCGAGGCCAACTGCCGCTATCGCTCCCCGGCGCGTTTCGACGATGAAGTCATCGTCAAGACGTGGATCGAGGATGCCAACACCCGGATCGTGATCTTCCACTACGAGATGAGCCTGCCGGAGACGACCGCGTTCTGGCGACCGGCTCGACTCGCCACGTGTTCGTCTCCCGGGAAATGCAGCGTGTCCGCCTGCCCGAGAAGTATCACCCGCTGTTCGGGATCTAAGCAGCTTTATTTTCAATAAACGGAACCAGTTTCAAATCGCTCTGCTGAATGTGGCCAACCAGCCAGTTCTTGAGAAATTGCAGAAGCTGTACCGTCATCGTGGCCTGTCCGGCCTGAAATTTGGTTTGAAAATCCCGAACCTGCCGCGCCAATGCCTCATGTTGCGCCTTGTGAGCCGCCAGTTGCGGATAGTGATACAGCTCCATCAGCCGTTCTTCGTGGGCGAAATGGCTCTCGGTATACTTCACCAGCCGCTCCAGTATGGAACCCACCGTTGCCTTACCGTTTCCGGCGAGCATGGCATCCCGCAGCCTGGATGCCGTCTGAAATAGAATCTGGTGCTGGGCATCGATGCTGCCAACGCCGATCTTATAGCTCTCCTGCCATTCGAACATACCCTCTATATCGGATGAAAGGTCGCCAGACTTTAACGCGGTACCATAAAGTTATGCGCATCCTTCTCTTCAGCGGCAAAGGAGGCGTTGGCAAAACCAGTCTGGCCGCCGCGACCGGCCTGCAGCTTTCCCGCCTGGGCTATCGGACCCTGGTGATGAGCGTGGACCCGGCTCACAGCCTGGCCGATGCGTTCGACCTGGAGACCGAACTGTTTCACGCGAAAACCGGCGACCCATACCCCATCGACGACCGCCTGGCTATCCACGAAGTGAACATTCAAAAGGAGATCAAACGCCACTGGCGGGAGATCTCTTCCTACGTCATCAGCGTGCTCCGCACCACCGGCATCAACGATGTGGAGGCCGAAGAGCTGGCCATTCTTCCCGGCATGGAAGAACTCAGCGCCATGATGTACGTGAACCAGTTCCGCCGCGAGGGACGCTACGACATCATCGTGCTGGATTGCGCGCCCACCGCCGAATCCATGCGATTTGTCAGCATGCCGACCACGCTCGAGTGGTACATGAAGCACATCTTTCCGTTCCAGCGCGGCATACTCAAAGCCGTGCGCCCGCTGGCCAACCGGGTCTCGCCCGTCGAACTGCCTACCGACAACTACTTCGCCAACATCCAGGACCTGTTCGGGAAACTGGATGGGATCGGCGAACTGCTGGAAGATCCGCGGATCACCAGCGTGCGCCTGGTAACCAACCCCGAGCGCATGGTGCTGCGGGAGACTCAGCGCGCCTTCGTTTATTTCTCGCTGCACGGACTCACGGTGGATGGCGTAATCGTCAACCGCCTGCTTCCGGGCAGCGTCACCGACGCCTATTTCCAGGAGTGGCGCGCTTCGCAGGCCAAAATCGTCGAGGAAATCGAGGCATACTTCGCACCCGTGGCGGTAAAGCGGGTGCCTCTGTTCACGCATGAAGTGCTCGGCCGGGAACGTCTGGACGAGTTGTCGCGGAGTCTGTACGCAGAGAAGGAAGACCCCGCCGCCGTGACGCGCACCGAAGCGCCCTACAGCTTCAACAAACAGGGCAACCATTACGAAGTGAAACTGCTGCTGCCCTTCGCCGTCAAGGGCGAAGTGGGGCTGTTCAAGAAGGGCGACGAACTGGTGGTGGAGGTGGGCACGCTGCGCCGCCACATCGGGCTGCCGACTTCCATGGCGGCGCTGACACCCAGCCGCGCAAAGTTGGACAATAGAATATTGACCGTGGAGTTAAGGGAGGTTTGAGATGCCAGAGAACCAGGAGAACAAAGACCAGGCCACCCATCGGCACGGCCCCGGCTGTTTTTTTTGCGCCACGGCGATACCGGTGATGGAAAAGCTCTGGTCGGACGCGACCAAGGATCACTTTCGCACTTCGAGGATCGAGTTCCTCAAGGGCATGCGCAGCCTGATCGACGACCGGATCGAACGCTTGAGCCGCGACGAGCCGGGCAAAGGCACCCACGTTACGGTGGAGTAGGCGGCGGTCATATCGCCCGGGCATGGATGAGGAGAAGATTGCGGCTTTCCGGCCACTGCATGACGGCGAACGAAGGCTGTTGGAAAAGCTGCTCGACCATCATCACTTCGATGGACGGGACCAACTCCGCGAGCAGTTGGAATCGACGACGGCGCGGCTGATTCTGGAGCACCAGGACAACTACGGCAGCATCGACCTGCACGTATCGAATGGACCTCCGTCCAGCGGGCGATACCGAGTTCCAGTCGAAGGACAATATTCCGATGAGGATGGAATCCCCGTCTGGCTCCTGCTCCACATAAATCGCGAAGGGTTCATGTGCGAACTCGAGATTGTCCGGGCGGACGGCAAGCCCCTGATTTCCACGCCGACACCCGAGCGTCTTGAAGTTTACTGAAAACCCGGAATTCCCCCAAACCCATTCGTCTCCCCAATATAGAACGACGAAAGACCGCTCGACGGAGGTCAGTGGTCGCCGATAGCTGCGTGCGGGAGATTCCCGTTGCAACTGGCCGCTACGCCGGCCAAGACCTTCGGATGGCCGTTGATTCGAGCTGAGGTTCGATGGCGCGATCGCCAGGCACGTATCGCCGGATCGGGCTGAAGCCGTCCGCAGACAGAATTCTGCCCGCAGCAAAACCTACCCTAAAACTCGAACCGCGCTGCGAACTGCATGACGCGCGCCGCCGTGCCGGTCAGCGTCGAAGTGATTTCCCCGAACGTCGTCGGGCTCGCCATGTTCAGCGCCGGGTTACCGAAGTTCTCATGATTGAGAAGGTTGTATGCCTCGGCGCGCACCTGCAGGTGCATCGTCTCTTTGTGCAGACGGAAGAACTTACTGACAGCCATGTCGTCATTCCACATCTTCAGGCCGCGGAACATCCCGCGCGTGCCCACCTGCCCCGGATACCCGGCCACCACGGAATTCACCGCGCTGGGGTTGGCGAAAATGCTGGGCACGCCGGTATTGTCGAACGTGAACCCGTTCGCCGGCAGCGGCGAACCCGGCCTCACGATGCAGTACGCCGAAATATCGTAGTTCACGTTGTACACGCCGGAATCCGAGCACGTCTGCGGCAGTCCGGTGCGGAACGTATACAGCGTGCTCACCTGCCATCCGCCCACGGCGTAGTCCAGCCACGTGGGCATGTGGCCGAATAGCGCCCTCCCCTTGCCGACCGGCAGGTCCACTACGGCGTCCGCGGTAATCGTGTGGCGCGCGTCGAAATCCGAGGGGCCGCGGAATGCATTCGGGTTAAAAGCGTCCTGCAACGCCGCGCCGCCGCTGGTCTCCGATGCCGATCCGTTGTCCAGGCTGTGCGAGAACGTGTAATTGAAGTCGTAGCCCCATCCATGCGTGACCGGCCGGCGAATCACGATGGTGGCCGCGTGATAGGCCGCCTTCCCGGCGTTCACGTAAGCATCCAGGCCGGAATTCTGCAGCGGGAAAAAGGTATTACAGCCGTAGACCGCGACGCATCCGCCGCCGGACAGCCGGATCCGGTCCATATCGTTCAGACCATCCAGGAAACTGCCGGAGTAATTCCCGAACACATCGTAAAAGAAGTTAGCGCTGGCGCTGCCGGTGATGTACTGGTTCTTCGCCCCGGGGAAGATGTTAGTGAAGAACGGCTGCTCCGGCACCAGGCCGGGGTTCGCCTTCACCTGCGCCGGAGTGACGCCGTTATTGAAAAGCTGCGCCAGCACCGTGCTGGCCTGCAGCCACGATTGCCCGGACTTCGGATCGGTGAACTTAGTCATCGGCTGCGCGAAATCCTGGTTCAGAATTCCCCGGTGCGACAGCCGGCCTGCGTATCCCAGTTCCAGGCTCATACCGTGCGGCAGCGGCCGCGCATAGTTGACGTTGATCACGTAAGAGTACGGCGCCTTCAGATCGCTGGCCACCCCGCTGAACGTCGTGAATCCGCCCTGAATTACCGGAGGCGTATAGGGAAACGCTCCGCCGCCCGATGCCGGCAGGGCCGGCAGCGCGCTCCCGGCGTAACGGAACGCCGTGGTGAAGTTGGTATTGACCGGCTGCGCCACGGTGGTGGCCAGGCCCGGCGAGCCGGACGAGGCAAAACTCGCAACCATCGCGCTGCCGTAATGATCGTAGACGATGCCGCCGCCGGAACGCAGCACGCTCCCTTTACCCAGAATCTTTTCGAGCATGCTCCCCGATTCCGGCGAGTATGCCAGGCTCACCCGCGGCGCGAAATCCTTCGTATCCGCCGGATAGTAACCCGGACGCCCGTTCACCGGACCGCCCAGGGCATACGTGATCATGGAACTTGGCAGGGCATAGGCCGGAATCCCCACTAACTGGCCGCCGTTGCGCTCGGCAAAGAACTGGCTGAGCGGGGTCTGCGGCACCACTTCCACGCCGTTCTTTTCAAACGGAACCCCGAACCGCGAGTATCTCAGTCCATAGTTCACCGTGAAGTTCCGCTTCCACTTAAAGCTATCCTGCACGTACCCTTCGTATTCATGCGCGGCAAAGTTAGTGGTCACCGGCTGGCCGAACGGAATCGCCGTACCGTCCTTGCCGAAGTTATAAGTCGCGCCAAACTGATTGACCAGCCCGAGTAACGCACCGAACGCATTCGTTACATTGGTTCCGCTGGAAAGCGCGATATTGGAGCCGTAGATCGGCTGCAGATAGGCCAGCACGTCCGCGTCGATATCCGCTCCCAGGCCCAGCAGCGTGTTCCGGTTGAAGCTGTAGTTCGGCACGTTGTTGAAAGACATGCGGTCGTTGTCGATGAACCGGAAGTTGATTCCGAATTGCACGTTGTGGCGGCCCTTGGTCCAGGTCAGGTCGTCGGCCAGGTTGGTGGTGGGCGCATCGCGCTGCGAGGGCCGCGCCGTGGGTAGCAGCGTGGTCATCACGAAACTCGGAAGCACCGTCTGATTGCCCGTGGAAGAAGTTCCCAGCCGCGTGTATCCATAAGTAGCCAGATTCACCAGGCGCGGATTGATCACCGCCGTGTACCGCACCGAAACGCCGCGCGAATTGTCCAGTGTCCGGGCGGCCGCCGCCTGCCCCGGGAACTGCGCCAGCGTCGAATCCTGTCCCGCGCCGTTCAGCGTTCCGCGTACCGAGAGAGTATGCCTGCCCGCGTCGTCGATGTTGTAGTCCATGCGCCCTACCATCACGTGGTTGTCCAGCGTGTTCGGCGCGTTGAAAAGCAGTTGGTTGAAATTCAGTCCCTTGTCTGTGGCTCCCAGAGGGTTGTTGCCCGCCGGATACTGCTTCATCAGGTTCAGCATGTAAGGGCTCGCCCCAACGTGCAGCGGGTCGATGTTGATCACATCCTGCGGGCTCAGCGTTACCGTCCGCCCGTCCTTCAGCAGCACGTTCACAGAGCCCTGCGCGAACGATGCCTGCGGAACCGTGGCCGTCTTGGCGGAGGCGCTGCGATCCTTGCGCCCTTCGTAATTGAAAAAGAAAAACAGCTTGTTCTTCAGTACCGGCCCGCCCAGCGACGCGCCGTACTGATTGCGGATCAGCGCGGGCCGCGGCGTGCCGGCGCGATTGCTGAACCAGTCGTTGGCTTCGGTCAGGGTGTTGCGATTGTATTCGTACGCCGAGCCGTGAAACTGATTGGTGCCGCCCTTGGTGACGATGGAAACCTGTCCGCCGGCCGACCGGCCCATATCGGCGCCCACGCCCGCCACCGTCGTCCGGAACTCCTGCACCGAATCCAGTGGAATCGGCAGTACGGAATTGAATCCGTTGGCGCCCTGGTTATCGTTTACATCCACGCCGTCCAGCAGCACGTTGTTCTGGTCGGGCCGCGACCCCAACACCTGGCCGGACGATGATACGCCCGCCTGCACGCCCAGCAGCGCCACCACGTTGCGCGTCTGCAGCGGGATCTCTTTCACCTGCGTCTCGGTGAACGGATTGCCAACCGCGGCGTTTTCCGTATTCACCAGCGCCACTTCAGCGCTCACATTTACCGATTCGTTCACCGCGCCCAGTTCCAGCTTCACGTTCATCGTGGCCGGCGTATTCACCTGCAGCAGAACCTGCGCGTTGTGCGTCCGAAAGCCCGGCTTCTCCACCGTGACGCCGTAAGTGCCCGGCTGCATCTGAGCCATGTTGTATTCACCCAGGGAATTGGTGAGAGTTTTCCGGATTGCGGAAGTCTCCGCATTCTTAGCCGTTACTACGGCTTCCGGAACCGCAGCCCCCTGCGCGTCGGTGATTACTCCGAGCACACTGGTCTGGGCCGCCAGGGGCAGCACTCCCACCACAAGCGCAAAAGCGAATCGGAACATCGAGACCATCCTCCATTACGTAGACAGCATCGGGGTTTCAGGACCCTTGTCGACGAAGATGTGGTCTCGACCAAGAGACGGTACAGGTCTTACTTACCGTGCAAACAGGGTGTTTGATGCAGTGTAAAGGAAAGAGGTATAGGAGTCAAATCAAAATGTCCTATACCCCCGATTAAACTTACGCGATCAGGTCGTGCAGCACGTTGCCGGCGACGTCCGTCAGCCGGAAATCCCGCCCGCTATACCGGTACGTCAACTTTGGTGTGGTCGATGCCGAACAGGTAGAGGATGGTCGCGTGAATGTCGTGGACGTGCACCGGCTTCTCAATCGCCTTGAAGCCGAATTCGTCCGTGGCCGCCGTAGATCGTGCCGCCCTTGACCGCGCCTCCGGCCAGCCACATGGTGATATCCGAACGGATTGTGGTCGCGCCCGCGCTTGATGTCCGCTCCCGCGCCGCCCACTTCGCGCACCGGCGTTCGTGCCGAATTCCGAACCGCATACCACCAGCGTGTCCTTCCACAGGCCCCGCGTCTTCAGGTCCTTGATCACCGCCGCAAAGGCCTGGTCGGAATTCTTGGCGTTGGTCTTGTGCGCGAAAATGTCGCTGTGCGCGTCCCACGGGTCGCCCTGCGAGTAATAGACCTGCGTCATGCGGACGCCCTTCTGCGGCCAGCCGCACCGCCGTCAGGCAGCCGCGCGCCACCGCGCCCGGTCCGTACAGATCCAGCGTGGCCTGCGATTCCTTGCGCACGTCGAACACATCCGGCGCTTCGGTCTGCATGCGGTAGGCGATCTCCATGGACTTGATGGTCGCTTCCACCTGCTGGTCGGCTCCGGTCTGCTCCTCGCGCATCTTCTCGAGCTTCTGCAGCAGGTCCAGTTCGCGCCGCTGCTCGCACCAGCGAGAACTTCGGATTGTTGACATAGCTGACCAGCTTCTTGGGATCGAAACTGCGCTCGATGGTGACTTTCTTGACCTTCTCTTTTCCGTCCTTATCCTTGCCGTCGGCTTCCCTTCGGGCATGGCGCCGGCGTCCGGCATATCGGCGTCTTCGCCATCGGGAGCCGGTCTGGACACGGTTCGAGATGAACGTGCCCTGGTTGATCGCCGGAAGAAATCCGTTGCTCCACAGCGGCGGGCCCACGGTGGTCGGCACGGTGGGACACAGCACCACGTAACCCGGAAGATTCTGATTCTCCGTGCCCAGCCCGTAAGTGAGCCATGCGCCCATGGAAGGACGGCCCGCCTGATTGGCGCCGGTGTTCATCATCAGGCAGGACGGCTCGTGATTGGGAATGTCGGTGTACACCGAGCGGACCCAGCAGATATCGTCGGCCACTTCGCCCAGATGCGGCCACAGTTCGCTCACGTCCATGCCGCACTGGCCGTACTTTTTGAACTTGAACGGCGACTTCATCAGCTCGCCGGTCCGGCGTTCGGTCTTGATCGTTGCCGCCGGGCAGCGGCTGGCCATCGTACTTTTCGAGCGCCGGCTTGGGGTCGAAGCTGTCGATGTGCGAGCAGCCGCCGTTCATGAACAGGAAGATGACGCGCTTGACGCGCTGCGGATAATCGAGCGTGGCCGCGCCGCCGGTGCCGTCCGGCTGCACGCCGGCTCTGCGCCAAGCGATTGGCCCACCATGCTGGCGAACGCCATCATGCCGAAGCCGTTGCCGACGCGGCACAGCGCTTCGCGGCGAGTCAGCGGATTGCGACGACTTATGATCGAACATATGCTCCTTCTTAGTTGATAAACACAAATTCACTGGAACTGAACAGGATCTTGACGTAGCGGCCCCAGGCCGTGGGCTCGTACTTCACTTCCGCCGCCGCGCCGCCGCGACCGCCGCGCGCCGCCCATCATCCCGCCCATCATGCCCATGCCCATCGGCATTGCCGCGGGCGCTCCATCGGCGCCGGCCGCGCCGGCCGCGCCTTCATTGCCGTCCTGCGCCGTATCCGGCCGGAGGCGCATCCGTGGCCGGCCGCCTTCGTCCTCCACCCCGGCCGCCTCGCGGGAGCCGCCTTCTTATTCTCTTCGTACTCCCGCAGCGGCTCGGCGTGCAGATAGTCGATCCCTAGCTTGATTTCCTCTTCACTCGGCTCGCGTCCATACGCCAGCAGGTAGACTTTCTTGATGCGCGCCCGGTTGTCCGGCTCCGCCGCCACCCGTTTGGCCAGTTCCTCGGCTTCCACCTGCATGAAGTCGCTGTTCATCAGGAACAGGCGCTGCAGCGGCACCGTGGTGGTGAATCGCTTTTCCGCGCTGATGTTGGGCGCGGGAAAATCGAATAACTGAAGATACTCGTCCAGCTTGTACCGGCTTACTTTGCCATACACCGTGCGCCTGGTGAAGGCCGGCGTCAAATCCGCCGATGGGCCGCCCAGCGAATCGTCCAGGTTGCCCGCCACCGATCAGCACCGCGTCGCGCAGTCTGCTCCGCGTCCATGCGTTTGCGATCCATCCGCCAGTACAGCCGGTCGCCGGAATCCTTGGCGAAATTCGCGGCGTCGTTCTCGGTGCTCAACTGGTAGACCGAACTCAGCATGATGTCGCGGTGCAGCTTCTTGATGGACATGCCGTTCTTCACGAAGTAGCTCGCCAGGTACTCCAGCAGTTCGGGATTCGTCGGCCGCTCGCCGGTCACTCCGAAGTTGCTCGGCGTATCCACCAGGCCCGTGCCGAAATGCCCCTTCCAGACGCGGTTCACGATCACCCGCATGGCAATCGGCTGTTTCAGGATATCGTCCGCCAGTTCCAGCCGTCCGCTGCCTTTCTGGAAGGGAGCCGGATCGCCCGTCGAGAGCAGGCTCAGGAAGTGGCGCGGCACCTGCTGGCCCAGGTTCTGCGGATTGCCGCGAATGGCCAGCGGCAGATCCACCGGCTTCTCCGCGTCCTGCACGCCGTGAACGAACGGATATCGGGATCCAGCTTCTTGCGCGCCGCGTCCACGTCCGCCTTCACCGTATTCAACTGCGCCTGCGCCTCGGCGCCCGACGCGGCTTTCCAGGCCCCAGCCGCGGAACAGCAGCACTCCGGGATTGCCGCTGCGCCCGCCCATCGCCATCATCGCCGCCGGATCGTCGGCGTCTTTCAATTCGCGCTGGAAAATCTCGATCCAGAAGGACTGTCTCGTCCTCCGGCATGTTCTTCAGCCGCAGTCCGCAGCCGGGACAGAAATCGTCGTTGGTGATGAACTCGTTCGGCTTGTTGGCGCGCTTCTTTTTCTTGGTGCCTTCCAGCGCCTTGGCCGCGATGATCTCGTTCTCTTCGTTCAATCTCCTTGCGCTCCAGCATCACTTTCACGACGTTCGCCTGGAACTCTTCGGCCAGCTTCTTCACTTCCGGATTGACGTTTCCACCGCCACCGCCGCCGCCCCGCGGCCTCCGCCGCCTCCCGCAAAGCCGCCGCCACCGCCCCGGCCTCCGCCGCCGCCCATGGGAGCCGCCACGGCCTTTTTCATCATGGCCTGCCAGGCGTCTTTGTAGTGGTACTTATCGGTGGGCTTCTCCATGTACTTGATCCACCGCATCCAGAAGCTCGTAATCGAGCTTGCGCGCTTCCACTACCGTCTCGGCCTCCTTCTTCTGCCCGGCCACTTCGTACACGCCTTCCAGGTAGTTGGCCGTCTTGAACACCAGCGATTCGGACAGGTGCGAGCTCAGGTCCGTCTGCATCTCCTGCAGCATCTTCTGCTTCTTCGTCCACCTCGCTCCTGAACTTGGTGTATTCATCCAACGCAGCCTTCGGCGACCCGCGGATACTCGTGGTAAGTCGTGTTCAGGAACACGCCCGCCAGCGAGTAATAGTCGGTCTGCGGAATCGGATCGTACTTGTGATCGTGGCAGCGCGCGCAGGCCACCGTCAGGCCCGAGGAATCCGCGCGTCACCACGTCCACGCGGTCGTGCCGCTCATCGGCGCGCGTCACTTCCACCGCGCCGTTGTCGTAATACCACGGGCCCAAGCCCAGGAAGCCGGTCGCCGGCAGCATCTTGTAGCGCACCTTCTCGTCCATCAGGTCGCCCGCCAGTTGCGCCTTCACGAACTGGTCGTACGGCATGTCGTCGTTGAACGCCTGAATCACCCAGTCGCGATACAGATACGCGTTCGGATACGGGATGGTAGCCGCGCGGATTGGGATTCAGGCTGCGGTAATCGTCCTCGCCGTAGCGCGCCACGTCCAGCCACACGCGGCCCCAGCGCTCGCCATAGTGCGGCGACGCCAGCAGGCGGTCCACCACTTTCGCGAACGCGTCCGGCGAAGTGTCCTTCTCGAACGCCGCGATCTCCTCGGGCGTGGGCGGCAGTCCGGTCAGGTCCAGCGTCGCCCGGCGAATCAGATCGTGCTTGCTGGCCGGATGCACCGGCTTCAGCCCTTCTTTTTCCAGGTGCGCCAGAATGAACCGGTCGATGTCGCGACTTCGCCCACTTCGCGTCCTTCACCGGCAGGCGGCGCCGGTATCCTTCAACGGCAGCAGCGACCAGAAGGTTTTCTGCTCCGGCGTGATGGTGTATTTCGTGCCCGTCTGCTTTGCCGCCGTGGGCGTTCCCGCGGGCCATACCGCGCCCGCCTTTACCCACGCCACGATGTCTTCGATCTCCGAATCCTTCAGCTTGCCGCCCATCGGCATTTTCAGCTTGTCGTCCGTCTGCCGGACGGCCTTCACCAGCAGGCTCTTTTCGGGATCGCCCGGCACGATCGCCGGACCGCGCCCGCCGCCCTTCAGCATCGCCTCGCGGCTGTCCGAGCCGCAGTCCGCCCAGCGCGGAATTGGTGTGGCACGAGTAGCAGTTGGTCGCCAGCATGGGCCGGATTTTGGTTTCGAAGAAATCGGGTGATGCCGCCTGCGATTGGGGCTCCGCGCCTCGCATCGCAGCGGCCAAAAGAAAAACAGTTGCAAGTAGACGCATAGTTGCCTTGGAGCACACTTTAGCGCCGACGGGGCGGGACACTACGGGCGGCACACGGCCCCTCTGAGAAACTATAGAGTTTGTAACATCGCCGGTACCGCTTGTCAATAAGAAAGATTCCTCTCATACAGCCGCTTTTTCGGGATATACTGGACGAAATCCGGCCAAGGCGCCGATCCGCCCTGTGGCTTTCATCACACAACCAGGAGAGGATTTTCATGCGTCCAGGTTCTTTGGGGTGCCTGTGTCTTGCCTTTTTGGCGTGCTCCGCCACCGCCGCCCAACCTGTCGGTAAATCGGAAGGCGGCAAGCCGAAAAAGGAAGCCGTCCGCCTGCCCGCCGGCCCCACCGCGGGGATCAGGACTCCCGGCGTCCAGATCCCTTTCGCCAGCCTCAAACCCGACGCCGAGTTCGCCGCGGCGGCCGAATGGCTGGCGTTCACCGATGCCCCGCTCATGGCCGACCAGAAGGGCCTGTTCCACATCGACGCCAAAAAGAACGAACTCGGCACGCCCGTCGCGGCCTTAAATAAGCCATGCGGCGGCGCGGTCAGCGCCTTCGCCAGCCTGTGGATTCCTTCCTGCGGCGATCGCACCCTGGTGCGGCTCGATCCCAAAACCTGGAAAGTCACCGCCACCGTAGCCGGCGGGGGCGCCGCCAGACCCGCCGTTGCCGCCACCGCCGATAGCGTGTGGTTCCTCAGCGACAATCGCACCACGCTGTCCCGCGTCGATCCCGAACAGAACGCCATCGTGGCCGAACTGCGGCTGGCCGCAGGCTGCAATACCCTGGCCTTTGGCGAGGCCTCTTTATGGGTCACCTGCCCTGCGGAAAATCACGTGGTCCGCGTGAACCCCAACACCAACCTGGTGGACAAACGGATCGAGGTCTCTGCGCAGCCAACCGCCCTCGCCATCGGCGAAAACTCCATTTGGGTCTATTGCCGGAAAGAGGGCAAGATCGACCGCATCGACCCCAAGACCAACAAAGTCACCAAGACCATCGAACTGTCCGTCCCCGGCGTCGAGGGCACGCTCGCCGTCGGTCAAGGTTCGGTGTGGGCCAGCCAGACCGGCTTCCCCCTGACGCGCATCGACCCGCAGACCGAAAAAGTGGCCCAACAGTTCTGGGGACCCGGAGGCGGCGCAGTCTACTTCGGCCAGAACTCCCTCTGGCTCGCCAACCTGCCCGATGGCAAAGTCTGGCGCGTGGATCCCAAGCGCGTGCTCGCGACCCTGGCCGAGTAATCTTCTCATGGATAAACTAATCGTCGCCGCCCTGCTGGCGGTCTCCCTCCTTTCCGCACAAGACGCCCCCGCGCCCCGCAAGAGCCGGCGCCCGCCCCCGCCGGGAGTCGCCACCCCGGGCGTGAAGCGCGACATGGCCTCCATCAAGCCGGACTTCGTCTTTCCCATTGAAGGCACACCCGATTGGCAGGTGCTCACCGAAGATTCCGTATGGGTCACCAACGGCCCCCGGAACACCATTCATCGCATCAATGCGAAGACCAACCAGGTGGAGGCTGCCATCCCCGTGGGCAAGCGGCCCTGCTCCGGACTGGCCGCCGGATTCGGCAGCATCTGGGTTCCCAACTGCGGCGATAAGACGGTCTCCCGCGTGGACATGAAGACCAACCAGGTGATCGCCACCATCCCCGTCGGACCCGCGGTAAGCGAGGGCGGAATCGCCGCCAGCCCCGATGCCGTCTGGCTCGTGACCGACCCCAAAGGCACGCTATCCCGCATCGACCCCGTTACCGATAAGGTGGCCGCCGAGATCGAAATCTCCCCCAATTCCGCATCCTGTTATTACGGCGAAGGCGCGGTCTGGGTCACCACACCGGAAAAGAACCTGCTGACGCGCGTCGATCCCCAGACCAACAAGGTCACCGGTACTGTCGAGGTGGGCGCTGGTCCGCGCTTCCTCACCACCGGCGCAGGCTCCGTCTGGACGCTCAACCAGGGCGACGGCACCATCTCCCGCGTCGACGCCAAAACCGCCCGCCTCGTCGTCAATATCGAAGCCGGCATCCCCGGCAACGGCGGCGAGATCGCCTTCGGCGAAGGCCACGTCTGGGCCACCATCCCCCAGATTCCCCTTTCCGAAATCGACCCCGCCACCAACCAGGTGATCCGCCAGTGGACCGGCCCCGGGGGCGATTCGGTACGCGTCGGCCACGGCTCGGTGTGGTTATCTAACCTAAGACAGCAGAACGTGTGGCGATTTAATCCAAATCAGCCCTGATCCTTCCTGTATAATTGCCAGTGAGATTGCGCCGTGTTTGCGCGACTGCTGGCAGCGTTTTGCCTCGTCAACCTCGCCGTTGTACCCTGCTGTGCCGGGTCGGATGATCCGGCGAACTCAGAGCTGGTCCTCTACCTGCGTACCGAACTGCCGCCATCGCACACCTTGGACATCATGAAGAGCGAGGCCGCATCCCTCATGCAGTCCGCCGGCTATCGCGTGGTGTGGCGCGACCCTCACAGTAAGCCTGACACCAGTGCGGGGAACCTTGTCGTGGTGCAACTGCACGGGGCCTGCGGAGTGCCGGCCGGCAGTTCCGTCTCCGATGGACCAGTCTCCGATACCCGAACCCTCGCCTCCACCGCCGTCTCCGACGACGTGGTGCTCCCCTTCACCACCATCAACTGCGGGGCTCTCTCCCGCGTGGTCTGGCCATTGCTGGTGCAGGAACCCGGCGCGCGGCGCGACTTTCTCTATGGCCGCGCCATGGCCCGCCTGCTGGCGCATGAACTCTACCACGTCCTCGCCAACACCCGCGACCACGACCGCGACGGCATCGCCAAGTCGCACTTCACCTTTACCGACCTGCTCACCGAGCACTTCGAGTTCGAACACTCCACCCTCACCAAGTTGCAGCGCGCGGCGCCGGAGGTTGTCACCGACACGGGCGCGGGTGCCGAGGCTCCCATCGGACGCTAGCAGTCCGTCGTAAAACACGCTCCCTTACGGTCGCGTCTCTGTAACACGCTGAATCTACAGAGCCGCGCGCGTCAGCGAGCGGTCAAATCTCGTATTCCGGCGGCTTTGGCCTGCCGAACGGGATGTGATTCCAGATGCGCTCGTGCACGAAATACGCCCCGATCTTCAGAAACACGTCCAGAGCGCTGCCGATCAGCGACAGCGTGACGCGATCCGTCAGGATATACAGAATCAGCCCCGTAGTCGCCGATCCCAACAATCGGTAGCTGAAAGCCTTTGCGATGCTGCGGGCGGTGCTATCCATGCGCCTGTCCGCATTGTACCAAATCTAGATAGGGATTACAGTGATTGCTTGGCGACCCCCGCAGGGACTCCCTTCATCAGAACTTGACGTCCCTTGAGGCGATCCAGGCCGGATAAAACGCCGAAGCAAGCGACACGCCGAAGAGAAACGCCAGCACCGCTCCCAGAATCGCCGGGTCGCGCGGCGAAACGCCGTACAGCAAGCCGGACGCCTCCGTGCCCAGGGCGACGGCAGAGGCAACCCCTGCTGCTTCGCCGGCCAGCACGAACACCATGGCTGCCGACACGATGTCGCGCACCAGCCGCGCCCGTCCCGCCCCCAGCGCGTTCCGGATAGCGATTTCACGCCGTCGCGCCGCCACGCTTTCGGCAATCACGCTATAGATTCCCGTGCCCGCGAGCACCGCCGCGCACGCCGCGAACCAGAGCAGCAGGATCATATTGAAACGATGCCGCGCCGTGTTGCGGTCGATCATCTCGCCGAGCGTGGCCACGCCCGCAATCGCCTGAGCCGGATCCAGGGCAGCCAGCGTGCGGCGCACCAGCGCAGCCAGTTCGCCGGCCGGCCGGGTACCGCGGATCACAAGATAATTTGTGGAAGCCGAAGCCTGCAGGTACGGCACGAACAGATCGGCGCCCGCCTGCGTCACGTCGCGATAGCGCGCGTCGCCGGCCACGCCAACCACCTTGAGCCAGCCGCTTGCCAGCCCGATCCGTACGCGGTAGCCGATGGGTTCATACCCGGCACGCCGGATCTGTTGCGCCAGCACCCGGCTGATAACGATCACGCCTTCACCACCTTCCGCATCGCCGTCGTTGAAGCCGCGGCCTTCCAGCAGGGGTGTGCCGACAGTTTCGAAATAACCCGGGGTGACCACCTCGTAGTTCGCCTTGGGCAAGTCCCGGCCCGGGTCTTTGCCGGCCTCGAATGGGAACTCGTAGGGCACGTCCCATCCGATGGGCCCTTCCAGCGGACGCACTAAAACGCCGGCGGCTGAAATCACTCCGGGCTGTTCCCGCAAGCGCTCCAGCAGGCGCGTGTACAGCGCGCGGTGCGAGGGGCCGCGCACCGCCAGGTTCATCGAGAGCGCATCGCGGTGGCCAAACCCGGTATCCGCCCGCATCATGGCGCCGTAGCTCCCCACCAGAAACGCCGCCATCGAGAGCAGCGTCACCGTGACCGCGGCCTGCGCGAACAGGAAGGCGCGTTGCGGCGACCTCTTGCCTTTCGGCGGTAGCGGCCGCGTCGAAAACCAGGCTGGCACCACCGAGCACGCCATCGCCGCCAGTACAGCCGCCCCTGCCGCGAAACCGAAACTGCCCCAATGGAGTGCCGCGTCGGAGAGCCTGGGAATATCGGCAGGCGCAAATTTCACCAGGAACCGGATCGTCCCCTGCGCCATCGCCACGCCTGCCGCGGCGGCGAACAGCCCGGCCATCGCGCCCTCCGCGGCGAACAGTCCGGCAATCTGCGCGCGGCCGGCCCCGATGGCGATGCGCGTGGCGATCTCCTCCCGGCGGGCAATGGCTCGCGAAAGAAACAGGTTGCCGGCCGAGATCAGGGCCGCCATCAGCAGCAGGCATGCCGCCGCCAGCATGATCCACAGATGCAGGCGCGCGGAGCCGGTCCAATATTCGAACAGCGGCGTGACCACGCCCTGCTGCGATGGCGAGTAAGCCTCGGGATGGTCCTTCGCCAGCCGCATAAAGAGCGCGTTCACCCGCGCGGCGATGCCTGCCGTGGGGACTCCCGGCCGGATCCGCGCGATTGCTTGCAGAAACGTGGCGCGCCGGCTTTCCACCACCCGGCGATCCACCCCCAGCGGAATCCACAGGCCCGCGCCGCGCGGAAATTCGACTCCCGGGGCCATCACGCCGATTACGGTATGGCCCTGCCCGTTCAGTGCGATCATGCGGCCCACGATGTGCGGGTCAGCGCCGAGTTGCGCGCGCCAGACGCGGCTGGATAGCACCACCACCGGCGGCGCGCCCACCTGCTCGTCGGAAGCCGTGAAATCGCGCCCCAGCGCCGGAGTGACGCCCAGGACGCGGAAAAAATCGTGCGACACCGGCGCGCCTTCGATCTGTACCGGCTCGCCTTTGGTGGTCCGCAGCACCCGGCCGTATCCGTAAAGACTGGTGGGCATCAGGGCCACGTATTGAAACTCGCGGATGTTCTCCTGCAGGTCGCGCAGTTCGGGGTAAGCCAACTCCTCGACGTGC
Organism: uncultured Solibacteraceae bacterium; assembly: GCA_963748795.1. Taxonomy (GTDB): domain Bacteria; phylum Acidobacteriota; class Terriglobia; order Bryobacterales; family Bryobacteraceae; genus Sulfopaludibacter. Next base: position 32,309 of record CAVVLD010000036.1, read on the forward strand.
ATTCCGGCCGGCGGATCCTTCTTCCAGATCACCTGGATCGAGTCCTGGCGCGGGAACGGCAGCGGCCGGAGGAGCACGGCATCCACCAGCGAAAACATGGCGGCGCTCATCCCGATGCCGAGTGCCAAAATGGCGATAGGGAAAAGGTATACGTCCCTGCGCCGTAAAAGCGTGCGGCAGGCCGCCCGCAGGTGTTCGATCATAATAGATGTTCTCACGAGCGCCCCTCGCGGCTCAGTCCGCCCTTGCTGGAGCATTGCTAGAGGAAGCTCTTCGGTTTGGAGTCAGACCTCACGTTCCGATCGATTTGATCGAAACGACTTACGAGCAACAAGATCGGGACCAGATACTTTTTGTCATGGAACATGAAGCAGGTTCCTTTGGAAGCCGGGTAGCGGGTACCCCAGTCCGGAATAAGCTAATGAACCTCGTCCGAATGTGTCCCGGTCAGCGAATTACGATTGATTTTTCTGGCGTCCTCATCTTGTCAGCAACTTTGCCGACGAGGCTTTGGGTAAGCTCTTCGTTGGAGTTGGGGCCGCTGACATTTGTGCAACGTTTCGAATTCAGGAACGTCTCTGACACAGTCCAGCAGTTGATTGATAAAGCCATTGCGCAACGCATGAAATCGTAGGTCTCATCGCGAAGTGGCGCCCCACTGACCGGCCATCGCTCCCCGATTCCGCTCGAATGGACAACACGTGGAGGATTGACGCTCCGCGCGTATCAAATGGCCACTCCTGGCACTGTTGGTTCAACGAATTATCAACAGGTTGCGCGCTCGATATACAATCGATGAATGTATTCCGGGAGACTTCCTTCCACCGCCGCAACGGATAAACGATGACTTTCTGTCTGGGAATCACAGTCGAGCAGGGACTGGTCGCCATTGCCGATACCCGCGTGGTGGCCGGCAACGAATGCCTTACCGCCAAGAAAGTGGCCAGCTACCAGGGGCCGGGATTTTCTTTCTTCGTGATGAATTCGGGCCTGCGCTCCCTGCGCGACAAGATCCTGCTGCATTTCGAGGAAGCCCTGGCTCGCGACACCAGCGTGCGCGACCGTCTGTACAAGATTGTCAACCTGTACTCGCAGCAGGTGCGGCGGGTGCGCGATGAGGATGCCGAGGCGCTGCACCAGGCCGAACTATCGTTTAATGCCTTCTCGCTGATCGGCGGGCAAATGTCCAGCGACTCGGCCCACCGCCTCTTCCTGATCTACCCGGAAGGCAACTGGGTCGAAATCGGGCCGGATACGCCCTACCAGATTATCGGCGCGTCGGGTTTCGGCAAGCCCATTCTGGAGCGCTCCGTCACGCATCACGATTCCATGCTCTACGCCTTCAAGGTGGGACTCCTGGCATTCGACGCGACGCGCCTGTGCGCCGCCGACGTGGACTTCCCCATCGACGTGCTGCTCTACCAGCGCGGCACCTTCGAACTGGTGGAGCAGCGCTACCATGCCGACGACCTGCGCTCCATCTCCAACTGGTGGCAGGAACGCATGCGCCGCAGCGTGCAGGATCTCCCGTCGCAGTGGATCGAGGCCGCGTTTGCCCGGCTCACGGGAACCGAAGTAGCATCCTGAGCGGCGCTGCGGATGCGGATCTCCCTGCAGCACTCCACGCTCTATCGCTTCGACGCCCCGGTTTTCCTGGAGCCTCACGTTGTCCGTCTGCGCCCGCGCGTGGATGGCTCGCAGCGCCTTCTGGATTACTCGCTGCGGATTTCGCCGGCGCCCGACGGGACCACCGAATACCTGGATCAGGACGGCAACGTGGCCACGCAGGCCTGGTTCTCCGGCGCCTTTTCGGAACTGGCCCTGCACAGTTCCTTCGAAGTGGAGACGCTGCGCGAAAACCCGTTCGACTACGTTCTGCCGTCGTCTCATCTGTTCTCCCTTCCGCTGGTCTACGGCGAGCCCCTCGCATCCGCCCTGGCCCCTTGTACCGCGCCCGGCGAGTCCGCGGAGGTACGGCAGTTCGCGCATTCTCTGGCCGGGCAGAACGGGTGGCGCACCCTGGATTTTCTGAATGCCCTGACGGGCGCGCTTTACCATCGGTCCACCCACATCGTCCGGGACGAAGGCGCGCCGCTTCCGCCGGAGGAGACCCTGCGCACGCGGACCGGCTCCTGCCGCGACCTGGCCGTCCTGTTCTGCGCCGCCTGCCGCCACCTTGGCGTGCCGGCCCGCTTTGTCAGCGGATACGAATGCTGGGCCGGCTTCGTCGGGGACGCCCACATGCACGCCTGGGCGGAAGTTTATCTCGATGGCGCCGGGTGGCGCGGCTACGATCCCTCCCGCGGGTTGGCCGTTTCCACGGCGCATGTCGCCGTCGCCGCCGCTGCCGAACCCCGCCTGGCCGCCCCCATCACCGGCACGTTTCGCGGAAAAGCGAAAGCGGCGATGACGCTTTCAAATTGCTGTGCAAACCGGGGCGTAGGATGTGATAAGAATGTAACTGATGACGGTCGGCAGCCTCTATGCACTCGCGGGATTGCTCGCGACAGCCGTTCCTGCCGTCGCCCAGCCTACCGCCGCCGATCTGCTGGAGAAGGCCCGGGCCGCGTTCGACCGCAACCGCGCGCAGGAACCTCACTGGAACTGGACCACCATCCAGAACCACCTGCTGACGGACCGCGGCGGCCACACCCTGCGACGCCTGCCGGATGTGACTGTGGAATCGGTGATCCGTCAGGATGGCCGGCGCTGCAATGCCGTTCTTTCCTGGGGCGATGGCGTAGCGCCCTACAAACTGAATGAAGATGCCGACGTCCGGTGCAGCGGCCAGGACCCTGTGGAGCCTCCCTTGCGGGTGGAGTCCCTGCTCCGGAGCCTGAAGGTGAAGCTGGTCGATAGTTACACCATCGCCATCCGGCACGATAAGGCGCACGTTCACGATCCTCATCCCGAAGTGCGCTGTACGGCCTCCGTGGAGGGCACCATCCGGCTCGATCCTTCCACTTTTTTCCCGGCACACCTGGAAGGCACCCTGGTAGATACCGGCTGCGAGGGCGAAACCTGGGCGGAATTGCACTACGGCGGCGAGCCCGTCAGGATGGTCAGCCACCGCGGACTTCTGAAAGGCACTTCGTTTCGCCTGGACTTCGCCCTGCAACCCGACAAGTATGGAAACCCGGCGAACAGTTACTGGATCTCGACCGGGCAGCACTGGAACCGCCCCTTCACGCAGGCGGCGGGAATCGTCTATAACAACCGGCGCTTCGAAGTGAATATGAAAGACGCGGTCTGGGTAACGGATTCGCGGACCACCGCGCAGGAATTCGGCGTCCAGTCCCTCACCCGCTTCGATACCGTGCCGAAATAAGGGATCCGTCACGACCAGTTTCACTTGCAACATCTGCGGCCGCCTGAACCGGCGCCCGGGATCGCCGCCCGAGCCGGAGACTCCCGACTGCGCGCACTGCGGATCGAACGTGCGTGTGCGCGGGCTGATCCACCTGCTGAGTCAGGAACTCTTCGGGGCCAGCCTGGCGCTGCCGGATTTTCCGCGCATCAAGAGCCTGCGCGGTCTCGGCACCAGCGATAGCGAATCCTACGCCGGCCGCCTGGCGGACCGCCTGGATTATCGCAATACGTTTTTCCATCGCGAGCCGCGCTTCGATATCGCCCATCCCGCCCCTGACGAATCCGGCCGCTACGATTTTCTGCTTTCCAGCGAGGTTCTGGAGCATGTGGTTTCGCCCGTGGAAGCGGCATTTCAAAACATCTTCGACATGCTCAAGCCCTCAGGCGTGTTCGTCTTCACGGTGCCGTATTCGCTGGAAGGCCAGACCATCGAACGGTTCGATAAATTGCATGATTTCGGATTCGCCCGCCTTTCCGACCGGACCGTGCTGGTGAATCGCACGCCGCAAGGGGAGCTGCAGGTGTTCGAGGACCTGATCTTCCACGGCGGCGCAGGCTCCACGCTGGAGATGCGCGAGTTCTCCGAAGCGGGGCTGAAGACCGTGCTGGCCGCGGCCGGTTTCACCGATGTACGCATCGATAGCGAGGATTATCCCGAGTTCGGAATCTTCCGGCGGTATGCGTGGTCGCTGCCCATCGCGGCCCGCAAGGGTCCATTCGCATTCAGCAAAGACGCCACGCGCGATCTGGCGGAGCAGTATCGCGACTCGAACAAACGGATTGGCGCCCTGATGCGCTCGCTGGTGATGCGGATCGCCTACAAACTGCGGTTACTGTGACCCCTGTGCCGGCGCGAAGCGGAAAACTTCGAACATGGGCCGGCCGAAGCCATCGTCGATGGCCGCGATCATCCGGCGGGAATAACCGCCATCGGCCGCGGCGCGCATCAGTTTTTCCGTCACACCCTGGAAGACTTCCGCCGGTCCGGCGCGGCCCACAAAGACCGCGTCCGGATCGGATACGCGCTTCACAATGTCCTCGCGATCCGCGGCACTCAACTCCGGCTTATTCACGGGCTCCGACCCTTCGCGGAGTTTCAGTTTCCCGTGCGACAGCAGGCGCAGGCTGTCGAGAATGCCCCAATCGATGCAGAAAACGTAGTCGGCCGGCACGGCTTTTAATGCATCGTTAAGAGGAAAAATGGCGCCGGTCCAACTCACTGAGCCCGCGCCGTTGCGCGCCATCTGGTAGTAGTACTCGTTGGTCACCAGGAAATCCGAGACGATCAGGACCAGCGCCACGCCCGCCACTGCGGGCAGTCCCGCGCGGCCAATGCGGCGCGAGGCAGCGGCGAACGATACGGCCACAATGGCCACCGGCAGCGGCCATAACAGAATGGTGTGATGCACGCTCCCGCCCGCGCCTGCCGTGATGGCCATCTGGATCCAGGCGATAGTCATGGCGATCGCGGTGGCCACAATGGTCCGCAGGGCCGCGCCGCGGGCCAGCACGGCCAGCAGGATCGCCAGCAGGAAGGCGTAGATCATCAGGTTATACCGCGGGTGTCCGGCCCACTCGGAAATCTGCCGCACCGCCGCACCCGGCGAGTGCGGCGAGGGCGTGTCGCGGTCTTCGGCGGTCATATACCCGAACAGCCCCTGCCCGCCCAGCGTGTTCACGAGCATGCGCGACTTACTCGGGAGTTCGCTGAAATCGCGCCTGAAGTTTCCCCGAAAGGTCACCCAATGATTCTGCGCATTGAACAGGATCAGGGGCAGCGAGCCCACCACGAAAGCCAGCATCGCGACCCCTACCCGGCGGCGCGTGCACAGGCCCAAAATCTTTCGCGGCATCACGGCCAGCACGCCTATCCCGATCCCCGAAAGCATCCATGCGGCCAGGGCTTTGTCCCACAGCGCCAGCCCGAACAGAAAGAAACCCAGAGCCAGGAAACGCTCGCGCCGCTCCTGGTAGAAGCGCACCAGCGCGGCCATGGCGCCGATTTCCAGCAGGTGCTGCAGCGCCGCCGGCCCCCAGTCGAAACAGGTGGTCAGCATGTAAACCGAGTCCACCGCCAGCAACCATGCGCCCAGGACCGCCGCCCGCTCGCCGTTGGTGCGGCGCAGCACCAGGTAGAAGAGCCAGATGCTCGCCGCTCCCGCCAGGAGCGCGGGCTCGCGCAAGACCCAGACGCTGGTACCGAACACGCGGAGTAGGGGCGCGTAGATCCAGGTCTTCACCGTGCCCAGGTAGGTCATCAGCATGAACAGGAAGTGGGAGTGCCACACCTTTACCCACATGCCGGCGCGCGGCTGCAGAATGGGCATGGCGAAAAGGGCTTCATCGTCCTCCACCCCCAGCCGCGGAATGAAGGGCTGGGCGGAGAGAAAGAACGTGACGCAGGCCGCAAGCGCCAGCTTGGTTGGGTGATAGCGGGTCAGAAAAATGATGGTAGCATCACCGCGCGGCGCGGCATCTCTATTCGCGCAGCGCCAGCACCGCCGCCAAAGATCGCCGGATCCGTAGCGCCAACTCCGTCTTGCAGATGCTGCATGCCAGACCCAACGCAATGCCGCCCGCGGTGAGCAGGATCCCGCGCCGGAATAATCACCACGCTACGCACCTGGGGCATCGCTCTTCAAGCAGCGCCAGCACCGGGTCCACGCGGGCAGCGCGCCGCGCGGGCAGATAGCCGGCCAGAGGAGTGACAGCCGCCAGCACCGCCGTCACGCGCAAGATCGCCGGATCCGTAGCGCCTATGCCTTAAGCAGATGCTGCATGCCAGGCCCAACGCGATGCCGCCCGCAGGGAGCAGGATCCCGCGCCGGAGCAATCACCACGCTACGCACCTGGGGCATCGCTCTTCAAGCAGCGCCTGCACCGGGTCCACGCGGGCAGATAGCCGGCCAGAGGAGTGACGGCCGCCAGCACCGCCGTCACCGCCGCAAGATCGCCGGATCCGTAAGCGCCTATGCCCGCCCGCAGTAAGCCGGAGCAATCACCCACACTACGCACCTGGGGCATCGCTCTTCAAGCAGCCCCAGCACCGGGTCCACGCGGGCAGATAGCCGGCCAGAGGAGTGACAGCCGCCAGCACCGCCGTCACCGCGGCAAGACGTCGCCGGATCCGTAGCGCCTATGCCCGCCCGCAGTAAGCCGGAGTCAATCACCACACTACGCACCTGGGGCATCACTCTTCGCGCAGCGCCAGCACCGGGTCCACGCGGGTAGCGCGACGCGCGGGCAGATAGCCGGCCAGAAGTGTGACAGCCGCCAGCACCGCTGTTACCGCGGCAAAGGTCGCCGGATCCGTAGCGCCAATGCCGTATAGCAGATCCTGCATGATCCGCGTGAGCCCGACCGCGCCCGCCAGGCCCAACGCAATTCCGGCCGCGGTGAGCAGGATCCCGCGCCGGATTACCAGGCGGAGCACGTCGCGCGGTCGCGCTCCCAGCGACATGCGAATGCCGAACTCGCGCGTGCGCCGGCCCACGTTGTAAGCCGCGACGCCATAAATGCCGATCGCGGCCAGCAGCAGGGCCACCGCCGCGAATCCACCCAACAGCAGGCTGGCCAGTTCCTGGGATTGGCTGCCCGCGGCGCGCACCGTCGCCAGAGTCATCACGTCGAATACAGGCTGATCGATATCGATGCGGCGCACTACCTCGCGCATCGGCGAGACCAGTTGCAGGGGGTCGCCCTCCGTGCGCGCGACCAGCGTCATTTCCGCGCGCGGTTCCTGTCCGGCCGGAATGTAAAAGTGGCCCATCCGTCCTTTGAGCAGGGTCACCGCCACGCCGGAATCCACATCGCCCACCACGCCCACCACCTTGCGCACCGGCTCCTTGCGGCCGAATTTGAAAGGTCTGCCGACCGGGTCCTGGTTGGGCCAATAGCGCCTGGCGGTCCACTGGTCGATCAACGCCACCAGGGGAGCACCCTGGCGATCGCCTTCATTGAGGTAGCGGCCGCGCAGCAGCGGGATGCGCATTGCGCGGAAGTAATCGCCAACCACGCGATTGCGCAGCACCAGGGGCACGTCTTCAGGACGGGGATCGGGACGATCCGGAAAGATCAAGGCGGTGCCGTGCAGACTGTCGCTGGTCGGTAAATCGTCGATCGCACCGGCGTCGCGTACTCCCGGCAGGGCCGACGCCTGCCGCAGCACCTGTGCGAAGAACGCGGGCCGCCGTTCGCCGTCCGGATACTGGCTGCTGGAGAGCGCCACCTTCATGGTCAGTACGCCCCTGGTGTCGTATCCCGGATACGCGCTCCGCAGCCGCACAAAGGTGCGCACCATCAAGCCGGCTCCGGCCAGCAGCACCAGCGTGAGTGCCACTTCGCCCACCACCAGGAGCCCGCGCAGCCGCTCGTGGCGCGAGCCGGACACACCGCGGCTGCCCGCCTTCAGAGCGTCGTGCACCTGCACGCGGCGCACCTGCCATGCCGGCGCCAGTCCGAAGAGAATGCCGGTCGCGGCGGAAAGCAGCAGGTTGAACACCAGCACCCGCCAGTCCATGGCGATCAGTTCGGGATTGGGAAGCTGATCGATTTGAAATGACGCGATCAACTTCATCGCGCCGGCGGCCGGCACAATCGCCAGGGCCCCGCCGGTCAGCGCCAGCAACAGGCTTTCCGCCAGCAGTTGCCTGGATAGCTGCCACCGGCTGGCGCCCAGCGCCGCGCGCACCGTCATCTCCCGCGCCCGCGACGTGCCGCGCGCCAGCACCAGGCTGGCGATATTGGCGCAGGCGATCAGCAGCACAAATCCCACCGCGCCGAACAACACCAGCAGCAGCGCTCTGGCATCTTCCACGAAAGATTCTTCCACGGGCTGGAGCCGTGCACTGTCGCCTCTGTTCGAATCGGGGTACCGCGCCGCGAGGCGCGCGGTCATCTCGTCCATCCGTTTTTGCGCGGCTTCGAGCGTGAGGCCGTCCCGCAGCCTGCCCAATACGAAGTAGTGCCGGGTGCCGCGGTCGGAATCGACTGCCGCCTGAAGGAGGTTCGGACAGTAAATCGGATCCTTGCCATATTTCGGAAAGGCGCTGCGGCAGCACCCCGATGATGGTGTGCGGAGCGCCGTCCAAAACCACCGTGGTGCCGATCACGGCCGGATCGGCAGCGAAACGGGAACGCCACAATCCGTTGCTGAGAATGGCTACCTGCTCCTGCCCGGGCTGCATATCCTGAGGGCCGAAGACGCGTCCCAGTTGCGGCGGAATGGCCAGCGTTTCGAAAAATCCTCCGGTCACATCGATTCCGTCCACCCGCTCGGAGCGGCCGCCGAGACGCAGGTTGCGGCCGACCTCTTCGAACGCCGCCAGGTACGAAAAAACGCCGCCCGCTTTCCAGTCGCGATAGTCCGGAGCGGAGACCGGAAACTGGTGCTCGTCGCGGCTCGCGTTTTCGCTCCACACCATCACCGCGCGATCCATCGCCGGGATTGGCGCGGGTGTCAGGGCCGCGCGCATGGTGCTGTAAATGGCAGTGTTGGCGCCGATGCCCAGCGCCAGCGTGAGCACCACCACTGCCGCGAATCCCGGGTTCTTCCGCAACATGCGGGCACCGTAGCGGAAATCCCGCGCCACACCGTACAACGCGCGCCAGCCCCACATTTCGCGCGTGACTTCCTTGATGAGCGCCTCGTTGCCGAACTCGCGGCGGGCGCTCCGGCGGGCCTGTCCCGGGTTTCACCTCGCTCCACCCGGTCCTGTTCCGCCATCCGCAAATGGGCTTCGATTTCCGCATCCAGCTCGCGATCTCTGCGGCGAAACAGGCGCATTTCAACTCTCCTTTACCGCCGGGTTCATAATGCCGGCAATGGCCGCCGAGAGCTGCGTCCAACGGTCGTGCTCGCTCACCAGTTGCTTCTTGCCGCCCGCCGTCAAATGGTAATACTTGGCCCTCTGGCCGGTCTCTGTGACTTTCCAGTCCGATTTCACCCAGCCCTGTTTCTCCAGGCGGTGCAGCGCGGGGTATAAAGATCCCGTCTCCACTTTCAGCAGTTCGCCCGAGTTGGCCCGGATGGCATTGGCGATGCCGTACCCGTGGTTGGCGCCCCATTGCAGGGTTTGCAGGATGAGCATATCCAGCGTGCCCTGCAGGAGTTCGATCCGGTTCTGGTAGCGGTTCTTCATTGTAGACAGTCTACTGCCTTGCCCGTAGAATGTCTACAGCTTTTTATTTTTTCGGTTTGACCGCGTTCGCCAGCGCCAGCCGGTTAGCGTGCGTCACAAAACTGATTTGCAGGTTGTAACCGTTGGGCGTGGCGGTGTGGTAGCTCTTAAACGCCGCCACGTGGATGTCATCGCGCGTGGAAGTGTCGATTTGCGCCTTGAGCCCGCGTTTCTCGAGTTCCGCCTTCACTCCGTCCGTGTCCCAGGGCGAGATCCCGAAGGAGATGTGGTCGATCCGCGCCCGGCGCGAAGGAGTAGCGGCAGCGAAATTCGGGTCGTTGGGGTTGCCGCCGCGGATGATAATGTCTCCGATCTCGCCGATCATCAGTTCATTTTGGCTTCCTTCGTCGTACGTCTCTTTCCACCCCAGAAGATTGCTGTAGAACGACGCGGTCTTTTTGTAATTGGCCGCATTGAACGAGAAGTGATCCAGCCACACCGTCTTCCATCCTGTGGTTTCGAACGGCAGAGGCACCGGCAGTTTCGCGGTCGCCGCGGTCTTGCGGGCCTTGACAAGGCCGTTGCCGTTGCCGATCTGCAGATCCCCTCCATCGGGGTCCTTCACGTGGAAACTTTCGAATCCATTGCCATCGTTGTCGGCCACCGGAGTCAGCCCGCGCTTCTCCAGTTCGGCCCGCACCGATGGCGCGTCCCAGGGTTCGATAACGAAACAGAAGCTCTCGACGACGGCCGACCGGCGCTCGGGCGCTTCCCTGAAGATGGCCGAGCCCCAATCGCCAATGTCCAGCACAGCCTGCCTGCCGTCGTCGCTGCGTAGCTTCCATCCCATCAGCGCTACGTAGAATGCAGCCTCTTTCCGGTAGTCGGGCATTTCGAAGGTGATGTGATCCAGCGCCACGGTCTTCCAACCCGTCGAAGCGAAAACCGGTTGGATCGCGGCCGTGGCCACTTCCTCGCTCAACGGACAAATCCGCGTTCCGTAGCCATCCCGGCATCGGCCCTGACCGAACGCGCACGCGGCGAAAAAAGCCACGACGGCGGCTACCCCCAGCACCCTGGGCAGATCTCGATACCGCATGCCCACATCCTATCCCAGTTAGAGCAAGCCGGACGCACGGGCGAACTTCAGCGCTTCGATGGCGGCGCCGCGTGCTCCCGCCGTGTCGCCGTTCGGCATGATGTGAATCGGAATGCCGGCCTGCTCGGCACGCTGCGCGGGCATCCCGGCGCGCGTTTCGGCGAGGAACCACCGCTGGAAATCGGCGCCGGTTTCAATCGCTCCGCCGCCGATGATCAGGACATCCGGATCGAACGTATTCACCATCTCATCGAAGAACAGCCCGAGCGCCTGGGCCTGCACGCGGAAAATTTCGCGGCATAAAAAGTCGCCCTTCTCCGCCATCCCGCGTACCAGTTTGGCCGCCTTGACGATGTCCAGCTTCGCCAGTTCGTGTTCCGGGTGGCGCTGCAAAAAGTAGGGCAGCAGTGTCCTGGTGATGGCGGTGAGCGAGCACAGCGATTCCAGGTCGCCCGTGCGTCCGCAATTGCATGCCGGGTGGATGCCCTCTATGCCCGAGATGCTCTGGTAGGGAATCAGTACGTGGCCAAGCTCTCCGCCGAAACCCATCTTGCCCTTCACCACGTTGCCCTCGACGATCACTCCGCCCCCCAAACCTGTGCCGATCACCGCCGAAATCGACGTTTCCTGGCTTCTGGCGCCGAACAGCGTGAAGTGCCCCCACAGCGCGCCGGCATTCCCATCGTTGAGGTAAGTGACCGGACGCGCCAGCCGCGCTTCCAGCCCCGCGCGGATGTCGAAGCCGGCCCAGTTGTCGTGCACGAAGTTCGTCGAACCGCGCGCGCTCAGCACGCCCGCCGAACTCGCCGGACCGGGCGTATCCAGGCCGACGGCGACAACTTCGCCCAAACGTACGCCGGCCCGCTCGACAACGACTGCCAGACCCTCTTCGATTTGTCCGAGGCAGACCTCCGGACCTTCCGTCGAGCGCGCGGGATGCTCGCATAGTCCCTCAATCAGAAACTGTTCCTGTCCGTTGACAATCGTGTAATTGATGGCGGTCCCGCCCAGGTCGACTCCGGCAACTACGTTCATGGTAGAGGCTCCATTCGTTTTGAAGATCTTACTGAAATGTCAGCTTAGCAGGAGCCGCCGGCGGTCAGCCGAAGATTTGGTCCACGGCGAGTTCGCCGCCACCGAAGGCCGTCAGCGGAATGGAACTGCCGGTGTCATAAACGGAGGCGGTGCCTTCCGGGCGCATGACGGAAACGGTGCGCGTGTCGGGGTCCACAACCCAAAACTCCAGTGCGCCGTTGGCCAGGCAAAGCGCTGCCAGTTCTTGTAGCTGCTTCCGTGTATTGGAAGGCGATCTCACTTCGATGACCAGGTCGGGGGCGCCGCGAAGGTTGTCGTCCGGATCGATCGCATCCCACCGGTGCTGTGCGACCGCCGCTACATCGGCGGCGCGCAAATCAAATTCCGAGACCGGACGATAGGGCCATTCGATGGTAACTTCACCGAAGGCTCGCAGTTTCGGCTCCAGCAAATGTCTGAGCCGGGCCTGTAGTTTGGAGTAACGCGCTTTGGGCCGCGTCAACGCCACCACCTCGCCATGATGGAGCTCATAAGCGTATTCGCCCCCTTCCGGCAACTCCCGGAATTGCGCCACCGTCATGAGATTCGGGAGGGCAGCCATTTGTCTCTCATTCAACTCCGCCTTTGGAATCACCGGAGTCATGGACGAGGTTTTGGGAGGATGTGACCGAACGTCAGCTTAGCAGGAGCCGCCGGCGGTCAGCCGAAGATTTGGTCCACGCGCGAGTTCGCTGCCACCGAAGGCCGTCAGTGGAATGGAACCGCCGGTGTCATAAACGGAGGCGGTGCCTTCCGGGTGCATAACGGAAACGGTGCGCGTGTCGGGGTCCACAACCCAAAACTCCAGTGCGCCGTTGGCCAGGCAAAGCGCTGCCAGTTGCTTGTAGCTGCTTCCGTGTATTGGAAGGCGATCTCACTTCGATGACCAGGTCGGGGGCTCCCGCCAGGTAACCGTCCGGGTCGCTGGCATCCCAACGGCTCCGGGAAATCGCCGCCACATCTGCGGTGCGCACTTCAAACTCCACCAGCGGGCAATACTGCAACTCGATGATGATTTCGCCGAACGATTTCAGTTTCAGTTCCAGCAGCCGGCTTAACCGCACCTGCAATTTGGTGTACCGGGTTTTCGGCCGCGTCAACGCCACCACCTCGCCATGATGGAGTTCATAAGCGTATTCGCCGCCTTCCGGCAACTCCCGGAATTGCGCCACCGTTATGAGATTCGGGAGGGCAGCCATGTGTCCCTCATTCTAACTCCGCCCGGTGCCTCACAATGGAATTATGGTCTACCTGGACAACCACTCCACCACCCCCGTGGACCCGCGCGTTCTGGAAGCCATGCTGCCCTATTTCGGCCCCCGGTTCGGGAATGCAGCCAGCCGCGGCCATCGCTTCGGTTGGGAAGCCGAAAAGGCTGTCGAACTGGCGCGTCGCCGCATCGCCGAACTGGCCGGCGCGACCCCGCGCGAAATCGTCTTCACCAGCGGCGCCACCGAATCCGACAACCTGGCCATCAAAGGCGCTATGGAAGGCGGGCGCCGGAAGGGCAACCATATCGTCACCATGGCGACCGAGCACAAAGCCGTGCTCGATTCCGTGAAGCACCTGGAACGGCAGGGGTGCCAGATCACCATCCTTCCGCCGATGCCTGACGGCCTGCTAGACCTCGAAGTACTGCGCGCCGCAGTGCGCCCGGAGACCGTGCTGGTCAGCGTGATGTATGCCAACAACGAAATCGGCACCGTCCAGCCGGTGGCGGAGATCGGCGCCATCTGCCGCGAGAGGGGCGTCCTGTTTCACTGCGACGCGGTGCAGGCCTTCGGCAAGATACCGGTGGACGTGGATCGCGACCGGATCGACCTGATGTCGCTCAGCGCCCACAAAATGTACGGTCCCAAAGGCGTCGGTGCGCTGTACGTGCGGCGGCGCAATCCGCGGGCTCTGCTGGTGGCGCAGATCGACGGCGGCGGGCACGAAGCGGGCATGCGCTCGGGCACCCTGAACGTCCCGGCCATCGTGGGATTCGGCGAAGCGTGCGTGCTCTGCGCGCGCGAGATGGACGCCGAAGGGGTGCGCCTCGCCGCCTTGCGAGATCGTCTGCGGACACTCCTCGCGGCCGTGCTGGACGGAGTGACGGTGAACGGCACCATGCAACATCGCCTGCCCGGCAACCTGAACGTCACCTTCGACGGAGTGGATGCCGAGTCGCTGCTGATCGCACTGCCCGATGTGGCGCTCTCCACCGGAGCCGCCTGCACTTCCGCCACCGTGGAGCCGAGTCACGTGCTTCAGGCGCTGGGGATGGACCGGCGGCGGGCTCAGTCTTCCGTCCGTTTCGGGCTGGGCCGCTTCAACACCGCCGAAGAGGTGGAGCAGGCCGCCAGTCAGGTCATCGAAGGAGTCCAGCGGATCCGCAAGCTCTCTCTTACCGGCTGGGCGTAGCGTCATGCTATACTTTTGAAGTCTACCTGTTAGAATCCAGGGAAATTTATGCCTAAGCTCAAGACACACAAAGGTGCGTCTAAGCGGTTCAAGAAGACTGGTACGGGCAAAGTGGTTCGCAGTCATGCCTTTGGCCGTCATATCCTGACCTCGAAACCGCACAAACGCAAAAAGAAGTTGCATCAAACCGTGGTGGCCGATGCGGCCGATCAGCCCGTTTTGAAGCGCATGCTCCCCTACTAGAATAGGCGTGGGCAAATTGCGCGGACGGCGCTCGTCGCACGTGCCCGTTCCGCCAAGAATAGATCAATTTAAGGAGATGAAAACGTGCCTAGAGTAAAAAGAGGTACCCACCGCCGGGCTGCCCGGAAAAAGACGCTGAAGCTGGCGTCCGGTTATTTTCTCACCAAAAGTAAACTGAACCGCGCGGCACAGGATGCCGTGGAGCGCGGCCTCAAATTCGCTTACGTCGGGCGAAAAAACAAGAAACGCGAATATCGTTCTTTGTGGATCGTTCGCATCAATGCCTCCTGCCGCGCCGCCGGTATGTCTTATAGCCAGTTTGTGCACGGTCTCAAGGCCGCCGGTCTGGATTTGAACCGCAAGGTTCTGGCGGATGTCGCACTGCACGATGACGCTGCGTTTGGCCAACTGGTAAGTACCGCCAAAACCGCCTTGGAGAAGGCATGACTCCCGCAGATCACGAAACCGATTCCCTGAGCAGTTTGGAAGATCGCATCCAGCGAGCCATTCAACTCGTGTCGCAATTGCGGCGCGAAAAGGAAGCGGCCGCCGAAGAGGCCGCCGAAGCCAAGGCGGAAGCGGCTCGCCTCGGCGATGAGGTGAAGGCGCTCCAGGCCGAGCGCAAGCAGGTGCGCAGCCGCATCGAAAAACTGCTGGGGCAGATCGATCAGCTTAGCAGTTCGTAACCCGCAGCCCTTGGGGGAGAGCCGGAATGGACACCAGCAATCCTGAAAAACAGGCCGTTCGCGTCACCATTCTGAGCCGGCCTTATACCCTGCGCACCTCCGGCGACCCGAAGGAAGTCGAAGCCGTGGCGGCCACCGTGGATGAATTGATGCTCAACATCGCTTCCCGCGCGCCCAACGCCGATTCCACTCATATTGCGGTACTGGCATGTCTGCACCTTGCCGACCGTCTGCAAGCCCTGGAGCGCGATCTGTCGCAACTCAAGGAGCGTGTGGATCGCAAAAGCGGTGAATTCGCCGGCATGTTAGAGCAGTTGCTCGCTTCCGCTGGAGAACAGTGATGCGCCTGGCGTCTTTTTTCATTGCAATGGCACTTTCCGCGGCATCCACCTATCAATCTGAAATCACCCACTGGCGCGAGCAGCGCGTAGCGGCGCTCAAAGCGGACGGAGGCTGGCTCACGGTCGCCGGTCTGTTCTGGCTGAAAGAAGGCCCGAATACCATTGGCACTGGCGGAGCCAATGATATCGTCCTGCCGGCGGGTCCGGCCACGTTCGGCGCGGTCGAACTCCACCAGGGACACGTGCGCGTCACGCGAGGGGCTCCCAACCGCGAACTGAAGCCCGACTCCGACGACGTGTTGAAGGTAGATCGTCTGAGCCTCTTGGTGATCCAACGCGGCGGGCGCTTCGGCATCCGCCTCAAGGATCCCGACAGCGAATACCGCCGCGAAGTTTCACGGGCTCGAGTATTTCCCGGTGAACGAATCGTATCGCGTCACCGCGCGTTTCGTGGCGGAACCGAAGCAAGATCCCGATCCTGAACGTTCTGGGCCAGACTGAAGATTCCGATTGTCCCGGATACGCGGTGTTTCACCTGGCGGGCCAGGAACTCAAGCCTCTATCCCATCTGGAAGAACCCGGCGCCAAAGCAGCTTTTCTATATTTTCAAAGATCAGACCAGCGGCAAGGAGACCTACGGCGCTGGCCGCTTTTTCTATTCGGACATGCCCGCGACGGTAAGGTGACTCTGGATTTCAATAAAGCCTACAACCCGCCGTGCTCTTTTACTCCCTACGCTACGTGCCCTCTACCTCCGCCGGAAAATCGCTTGCCGGTACGAGTGGAAGCGGGCGAAAAGAAATACGACCACTAGACTGTTGTCCCGCCACCGGCCGCCAGAAAACGCCGCAGATGGGAAAGCGATTCGTCCGGTGCGGCCCCATTGCCGTCGGAAGCGCCCGCGATAACTCCTTCGTGTACACGAAAGAATGTCTTCACAAGCTGGGGATCCCGCCAGCCCCGATCGGCTTCCAATTGCAGAATCTCCAACGCTTTCCCGGGGGAAAATGCCTCCTTATAGGGGCGTGGATTAGTCAGGGCATCGTAGATGTCGGCTACTTGCAGTACGCGTGCCAGCAAAGGAATCTGTTCGCCACGCAAACCATCGGGATATCCCGAGCCATCCCATCGTTCGTGATGGTGCCGGATCAGCGGCAGTATCGGCGCCAGCGAACTCAGGTGCCTGCATATCTCCTCTCCACGAGCCGGATGACTCCGCATGGTGGCCCACTCCTGCGCCGTAAGCTTCCCCGGCTTGAGAAGAATCGAATCCGGGATGCCGATCTTGCCGATATCGTGCAGATAGCCGCCCCGGTACAGACTCTGCAGGCTGGTTCCATCCAATCCCAATGCCATGCCCAACGTCACCCCCAGGTAGGCCAGGCGTTCGCAATGGCCGGCGACGTGCCCGTCACGCTGGTGCATAGCCGCTACCAGGCCAGTTAGCGACTCGGTAGTTTCGTCCGGGGCCAGCATGCCCGGGCTGTTGGGCAAGACCACTTGTTGCTCTCGTTCCATGGTGCTGCTGCTTCTATCGGCGGTCTGCCCAAAACGGGATAGTGCATCGCCTGAGTTCGTGTCGATTTTCAATGGCGGACCACGGTCACCGAGCGCCAGCCGGAATTGCCTGCGGCATCATAAGCCCGAACTGTGATCGTATTAGTCCCGACCAGAAGCGGGACGGTGGCGGACCACGCCGACGTTCCCGACGCCGTCCCCGAATTGCCCGTCGAGGTCGTCCATTTCACCGCCGTAACGGCCACGTTGTCCTTGGCGGTTCCACTTACCGCGATCGAGGCGCCGGTAGTGGAGACGATGCTATACCCCGGCGTGGTGATCCCGAGGGTCGGCGCCACGGTGTCCGTCGGCTGTGTGGGCGTAGCCGGTGGCACCGGTGGCGCGGTCGGCGCGGTCGGCGATGGCGGCGATGGTGGCGCGGGCGGATCCGAGGACCCGGTCTGTTCCCCCCTGGTGCCGTAGAGCGCCTGAATGGCGGCAATATCGTCGTCCGTCAGGCCGCTCGACAGCTTGTAATACGGATACATTACCGCGCTCGGCACGTCCGAGTGGGCCAGACCCAGCGCGTGTCCGATCTCGTGCAGCGCCACCGAAAACAGATCGATATTCATTCCCACGCCCCAGGTCTGCGCGTCGTTGAAATGCATGTCTCCGGCGATGGGTTCGGGGTTCGGCGGCGCCGGGTAGAACGTATGGGCCAGCGAGGTGATGGAAGTGAACGGGTAGGCGTCGCCATGCGCTCCTTCGGCGAAGAGAATATCGATGGTGCGCGCTCCGCCGGCCTGCTGCGCCGGCGTGAAGGCGAGATTGGTGTAGCGCGCCCATTCGGAAAACGCGCGCTCCACCTGGCTGCGCGCCACGTTGGAGTCCAGCTTCTGTGTCATCGTGTCGAAAATGTATTGCAGGGCGACGTTTCCCTGCGCGTCGCGCGGCCAGCCGGTATCCGCCAGGGAGTAGTCGGCCACCGGTCCCGCTTCGGCGATTGGGCCGGCACATCCGGCGACCCTCTTCCTGGTCAACAGCTCCGGATCGGCCCGCATAATATACGCGACTTCTTCGTGGCCCGCCAGTTCGCGCACGGCTGGAATGGCCGCCCGTCACCAGCAGATGCCAGGGAATCAGCCCTTCGGTCTCGTGCACCTGAAATCCGTGTTGCCGTACGATGCGGCGGGCCGTCTGCGGACTGACACCGCGGTGGAACTCCACCAGAAACAAGCCGGAATTCTCATCCTTCAGCCCCTTGCTGAGTTTGTCGGCCGCAACCAGGGGACCGGTCCATTCCACTCCCAGGCCGCTCAGGTCCGCCATTGGCGGCGCCTCCAGCAGGAGCGTCGAATCCGGCACATAACTGATGATGCGGAAACCCCTTCGCTCCAGCTCCGTCCGCAACCGCGCGCCGGGATGCTCGTGAAACTGCACCAGCCGGTACTTCCCACCCGGACGCGTCTCCCTCGCAACGCCTTCCCGGGAACCATCGATCGTGCGCGACTTCAGGCGGATCAGATCGCCCGCCCGGGCATATTGGCCAAGCAGGACCAGGCAGATTGCGTATTTGAGGTACATTCCGGTTCTCAAATCTCTTTTCGAACAAAATGAGAAGTTCTTGAAGCCGCGGGCACTCAATCATTGATCACCATGAACCGCTATCGGCGCTGCCTGCCGGTCCTGCTTTCGACCGCGGCCGCCCTCGCCGGCACCACTCCCGCCTATCGCATTGAAACCATAGCCGGTAGCGACCTGCCCGGCGACGGAGGTCCCGCCACCCTGGCGCAAATCGGCAACATCCAGGGAGTGGCCGCCGACCGCCTGGGCAATGTCTACCTCTCCGATACCGACCACCACCGCATCCGCAAAATCAACTCCAGCGGCATCATCAGCACCGTCGCCGGGAACGGAACCGCGGGATTCAGCGGCGATGGCGGCCCGGCCATACAGGCCCAGCTCAATCTCCCGTATGGGCTCGCCGTGGACCTGGCCGGCAACCTGTATATCGCCGATTTGGGCAACAACCGGGTGCGCCGCGTGACTCCCGACGGCACTATCGGCACCTACGCCGGCAGCGGCCAGACGGTCCTGGGGGATGGCGGCCCGGCCGCCGCCGCGCTATTGTCGGGCCCGCGCAATGTGGCGGTGGATAGCGCCGGCAGCCTGTACATCTCCGAATTCCTGGGCCATCGCGTGCGCAAGGTGACGGCGGACGGCCGCATCGCCACCATTGCCGGCACGGGATCCGCGGGCCTTCGCGGCGATGGCGGCCCGGCGACGATCGCGCAACTGGCCTTCCCTGCCGGGTTGGCCGTGGATCGCTCCGGAACCGTCTACATCGCCGATTCGCAGAACCAGCGCGTGCGCAAGATCCTTCCCGGCGGCGCCATCTCGACGGTGCTGGGCGGTTCGGCCGGCACCGCGCTTCTATCGCCTATCGCCGTGGCGGTGGATAGTGCCGGCGATCTGTTCGCCGCCGATGCCAGCGCCACCGTCCGCTGTCTCACCTCCGCCGGCTCCTGGATCGACGCCGCCGGCACCGGTTCCGCGGGCTTCGGCGGCGACGGCGCGACGGCGGCGGCAGCCACGCTCTCCGCGCCACGCGATCTGGCGGTGGACGGCCTCGGCAATCTCTACATCGCCGATGGACGTCCGCATCCGCCGCGTCGACGTGCATGGCATCATCCAGACCGTCGCCGGGGACGGATACCTGCACGCCGTGGGCGACGGGAACTCCGCCACCGCCGCCCTGCTGCTCCGCCCGTCGGGCGTGGCGCTTGACGCCGCCGGGCAACCTCTATATCGCCGATACCGGCACGCAGCGCATCCGCATCGTGGCGCCCTCCGGCACCATTTCCAGCTTCGCCGGCACCGGAATCGCGGGGTACGACCATGATCTGGTGCCCGCCACGTCCGCCGAGTTGAACTCGCCCATGGGAGTGTCCACCGCGCCGGGCGGCGCGCTTCTCATCGCCGACACCGAAAATCACCTGGTGCGCCGCGCCAGCGGGGGGATCCTCTCCACCTTCGCCGGCACTGGCACCGCCGGTGCGGGCGGGGAAGGTATGCTGCCCCAAGCGACGCAATTGCGCGAGCCGCGCGCGGTCTGCGCGAGTGCCGCGGGCACTGTTTACATCGTGGATACGGCCAACCACCGCGTGCTCGCGGCCGGCGCCAGCGGACTCATCATGACGGTGGCGGGGAACGGCGCGCCGGGCGACACCGGCGATGGAGGCCCGGCACGGCTGGCCCAGCTCAATCAGCCCGGCGCCTGCGCCGTGGATTCGTCGGGCAACCTGTTCCTCGCCGATACCTCTCAACCACCGCATCCGCAAGGTCACTCCGGCCGGAACCATCACGACTGTCGCCGGTACCGGGAAGGCGGACAGCGCGGTCGATGAAGTCGCAGCCACCGCTCTCCCCGCTGAATTCCCCGCAGGGCGTGGCGGTCGATGGTAACGGCAACCTGTTCATCTCCGATACCGCCAACAACCGCATCCGCGAAGTGACTGCGGACGGCATCATCCATACCATCGCCGGCCAGGGTTCCGCTGGTTTTGCGGGCGACGGCGCTTCCGGCAGCGCTGCGCAAATCAATACGCCGCTCGGACTGCAGGTGGATGCGGCGGGCACCGTATACTTTGCCGATTCGCTGAATAATCGCGTTCGCCGCCTGGTTCCGGATTCGTCCTCGACCGCGGATCCGGTGGCCGACCCGCTCACTACGCTGGCGGTAGTCAACGCTGCCAGCCTGGTGCAGGGGCCCGTGGCTCCGGGCGAATCGATTACGATTTACGGCGCCGGCATCGGCCCCGACACCGGAGTTGCCGGAACCCTCCTTTCCACCGGCCTCTACGCAACCCTGCTGGGCGGCGCGGAAGTCCGGTTCGATGGCGTGCCCGCGCCGATCTTCTACGCGCAGTCCGCGCAGATCAACGCGCAAGTGCCTTATACAGTGGCGGGCGCCACCTCTACCCACATCGACCTCTTTTACCAGAATCAACCGGCGGGATCTCTGGACGTGGCCGTTGCGCCGGCCGCTCCCGGGCTGTTTCCGGTCGTGCTGAACCAGAATGGCAGCACCAACTCGCAGTCTGCTCCGGCGGCTCGCGGCACGGTGGTCACGCTGTACGCCACCGGTGACGGCCTGACCAACGGAGCCAACATCGCCGGGCTTCCCTCCGCTCCACCGTACGCTACGCCCGCAGCTCCGGTTACGCTTTCCATCGGCGGCGTGAACGCGCAATTGTTATATGCCGGCAGCGCCCCCGGGCTGGTCGGATTGCTTCAGATCAACGCCGTGGTTCCGGGTGGTTTTGTTCCGCCCGGCCAGGCGGTCGTGACCCTCACGGTGGGCGCGGTGACGTCTCCGGTTCTGAGCATCTGGCTGCAGTAGAAGTAGACTGATAGGTGCATGCCGCCTGTCGCGCTGACTATTGCCGGATCGGATCCCAGCGGCGGCGCCGGAATTCAGGCGGACCTCAAAACGTTTCACCAGTTCGGCGTGTACGGCGAGGCTGTCATTACGCTCGTCACGGTGCAGAACAGCATGCGCGTCTCGCGCATTCAGGTGCTGGCGCCGCTCCTTGTGCGAGAACAGATCGAAGCCGTACTCGAGGACATCCCTCCGGCGGCGGCTAAGACGGGAGCGCTCGGGCTCCGCGGAAATGGTACGGACCGTTGCCGAAGCGGCCGCGGCATTCCGTTTCCCGCTGGTCGTGGACCCGGTGATGATCAGCAAGCACGGCTTGCCGTTGTTGCCCGGCGAGGCCATCCGCACGCTGCGTGAAGAACTGCTGCCACGGGCCGCCCTGCTTACTCCCAACGTTCCCGAAGCGGAAGCGCTCACCGGCATTTCCATCCGCACGCTGGACGATGCGCGCCGGGCCGCCTGCCGCATTCTTCAGATGGGCCCGCGCGCCGTATTGATCAAAGGCGGACATATGGAGGGCGATGCCATCGACCTGCTGTGGGACGGCACGGCGTGGCAGGAATTTCCCGCCGCGCCGGATTGAGACGCGCCACACCCATGGCACCGGCTGCACCTATTCGGCCGCCATTACCGCGGGACTGGCGCAAGGTCTGCCGCTGCGGGATGCCGTGGCCCGCGCCAAACAGTTTGTGCATGAAGCCATCCGGACCGCTCCCGGGCTAGGGAGCGGCTGCGGTCCCGTAAACCACCATGCCGAGGTCGTATGACATTTGCCGATCTGCTGCTTTCCGCCATTCAACGTTCCGAGATTCCGCTGCGCTTCGAGCCCGGCGCCGAAGAGGCCGTCGCCGCTCCGGTGACGGAAATGCTGCAAGCCTGGATCACCGCGCACCTGCCCGCCGGCGACTCGCGGACCGATTATGACGCTGGCTATCGCGCCCTCGCCCTGCGCCTGCTGGCCGAATTGAGTGGATCCTCCGAGTTGCCGCCGGTAACGTCCTGACCGTTCCGCACGCCCCAACGACAATGTTCTGGGTCGTGCTGCTGGCGCCATTCACCATTGGATTTGTGCAAGACACTCCGCCGGCCGACCCCGGCCTGGTGATTCGCTCCACCACCAGCCTGGTGCAGGTCCGCGTGGTGGCGGAAGATGCCAAGGGCATGCGTCGTGGCCGGCCTCCAGCGGGACGATTTCCAGGTGCAGGACGATCGCAAACCGCAGCCCATCACGCTCTTCAGCGCCGGCTGGGGAGACGGATCCCCGCCTGCCGCGCTGCCCGCCAAAGGCGAACCCGCGACCGCGCAGAAGGCCGGCGAATACTCCCTGATCCTCCTGGATTGGCTCAATACCAACTACGTGGACCGCTACAATTCCCGGCAGCACCTGCTCGATTTGCTGAAGAGCTACCGCGCCAGACAGCGGGTCGCGATCTATCTGCTGGCGAAGGAGCCTCGCCTGATTCACGATTTCACTTCGGATATGGCGGAGCTGGCGCAATCCGTCGAAGACGCCGGACTCGAGCCTGCCGACATGGGCCCCGATTCCGCCCCCGGCCGCTTCGATGCCCGTTATGGCGCCCGGATGGGTCCACCACCCAGCGAGGAGGAGCGGCTGTTCTTCCTGAACAACCGCGTCAACGACAGCTTTCATACGCTCGAACTGATTGCGGATCGCCTGGCACCTCAACCGCGCGGACGTGGCCGTCTACCCGGTGGATGCCCGCGGACTGACCCTCAGTTCGACAGGCTACCCGGGCACCATGGAGCAACTGTCTGAGCGCACCGGCGGAGTGACGTTTACCGGCCGCAATGACATCGATGCAGGGATCCGCACGGCGCTGGAAGACATGCGCGTGAGCTACGTTCTGGGATTCCACGTACCCGCGGGCGCCGCACCGGGGCTGCATGAGATCCGCGTCAAGGTGAGCCGCCCGGGCGTACGTTTGCGGTACCGCGAATCGTACCAGTTAGCGCCGCCCGCCGCGGTGAGATAGGCTGTTATTGATGACCAAGGTACAAATTCGGTTCCGCCTCCAGAAGCCGCTCGACGACGTCATGCTCGACCGCTTGTCCGACACCACCTCGCTGTACGGCATCCAGAAGATCAAGGTAGATCCGGGGTTGGACCGCCTGATGGTGGAATACGACGCCACTCGTCTGCGCCCTGCGGAAGTCGAATCCGCGCTCGCCGGCGCGGGGATCCCAGTTCAAAGCGAGTAAGGCCGCAAACGCGGCTGCTCTCGCAAGACATCGAGGCCGCAAATTCCCAGGACGCGGCCCATTTCGTCATTACGTACCGGTAGACCTCGTTCGCTTCCGCCGGTGACAGACCCAAGCGGCGAGGTAAGCAGCGAACACGGTGTGCCCGGCATTGCCTTCCCGGCGCCGCGATTCCGCCGCGCGAGCCAGATCAGCGCGATCGTCATGTGGCGAAGCCCGGGTACAGAGGCGTCGTGTTTAGTTTCCATCTCCAGGTCTTATAGTTGTCTTGGGACAGCAAATCGCTCAGTTTTTGGGAAACCTCTTGGGTCCACTCCGCAGGAGTGTACCCGGTGACTTGGTCCGCGTGATTCGCTATCACGGAACTGAGCGGACACCCCGCCGCTAGGAATCTCCGGGTCTGGCATCCGATGCCTGGGTTTAGTGTTTCCAGCGGCGGGGTTGCCTGGCTCCTGAACGAATTCTCAGAAGCTGTTTATGCAGGACCACTATAAGACTTTCGCCGGAACCAGGCCAGCCCGCCCCAGGAGGTAACTTGATGTCAAACGTCTCTCCATCCCACGGCGAACCCGCATGGGCCGCATTCGCGGCCATCGACTGGGGCTCCCAGAACCACTTCTGGGCTTTGCACCCCACCGACGGCAGTCCGACCGAAAACGGCACTCTGCCTAACACCCCGGAAACCATAGAAACCTGGGCCGTCAGCCTCCGCCAGCGTTTTCCTGGCCGCCCCCTGGCACTGGCTATCGAACAGAAGCGCGGTGCCATGATCAACATGCGTTGCAAATACGATCATCTCCACCTGTACTCGGTGCCGCCCGCGATGTCGGCCGGCTACCGTCGTGCGTTTCATCCTTCCGGCGCTAAGAACGATCCCGGCGACACCAACCTGCTTCTCGACTTGGTCCTTCATCACCGCGAGCAGCTCCGCTGCCGCCGCCCCGATACCGGCCCAACCCGCCTGCTTCAGTTCCTGGTGGAGGACCGGCGCCGCATCGTGCAGGAGAGGGTCCGTTACATCCAGCGCCTGACCGACTCGGTGCAGCAATACTTCCCTCAGGTCCGCACCTGGTTCGGCTCCCTCGACACCATTCTGGTGGACGACTTGCTCCAACGTTGGCCTCAGTTGACGGATCTGCAGCACTCCCATCCCGGCACTATACGCCGCTTTTTAACCAGCCACCATTGGCGCAGCAAAGGGGAAATCGACGAGCACATTCAGGTTTTCTATGCCGCCGTGCCGGCCACCCAGGACGCCGTCGTACTGGAAGCCGCCTGCAGGAAGACGGAATTCTGCCTGACGATGTTGCGCACCCTGCGCTCGCGCATCACCGAGATGGAAAAGCGCATTGCCGCGATTGTTGCCGACCACCCCGATGCGTCCATCTTTGCCTCCTTCCCCGGCTGCGGAAAAGCCACTACGCCCCGTCTTATTGCCGCCTTTGGTACCGATCGCGACGTTTGGACCAATGCCGACGAAATCCAACGTTTCAGCGGTATCGCCCCCGTCTTTATCGGCAGCGGCAAATCCGCCCGGGTAGCCATGCGCCGCGCCTGCCCCAAGTTCATGCGTCAGACCTTCCATGAATACGCCGGCCAATCGATCCGCTTTTGCCAATGGGCCAAGGTCTATTACGATCATCAGCGCAAGGACTGCAAATCGGATCACCACGCTGCCGTGCGCTCGCTGGCGTATCGCTGGATACGCATCCTCTACCGCTGCTGGAAGAATCGCGAGCCTTACAACGAAGCGATCTTCCTGGCGGCTCAACAGCGCCACAACTCGCCCTTCGCCGGCCGTGGGAATCCAGACACGAAACTGGATTGGCAAAAGGTAGCGGGCTTCCAAAAGCTCGGCAAGCAGAAGAGCTAGCCCTCGCCGGTTGCCAGCACTGTTCGCCTCAGTTTGACCCTGACCAGGTTCGCCGCGCATCGCCCGTGCCCATCCGCCGCGCACCTACCAGTTCGGCACGTTTCCGCCTCCCTGAGAACGGACAGTAGAATCTTGTCCATCCCTTCATCAACGCCCTTACCCTTTCACCTCCTCTTTGTGTATGCCCCACCTCTCTGCGCACAATTCTCTTGACACTCCAACTCAGAAGACTAAACCCTTCGCCTTTCAGGCGAACAGCTTCCAGCAGGTTTCGGTCGCTAATGCCTCCAGAAAACGGGGAGGCGCTGCACGGCATATCTTATCGCCCGCGCCGTCCGCGGCAACCCTCGTTCTCCCGATTGCCGGCACAACGATTCGCTCCAGATGGAACCCTAATGGCAGCCAATGCGTTCAGGGGAAGGCCTCGACTTCACACTGATCGACAAGCGCAAGCAGTTAATGGACTCGCGCGGCCGCTACAGCTACAGCCGGCCTGAGATGAGTCCGGCTTCCGCATCCTGGCGTGGATCAGTCCGGCAACCGTCCCGCTGCTCTTAGCGATCCGCCATTTCAAACCAGTGGGTGACCTCCAGTTGGGCATTGAATCCTGCGCCCCAGCTAATCCTGCTCGCCGAGCGTCTGAACGTACGTCTTGCCGTATGGATAGAAGAGGTCCTTACGCCCTTGCTGCCACGCCGCTTTCAATTCGGGCATGGTAATGTCCCAGTCCGGACGGCATTTCCTGGTAACGGCACGCAGGTCCTGCCGAAGTTCCTCCACGGTGGGCCGGCCGAAGAACCAGTATCCGTTGTAGATCTTATAAATCACCAGGCCGGGCTCGAGAACAATGGTGTGCGGGATCATGGGATTGTGGCCGGCGTCCGTGTATTCGGCGATGTCGAGATCCTTTTGGATAACCCGGCCGGAGTCGGAGAGGAAAGGCCAGTGGGCTCCCACTCCGCTGCGATATTCGTTGGTCTCGGTGATACTGTCGGTGCTGATCGTAACCAGCCGGCAATAGCCAACCTCCATCTCACGATGCAGCAACACCAGCCCTTCCGCCTGCCTGCGGTCCTTGGGACAGAAGCCTCCTCGGCTGAGGACCACGACCATCGGATTTTGCCCTTGTAGCTCGGAGAGCTTCCGGCGTTTCGCGGTGTGATCGGAAAGTTCGTAATCGGGGAAAACTGCTCCTGGAACAATGTCAGCGCGCATGACCGTTGGATGGCGCACCGCTGTGGAACGTCGCAACGAGAGATAGCGCGCCAGGCACGCATGCTCAACGCTCGTCATTTTGCTGAAGATGCAGTCATTACCGGAGCGTCCTCCAGATATCGTGGTGGAATGCCCTGCTTTCGTTCACCTAACGGCGGAATAGTCGCGCTGCGATTCCTGCCGCGCCTCTGGAAAGTGAACTGTTCGGCCATGAACGAGGTGCCTTCACCGGCGTCGTGGCTCAGACTGTAGAAAACGGCGCAGTTAGATCTGTGTTCGGCCAGAAGTTGGATGCTGTGCACTCCCAGGTTCAGTTCCGTCGCAGCAACCACAAAGACACACCTGTTACATTTCGGCCGGCCTAACCGCTCCGAGTATCCGCAACCGAGACCGCCACGGCGAAGTTCTTTGGGATAACGACCATCATCTCACCAGTCCCAATCTACCCGGCAATACTACCCGCTGCTGCACAGTGCGGCTCCGTCGAAAATCGGGCTGCCAACGAGGTATTCCGTGCCGCGGAGAAAGCCCACCTCCCGCCGTATCCAGGCCCCGCCGGCGGCCCAGATTCCTACTCCTTCCCGTGTTCCAGCAAGGTCAAAGGATCCAGCGGCTCGCCTTTCCACCACTTCTTTTCCGGCCCCAGCTTGTGCACTTCGAAGTGCAGGTGCGGCGCGTTGGCCTGAGCGTTCCCGGTGCTTCCGACGTATCCCAGCACCTCGCCTTGCCGCAACAGTGTGCCTTCTGCAAGTCCCGGCGCATAACGTTCCAGGTGCGCGTAGTAGTAGCAATACGTCCGCGAATCGTCGAACTGATACACGGTCGTGCCGCCCAGTTTGCTCTGAAACAGCTTGACTACGTTGCCCTCAACGGCGGCGATCACCGGAGTGCCGCGGGGCGCCATAATATCGAGCGCATCGTGCATTCGCCCATCCCGCCGGTCGTTGAAAGTATCGTGGAGTTGGCCGGCATCGATTCCTTGTACCGGCACGACCAGGTGGTCTGGAATGGACTCGGGAACCGACCGTTCCGCCTCACCTTGCGCCGGCGGCGCCGTCGCAGGCGGCGTGACGGGCTGCGCGGCCTGCGGTGTCGCATGCGGAACCGCGGCAACAACCGGCTGTGCATGAACCCGTGACGGCATTCGCAGCCCGCCGGAAAACCAGAGCAATCCCGCCAGCACCGCCATCCCCGCCACAAAACCCAACGCAAATGCCGCAAACGTACTCCCCCGCATAGCCTACTCCTGTAAAACTGCGTCCGTCCCTGTCGCGACCATTCCCGCCAGCTCGGACGCGTCCCAATTGGTGAGCCGGATACAGCCGTGCGACGTCGCATGGCCGATCAGCGAAGGGTCGGGCGTGCCGTGGATTCCGTAGTGTTCCTTGGAAAGATCGATCCACACCACGCCCACCGGATTGCGCGGCCCCGGCTGGATGTCCGCGCGCCCGTCTTTGTCCTGCGCGTCCCAGAACAGGGTCGCATTGTAGTGAAACACCGGGTTGCGCTTGTAGCCGTTGATCTTCCAGTCCCCCAGCGGCAGAGGGTCGTGCGTGCTGCCGATCGTGGCCACGTAGAACGCCAGCAGTTTTCCATTGGCATCGTACGCGCGCACGGAACTCTCGGATTTCGAAACCACCACTTTCGCCACCGAATTCGGGCCGCCCGGCGGCATCACCAGTACGTTCGGCACGGTCAACTGCTGGCCCGACTTACTAAAATCGGCGCCGGCGTTCAGAGCCCTCATCAGCTCCTGGCTGGAATGGAAGCGCTCCGCCAGTTCATCGAGCGGCGAACTGTATCCCAGGGCGGGCAGCTTCGCCTGCTCCATGAGGTCGTTCGGTAGTTGTACGAATGGGCCCTTCTCGTCATCGTCGCTGATGGTATATGGCAGGAGCAGCGGCGCGGTGTCGGTATTGAGCGCCGCCCACGTGGCCGAATCCAGAATTCCGCTCACCGGAAGTTTCCGGTCGCCCTGAAACGCGGTCACGGTCTTCTGTAGATTCGTGCCGAAACTACCATCGATCTGTCCGCAGGAAAAATGGGCACGCGCCAAAAGAATCTGCGCCCGCACCACGCCCGAGCCTTTGCTCCCCATGCCGATTTCGGGCTGATTGGTGCTGCCAATCTGGTTGGGGTCCACCGAAAGGGGCGGATTCGTCGCACCAACGGCTGCACCGCACAGTGTCGCGATCCATACAAACCGTATGCAGCCCCTCACCCTCATGCCGGTAAGAGTGCACGCCGGACACCATTGTTACTTGCGTCCCAGAAACTCCGCCAGCAGCCCGTGGAAATGATGGACGCCGTTCTCCCGCTTCACAGAAAAGCGCCCCTGGGAATAGCTGCGCGAAAGCAGCCCGCGCTGCACCGATTCGCAGATCCGGATATCTTCCTGCTGGATCTCATCGGACAAGTCGATAGTCGCCTGCGCCACCCCGGCATCCCCGTAAGAGAACCACTCGAAGATCGTGAGCGTGCGATCCGGCCCCAGAGGCAGAATCAGATTGCTGCTCATGTTGTCCGGATACACATTCAGCATAAAATTCGGAAAGATCCAGTAGTACAGGGCGCGATTGCCGCTGTCGGCAAACTCATACCGCCGCGCGGCCTCACCGCTGCGAGGTCGTATCGGCGCGATCTGCGAGGAATAGTAGCGGAACGTCTCCACGCGATACTGCGCATAGTCCAGTTCGCGAAACAGGCTGGGATGCGCCGCGGGCAGGTGGTAGCCCTCCACGTAATTG
Source organism: uncultured Solibacteraceae bacterium (assembly GCA_963748795.1). GTDB lineage: Bacteria > Acidobacteriota > Terriglobia > Bryobacterales > Bryobacteraceae > Sulfopaludibacter. The sequence goes on from CAVVLD010000036.1 coordinate 61,633, forward strand.
TCGATGTAGACCTTCCAATTGCAGGCGATTTCGTAATCGCGGCGGGCGGCGAGATGCAACTCGCCGGGGCGGCAGCCGATTTCAGCCGCTTCCCGTGGAATCTCGCCGAACACCTCAGCCAGCGGCGGCGCCTGCCCGTCCTGATTCACGAAAACGAACGGCCCCCACGTCTCCACCCGGAACTCAGGCAGGCAGATTTGCGAGCGCTCCCAGTTCTCGACGCCTTCGAATTCGGGCTGGCCGTGCAAGCGGCCGTCCAGCGTGTAGGTCCACGCATGGTACGGGCAGCGAATCACCGCCGCCGTGCCGTGGCCATTGGCCAGCAGCGAACCGCGATGGCGGCACACGTTGGAAAAGGCCCGCAGCGTGCCCTCCTGGTCGCGCGTCACCAGGATAGGCTCGCCGGCAATCTCGCCTGCCAGGTAACTGCCGGGCGCAGCCACGGCGTCCGCCCGGCCCACCACCTGCCACGTGCGGCCAAAGACATTCCTGGATTCCAGCGCCAGCATGGCGGGGTCAGTGTACCAGTGGGCCGGAATGGTGGATGCCCGCGCCAGGTTCGGCTCGAAGGTGAAATCGCTCAGGTCCAAGGCTCAATGCTATCCTGAAAAGAGCACACCTGTTTGGATACTCATTTGAAAATTGGTTTTGTAAGTCTGGGCTGCCCCAAGAACCTCGTCGATAGCGAAGTCATGATGGGTCAACTTGTAGCCAAGGGCCACGAATTGACACCCCATCCCGACCAGGCCGACGTTCTGGTGGTCAACACCTGTAGTTTCATCGATCCCGCCAAGAAGGAATCGGTGGATACGATCCTCGAAATGGCCGAATACAAGAAGGTGGGCCGCGCGCGCAGGCTGATCGTCGCCGGCTGCCTGGTGGAACGCTACCGCGGCGATATCCGCAAGGATCTTCCCGAAGTCGACGCCCTGATCGGCACCAATGAACTGGATGGCATTGTGGCCGCGTGCGAGGGGCTGGAACCCGAGTCCCATCCCTCGCAGCCGTACCTGTATCACGACCTGACGCCGCGTGTTCTGGCCACGCCGCGCCACTTCGCCTACATCAAAATCGCCGAAGGGTGCGACCATCCCTGCACCTTCTGCGTGATCCCACAGTATCGCGGCGCCTTCCGCAGCCGCCGTTTCGAATCGGTGATCTCTGAAGCCACCCGCCTTTTCGGGCAAGGCGTGCGCGAGATCAACCTCATCGGGCAGGACACCACCTGTTACGGCGAAGACCTGGGACTCGGCGATGGCCTGGCTCACCTGCTGGCGCGGCTGGCCGCCATCGAAACCGAGCACGAGAAGTGGATCCGCTTCCTGTACGCCTATCCCAACAAGGTCACACAGAAACTGCTCGACACCATGGCGGCGCATCCCTCGCTGGTGAAGTATATCGATATGCCGCTGCAGCACGCCAGCGCATCGGTGCTGAAGCGCATGAAGCGCGGAGCTTCGGGCGATATCTTCCTGAAGCTCATCGAGCGCATCCGGCGCACCATACCGGGAGTCGCCATCCGCACCAGCTTTATCGTGGGCTTCCCGGGGGAAACGGCGGCGGATTTCGAAGAGCTATGCCAGTTCGTGCAGGCCGCGCGGTTCGACAACCTGGGCGTCTTCACCTATTCCGACGAAGACACCAGCCGGAGCTACGCGCTGGACGGCAAAGTGGACGGCCGCACCATTCACAATCGCAAGCGCCACCTGATGGCCATGCAGCGCAAGGTTTCGCGCGCGCGCAACAAGGCGCTGGTGGGCCGGGAATTGCCAGTGCTGGTGGAAGGGCTCTCTAAAGAGACCGACCTGTTGTGGGAGGGCCGCCTTTCCACGCAAGCCCCGGAAATCGACGGCGCTACGCTGATCAACGATTTTGAGGGCGCCGAGCCGCGACAGGGCGAAATCCGCCTCCTGCGGATTACCGAGGCGCACGATTACGATGTGGTGGGCACGCTCCTGCCGCCTACCGAAATGGTTCCGCGGTTTGTGCCCGCGCCGCTGATCCAGATTTCGCCCCAGCCCGCGCTATGAAGTTCAGTTGCCCGATTTGCAAGAAGCCCGTGAATCTGGGCGATCCCGATTTCCCCTTCTGCGGCGAACGGTGCCGCATTCTGGACCTGGGCGCCTGGTCGGCCGAAGAGTATCGCGTCTCCTTATCCGGGCAGCCGCCGGACCCGGAGGAGCCGCCTGATGAAGATTAAGTTCGCGAATCTCATCTCGACGTGGTTCGGATGCGGCCGGTCGCCATTCGCCCCCGGCACGGCCGGTTCCGCCGCCGCGGTAGCCATCGCAATCGTGCTGCATCGATATGCCGGACTGGCGCCCTGGCATTTCCTGCTGCTGGCAGCCCTGCTTTGTCCCCTTGCCATCTGGGCCGCCGGAGTCACGGCAGCGGCGTACAAAATCAAGGACCCCGGATTCGTGGTGGTGGACGAAGTTTTGGGGCAATGGATCACTCTTGCCGGCGCGGGCACGCTAAACTGGAAAACCTACCTCGTGGCCTTTACGCTGTTCCGTCTGTTCGATATCTGGAAACCTCCACCGGTGCGGCAATTGGAAGCGCTGCCGGGCGGCTTCGGGATCAATGCCGACGACATGATGGCCGGCGTATATGGCGCTCTGGTATTGCTGGTGCTTGGACGGCTGTTACAATCTTGAGTGGATATGCCCCTTCGGAAAGCGCCCGACTCCCGGCCTCAAATCGCACAGGTCACTCCGCCCGCCGCCATCGCCGGTGGCGAGTTGCAGATTCGCGGCAAGGGGTTCGCCCAGGCGGAACGGCCCCGCGTGGTGATCGGGGAAGTCGCCGCGCCGGTGATCATCGGTTCGGATTCCTTCGTCATCGCCCGCGTGCCGGAAGGCGCCACCGCCGGAGAACTGGTGATCCAGAACGGCCGGCAAGCCAGCGATTCCTGGGCGTGCGATATCGGCGTGCTCATCGCCGACAGCCTGCATCCGGTGGCCAATCCCGCGATCGATTCGTTCGGCAATATTTACAGCACGTTCAGCGGATCGCGCGGTCAGAAAGTGCCGGTGGCGGTCTACAAGATCGACCTCAACTTCAATATGAAGCCGTTCATCAACGAACTGATGAACGCTACCGCCATGGCTTTCGACCCGCAGGGGATGCTATACATCTCCAGCCGCTACGATGGCTTCGTCTACCAGGTGACGCCCACCGGCAACATGTCGGTCTACACCGAAGGCATGGGCGTCGCCACCGGACTGGCCTTCGACGAGGAAGGCAACCTGTACGTGGGCGACCGCAGCGGAACGATTTTCAAGATCAGCCCCAACCGCCAGATTTTCGTATTCGCCACGCTGGAACCCTCGATTGCCGCCTACCACCTGGCGTTCGGGTCCGATGGCTACCTGTACGTCACCGGCCCCACCACTTCCAGTTTCGATGCGGTGTACCGCGTCTCCGATCACGGCGAAGTGGAGGTCTTCTACCGCGGGCTGGGCCGTCCGCAGGGCATGGCGTTCGATGAAGAAGGCCGCCTGTACGTGGCCGCATCGATCAACGGACGCAAAGGCGTGGTGCGCATCTATCCCGACCGCCAGGCCGACCTGTTCCTGTCCGGCCCGGGCGTTGTCGGCCTGGCCTTTACGCCCTCTCGCGCGCTGGTGGTCGCCACCACCAATGCATTGTATCGTGTCGATATCGGGATCAAGGGTCTGCCTCTGGTCCGATGAACGCGGAAATCATCGCAGTCGGCTCGGAGATGTTGACGCCGGAACGCGTCGATACCAACTCCCTCTACCTCACCGCCGAGTTAAATAACCTGGGCGTGGAAGTGGTCACCAAGTGCGTCATCGGCGACGATCGCGAGCGCCTGTCGGACGCGGTGCGCCGCGCCGTGTCGCGCTCGGAGATCGTGATTCTCTCCGGCGGCCTTGGCCCCACCGAGGACGATCTCACGCGCGAGGCCGTGGCCCAGGCCCTGGATCGCAAGCTGATCTTCCAGCGAAGAACTTGCCGATGTGCTGGAGCGGCGCTTCGCCCAGTTGAAGCGCAAGATGGCGGAGATCAACAAGCGCCAGGCGTTCCTCATCGAAGGCGCCGACGCGTTGCCCAACGATCGCGGCACCGCGCCCGGTCAATGGGTGGAGGAGTCCGGCTCAGTGATCATGCTGCTGCCGGGACCGCCGCACGAACTGAAGGCCATGTTCGAGCGCCAGTGCCTGCCGCGTCTGAAACGCCTGGTGCCGCCGCAGGCCATCCGCACGGTCTTTCTGCGCGTCGCCGGGATGGCGGAATCGGACCTGGACGAGTTGATCGCGCCGGTCTACAAGAAGTATCGCAACCCGGTCACCACCATTCTGGCGGCGGCCGGCGATCTGCAGGTCCACCTGCGCGCCCGCTGCGCCACCGACGCCGAAGCCGAGGTCGCTGCTGGCGGAAGTGGCCGGCCCCATCGAACTGCTGCTGGGAGACCGCCTGTATTCGCGCAACGGCGATCCGCTGGACGTGGTGGTGGGCCAGATGCTCCGCAAGCAGCACGCCACCGTATCGGTCGCCGAGAGTTGCACCGGCGGCATGCTGGGCGAACGCCTCACCTCCGCGCCCGGCAGTTCGGACTACTTCGTGGGCGGCTTCATCACCTACTCCAAAGAGATGAAGGTGCAACTGCTGGGCGTTCCGCCGGAGGTGCTGCAACAGTTCGGCGCGGTGAGCAAGGAGACCGCCGAAGCCATGGCGGCAGGCGCACGCCTGCGCACGGCATCCACTTACGCGCTATCGGTCACGGGAGTAGCCGGCCCCGATGCGGGGGGCGAACCGGTGCCCGTGGGCACCGTCTACGTGGGACTCGCCGATGCCGCCGGAGTGCTTTCGCTCCACCGCCAGTTTATCGGCGACCGCACGCGCATTCGTACCTTCACCTGCCAGATGGCTCTGGACCTGCTCCGCCGCCGGCTTGCGAAATCGTAACAGGCGCAGCCAATTAAGGAACTCTACGGCTCCAGCGGACCAGGCTCGGGGTCCGGCCCGGGGAATGGGTCGGGATCCGGCTCCGGCAGGTGCGGTTCCGGCTCGGGTTCAGGCTTGGGAACGGCCGCCTGGATGACGGCGCGCACCGGCTCGTGTACCGTTTCCGAGAGCACCACTTCGCATTCGCAGCAATCGCTGCACCGGTGGCAGCGCTCGCAGAGATGATTGTTGCAGGCGTCCTTGGTGCACCGGACGCAGATACGTGTGGATTCCTCTTCGCAGATGCTGCAGGTGAAGGGCATAGTCGTTCTATTTCTTCTTTCCTGTTCTGGACGGCGCGGGCGAAGGCAGGGCCAGCAGGCCCCGGCATCGCTGCGCCTCTTTGTCCATCACCTGTAGCGCGTGTTCGCGATCCGCGGCGTAGCTGACCAGGTACTGTTGAAAGCGCTCGCGATTGGCTCCGCCCAAGGCAATCAGGGCAGCCAGATCCTGGGCTCGCGCCGGGTCCTGGTATTTGCGGATGGCCTCTTCCACCGAAGCAAAAATCGTATCCAGCCCCTGGATGCGGATCAGCAGTTCGAGCGAGGCGGCCAGTTGTTCGGGATTGCGCGCCAGGGCTTTGGACGTGTCGGCCACGGCTTTCACCTGCTCTTTGCAGGACTGGAGCTGCTCGGCATACGTGGGCGAAGCGCCTTTATTCAGCCAGGCATTGGAGTCGATGCGATCCAGCGCGGCCAGCACCTGCGTGGAGTGATCGCTGATTGCCAGCAGAACCGGAGCGATGTCCCAGGTAGTTTCCAGGCCCGCGGCCGTGGGCGCCGCCGGCGATTGCTGGTTCACGGGACTTTGCGCGAACAGCGCCGCGGCGCACAGCAGGACTCCTTGCAAGGCGCGTTGCATACTCATTTCAATCTAGCATGGCTAAAGAAAAAGGCGACTCCGACGCGCGGAATCGCCCTGTTGGCGTGCTAGCGGGATGTGCAAAAGCTCTTAGTGGCCTCCACCCGGAGCGGGCGGCGCCACGGGCGGTGTCGGCGCGCTGGGCGCAGTCGGGGTGGTGCCTCCGGCGCCTCCGGTCGTCTTCCCCTTGTCGCCCTGGGCCCCGCCAGTCGTACCTACAGGGCCACCGGGAAAGCCGCCACCGGCGCGGCGCTGCCATATCACTTGATAAACCGTGTCTTCAACCGCGCGTAGAACCTTGCCCCAGACCATATTGTTCATATTGTTCCGGTTAAAGGCCAGAGGCACGCCACGAATTACGGTAATCGATTGGCCGGCGCTTAAACGCGGAATGGTTCCGTTGATCGCCGTGGTGTTCTTCACATCTACCAGGCCCTCTTCCACGGCAACCACGGTCGTATCCTCGTTCTGTACATCGACCGAAAAAATCGTGCCGCGCACGGAAATGACCGCGGTCGGAGTCTGGACGTTCTTATAATTCGGGACGCCGGGAGCGTGCTGGATCCAGACTTTGATGTGGCCGATCCAGACGTTCAGAAGATGCTGGAAATCCGCCGGGTGTTCCTGGAAAACTACCTTGGAATTCGGGAAAACCTCAAAGGTGCTGCCGTCGGTATATTGGAACTTGGCCCAGCCGTCTTTTCCGGTGACGATCAACTGGGTCTGCCGCACAACCAGACCCATCGAGACAGGAGTCTCCATGCCACCGTCCGAGTTCCTCACGGAAACCTGGCCGCTGAAGTCCAGTACGTTAGCTACAGGCTGTCTCAGTCTTTGAGCGCGCGTCGGAGTCAGGCACACCACCGCCAAAGCCGCCACAAGCAGCGTCGGCATGGCCCGTATGAGCGTTAGGCGCCGGAACATACCACCTTTTTGCAGACTCTTTCGGTCCGATGCTGTGACCGAACTCAAGTCTAGCATCAAAGATGCAAGGCAAATGGTGCGCCGGAATTAAAATTCGCTCACAAACTACATGATTTCAGCAAGTTGTTTCAAAATTCGGCAGGTGAAATAGGTTAGAATGATTCCTGTCGTGTGTCATAAGGGAACAGTCCGTGTTTCAGTATGGATCCTCGCACTGGGACTGGCCACCGGGTTGACGGGGTGGGCTCAGCAATCTCCGGACTGGCGGAAAATCGGCGGCGAGGCGGTCGAGGCTTCCCTGGCGTCACCGGCAACCGGTCCGATGGACCGCGTCTGGTACTCTCCCGACGGTTCCGTCCTTTATGGTCGTACCAGCGCGGGTTTGACCTTCCAGACCAGCGATTTCGAGACGTGGACGCCAGCCGACGTCCTGCCGCCGCCGGAGCAGAGCCCAGCCTCGGGAGTGGTGCGCGCGCCGGAATCCACCGGGGTCCGGTTTCTCACCGTAAGTGCCTCGCCTTACCGCACTTATGCGTTGGGGAGACAACTTTCCGAGTCCGACGATGGCGGCCGTTCCTGGGCCAACCTTACGGCGTATCGCGGCATGTCGGTGATTGGCACTTGGCAGCGGGATGTGGCGGTTTCGCCGGTAGACCCCAATCAATTGGTTGTAGCCAATGGCTTTGGCGTGTGGCGGTCGATGGATGGCGGGCGTTCCTGGGCCGGCCTGAACCAGCGCCTGCCCAATCTGCCGGTGCGGCGCATTCTTTCCACGCAAAGCGGTACGGCCGGTACGCGGGCCTTCGTGGATGGAATCGGGGCGGTGGAATTGCCGCCGGGCGGCACGGTGTGGCAACCGGTGCCCAGCATCACCCAGCAGGTGGAAGTGATGCAGCTCGAAAGGTATTCCCAGGCGGTTCAGGCGGTGGTGACGGCTTTCGGCCAGTCCACCGATGGTTCCGTGGCGTATGTGGGGTCGGCGGATGGCCGCCTCTGGGTCTCAACCGATAGCGGCCAGACCTTCCAGCCCACACAGGTGCCGGCGAACACCAGCGGCCGGGTGGAGCGGATCATCGTGGACGGAGGAACGTACAAAGACCGGGCTCTGGCAGTGTTGAGCGGCACTGGACCGCACGTGCTGCGCACTACCAACGGCGGCAGGTTCTGGGATTCGCTGGACCGGGATCAGCCGCTTCCGCCGGCTTATTCCGTGGCGGCGGATTGGCCGGCCGGCGCGATTTATGTGGCCACCGAGAGGGGCGTTTTCTACAGCCACGCGGACCTGGAGTCCGCCACCACAAACCCGGTGGCATGGCAGAATCTGACCGCCAGACTGCCTGCGGCGCGAGCTACCGACGTGCGGCTGGATCCGGCGGGAGTGCAGCTCTATATCGCGCTGGATGGCTACGGGCTGTGGGCCGCGCTGGCGCCTCGCCCGCCCTCCAGCGTACGCGTGGTCAACGCGGCCGATTTCAGCACACGCGCGGCGGCTCCGGGATCGCTCCTGAGCGTCTTTGGCGCGCATGTGAACGCAGCGGCGGCGGGCGGGTTGGATTACCCGGTGCTGGCGGCGCAGGATACCCAGTCGCAGATCCAGGTTCCGTTTGAAGCGGTGGGGCCGAACGTGGCCCTCGCCCTGCAAACACCCACGGGTAATCTGCGGGTGACGCAGGCAGTGCAGCCGGTATCGCCGGCCATTCTGGTGAATCGCGATGGCGTGGCCGAAATTATTGACGCGGACACCAACCTGCCCATCGATGGCCGCAATACCGCGCATTCCAACGGACGCATTAAGATTATGGCGACGGGCCTCGGGCGGGTTCATCCGGACTGGCAAACCGGCCAGCCCGCGCCTTTGCAGAATGCTCCCACGGTAGTGGCGCCGGTCCGGGCCTTCCTGGACGGCGTGCCGCTGCAGGTGACCAGGGCCGCGCTGGCGGGCGGCTACGTGGGCTTCTACGAAGTCGAAGTGCAGCTTCCCGCGATTACCAATATGGGCACTTCGGAACTGAAGATCAGCGCCGACGGCCAGGAAAGCAACAAAGTGCAGATCGTCATCGAGCCGTAGTTATGGTCGAGCCGAAAAGGCACACACCGCTGCTGCAACGGCTCTCTGAAAAACCTGTTCTTTCCCCCCGAAAAAGACGAGTATTCGTATTTTCAGGTGGCCACCGGGCATGCCTTCCCTACCGGCGGTTATCTGGCTCAAGCGTCCTGGGCGGCGGATGCTGCCATGCTGAGCTACGCGCGTTACGGCGCGCGCCGGATGGACGATGACGAACTCGCCCGAAATCTGAAACTGGCCGGGCTGACGCTGCGGGCAAAGATCGGCGAAGATCCGCGCGATTGGAATGCCCCTGGCACGCAGGCATTCTTCGCGGCCGCCGGCGATTTTGCCATCCTGGCGTTTCGCGGCACCGAGATCGACGACCCCGACGACGGCTCTGACGACCTGGACATCCTGCTGGTCCCCGAGCCGGACTATTCGGACTCTTCCGCCGCGGCCCTGGGGCACCTGGCCATCATCGAGCACCTGTTCACCGCGCCGTGCCTGGTGCATCGCGGCTTTCAGTCGGCGCTGAACCGGGTATGGGATCAGGTGCACGAACAGCTCTCCGGTTACCGGCTGGAAAGGCCCGATGCGGAAATCTGCCTGACCGGTCATAGCCTGGGCGGTGCACTGGCACTGTTGGCGTATTCCCGCTTTTCTGACCCCCAAGTGTCGGCATTCACGTTTGGATGCCCGCGCGTAGGCGACGGCGGTTTTGGCCGGCGGGTGGCGGCGAATCCGGGAAGAGGCCACTACCGGTTCGTGAACGGTGACGACCTGGTAGCGCACGTGCCTCCCGAAAGCGTGCTTTACCGTCACGCCCCGCCAGCGGGCTACCGCTTCGACGCTACAGGCCGGCTGGATACCGCCAGCAGCGAAGAACTGCCGGCAGATCTGGCAGCAGTCCGAAGGGCCCTTCAGGGGTTGCCCGCCGATTTTCGGAGCCACCCCGAAATGTTGGATCAACTGCCGGCGCCCCCTTGCCTGGTGGATCATTCCGTGGCCCGTTACTGCATGCGGATCGCGGACTGCGTGTAACAATCGCAGCCGCGATCCGCCGAGCCCGGTGTTAGAAGGAGAGTCGCAGGGAAAGCTGCAGATTGCGCGACAACCCCGTTTTGCTGGTAATCATGCCGAACTGGCTGGACGTGGGATTCAGGTTCGGACCGCTCAGATTGGCATGGTTGATGAAGTCGTAGGCTTCGGCGCGGAACTCCACGTGGCTCCGTTCGTTGATGGCGAAAACCTTGTCCAACGCCAGATTCCAATCCTGGAAACCGGGCTGGTAGACGGAGTCGCGAACCCCCGATTGCAGGTTAAAGGTCCCCGCCGCGGGCTGCGAAACGTTGGCGGTGAAGTACTTCGGCGAACTGGAGTTGGTCACCGGCCCGGCGAAGGCTCCGGTATTGATCTGAACAGGGCCGGTGAGATTCCAGAACTGGCCTTCCGAGCCGCAGCCGAAGCTGCCGAACTCGCCCACGCCGGCGAAATCGTTGTTGGTGCCGATGCCGCAGGGCGAGCCGGTCTGGAACTGCGCCGTGCCCGCGATTTCCCAACCTCCCAGCACTTTGCCGGTGATATCGTGCGCGTTCTTGAAAAACGGCAGGTCGTAGATGTAGTTAAACATAAACATATGCCGCGTATCGTATTCCGAAGGCCCCCAAAGGTTGCTGGTGTTGTAGGTGTCGGAAGCGATGTCGCGGTAGTTGGAGCCGTTGTCCATGCTCTTGGAAAGTGTGTAAGTCACGCCGAAGCTGGAACCGTGCGTGAAACGCCGCTCCCATTCGATCTGCAGCGAGTTGTACATCGAGTTGACCACGCTCTCTTCTTCCTGGATGGCGGCGAAACCCTTGTAGGGGCGCAGGTAGGTGGGGTTGGTACCGGCCGGAGCCGCTTGCAACGCGCCCACCGTAGGTTGGTTGATATCGTAGACCTGCCAGGCGTGCAGTCCGCGGTGAGCCACATACGCCACGGTCAGGACGGAGTTCAACGGAAGCTGCCGCTCCGCGGTCACATTCCAGTTCCACGCTTCGGGAGGCGCCAGGTGCGGATTGAGCGTCGTAATGGTCAGCGGCGCAGCCAATCCGCTGGTGAGCGCACCTTTTTACTTACTTATGGTTTAAAAGCTTCCTTGATCTGATTGAAGGCGTAGGGCGCGAACAGGGCCGAGCCTCCCAACAGATAAGGGCCGATTCCCGCGAGATTCGGTATGGTGCCCTTGGTGAACAGACTCCACATGATGCCATAGCCAATCCCGAGTATCATTACGGCCAGTATCATCAAACCAAAGGCGGCGATCATCCGGCTGGAACTGCCAACCAACTGGGGCTCGGGCGCCGCGGCGTTTCCGGCGGAAGTAACGATAGGACTGCTCTCCTCGGAAAGAGTGGCGCCGAGACTCCAGTGCGGATCCCGCCAGAGCGCGATCACCATGAGGAACGCGGCGCTCAATAGGATGCCCGTACAGACCGCGAAAGCGGCCCAGAAGGCGGTGGTGGCGAGTTGCATGGGTGATAGTCTATCGTTTTTCGCCAGGAGCGGGCAGGGGCACGAACTTGCCTGCGCAGGCGTTGGGTGGGGCGCTGTGCGCGGTGCTGGTCACATGGACATCGTCACCCTGTACCTGGATGTTGACCGGTCCCGGGCCGAAGACCAGGCCGGCATGTCTGGCTTCGATCTTCTGCCGGGAGGGTTCGGTGAAATGCACGTTGTCAAAAATCATCTCCAGCGGGTGCGCCTGGTCGAAGCCATCCAGGGTGATCTTGCCGGCGCCCTCGATGCGGACATTGCGCAGGACGATGTCCTGAAAGACCGGGAGCTTATCTGTCGCTGTGCCGCGATAGGAGTAATTGGTATCCATGAAGATGGGGTTCTTCGTGTCGCGGATACAAACATCCTCGTATACGACGTCGTGCACCAGTCCGCCGCGGCTGGAGTTGCTCTTGATGCGGATGCCGTTATCGGCGCCGTCAATGGAAAGGTCGGTCACGCGGATGGCGCTGGCGCCGCCATTGGTCTCGCTGCCGATGGACATGCCGTGCCCGTAGTAGAAATGGTTGTGGGCGATGGTCATGTGGGTGGTAGGGGCGCCGGTACCGCCCTTGATGGCCACGTTGTCGTCCCCCGCGCGGATGTAGCAATGGGTGATGGTCACGTTGGTGGAGTTACCGGGGTCGATGCCATCGGTGTTGCGGCCCTCCTTACCGGTGTTGATGATCACGCCCCATGCGGTGAATCCATTGCCGCCGCTGTAGGAGACGTGAAAGTTCGGGGAATTCTCCAGGCGAATGCGGTACATCGTGAAGTTATCGGCGCGGGTGGCCACGATGATGCGCGGGCAGCTCTGGTTGAGGTTCTTCACCTTGGCTTCCTGCGCCAGATCCCACCAGGTGACCTGTTGTCCGAGGAGTTTGGCTCCGCCGCGGCCATCGATCGTGCCATCGCCCATGACTCCCGCGCCGGCCACGTTATTCACGGCGATCAGCGGCCTGCATCCATGGCCCCGTTCGGTGACGGTGCCGCAACTGCCGGGAGACAGATCGTAATCGCGCGGATTGCGCGAGCCAAACAGAGTGGCACCAGCATCCACTACCAGTGTTACTCCGGCACGTAACTGGAGGGGACCGGCGAGGAACGCATTGCGCCCGCCATCGGGCTTCAGCTCCACCGCCTGTCCGGAGGCGCAACCGTCGAGCGCGGCCTGAATGCGCGCGGTGTCGGGTTTCTGTTCGTCGGCTTCGGGCAGGGCCTTGCCGGAAGCCTCGAGCCGAGCCGGGAGTACGCTGCAACTGTGTGGAATGACCGGTTCGACGACGTGGCGTGTGTCCTGCGCACAGGCGGGCAGCGCCGCGAACGCGAACGCGAAAACGAGCATCGCCGCGGATTTCATTGCCGCAGGAAGAGCGGCTCGATGTGGCGCTCGAACAGGTTTTGCGTCACGTTGCGGGAGATGGATTCTTCGCAGGATTCCAGCATCGCGGTATAGCGGTCTCCCATCTTCGCGGCGATCTTATAGCCCACGTGCAGCAACTGGCGGACGTGGGGATTGAAGAGCGGGTTCCTCTGGTCGTGGCGGAGCGCGCCGGAGTATTGTTCGGCGGTCCAGCCGTTGACCTGGGAAGGCGACGGCAGGCGCGCGGGATCGATATCGATGACCGCGGCGTAGGGCGCGCAGAGTTCGTCGAAATGATCGAAGGCCTGAGCGTAAATCTCTTTGGCCAGGGCCAGGCCTTCCGGTCCAGCCTCGGCGAGACCGATCAATTCTTCAAGCCAGGTAGTGCCCGCCGTTTTCACGTGCACGCCGGCGCCGGCGTCGCGGAGCGCGCGGCGGATGGAATCGTAGATCGAGAACTTATCGCTGCCGGAATGGACGCTGAGTTTGAGATTGGCGGGCAGGCCGTATTGTTCGATGGCGTGCGCGATGACGGCGAGGTCAGCGACGAACTCACGCTCGAACTGGGCCACGTCGCCGACATAGTCGACGCCTTTATTGAAGCGGCCGGTGAACTTGGGTGCGATGGTCTGAATGGGGATTCCGGCGTCGGCGATGGCGGCCAGAATCAGCAGGAGTTCCGAAGGCGTCTGCGGGCAATCGGTTTCGTCCATGGACACTTCGGTGATGAAGGATCCAGGTCTGTTTGGCGGCGGCGATCTTCCGGTAGATCTGCGACGCTTCGCCGACGGGGAACAGATACTTGGCGGCGGCTGCGGCGCCTGTTCTGGTGAGACCGAGAGCGGCTCCGGGAGGCCGGCGATATCGATGCGGCCGGTCAGTTCGGGATGGCGGCGCAGGAAGGCTTCGGCGACACCGGCGTGGGGCGGGCGGCCGATGGCGTCGGCCACATCCAGGGTGAAGAAATCGCTGGGAGCCAGGAAGCGATCGACGGTGTCCAGGTTGATGTGATCGGCATCGACATAGTAGGAATGCTTCCAGCCGAGGTCGCGGACGGCGGCATCGGCGGCGGCGCGCGTACCGGACGGTTCGGAGCCGACGATCTTGTGCTCGCGGTTGGATTTGTTCCAGACGGGCACAACGGTCACGCCTGCGTCCGCCGCTTTCATGCAAGCGGCCAATTGCGGTTTCGCCTGATGGGCGAAACGGTCCCCCACGCCGAGGGAAAACTTTTCGATGATCATGGATCTTTTGTCGCTCACTTGGCGTACTCCGAAGGGCGGTTTGGTTTGCCCGGAAAGACAAGCGGCGCCTGGGCTAGCAGAACGCCGCCTGGTCATGATCCTTTGGCTTCTTGAACCCAACTATAAGTGGTGGTAGCGAACCCGTCAACGCGGATTTCCTAAATCAATACTTTAGCAGGATTAAACGGTCTGGTTTGACAATGCCGCGCGCACCCAAATACAGTTCGGACATGACCAGGCGCATGTTTGCAGGTGGCGCGGCGGCAATGGCCGCGCGGCTCGCCTTGGCGGCGGGAGACTCACCCGATGCCGCGAAACAGATGGCGGCAGTCGCGGCTCGCATCCAGCCTCCGCGATTTCCCGAAAGGCGATTCTCCATTCTGAAATATGGCGCGGCGGGCGACGGGCGGACGGATTGCTTCGATGCGCTCCGCCGGGCGATCGAGGCTTGTTCGGCAGCCGGTGGCGGCACGGTGGTAGTGCCGCGCGGCACGTTTCTGACGGCGGCGATCCTGCTGAAGAGTCATACCAACCTGCACCTCGAGGAGGGCGCGGTGTTGCGATTCAGCACCGAAAGCAAACGCTACCCGCTGGTCTATTCGCGCTGGGAAGGCACCGAGTGCATGAACTATTCGCCGTTGATCTATGCCTTCGAGCAGACCGGCATCGCGGTCACGGGTAGCGGCACGCTGGACGGCCAGGCGAATACGGAGACGTGGTGGCCGTGGAAAGGCAATGCGAGGTCGGGATGGAAGACCGGGATGCCCGACCAGAAGAAGGACCGCGATGCCCTGATGGCCATGGGCGACAAGAATGTTCCGGTAAGCCAGCGCATTTTCGGAGAAGGCCACTACCTGCGGCCGCCCTTTTTCCAACCCTACCGGTGCAGCAACGTGTTGATTGAAGGCGTGACGATCCGGAACTCGCCCTTCTGGGAACTGAACCCGGTGTTGTGCCGCAACGTGACGGTGCGCAATGTGAAGATCGATAGCCACGGCCCCAACAACGACGGGTGCGATCCGGAATGCTGCGACGGCGTGCTGATCGACAGTTGCGAATTTTCGACCGGGGACGATTGCATCGCCATCAAGAGCGGGCGCAACGAAGACGGCCGCCGGGTCCACACGCCCTGCCAGAACCTGGTGATTCGCAACTGTTCGATGAAGGATGGGCATGGCGGCGTTTCGATTGGCAGCGAAGTTTCGGGCGACGTGCGCAATGTGTTTGTGGACCACTGCCGGATGGACAGTCCCAACCTGGACCGCGCGCTGCGGCTGAAAAGCAATACCTATCGCGGCGGAGTAATGGAGAACATTTACTTCACCAACAACACGGTGGGACAAGTGTCCGAAGCCGTAGTGGATATCGACTTCAATTACGAAGAGGGCAACGGCGGGCCGCACAATCCCACAGTCCGCAACATGGTGGTGGCGAACGTGAGCAGCGGAAAAAGCAAATACGCGCTGTACCTGCGCGGTTTCAAGAACGCGCCGATCACCGGGGTGCGTTTGAGCGACTGCACGTTCGACAACGTGGCGCAGCCCAACGTGATCGAAAACGTGGAGGGGCTGGAGCTTTCAGAGGTAAAGCGGAACGGGCAGCCGATGACGCTGTGAGAGGCGGGGGCACGATGCTCAGGAACAAAAAGGACCCGGCGCTCGTCTTGTAGTGTGTGGCCCGTAAGCGACAATTCCGTCTGAGCGCTTCCTTCTGGGAAGCCACGCGCATTGCGGTGGATTCCCTGCGCAAGAACAAACTGCGCAGTTTCCTGACGCTGTTGGGCATCATTCTCGCCACCACGACGCTGATCGCGGTGACCTCCCTCATTCACGGCATGGATGTTTACATTGCCGATAAGGTCTCCAACATGGGGTCGGACGGATTCCGCATCGTCCGCATGGCCTGGTTCGGACCCTGGGATCCCAAGAAGTTCTTCGAAATGGACAAGCGCAATCCGCAACTGAAGCCGGACGAATACGCCTTCCTCAAAGATCAGGCAAAGCTGCTGAAAGACCTCGGCATGATGGCCTCGCGCGGCGCTCGCGTGTCCTATAAAGGCATCTCGCAGGAACAGGTGAACGTCCAGGGCATCACCGATAACATCCCCGCCATCAATAACGTGCAGGTCGATGTCGGCCGCGGCATCACCTACGAAGAAGGGCGCCGCCACGCCGCGGTGGCCTTTGTGGGCAACGATATTCGCGAGCGTTTCTTTGCCGGAGTGGACCCCCTGGGCAAGGTGATTTCGGTGGAAGGGCATCCCTACGAGGTGATAGGCGTTGCCAAAGCGCTGGGCAGCGTATTCGGCCAGTCCCAGGACAACTTTGTGATGATCCCCATCGAAAGCTACTTCAAGACCTACGGATCGCGCCAGGGCATTCGCCTGGTGGCCAAGGCCATCGACCAGGTCCATTTGAGCGCCGCCCAGGATGAATCGCGCGTCCTGCTGCGCGCCTACCGTCACCTGCTCCCCGGCCAGGACGACAACTTCAGCATCTTCGCCTCCGACACAATTGTGACGTTGTGGGAATCGCTCACCAAGGCCATCTCGGGAATGGCCGTGGGCATCGTTTCGGTGTTCATGGTGGTAGGCGGCATCGTGATCATGAACATCATGCTGGCGGTGGTGACCGAGCGTACCCACGAGATCGGCATTCGCAAATCGCTGGGCGCCCGCAAGCGCGACATCCTGAATCAGTACATGGTGGAATCGGCCGTTCTGGCGGCTGCCGGGGGCCTGGTCGGAGTGGTGGTGGCGTGGTGCGTCGCATCGCTGGTGCGCGGCGCTCACCCCCGTTCCCATGGCGCTTCCGTGGAGCAGCGTCTTCATCGGAGTCGGACTCTCGGCCACGGTGGGCCTGTTCTTCGGCATCTACCCTGCGCGCCAGGCCTCCAAGCTGGATCCCATCGAAGCCTTGAGGGCGGAGAAATAGCCATGACCAGGCTGACATTCGTGAACGGACTCAGTCTCGCTTGGCAGACCATTCGCAACCATAAGCTGCGGGCTCTGCTCACCGTGCTGGGCGTGATCATCGGCACCGGCACCATCATCGGGGTCGCCGCCATTCTCACCGGCTTCGACGCTTCGGTGGCCGCCGTACTGCGCAGTTTCGGGCCCAACTCCATCATCGTGTTCAAATTCCCGGTGGGGCCCCGCACCAGCAACCTCACCCCCGAAGAGCGCACCCGTAAGGACCTTACCTATCAAAACGCGATCGAAATCCGCGAGCGTTGTAAGAGCGTGCAGGATGTTTCCTCCATGCTGTTCCCCCATGGCGGCCCGTTCAACGTCCACTACAAAGGCAACGACATGTACGACGTCAACCTGATGGGCGTCGAGGAGGCATATGCCCGTGGAGGGCAGGTGGACCTGCACCTCGGCCGCTTTTTCACCGACGAGGAGAACCGCCGCCGCCGCCCCATCGCCGTTATCGGCGCCGATCTGGAAAAAGGCCTCTTCGCCAACGTGGACCCCCTGGGCAAAAACATCAACGTGGACGGGCACGAGTACGAAGTGATCGGCACCATGATCAAGCCCGCGGCCTCCTTCTTCGGCGATACCGACAATCGCGTGCTCCTGCCCTACTGGACCTTGCAGCGCATGTACCCCAACTCACGGGAAAACGCCCTGGTGGTGACCGCCATGGATGGCAGACTGCCACAGGCTCTCGACGAGGTCCGCACCGTGCTGCGCATCGACCGCCGCGTGCCCTACAACAAGCCCGACAACTTCGCGCTGTCTACCGCCGAACAGATGGTCTCGGACTTTCGCCAGATCACTGCCATCACCTTCCTGGTGATGGCGGTTCTCAGCTCCATCGGGCTGCTGGTGGGCGGCATCGGAGTCATGAACATCATGCTTGTCTCGGTGACCGAACGGACGCACGAAATCGGTATTCGCAAGGCTATCGGCGCGCGTAAAGCGGACATCCTGGTGCAATTCCTCATCGAAGCCGCGGCGCTGACAGGGCTGGGAGGCATCGCCGGCATTATCTTCGGCTGGATCATTTCACTGATCAGCCGCCTGGTGTTCACCTCGATCCCGGCCAGCGTCCCCATGTGGGCCGCCGTCACCGGCATCGTGGTCTCTGTCGGGGTCGGCCTCTTCTTCGGCATCTGGCCGGCCAACAAAGCCGCCCGCCTCGACCCCGTCGAAGCTCTCCGCTACGAGTAAGACAGGCCTCCTGGCCTGTCCCCGGTACTTACTTCCGCGCCAGAATGGCGTCCAAAGCCACGCCCGTCCTTCGCCCGTCCACCTCGGAAAATCCCGCGGTCCGCAGCAGGCGCGTGTACTCGCGCAAACTCCTCTCCTTGCCTTCGGTGACAATCAGCATATTCAGCGATTGCATGTTGGCGGGCACCGGCCCCACGCCGTCTTCGGCCAGCAGTTTCTCCGCCACCAGCAGCGCGCCGCCCGCCGGCAGTCGCTGGTACACCCGCCCAAGCAGCAGCGCGATCTTCTCATCGGACCAGTCGTGGAGGATTCGGCCCACCGCATACAGATCCGCCTCCGGCAGTTCGTCCCGGAAAAAATCGCCGGACGCCACCTCAATGCGGTCGCGCGCCGCGGAAAGCGCCACCTGCTCCCGCGCCATCGCCGTGACCCGTTCCAGGTCGAACACCACCCCGCGCAACTCGCCGTACCGCTCGCAGGCCGCGATGGTCAGGTGGCCGGTCGCGCCGCCCAGGTCGGCCATCCTGCGGAAGCCGCTCAGGTCGAATGCCGCCACCACTTTGGGCGAAGTCAGCATACCGAATCCATGCATGCCACGCACGAAATCGCGCATGGCTTCCTCGCTGCGAAAGAAGCTGCTGAAGATCGGGCCGTCGAGTCCAAAGGTCTGCTTCCAGCGCGGTGTGCCTTCGCGGACCGCGTCCGCCAGGTTTCCCCACATCGGGTACAGCGCCTGTTCGGAATAGCGGATATATCCGCTCATGGTCTGCGGGCTCCCGCTGCACAGGTACGCTTCGGCCGCCGCGCTGTTGCGATACAAGCCGTCCTGCTTCTCCAGCAGACCCAAGGCGGCGCACCCGTCCAGCAGCCGCTCCAGTGCATCGCCATTCACGCCCAGCAAAGGCGCCAACTCCACGGCGCTCGCCGGAGCCTGGTGCAATCGGTCGAATACACCCAGGGAGACGCTCGTGAACATGGTCTTGGAACGCCGGAATGCTTCGATCAGGTCGAGCACCACGGCGGCATCGGGAAGGTTCATAGGAATCGAAAGTGGTCGTAACCCAGGGGCTCTACCGGTGCGCCATTCAGCAGCACGGCGCCGGCCGGCCCTTTGCGCATCGTACCAATTCGCGTGAGGGTCACGCCCGCTAGTTCGCGCGGCACGCGCACTCGAGGCGGAACGGTAAATAGAAGTTCGTAATCCTCCCCGCCATGCAGCGCCTGCTCCTCCGTGGCGCCGCGATATACCGGCGGCATAGCGATCTCCGCGCTCAGTTTCGATGCCAGGCACATCCGGCGCAGATCCAGCGAAAGCCCGTCGCTCAGGTCCATCGCCGCCGAGGCGTGCAGCTTGGTGCGCGCCAACCGGCCCAACGCCAGCCGCGGTTCCGGACGCACATGACGCCGCCACGCCTTGCCGCGCCCCGTCGCCAGTCCCAAGGCCGAACCCCCGAGCGCGCCGGAAACGTAGATGGCATCGCCCACGCGCGCTCCGTCGCGCCGCAGCGCCGTCCCGCGCGGCGCCGCCCCGCACACCACGATGTCGCACATCATCCGCTCGCCATGCGAAAGGTCGCCGCCGGCCAGCGCAGTGCCGCTTTGCTCCGCCAGTCGCAGCAATCCCTGGTAGAAGCCCTTCACCCAGCGGTCGCCGGCCCACTTCGCCAGCGCCAGCGATACCAGGCAGAAGCGCGGTTGCCCGCCCATGGCCGCGATGTCGCTCAGCCCGCGCGCCAGGGCCTTCCATCCCAAGTCCGCGGCGGAGTGTGCGTCCCGCAGGAAGTGCGTGCCTTCAATCAGCAGGTCCGTAGTGAACAACAGATCTTCTCGCGAGCCGCGCGGCCGGTAGATGGCACAGTCGTCACCGATTCCCAGTACCAGCCCGGCGCCCGGCGCCAGACGCCGGATCCGCTCGGTGAATTGCCACTCGTTGTCCGTCACCTTCTTGTACCTACTTGTACTTGACCACACAAATGCCATCTGAGAGAATACTTGACGCAGTTTGATGCATTGTTTGCCGCCCTCCGGCGAACAAAGTGATAGGAGAAGGTGTAGTGAAGGAAAAAGGTGTAGTGAAGTGGTTTAATGCCGCCAAAGGCTACGGATTTATCCAGCGTTCGAGTGGTGACGATGTGTTCGTTCACTTTTCTGCCATTCAGGCCAACGGCTATCGCAGCCTGGATGAAGGCGCCGAAGTCGAGTTCGAGGTGAAGCAAGGCCCCAAGGGCCTGCAAGCCGAGAACGTAAACCGGGTCTGATCCTCCCGAAATTCCAAAGAGATTTCCGACAGGGCCCGGCGGGGTCCTTTTCCGTTTCTTGTGCCTATGGAATGACCTCGCGGCCAACGGCCATGTTCAGCTGCCCGGCCGCCGTCAGGTAGGCCCCAACCAGGTTGATGTACGCCACTTCGGTGGCGCGATAGTCTCTCTGCGCATCCAGATAATCCACCAGCGCCGCCTGCCCGCGCTGGTAGGAAAACGACATGGTGTCGCGAATCCGCGTAGCCGTCTCCAGGTACCCGTCCTTGGCGGTGTAAGGGCGTCAGCAGATTCATCGAACTCACCATCGTGTAGTATGCCGAATCCACGTCGCTGAACACCTGCGCCTCCGCCGCCGCCTTTTGCCGCTCGGCATGCGCGATGTCGATCTGGGTCCGCGCCTTCTCTCCCTGGTTGCGATCGAAAATCCGCAGCGGGATGTTGACGCTCGACCCCCACGTAGAGCGGGATCGGCGGATTGCGCTCCGACATCCAGCCGAAAAGGTGGGATCGGTGGAGCCGTTGGCCACCGCCAGTTTGTGGTCGGTGCCGGCCTTGTCCACGGCCTGTACGGCTGCCTTCAGGTCCGGCCGCGCCGCCAGCGCCATGGTGTGAAATTCGTCCAGCGACAGCACCCGGTCTTTGAACGTCGAACGGACCGGTCACGTCGAACTGGTCCACCGGAGTGCGGTCGTTCAAGCAGCATCAGCAGCGTGATCTTGGCGGTGCGCACGTTCACCAGCGCGCGTCTGGTAGTCCGATTCGTACTGCACGCGCTGCAGCGCGATGCGGTCCAGGTCCACGCGCGCGATGTCGCCGGCCTGGAAGCGGTCGCGGTTGATCGCCAGTTCCTTGTCGAAGTAGTCCAGGTTCTCCTTCGCGTTGGCCAGCAGCGCCTTGGCCTGCAGGGTCTGCACGAACGCCGCTGCGCAGGTTGAACAGCAGGGTGCGCTCCAGGTCCTGCTGCTGCGATTCGCGCGATCGCCGTGCCCTGCTTGCGCGCTCTCCAGGCGCAGTTCCCGCTTGTGCTGCCGCTCGTGCAGATAGTCGAACGAGACCAGCGGCAGCGCGAGGCCGAGCGGGCGATAGGGATTGCCGTTGAACGGCTGCAGCTGGTCGAACGACAGAGGTGAAGTTGGGATTGGGCCGCAGATAGGCCGTAATCTCCTCCGCCTTGGATTCCTGAATATTGAGTTCGCCCGCGCGCAGGTTCGGATTGGCGGCCCGAAACCGCGTCCTCCACCTGCTGCCAGGTCAGGGCCGTCTGCGCGGCCGCCCCGGCTGCCGCACACAGGCCACACAGAAACACCGTAGGATGAACCGCATATTCTTGTTTGCCTCGTATCAAACCTGCAACGTGTCGCCGTCGCGCGCCACCAGCGCGTACAGCACCGGCGAAAGAAAGATCGACAGCAGCAGCCGCGAGGCCAGCCCCGCCACAATCACGATGGCGAACGGCTTCTGCGAGTCGCTGCCGATGCCGGTGGACATGGCCGCCGGCAGCAGTCCGAAACAGGCCACCAGCGCCGTCATCATGATGGGCCGCAGCCGCAGCATCGATGCTTCCAGCGTGGCCGTGGGAATGTCCCGCCCTTCCAGCCGCAGCTTGTTGATGAAGGAATACAGAATCACGCTGGTCTGCACCGCCACGCCCATCAGCGCCACGAATCCCAGCATCGACGAGACGCTGAAATTGGTGTGCGTCAGCTACAGCGCCAGCAGTCCGCCGACCGGCTCGGTCACCAGCACGCTGAAGAAAGATGATCAGCGGGAATTTCAGGTTGCCGTAGAGCGCGAAGAGGATCAGCAGAATCAGCAGCACCGTCAGCGGCAGAATGATCTTCATCTGCGCCTGCGATGCCAGGTAGTCCTTGTACTCGCCGCCCCAATCGAACTTGTAGCCGATCGGCAGCTTCACCGCGGCGTCCACTTTGCGCCGCGCCTCGCCCACGGCGCTGGCCAGGTCGCGGCCCTCCACGCTGAACTGCACGCCGATGTAGCGCGAGTTCGATTCGCGATAGATGAACGACGCGCCGCTCTCCACCTGGATGTCGCAGAACTGGCTGAGCGGCAGGTACTGGCCGTCGGGCGTGGCGATCAGCAGGTTCTTGATGGCGTTCTCGTCGCTGCGGAACGGCTCCTGCATGCGCACCACCAGGTCGAACTGGCGCTCGCCCTGGATCACCTGCGTGGCCGCCGTGCCGCCCATGGCCGTCTCCACCAGCGTGTTGACGTCGCTCACGTTCAAGCCGTAGCGCGCCAGCTTGGCGCGGTCCGGCGTGATGGTCAGGCTGGGCTGGCCCAGTTCGCGCACCACGGTGATTTCGGTGATGCCCGGAATCTTCGCGAGAATGTTCTTCACCTGGTCCGCCTTGTCTTCCAGCGTGCGCCAGATCCGGGCCGAAGATCTTCACCGCCAGCGCGCTCTTCAGCCCGGTCTCGGCTTCGTCCACCGCGTCTTCGGCCGGCTGCGTGTAGTTGAAGATGATGCCCGGGAACGCCGCCAGCTTCTTCTGGATCGCCTCGATCAGTTCCGGCTTGGTGTGAATCGCGCCCGTCCAGGCCTTGTCCGATACGGCTTCAGCCCCACGTAGAATTCGTTGTTGAAGAAGCCGGTGGGGTCGGTGCCGTCGTCCGGCCGGCCCAGTTCGTTCGCCACCGTGGTCACCTGCGGAAAGCTCAGCAGGATGTCGCGGATCTGCGGCGAAAGCTTGGAGGCTTCCTCGAAGGAAATGGTGTACGGCGTGGTGGCCCGCACCCACAGCGCGCCTTCGTCCAGGTGCGGCATGAACTCGCCGCCGATGAACGGAATCAGCAGCAGCGAGCATGCCGAAGATCGCCAGAATCACCGCCACCGTGACCAGCCGATGGCGCAGGCACCAGCCCAGCATCCGCCCGTATCCGTCGCGAATCCATTCGTAGACACGCACGCTGCGGCTCGTGAACGTGCTTGCGCAGGAAGTACGAGCACAGCACCGGCAGCAGCGTCAGCGCGCAGAGCAGCGAGCCCAGCAGCGCGAACGACATGGTGTCGGCCATCGGCTGGAACAGCCGCCCCGATGGCCCGGTCAGCACGTAGATCGGAAGGTATCCCGCGATGATCACCGCGATGGCGTAGAAGATCGGCCGCTCCACGTCGTGCGCCGCCGCGCGGATGACGTCCACCACGTTGCGTGCTTCGTCGGCCGTGGCGCGCCGCCAGTTCGCGGAAGATGTTCTCCACCATCACCACCGCGCCGTCCACGATGATGCCGAAATCGATGGCGCCGATGGAGAGCAGGTTGGCCGGAATGTGCCGCCAGTCCAGGCAGATGAACGAGAACAGCAGCGCGAACGGAATGGTGACCGCCACGATCAGCGCCGTCCGCACGCTGAACAGGAACATGCCCAGAATCACCAGCACCAGCAGCATGCCGCGCAGCAGGTTGTCTTCCACCGTCTTGGTGGTCTCTTCGATCAGCCCCTGGCGGTCGTAATACGGAACCACTTTCACGTCGGGCGGCAGCACGTGCTCGTTCAGCTCCTTGGTCATGGCCTCGACGCGCGCGCAGAATCACCTGCGCCTGCTCGCCGACGCGCATCAGGATCACGCCTTCCACGGCTTCGTCCTGCTTCATGTATCCGAACTGGCCGAGCCGCGGCGCGTAGCCGATCTGCACCTTGGCGATGTCCTTCACGTAGACCGGAATGCCGTTCTTCTGCTGCAGGACGATGTTGCCGATGTCCTCGGTGTCGCGCACCAGGCCCAGGCCGCGGATGTAGTAGAACTGCCCGCCCTGCGAATAGAAGCCGCCGCCCGCGTTGGCGTTGTTGTTGCCCAGCTGCTGCAACACCTGCGGCACGGTGACGCCGTAGGCGAACAGCTTGTTGGGGTCGAGCAGCACCTGGTATTGCATGGTGGTGCCGCCGAAGCCGGAATCGTCGGCCACGCCCTGAATGGAGCGGTAGTGCCGCTCGAGCACCCAGTCCTCCAGGGTCTTCAGCTCCTGCGGCGAGCGGTCGGGGCTCTGCAGGACGTAGCGGTAGATCAGGCCGCTGGGGCTGAACAGCGGCGAAAGCGACGGCGTGCAGTCCCGCTGGGCAGCGTCGGCATTGCCCACGCGCTCGAAGGCCTGCTCGCGCACGAAGTACGGGTCGGCGCCGTACTCGAAGTTCATCTGCACCGAAGAGAGGCCGTAGAGCGAAATCGAGCGCAGCGATTCCAGCCGCGGAATGCCGTTCATTTCGATTTCGAGCGGGATGCGTGACCAGCCGCTCGACTTCCTCGGCCGCGTGGCCCGGCCACTGCGTGATGATCTCCACGTGCGGCGGCGAAAGATCCGGATAGGCGTCGATCGGCAGCTTCTGAAACGAGAGCGCGCCCCAGATCATCAGCGCCACGCGAGGCGATGACGATCAGAAATCGCTGCCGGAGTGCGAAGGAAACGAGTTTCGCGATCATTCGGTTTGCGCCTTATTTAATGGTGTTGGCGAATTGCAGGAACAGGCTGCCGTCGGATACCACGGTCTCGCCCTCCTGCAAGCCCGCTCGGTGATCGCCACCAGCCCGTCCTGCTGGTCCCCGATGGTCACGCTGCGCTGCGCGAACTTGCCCGGCTCCTCCTGCACGTAGACCATCGGCTCGTTCTTGTCGTCGCGCAGCACCGCCGCCACCGGCACCACCAGCATGTGGCTGCGTGCTCCGGTGTGGATCACCGCGTCCACGAACATGTCCTTCTTCAGCAGCCCGCCGGGATTCTGCGTCACGATGCGGACCGGCGTCGTGCGCGTGTTCGGATCGACGAAGGTCCCGATGTAGGACACCGTGCCGTGGAAATTGCCGGTTGAACGAGGGATTGGTTTCCTCCACCGGGTCGCCGCTCTTCACCGACGGCAGGTCGCGATCGAAGATGTGGCCCTGCACCCAGACGGTGGAGACATCGCTGATCGTGAAGCAGACCGTCTGGCCCGCCTGAATCACCTGGCCGGGCGAGACCAGCTTCTGCACGATCACGCCGGAGATGGGCGAGCGCACCGCCAGTTCCGTGTTGACGGCGGTGCCCTGCTTTTCGGCCTCGTCGATCTCCTGCGCGGTGATGCCGAAGATGCGCAGCGCCTGCAGGCTGTTCTGCACGTCGGTGGTGGCGTCGTTGTAGTCCGCTTCGCTGCTCTCGTAATCCTTCACCGCGATGGCGCCGCGGTCCAGCAGTTCCTTCATGCGGTCCACAATCCGCTTGTTGAACGCTTCCCGGTTGCGCGCCTTGCGGTAGGTGGCGATGGCGTTGGCCACGTCGGGGCTGGAGACGTACAGCAGCGGCTCGTCCTTTTTCACCGGCGTGCCGAGGTCCACCAGGATGCGCGAGATCGGTCCGTTCACCTGCGTGATGGCCTGCGTGGTGTGGTCGGCGTCCCAGTCCACGGTGCCGGTGGTGTGCACGGCCACCGGCCAGTTGGTGCTCCGCACCTGCGTGGTCTTCAGGCGCGCCAACTGGTCCTGCGGCACGGTGAACAATCCGGGCTGCTCGCTCTTTGCCTCGTCCGAAGGCTTCGTCTCCACCTGCTGCGCCTGGTGGCAGGCCGGTTCCAGGCATATCACCGCCGCTAACAACATCGGCCATAGCCGCATAAAATACTCCTGTTTCCGTTGGAATATAACTATCTGGCCCCGCGCCGGGTTTTCCGGTGCGAGCCCACAGGGTCGATTGGCAGACGTTTAAACGGAAGGAGGCGCGCGCGAGGCGCGTGGAACTACCAGAACATCCGAAGGTCTTTCTACCCTTACCGGCGGTGCCGGCCACACTACCTGAAATACCGGGGCGAGCGTCGCCGCAACGCTGGTTTGCAGGAACGGCAGCGGCCCCACGTGGCACAGCAGGCAGCAATGATCCGCGGCGTGATGCGATTCGCTTTCCGCCGAGAGCGCCGTCGATTGCGCCAGCACCGTGACACACAACAGCAGCAGGACAATCCAAAGTCGCCTGTTGCCGTAGATCTCGCGCATCGAGTTAACGGCCACCTCTCTGATGTGGCCCGGATACAGTGTAAATACGGACGTTCCTGCGCTAAGGTTACCAGATCCGCCGATTGATCTGTAAAAAGGCGCCGCTCCCCAGAGCATTTGACTATCCCCTCCCCCTTCGTTATCCTGAGTTTTCACGGTAGAGGTGCGGCGGCCATGAGTAGCCGGGCTGGAATTCCGATTGTGCTTCGGAAGCCCGCGCGAAAGGGGCCGGCAAGTCCGCCGAAACGGGGATGGAAGGCGCAATTCCTCCCGGTTGGGGAGCCAGGTTAAATCCTGCTCACTGTCACTCGTTACTCAAGCGGGTGGAGCGCTATCGGGATCGATGATACGCCGCTGGTCCGGGCGTTCTCTCCTTCTCTTTCGCTTCCCCACATTTATTTATGAACGTCTTCGAACTCACGCGCACGCTGATCGATATCGAGTCGATCACCAATAACGAAGAACGCATCGGCAATTACCTCTACGACTACCTGGCGCCGCTGGCCGCCCACTTCGGCGGCCGCATCGAACGCATCGAAGTGGAGCCGCGCCGCTTCAATGTCTTCGCGCAGTGGGGCCAGGACCTCACGGTCACCCTCTCCACCCACATCGATACCGTGCCGCCGTTCTTCGCCTTCCGCGAAGACGAGCGAGTTCATCTGGGGCCGCGGCGCCTGCGACACCAAGGGCATCATCGCGTCCATGATCAAAGCCGTGGAGGCGCTGCTCGATGCCGGTCAGCGGAATTTCGGCCTGCTCTTCGTGGTCGGCGAAGAGCGCAACAGCGCCGGCGCCTACAAGGCCGCACAGAATCCGCGCGGCTCGCGCTACATCATCAACGGCGAGCCCACCGAAAATCGCCTGGCGCTCGGCTCCAAAGGCGCGCTGCGCTACGAAGTGGTCGCCTCCGGCAAGATGGCCCACTCCGCCTATCCCGAACTGGGCGAATCCGCCATCCACAAGCTCATCGACGCGCTCGCCGAGATGCAGCGCATCCCGCTGCCCGTGGATTCGCTGCTCGGCCCCAGCACCCTCAACATCGGCACCCTGGCCGGCGGACGCGCGCCCAACGTCATCGCCGACGAGGCCCGTGCCGACATCATGATCCGCCTGGTGGGCGATTCCACCGCCACCAAGGCCGCCCTCGCGCAAGCCGCCGAAGGCCGCGCGGAACTGCGCGAAGTCATCGAGATTCCCGCGCTGCACATGAACCCCATCGAGGGCATCCCCACCACCGTGGTCGCGTACACCACCGATATTCCGGCCTTCGGCGGCCAGTGGGGCGAGCCGTTTCTCCTCGGACCCGGCACCATTCACGTGGCCCACACGCTCGAAGAGCGCGTGCCCAAAGCCGCAATTGACCCGAAGCAGTCGAAATCTATCAACAAATGGTAAAGCAATTATGCAAACGCGAATCGAAGTAGGCATTCTCGGCGCCACCGGCATGGTGGGCCAGCATTTCATCAAGTTTCTTGCAGGGCCATCCCTGGTTCGACCTCAAGTGGCTCGGCGCCAGCGATCGCTCGGCCGGCAAGAAGTACAAGGACGCCATGACCTGGCACCTGCGGCGTCGTGCCCGAGACCGTCGCCGACCTCACGGTGGAGGATTGCAAGCCGGGCAACGCGCCGCGCCTGCTCTTCTCCGCCATGGACGCCTCCGTCGCCACCGAGATCGAGCGCGCCTTCGCCCAGGCCGGCCACGTGGTGGTCTCCAACTCGCGCAATCATCGCATGGAGCGCGACGTGCCGCTGCTGGTGCCCGAGATCAATCCCGATCACCTGAAGCTGGTTCCCGGCCAGCAGCGCGCCCGCGGCTGGAAGGGGCAGATCGTCACCAATCCGAACTGCTCCACCATCGTGCTCACCATGGGGCTCGCGCCCTGAAGCAGTTCGGCATCACCAGCATCATCGCCACCACCATGCAGGCCATCTCCGGCGCCGGCTACCCCGGCGTGGCCTCGATGGACATCATCGGCAACGTGATCCCCTTCATCGGCAGCGAAGAAGAGAAGATGGAGCAGGAGACGCAGAAGATCCTGGGCGAATTCCGCGGCGATCGCATCGAGCCGCTGGCCGCCCACGTCAGCGCGCACTGCAATCGCGTCGCGGTGGTCGACGGCCACACCGTCACCGTCTCGGTGGAGTTCTCCGCCAAGCCCTCGGACGCCGATCTGCGCCACGCCATCGACACCTTCACGCGCCCTGCCGCAGGAGCGCGCAGCTGCCCAGCGCGCCGCCGCGCCCGGTCATCTACATGGAAGAGGCCAATCGCCCGCAGCCGCGCAAAGACGCCGAGCGCGAGCGCGGCATGGCGGCCTTCGTCGGCCGCCTGCGCCCCTGCCCGGTGCTCGATTACAAGTTCGTCGCCCTGGGCCACAACACCATCCGCGGCGCCGCCGGCGCCGCCGTGCTCAACGCCGAGCTGATGCACTCGGAAGGGATGCTCGACTGATGATCGTCATGAAATTCGGCGGCACCTCGGTGGAGTCCGCCGCCGCCATCGAACGCGTCGCCGGCATCGTCAAAGCGCGCGCGGAGCGGCGCCCCGTGGTGGTGGTCTCCGCCATGGGCAAGACCACCAACAAGCTGCTCGCCATCGCCGCCGCCGCCATCGAGGGCAAGCGCGACGAGTACATCCGCCAGATCCACGACCTGCGCGACTTACCATTCGCGCGAAGCCCGCCAGGTGGTGCCGCTGGCCGACCGCGCCGCGCTCGACCGCACGCTCGACGAGCATTTCCAGGAACTCACCGAACTGGTCAAGGGCCTGGCCGTGCTGGGCGAACTGACGCCCGCGCTCGATCGACGCCATCTCCAGCTACGGCGAGCGCCTCTCCAGCTACATCGTCACCCTCGCCTTCCGCCACTTCGGCATGCCGGCCGCGCACGTCGATTCGCGCCACGTCATCGTCACCGACCAGCGCCACACCCAGGCCGCGCCGCTTTTCCCGAGACCTACGCGCGCCTGGCGGCCACCATTCCGCCGCTCGCCGACACAGGCCGTCGTGGTGATGGGCGGCTTCATCGGCTCCACCGAAGACGGCGTCACCACCACGCTCGGCCGCGGCGGCTCCGACTTCACCGCGTCCATCGTCGGCGCGGGCATCGGCGCCGAAGAGATCCAGATCTGGACCGACGTGGACGGCATGCTGACCGCCGACCCCACCATCCTGCCCGGCGGCCATCGCGTCAAAACCATCTCCTTCGCCGAGGCCGCCGAGCTGGCCTACTTCGGCGCCAAGGTGCTGCATCCGGCCACCGTGGTGCCGGCCATCGAGAAGAACATCCCGGTGCTGATTCTCAACTCGCGCCGGCCGGAAGTGCCCGGCACGCGCATCGTCTCCGAGGCGGTGCCCTGCGAGCAACGTGGTCAAGTCCATCGCCTGCAAGCGCAAGATCACGCTGGTCAACATTCACTCCACCCGCATGCTGATGGCGCACGGCTTCCTGCGCCGCATCTTCGAAGTCTTCGACCGCTTCGAAACGCCCGTGGACATGGTGGCCACCTCCGAGGTCAGCGTCTCGCTCACCATCGACAACACCGACGCGCATCGACGCAGATTCTGGCCGAGCTGCGCGCAGTTCGCCGAGGCCGACATCGAGAACGACCAGGCGATCGTCTGCCTGGTGGGCGAGAACATCCGCTACACTCCGGGCGTGGCGCGCCGCGTCTTCAACGCGCTCGACGGCATCAACATCCGCATGATTTCGCAGGGCGCGTCGCTGCTCAACCTCAGCTTCGTCGTGGCCGAAGCCGACCTGCTGCGCAGCCGTCGAGGCGCTGCACGACGAGTTCTTCTCCGAGCTCGATCCCGCGGTCTTCGAGCGCAGCGAGGCCGTCCATGCCTGAAACCGCCGCCTCGCCATTGTCGGCTACGGCAAGATGGGCCGGCTGATCGAGCAGCTCGCGCCCGAGTACGGCTTCGCCGTCGCGCTCAAGCTCGACGAGTTCAACAACGCCAACTTCGAGGGCATCACCGCCGGAGAACTTTCGCGGCATCGATGTCG
The DNA here is from genome assembly GCA_963748795.1 of uncultured Solibacteraceae bacterium. GTDB lineage: Bacteria > Acidobacteriota > Terriglobia > Bryobacterales > Bryobacteraceae > Sulfopaludibacter. The sequence goes on from CAVVLD010000036.1 coordinate 91,995, forward strand.
CCATCGATTTTTCCATCCCCGCCGCCGTGCTGCAGAACGTCGAAGGCATCGCCGCGCTCGGCGTCAACCTCGTGATCGGCACCACCGGCTGGCTGGAGCACGTCGGACGCCGTCGAGCCGCGGTGGCGCAAGCACGGCATCGGCCTGGTCTGGAGTCCCAACTACTCGGTCGGCGTGAACGCCTTCTTCCGCCTGGTGGCCGAGGCCGCGCGGCTGCTGGCCGGCGCAGCCCGAGTACGGCGCCTGGGCCTGGGAGATCCACCACTCCACCAAGAAGGACGCGCCTTCGGGCACGCTGCTGAAGCTGGTGGACGAGATGAAGCAGGCCGGCTACGCGCGCCCCATCGACGTCGGCTCGCAACCGCGCCGGCGCGCATCCCGGCACGCACGAGATCGGCTTCGATTCCGCCGCCGACACCATCACGCTGCGCCACACCGCCCGCAGCCGCGAAGGCTTCGCCCGCGGCGCCCTGCAAGCCGCACAATGGATGGTCGGGCAAGAAAGGCTTTCACGAGTTCGGAGACATAGTTTTTGAGGGCCAGTGGCCGGGAGCCGGAGGCCAGGATACTTTCCCCAATCTCCAGCTTCCTCCGGCAACGCCTCAGGAGGTGGGACATGTTTACAGGATGCGGCACCGCGCTGGTCACTCCCTTCCGGCGCGACCACTCGCTCGACGAAGAGACGCTGCGCCGGCTGGTCCGCCGCCAGATCGAAGCCGGCATCAACTTCCTGGTGCCCTGCGGCACCACCGGCGAGAGCCCCACGCTCACCCGCGCCGAGCACCTGCGCGTCGTCGAGATCACGCTCGAAGAAGCCAAGGGCAAAGTTCCCGTGCTCGCCGGCGCGGGCGGCTACAACACCCGCGAAGTCATCGAGCTCGCGCAGCGAACTCGAACGCATGGGCGCGGACGGCATCCTCTCCGTCACGCCCTACTACAACAAGCCCACGCAGGAAGGCCTGTACCAGCACTACAAGGCCATCGCCGCCGCCATCCGGCTGCCCATCGTCGTCTACAGCGTGCAGGGCCGCACCGGCGTGAACGTCGAACCCGCCACGCTGGCGCGCCTCGCCGAGATCGACAACATCGTCGGCGTGAAGGAAGCCTCCGGCAACATCGGCCAGATGGCCAACGTGCTCCACGAAGTGCCGCGCGCACTTCACCGTGCTCTCGCGGCGACGACGCCATCACCATCCCGCTGATGGCGCTCGGCGGCCGCGGCGTCATCTCGGTGGTCTCCAACGAGATCCCCGGCCGAGATGACGCAGCTCGCGCAGGCCTGCCTGCGCGGCGATTTCGAAACCGCCGCGCGCAGATCCAGCGCCGCTACCTGCCGCTGATGAACATCAACTTCGTCGAGTCGAACCCCGATCCCGGTGAAGGCCGCGATGGGCGCTGATGGGCCTGCTCGAGCCGGTGTACCGCCTGCCGCATGGTGCCGCCCAGCGCCGCCAGCCTGGCCAGAATCGAGAAGGTGCTCGGAATCCGTCGGCCTCGCTCGGGGAGCGTGCCGGTTGCAGGCTGAGATCGAACAGCCTCTTCGACAACAAGCCGGACGACGTATACGCGACGAGCACTTCCGCCTCTTCGCCGACTTCAAAGCCGCGCTGAACGACGGCCGCGATCCGCGCCGCCGAGCCCGACGCCTCCACGCCCACCGGCTGGCGCGTCAACGCCTGGGTCAAGAAGGGCATCCTGCTCGGCTTCCGCATGGGCGGCATCGTCGACATGTCGATCGACGCCGGCCGCCAGCCCTTCTTCGACAAGTCCACCTATCCGGTGAAGCGCTTCACCGCGCCGAGCGGCGTGCGCATCGTGCCCGGCGGCTCCAGCATCCGCGACGGCTGCTATCATCGGCAAGGGCGTCACCTGCATGCCGCCCATGTACATCAACGTCGGCGCGTATGTCGACGACGGCACCATGGTCGATTCGCACGCGCTGGTCGGAAGCTGCGCGCAGGTCGGCAGGAACTGCCACATCTCCGCCGCCAGCCAGATCGGCGGCGTGCTCGAACCGGTCGGCGCGATGCCGGTGATCGTCGAGGACGACGTGCTGGTCGGCGGCAATTGCGGCGTCTACGAAGGCACGGTCGTCAAGCGCCGCGCCGTGCTCGGCACCGGCACCATTCTCAATCGCTCCACGCCGGTCTACGACCTGGTGCGCGGCACCGTCTACACGGCCGACGCGACGACGATCCGCTGATCATTCCCGAAGACGCCGTCATCGTCGCCGGCTCGCGCGCCATCACCAGCGGCCCGGGCAAGGACTGGGGCATTTCGGTCTACACTCCGGTCATCGTGAAGTATCGCGATGAGAGAACCGACACCAAGATTCAGCTCGAAGATCTTACTAAGATAGATCACGTGCCCTTCACTCTGGAATCCAAGACTGCGCTGGTGACCGGCGCGGGCCGCGGTATCGGCCGCGCCATCGCTCAAAAGCTGGCTGAGTACGGCGCGCAGGTCATGGTCAACGATCTGGATGCCGCGCCGGCCCGCGAAACCGAGGGGCTCATCCGCGAACATGGCGGCCGCGCCGCGTCCCACGCGGGCAGCGTCACCGATCCCGAGTTTCCCCAGCAACTGGTGGATGCCACCATCGCCAAATTCGGCTCGCTCGACATCATCGTCAACAACGCCGGCTACACCTGGGACAACGTCATCCAGAAGACCAGCGACGAGCAGTTTCAGGCCATGCTCGATATCCATTTGAAGGCGCCGTTTCGCATCCTGCGCGCCGCCTCCGGTTGGATTCGCGAAACCGCCAAACGCGAAACCGCCGCCGGCGTCCGCGTCATGCGCAAGGTGGTCAACATCACTTCCATCGCCGGAACCGATGGCGGCGCCGGCCAGTCCGGCTATTCTTCCGGCAAGGCCGGCGTCATCGGCCTCACCAAGACGCTCGCCAAGGAATGGGGCCGCTACAACGTGAACGTGAATGCGGTGGGCTTCGGCCTCATTGAAACGCGCCTCATCCAGCCGCTCACCAATGCCGGTGCCTCCATCGATATGGAGGGACGCAAGATCGCCATCGGCGTCCAGCCCAAGATGCTGGAATGGGCCAAATCGGTCTGCCCCCTGGGCCGCCTGGGCACCCCCGAAGAAGCCGCCAGCGCCGTGCTCTTCTTCTGCTCCCCGCTCTCGGATTACGTCACCGCGGAAGTGCTGATCTGCGGCGGAGGCTTGCATTTCTGATGGCTCGCATTCTGGTAGCCGACGACGACCTGGAGCAGGTGACGCTGCGCAAAGGTCTGCTCGAAGCCGGCGGCCATCAGGTGGATATTGCCTTGTGCGTCCAGTCCACCCTGCTTCAGGTGGAATCGGGAGATACCGACCTGGTGATTATGGACCTGCGCTTTCCGGAGAGCCCCGACGGCCTGGCCCTCATCCGCCGCATCCGCGAAATGGGTTGCCGCAAACCCGTCATCGTCCTCTCCGGCTGGCCCGAAGATCTCTACGATCAACCCGAAGAAGCCATGGTCTCCCGCATCATGGTCAAGCCCGTAGGCATGAGCGACCTCCTCGACGCCGTAGCCAGCCTGGTGGTGTAGCGCCGGCCTGTGTCCCCGGCCTTGCAAACCTCTGCGGGTCTATGCCACGTGACTTTCGTCGAGTGAAGCCGAAGGTACCCAGCGCATGCGAGTCAATCCGAGTTTGCGGCCCTGTGCGGATTCCAATTAGCGAGGGCTGTTACCGCCGGGAATCGATCTCAGACTCGAACGTTGTCATTGGTCCCGACCGTTCGTTTGCATTTCGCGTCGAAGGACCTCGTTCATATACGTCTGATACTTCTTGCCTCGCCCTCGGAACCAGTGGAGCACGTCGGCATCGACGCGAAGGCTCACCAACTGCTTGATCGGCCGATAAAAACGTCCAACCTGGACGTCGGACGCCCGCAAACTTCGTTCAGGCGCATCGGAATAGTCAATCTGGGAATCGGGTTGATCGGCAAGCCGCTGTAGCTCCCGGCGCTCCTTCTCACTGATGGGAGTGGTAAAGAGCGCGCTCGCGCGGACTCGCTTTTCTTGCCGGGATGATACGGATCTTTTCTTCACCATGTTGTTCCTCGCTTGCGTGAACTACGAGCACAATCGCGATTCCGCCGGCGCAGCCGATTGTATGCCAGCCCTCCTCGTCGTTTCGGGCCAGTGTCAGCACAGGCGACCATTCGCCCATATGGCGTCCGAGCGGACGGTGTTTCAGGACAAGAATCCATCAGCGCCCGCCGTATGAGCCTCGTGCTCCGGACTGGACCAATATACGAGTGGCGCGGCGTTCGACCAGAGACGCAGGAAGCCAGGTGCGACGTGGCGAGTACGGGTCAAGCGGCTCCGCTGTGGACTGGCCCCACCGTGCCTTGTGCGGTAAGCTATTCAGCTATAGTGATTGCGACGTCTATGCGGCTGCCTACCATCTGCCGGAGGATCATGGCCACGGATAATGGCGTGCTCGTTCTATCTGCGCTGGCGTTGGTCGCGCTGCACACCGCGACTAACGGCGAATACGGATTCCACCGCGACGAGCTGGCCGCAATTGACGACGCTCGGTTCCTCAGCTGGGGATACGTGGTGTACCCGCCGGTTACTCCCTTCATTGCCCGAGTGTCGCTGACATTGTTCGGTGCGTCGATGATTGGACTGCGCTTCTTCGCCGCCCTGGCAGTGGGAATCGCCATGATGCTGACCGGTTTGATGGCTCGCGAAATCGGCGGAAGACGACCGGCGCAGCTGTTGGCTGCGTGGGCGGCGGTGATCGCTGGACCAGCAGTGAGTTTTGGGTACCTGTTCCAATATGTTTCCTTCGACTATCTGTGGTGGGTGCTGGTAGCCTGGGTGACCATTCGTCTACTGAGATCCGAAGACCAGCGCTGGTGGCTGGCGTTGGGGGCCGTCGCCGGCCTGGGGATGATGACGAAGTACACAATGGCGCTCCTGCTGGCGGGCATCGTCGGTGGCATTGTTCTGACCCGGCCCCGCTGGCTGCTCCACAAATGGTTGTGGTACGGAGCCGCCGTCGGCCTCCTGATTTTCCTGCCCAATCTCATCTGGGAGGTCCGGCACGATTTCATCACGCTGAATTTTCTGAGGTTCATCCATGCCCGCGACGTGCGGCTTGGCCGCGCAGACGGGTTCCTGCCCGCGCAGTTTTGGGCGGTGACGAATCCTGTCACGGTGCCAATATGGATCGCGGGGTTTTATTTTCTGTTCGTCAAACCAGAGGGAAAGCGTTTTCGCATGATCGGCTGGATGTACCTGATCCCGTTGGTAATCCTGCTCATCACCCGAGGCAGGCCCTACTATCTCGCACCGGCCTACCCCATGCTACTTGCCGTGGGCGCAGTTTGGGGCGAGAGATGGCTGGAAACTTTGTCTCTCGCGACTGCTGGCACCATACGCAGGGTGGCTCGGAGAAGCATGGTGGTCAGCGGCATTGCGACATCCCTCCTGGTTCTGCCGCTGGCGCCGCCTGGTTCACGTTGGTGGAAAATTGCTGACGCGACAAATCAAAATTTCAACGAGGAATTCGGCTGGCACGAAATGACGGATGCAGTGATTCACGCTCGCGATTCGCTGCTATCGGATGACGCCCCGGTCGCCGTTCTGGCTGGCGATGCCGGTGAAGCCGCCGCCATCAATCTCTATGGCCGCGGTCACGGACTTCCGGAAGCGATCAGCGGCTCGAACTCGCATTGGCTGCGCGGGTACGGTAATCCGCAGCCCGGGACGGTTGTCGCGGCAGGTTTTCTGCGCGCCGACCTCGAGACCGTCTTTTCGTCCTGCGAGCCGGCTGGCCATTTTACGATTCCCTTCGGCATCGAGAATAACGCCATCCTCGGGGATCACACGGACATTTTCGTGTGTCGGCGCCCACGTGAGCCGTGGGATGTATTCTGGAGGCGATTTCACTCGTTTGGGTAGGGCTTGACGGAAGGTTTTCTGCTCGAAGCCTGCCTGCGCCAGAGAGTCGCACGAATCCCGGATGGTCGCTCGACGTTCAGGACGCTGGCTGGAATTGGCCTTGTGCAACGCAGGTAGCACTTGGCCCTCTAAACCTACTCGCGGATGTACCTCATTGCACTGGGCGTACAGTCGGCCACCCTTCCACAGTCGGATTACGGGCTTGGGGAGGCCCGCTTCAGACCGCGATAGAAGAGTGCGTCGTGATCTGCCCCGAGTAAGCGCCATTCGACGAGACGGGGACTTCGCTCAAGTGGAATTCCTAAACGGCAACAGCCTCACCGTTGGTGGTCCGGTCAATCCCTCCACGGCGGTGGCACAGTGCTCCTTTTCCCTGTCGGAAGCGCGGCTGCTTTGGGGATCAGTAGATTGCTTGTCTCTTCCCGCCGGTCAGTTGACGGCCGAATTTCGAAGTCAGCTTGATTTCGAGCTTATGCTGCCGTGGCGCTCCAAGCGACGGTGGCGGCACAAATCCAGCCAGATATTGCGATAGGCCTTCGTTGCGGACGAACTGCAGGATGTCGCGCGGCGTACTCGCAACGAGCGCGCCGTCATCTTTTTCAGGGGACGGGATAACTGACCGGCCGCCCGTCAATTTGCTC
>CAVVLD010000037.1:0-20174 GCA_963748795.1 uncultured Solibacteraceae bacterium
GCAAAACGAGGAGGCGGCCCTGCGCCGCGCGGTACGGTCCGGCGATTTCGCGGGCACGGAGAGTGCCGCCGGGCGGTATGTTGCCGCTCTCCGGCGGCACTCCCCCAACTGCCGCGGGCACAGGCCCCGCAACGTCTGCGGGAGGCCTGCCAACTGATCGAATGGGCCCGCCGGTGTCTCTGCGTGGCCCGGGTTCGCTTGAGCGGGGAGCGCTCGGGCGTACAGCATCTGGCGGCGTTTCAACGGACGGTACAGCCGGACAGCCTGCATACCTGGAGGATCGACGGCTGACAGGTGCGATAGAATCAGGGATTCATTATGCACTCCCGCCGATTCGCAACGTCTCCTGCTCGGCATGTGGCTCTCAGGCGGACTTTTGGTTACCTGGCTGGTGAACGAAAACAGCCGGGCAGCGGATAGCCTGCTGGTGGAATCCGACCCGGCCGCCATACTGCGGATCAAGGTTCTGGGCACGGCGGAGACCCTGATGCTGCTTCGCTATGAGACTGCCGAACTGACCCGGAGCGAATTGAATCTGTGGCAGGGAGCGCAAATCGCGTTCGGCGTGTTCTTCCTGTTTTTCCTGCTCTTCGGTACCAGCGAGAGCAAATCCTCACTCACGCTCGCGTTGGTACTCATCCTTTGTGTGGGCATCCAGCGGTTCGCCATCTGGCCGGAAATTGTCTCACTCGGCAGGCTCACCGACTTCCTGCCGCGGGGAGCGGTTCGGGCGACCGCAACAGGCTGCTGGTGATGGAAGGCGCATTCTTCGCGGTAGAGGCCGGGAAGTGGGTGATCATGGCCGTGCTGGGCGCGATGCTCATCAGCCGCGGCCGCAGGGACGGCCGTTCAGGCGGTTCCTGGAATCAGTTCAACGTGATCGATAAAGCCGATAACAGCCATATCAATCGGTGAGTTTGGCCGGCCCACGGAGGTCATCGCACTGAAGCCCTCGGTAGTCAGGAGGACTTTGTCACCCACCCCGGCATCCACGGCATCGAGCGCCACCACGGCGTCCCCGCGATTGCTGCCATCCAGATTCAACGGCTGCACCAGCAGCAGTTTACGGCCTTCGTGACTGGCGTGCTTGTGCGTCGCCACCAGTTCCCCCACTACCTGCGCAATGAGCATAGGCTAACCCTTCCGTTTCCGTTTGCCGGTTTCGGCGGCCGGCGCGGAAGCGGCGTCCGGCCGTTTCACATGCACGGAATCGACGATTCCCACAATGGAGGTGTCGAACGGCGGCTCGGTGGGCAAAAACGGAAAGCTGGCCTCTTTGCCCCTGACCCAGTAGATCAATTCGCCGGCTCCGGCGCCGGTGGAATCGCCGCAAATCAGGCGTTTTCCGGTCTCCTTGAGCTCCGGTGTCAACGGCTGGACCACCAGCAGGCGCTGGCCTTCCATGGACTTATTTTTCACGGTGGCCCAGAGACAACCGATGACGCGCCCGAGATACATGAGTCAGTCCAGATGCACTTCGTCAACGATGCCGATGATCGCGGTATCCACGGGCGTGTCCTTGCAGCCCTCCGCCATCCGCGCCGAACTGCCGGACACCGCCAGCACTTTCTCCCGGAAACCGGCGCTCACCGTATCGACCGCGATCACATAGCCCGCCTCGTCTTTACCTTCCGGCGAGACCGGTTTGAGCACCAGCAGCTTTTTACCTTCCAGGCGAGGGTCTTTCCGTGTGGCTACCACGGTGCCCACCACGCGGGCCAGGATCATGACGTGCCGCCGGCTACTTGCCGGCGTCCTGCGCCTGGCTCTTGCCGATTGGCAGAACATCTTCCAGGCTCTGATGCGGGCGCGGGATCACGTGCACCGCGATGAGCTCGCCCACGCGGCGCGCCGCCGCCGCGCCGGCATCGGTCGCCGCCCGAACCGCGGCCACGTCGCCACGCACCATGGCCGTGACGTAGCCCGAGCCGATCTTTTCCCAGCCGACCAGCGTAACCTTCGCGGCCTTCACCATGGCATCGCAGGCCTCGATCATGGCTACCAGGCCGCGTGTTTCGATCATTCCTAACGCTTCACCCATCTATCGTCTCCCAACATATTCTCAGGCAATTCCGCGCGCCTTGAGCGCTTCGTCCACCAGGCCGATCAGCTCGCTGCGCGTTACATAAAACCGTTCTTCGCCGCGCGGAGCAGCCAGCGCGCAGGCCGGTCCGGCATTGGTTTCATCCGCCGCCACGGGGCAGCCGGGTTCGCCGCTCACCTTGGCCTTCACGCCGTAGCGCGTCCGCGAATCCAGCAACTTGTCCACTTCCGGGCGTGGCAGCACTTTAGCCCCGCCGAGCAACTCGGCCACCAGGTGGATACGCGCAAAGTGCTCCATCGTCTCCATCCGGAAGTACGCCTGGAACACGTCTTCCCCGTAGCACACCGCGCCGTGGTTGGCCATGAGCAAGGCGTCGTATTTGGGGATCAGCGGCAGCATCGGCTCGGTCAGCTCCGGCGTTCCCGGCAATCCATAACCGGCCAGGGGCACGCAGCCCAGCCCGATAATCACTTCCGGCAGCAACGCCAGATTGAGGGCGCGGCCGGCCGTCGCAAATCCCGTGGCTACCGGCGGGTGCGCATGCACTACCGCTTTGATTTCGGGACGCATTTCGTACACCGTCAGGTGCATGGCTATCTCGCTGGTTCGCTCGCGCCGTCCGAAGATCTTATTCCCTTTGTAATCGACGACGATCAGGTCGTCGGGATGCATCATCCCCTTGCAGATGCCCGTGGGCGTGCACAGGATACGCCCGGCATCCAGCCGGATCGAAATATTCCCGTCATTGGCGGCCACCCAACCCTTCTGAAAGACCAGCCTGCCAATTTGGACAATATCGTCGCGATACTCGCGCTCCGTTTTTACCATGCGGGATCTTCGATTGTAGCAGACTGCACCGGAGAGCCGACCCATGGAGGTTGCTATCATAGGGGCTCATGGATTCACGCCGAATGTGCCCGCATTGCCGGGCATTTATCACCGATAAGGACCGCGTCTGTCCCTATTGCAACGAGCGGGTCGGCCCGCGCGCGGTCGAGCGGCGCAGCGACACACCGCTGCTCGGCGGGCTGATCCCGCAGGCGCGGTTTACCACCGTTCTGATTCTGCTCATCAACTTCGGTTTCTACCTCGCCACCATTATCTACGCCATGAAGGCCGGAACCGGCGACGCGATGAGCCTCGACACCAAAACGCTGTACTTCTTCGGGGCGAAATACGCGGTACTGGAGAGCGGCCAGTGGTGGCGCCTGGTGACGGCGAACTTCCTGCACGGCGGGTTGCTGCATATCCTATTCAATTCCTGGGCGTTGTTCGACGTGGGCGCGATTGTGGACCAGGTGTTCGGCACCAGCCGCCTCTTGGTGATCTATTTCATCGGCGGGGTCTGCGGGTACCTCTTGAGCAGCTTCTGGAGCGACCAGGTGCCCTCCATCGGAGCCTCGGCATCGATCTGCGGCCTGGTGGGAGCCATGATTGCGCTCGGGGTCCGGCACCGCAATCCCATGGGCGATGCCATCCGTGGCGCATTCGTGCGCTGGGCGGTTTACATTCTGATCATGGGCTTCATTATTCCCCATGTGGACAATGCGGCGCACATTGGCGGGCTTGCCGGCGGGTTTGGAGTCGGCTACCTGGCGGGGACGCCTCGCCTGGAGGGCTCATCCGTGGAAAAGCTGTGGAAACTCTCCGCGGCGTTCTGTCTTTTGCTTACAGCCATCAGCTTTCTAAAGTTATACTTGTGGAACATCCACGTTGCGCAGATAATAGGTGCAAGATGAGATTTCGTACATTGGCTCTTGCGCTGGCTCTGGCTTGCGGGTTGACCGCGTCCGGTGAAGCGGCGAAGAGACCGCCGGCCCACAAGGTCAGGACGGGCAGCGCCAAGCCCAGCAGGAATTCCGGCAAAGTCCGGAAATTCAAAGCCACCAAATTCAAACAGCATAGGCAAGTAGTCAAGCGGCATACCGTAAAGAGACAAGTTGTAAAGAAATAGGGCAGTGCGCGCATCCGCACCCGGCACTGAGGCAGCCGCGCTAGACTGGGTCTAGAGGCCTGTCTGTGCTACGAAATCTGGTCTTCCTCGGCGTCTTTGGCGCTGTTCTTTCCGCTACCGAGCCCGCTCGGTCTCCGATCCTGGTGGAGCTATTCACTTCGGAGGGCTGCTCGAGTTGCCCCCCGGCAGATCGCATACTGGAACAACTCGATCCCCGGGTGGTGGTCCTGAGCGAGCACGTGGATTACTGGGATCACCTGGGCTGGAAAGACTCGCTTCTCGTCCCATACTGTGACCCAGCGGCAGGAGGACTACGCCCGCCTGCTCCATCTGGATGGACCTTACACCCCGCAGATGGTAGTCGACGGGACCACCGAGTTAAACGGGAGCGATGGCGCCCGTGCACGGCAGGTGCTGACCGCGGAGGCGCAACGGCCCAAGGCGGCGGTGCAAATCGCCCGGACCGCGTCGGGCCTTCAGGTGGATGTGACGGGCGCGCCCCATTCGGCCGGCGTCTATCTGGCCATTGCGGATAATGCGGCGGAATCGCAGGTAGGGGCGGGCGAGAATCATCGGCCGCCTGCTCCATCACGTGGCCATTCTCCGCACTCTGCGCAAACTCGGCTCGGTCAAGAAAGGCGGCGCTTTCAGCCAGCTTGTGGAAGCTCCCGGCCCGGCACAGCGAGCAGTGGTCTTCGTTCAGGAACCGGACCTCGGAGCGATCGAGGGCGCCGCCGTCTGGGTTCCGTAGATTCTACCGCGGCACGTTGGTCCCTTACCACGGAGCCACGGAGAACACGAAGAAAGCACGGAGAGAAGATGAGAGATTGTGCGCCCGGGTCTCCTCATCGATTTCCTCTCAATGTTCTCCGCGTCTTCCTCCGCGCCTCCGCGATGAGCTCTCGCCCACCCGCAACGATCAAGGCTCGCGCACGGCGCGGAAGCCGACCATGCGGTGCCCCTGAAACGACGGCCAGGCGGCCGAGCGCGCGTACGAGCGCAGGTCGAACGCGCTCCATGAAGAACGTGCCGCCGCGCAGGACGCGGTAGGCGCCGTCTGCCGGCCCCTTCGGGTTCTTGCGCGGCGAGACCGCGTAGTAGTCGCGGCTGTACCAGTCCGGGCACCACTCCATGACGTTGCCGGCCATGTCGAACGCGCCGTAGGGCGACGCGTTGTTGTGCGTCTGCAGAGTCGCCGCGCTTGCGTGCCGTCGTAGAAGCCGACCAGCTGGCCCGGTGTCGAACGGCTGCGCGCCGACGTAGTTGGCGTAGGAGCGGTCGATCGCGTTGCCCCACGGATAGCGGCGCTGGTCGGTGCCGCGCGCCGCCTTCTCCCATTCGGCCTCGGTCGGCAGGCGGTACTTCTTGCCGGTCTTCGCGCTGAGCCAGTTGCAGTAGGCCGCCGGCCGAGTCCCAGTTGACGCCGAGCAGCGGATAGTCGTCGCTGTCGGGCGTGCCGCCGCCGTGGTTGTGCGCCTCGTCCAGTAGGGCACCTGATCCTTCGGCACGACTCTGCCGCCCGGCCAGAACTTCGGATCGTCGTAGCCCGGGATCGTCGCGGAACTTCTTCCACTCGCCGTTGGTCATCTCGAACTTGGCGATGTAGAAGGCGTCGAGCTCGACGACGTGGACCGGCCGCTCGCGCGAGTCGCCATCGCCGAAGTTGTCGCCCATGCGGAACGCTCCGGCGGGCACGTAGACGTAATCGCCGTAGCCGTCGTTGACCACCGGCGGGCGCAGCCGGCGGGCGCGGAGGCAAGCACCAGCGCGGCCAGCGCCAGCACGCGAGCAGGAACGCGCGGCGCATCTAGGGTCGCTCCCGGGAGGAATCCGTCCAGCTTGAGGAAATGCTCCAGCCGCCCCATCCAGTCGGAGAACTCGGGACTGCCGAAGCCGCTGCCGAACCCGTGACGGCCCTTCTGGTAGACGTGAATCTCGGCCATGGCGCCGGCGCGCGTCAGGTCCATGAAGAGCTGCGCGTTGCCGAGCGCCGGGCCCGGTATCGGCCGCCGCCGACACCAGGAACGTCGGCGGAAAGTCCTTCAGCGATTCGCCCGGCGTGGCGCGCCCCGCGCCGTACACCAGCACCAGATAGTCCGGCCGCGAGCTGACGCGGTCGATCGGATCGGCCGCATTCGGATCGCCCGGACCGGAGGCGGCCACCAACGCTGCGCGCCATGTTCGATCCCGCCGAGAAGCCGATGTAGCCGACGCGATTCGGATCGAGCTTCAACTCCGCGGCGCGCGCGCGGACCAGTTGAACCGCGCGCTTGCCGTCCAGCACGCGCGCGTTCTCGCCGTAGCGCGGCGACAGCCGGTAGGTGAGCACGAAGGCCGTCACGCCCCAGTCGTTGTAGCGCTCGGCGACCTCCATGCCCTTCGACGCCGTACATCAGCATGATGTTGGAGCCGCCGGGCGCGATCACCACCGCGCGCCGTTGCGCTTGCCTTCCGGCGGCAGAAAGACGGTGAGGAACGGCGCGTCGAGCGGCCCGTTGCCCTTGGCGAGCGGCACCTTGCCCGCCTCCCAGAGCGGAATGTTGAAATTGGAGCCGGCCAGTAGCGTGCCGGAGAACGCCGAAAAAGCGGCGACCAGGGAGACAGCCATGCAAATCAGTTTCTCACGGCGTGGGGGTATCGGTCTTGGGGTGGCGGTGGAGCACGTGAGCATTGATGTCCGGCCAGAACTCGCGAAGACGTTGGTCAGGGCATCGCGTCCGATGGCCCATCCGTATTTCACTGCGAGCGCACCGCGGTGCGGTCAGCACTCGGATAATAGAATCCGGAACAGCCTTGAGAAATGCCGCGGCCGAAAACCTCCGCCGCATTGAAGGTATTGTGACCGTTGTAGTCGGGCGTAATCAGAATGCGCGAAGCCGCGTAAACAGCGCGCTTGAACCACCCGCCCGTACCCATCGCATAGTAGCGCTCGTCCTCGTGAAGAGTAGTCGGCAAGGCAAAAATGACCAGGTAGTTTCCGTCCGCCTTATCGACAAAGCCGCGCCAGTAGATATCTTCCGTATCCTTCGATGCCTTTGTGCAGTTGCGGATGGGCATTCGACCCTTCCGCCATTAACGATGTGATCCCCACGAAAATGAAGGACGAATAATCGAAGCTGTTCTGCGTGGCGATCTCGAATGCCTCTTTGGGTGTGGGCGGCGGCGGGATCGCGCCGCGCTGACGGCGCGATAATTGGGCATCACGCCCAGGATGCGCTTCGGCTGCGCCCCCGGAGTTTTCCCTGTCTGCTTATTTTTGTCAATCTGGGCGTCCGGGATATTGGGGCTTCCCGCGGGCAATTGCGCCGCAACGGCCGTCTGCGGAGCGGCGGATTGCTGCGGGTCGGGCGCGGCCTCCTGCTGTTCGCTTTGGGCCAGGCAATTGTGCGCAAAAAAGACGAGTCACTCCGAATAATGACAGGTTTTCCCGGACGAACCATTACCCAATAGATGCGCCGCGCAGGTTGAAGGTTCCATTCGAAAGTCAGATGCCGTTGCTAGCGGACGCACTCCGGTGCGAGCGCGATGAAACTGAGGCCGCCAGGCACCCATCCAAGCTGATAAGGAAAAGACGTCGAAATTCCGAGGTGGGCCTTCATGAAGAAACCGGACGTTCTGCGCGTGTGGGCGCGCGTCTCAGGGGGTATCGACCATTTCTGTCGATCGAAATTACCAAGGAGTGCCCGCTTCACTGTCCTGGATGCTACGCGTATTCTCCTGACCACCTTGGCCAGATAACCACCCTCCGGCAGCTTTCCGACTATCGCGGAGAAGACCTGGTGAATGCCACGCTGGCGGTTGTACGGCGCCTGCGGCCGGTGCATCTCTCGATCATCGGGGGAGAACCGCTGGTCCGGTATCGCGAACTTGACCGGCTCCTGCCGCGGCTCGACCGCATGGGCGTGGAAGTGCAGTTGGTGACCAGCGCGGTGCGTCCCATTCCGCGAGAGTGGAGTTCGCTTGCGTCGCTGCACCTGGTGGTGTCGGTCGACGGCCTGGCGCCGGAACATGACCTGCGGCGCGCCCCGGCCACCTACGATCGCATCCTGACGCACATCAGTGGGCACCGCGTTGCCGTTCACTGCACCGTGACGCGGCAGATGGTGACGCGGAGCGGGTATCTGTGCCGAGTTCGCGCGGTTCTGGTCGCAGCGGCCGGAGATTCACAAAATCTGGTTCAGCATTTACACTCCGCAGGAAGGCGACGATTCGGCGGAGCGCCTGAGGCCGCAGGATCGCGAGGTCTTGTTGGAAGAGTTATCCGCCGTCTCGAAACTTTCGAAAGTACATTTGCCGCGGCTGGTGCTGGAAGGCTACCGGAACCCGCCGCGCTCTCCCGCGGAGTGCTACGTTTGCGCGCCTCACCGACTTGTCTTTCGGCCGACTTGAAGACGCACGTCAGCCCGTGCCAGTTGGGCGGCAAACCAGTGTGCGCCGAGTGCGGTTGCATGGCGTCGGCGGGGATGCATGCGGTATCGGGTCTGAAACTCGCCGGCCTGTTGCCGCTTTCGGCCATCCTGGACGCATCGATGCGCGTGGGCGGCCGCAATGGACGGCTCGCCGAATCTCCGGGGACGATTACAATTGCGCCCCGTACACTGGAATCGCTGCGCCGGTAATCTGCGCCGCGGCGTCGGAAATCAGAAACAGCGCCAGCGCCGCGAGCCGTTCGGGAGCGATCCAGGTGGAGTTGCCCGCCGTGGGGTCGCTCTTCCGGTTGGCCGGGGTATCGATGGTGCCGGGCAGAATCACGTTGGCCGTGATGCCGGCGTCGCGGTTCTCCAGCGCGGCGGTCTGCACCAGCGAAACCAGCGCAGCCTTGGAGGCGCTGTACGCCACGATATTCGCGGCAGGTTGCACGCCGGCGCGGCTGCCGATGGCCACGATCCTGCCGGCACCCGCCTTACGCATGTGGGGAATGAGGGCGCGCAAAATGTGAAACGCGCGCGCGCGCGTTGAGGTTCATCATGCGGTCCCAGGTGGCCTCGTCGGTTTCGTGTAACGGGGCGCCTCCGGCGAAACCGCCCGCTACGTGGATCAGCGAGTCGATGCGGCCCAAGCTGGGCAATGACGGTATCGAGCAAGGTGCGAGGCCGCCGCCGGGTCGGACAGATCCGCGGGCACCGCGGCGAAACGCGGACGGGGAAGTCGGCGTCGACGATGGATCGCGAGGTGCCTACTACGGTGGCGCCCGCATCCAGACAGGCGCTCGTGACCGAACTCCCCAGACCGCCCTTGGCGCTCCGGTTATCAGAATCGACCTGCTGGCAAGTTCGGCATGTGGGACCATTATAGGCCGCACTCGTGTGAGAAACTGGGATGAATCCGTGGACAATCCAATCCAGGTTGAGGGGCTGAAAAAGAGCTACGGCGACTTCGCTGCCGTTAAGGGCATCGACTTCGAAGTGCACGCCGGCGAGGTGTTTCGGCCTGCTCGGGACCGAACGGCGCGGGCAAGACCACGACGGTCGAGATTCTGGAAGGGCTGCGGCACGCGCAGCGGCGGGCGCGTCAGGGTGCTCGGATTCGATCCCGGAAGTGCAGACCATGCAGTTGAAAGACCGCGTCGGCGTGTGCCTGCAAGCCACGAATCTGCAGGAGAAGATGAAGGTCCGCGAGGCCATGGAGGTGTTCTCCAGCCTCTACACCCGCACGGTGGACACCGCGCAACTGCTGAAACGCCTGCAGCTTTGGGAGAAGCGCGAGGCGTTCTACTGCACGCTCTCCGGCGGACAGAAGCAGCGGCTGGCGCTGGCCCTGGCGCTGCTCAACGATCCGCAGGCTGCTGTTTCTGGACGAGCCCTCGGCGGGGCTCGATCCGCAGGCGCGCCTCGAGATTCACGAACTGGTGCAGGACCTGCGGCGCGAGCAGCGCACCATTCTGCTGACCACGCACTACATCGAAGAGGCCGAGAAGCTCTGCGACCGCGTGGCCATCATCGACGAAGGCCGCATCATCGCGATTGGAACGCCGCGCCAGATTCAGGAGAAGACGCTCGCCGATTCCACCATCGAGATCGAATGCGCGCAGCCGCTTACGGCCGGCGACCTGCCGGAATGGGCGGAAGCCGAGAAGATCGTCGCTGGACGACGCGCCGCACCATCTCGACGGTCACTCGCGCCGGCCGGCGCGCACCATTGTCGAGATGGTGAAGTGGCTCGACGAGCAGGGCATCGAACTGGCGGATATCCGCATCAAGCGGCCGTCGCTGGAAGATGCCTTCATCGAACTCACCGGAAAGAGTCTGCGCGAATGAGATCGTACATCGCCCTGTTCAAGAACAACATGCGGCTGACCCTGCGGGACCGCTCGGTGCTGTTCTTCAATTATCTTTTCCCGTTTATCTTTTTCTTTGCCTTCGCCGAGATGTTCCATGCCGGAACAGGGCATGGGGATCGCCTACTTTGTGGGCACCGTGCTCACCATGGGAATCCTGGGCAACGGACTGTGGGGCGCGGGGATGCGCGCCGTGCAGGAGCGCGGAGCACAACATTCTGCGCCGCTACAAGGTGACGCCGATTTCGCCGATGCCGATCCTGCTGGCGTCGATGGTGAGCGGCTGGCTGCTGTATCTGCCGGTTCTGGTGCTGCTGATTCTGGTGGCGCATTTCGGCTACGCCATGCCGATGCCGCAAAACTGGATTTCGCTTTTCCTGATGACGTCGCTCGGGGTCTGCGCTTTCCGCGCCATCGGGCTGATTCTGGCGGCGGTGACCAACACCATGCAGGAAGCCAATATCCTGATCCAGTTGCTGTATATGCCCATGCTGTTTCTGAGCGGCACCACGATTCCCGCGGCGATTCTGCCGAACTGGGCGCAGACGGTGGCGGAGTTTCTGCCGGCGTCGTACCTGGTGACCGGCTTTCAGGGCATCTTCTTCCGCAATCAGACCATGCTGGATAATGTCGCTGCCGGTGGGCGCGCTGCTGCTGACGATGGCGGTGGGCCTGTTCCTGGCGGTGCAGCTTTTCCGTTGGGAGAAGGAAGAGAAGCTGCACGCCGCGCAAGAAGCTGTGGGTCGCTGGCGGTGCTGGCGCCGTTCCTGGTGATGGGTTGCTACCGCTCCTACAGCCGCGAGCACATCGGCGAGAACGAGGCCATGTTCCGCGACCTGCAGCGCTCCGGAACGTTTCTGATTCGCAACGCGCGCGGCTGATCATCGGCGACGGCAGCGTGATCGAAACCGGCTCCGTGCTGGTGCACGACGGCAAGATTCACGGAAGTATTTCAGGGCGCCGGACCAGACCCCGGAAGACTCAAGGCCGACGTGATCGAAGGCGCCGGCAAGACGCTGCTGCCGGGATTGATCGACGCGCACGTGCACCTGGGCGGTCCCGGCGGGCCGATCTCACCGACTCCGCCGATTACGACCCGAAGAAGACCATGCCGCGCGCGGACGCCGCCCTGCTCTACAGCGGCGTGACCGCGGCCCGCAGCGTGGGCGATGGACTGGACGCTTCCTTGCAGTTGCGCGCCAAGATCGCCAACGGCGCTCGTCTGGGCGCGCAGCTCTTCGTCTGCGGCCCCATGTTCACTGCCGAGGGCGGCCACGGCACCGAGTTCACCCGGCACGTGCCCGATGCCATGCGCGGAAAGCGTGAAGGCGCAACTGGTGCGCACGGCCGAAGACTCCCGAGGACGCGCGCAAACAGGTGCGTGAACTGAAGAAGGCCGGCGTGGATGGCATCAAGACGATCCTGGAAGCGGGGTTCGGCGATGGCATCGTATACGACCGTATGGATCTGCTGATCGCGCGCAGCGTGGCGGAAGAAGCGCACGCGCAGAATCTGCCGGTGGCGGTCCACACCGGCGATGCGCGGGACGTGACCGACGCGGTGGAAATCGGCGCCACCAGTGTGGAGCATGGCTCCTGGCGGGATGACCTTCCCGACAACCTGCTGGCGCGTATGGCCGAGCGGGGTGTTTATCTGGACCCGACGCTGGCCGTGGCCGAAGCCTATTCGCAATACTTCAGCGGCCGGGCGGACGCGCTCAACAACTCGCTGGTGGAGCAGGTAGTGCCGGCCGGCATACTGAAAGGGACGCGCGAGTTGATGCAATCCGGCAAGAGCGCGGACGCCGGCAGGGCGGAAATCTTTACCCATGCGCTGGAACAGGCCCGCAACAACCTGCTGCGCGCCTGGAAGGCCGGTGTGCCGCTGGTGATGGGCTCCGATGCCGGCAATCCGCTGGTGTTCCCCGGGCCTTCCATGCACCGCGAACTGCAACTGTGGGTCGATGCCGGCATCCCGGCGTGGGTGGCCCTGCAGGCCGCCACTGGCAACGCCGCCAAACTGCTGCGCGCGGATAAGCAGATGGGCACACTCCGTAAAGGCCTGGACGCCAACCTGCTGCTGATCGACGGCAATCCCCTGATCGATATCACAGCCACCGAGCGCATCTCGCTGATCGTCTTCAAAGGCGAGCGGCTCCGTCGTTCGGATCTGTTCGATCAGCAGTGAGCGGGTAGTTCACCACGGAGGCACGGAGAACACGAAGGAAGCACGGAGGAACCCAACGCTTCAGAAACCCAGATGGGTTTCTCCGTGCTTCCTTCGTGGCCTCCGTGCCTCCGTGGTGAAGACTCATCGACCAGAAGTAAGCAGCTGCGCGATCTCCCCGGCGACCCAGTCGGGAATCTCCATGGGGATGAAGTGCGAGCGTCCGGGAAGCGGGACGTCGCGGCCATGGGGAAAGTAAGAAGCCAGTTCGGGGTCGGTGGGCGACGAGCTCAGGTCGAACTTTTCCGGCGACCACGGAATGCCTCCGCGCACCACTACGACCGGCTGCGTCAGCAGTTCCAGTTCGCCATGCAGGTTGGATTCCGGAGCCACCGAGAGCGGATAGATGGACGCCTCCACCATGGGCGGGCATGCCAGTTCGAATTCCGCGCCCGCGGGTAGCAGTCCGTATTCGCAATAATCGCGCAGCACCTCGGGCTGCCACTGCGCGAAAGGAGGGCGTCCGCTGAAACTCTCGAACATCTCCGCCGGAGAGCTCCAGTAGCGGCGCCGGCGCAGAATAAACGACGAATCGAAGGGCGCCGACCCGTAGCGTTCCGCCGCGAAGATAGTGGGATCGATCAGGTACAGCGCGGCGTACGTCTCGGGACGCTGCACCGCCGATGAGACGATGGAGTGGCCGCCCATGGAGTGGCCGATTCCGATGGCGGAGCGCAGATCCAGGAGCCCGGCGATTTCGGCCAGGTCGCGGCCAAAAGCGCGCCAGTGGTAGGGCGGATCGGGCTTGGCGCTGCGGCCGTGCCCGCGCAGGTCCACG
This sequence comes from uncultured Solibacteraceae bacterium, assembly GCA_963748795.1. GTDB lineage: Bacteria > Acidobacteriota > Terriglobia > Bryobacterales > Bryobacteraceae > Sulfopaludibacter. Next base: position 13,280 of record CAVVLD010000037.1, read on the forward strand.
GCGATGGCGCGGCGGCCGGGCAGGCGGCGGATCACCGCGTCCCAACAGCGCGCGTGGAAGCCCGTGGCATGGGCGAAGAGCAGCGGCGGGTCCTCGCCCGGCCACTCCCAGACGGCGAGATCGATGCCTTGAATCGAGACGATGCGGAGAACGGGTTCCACACCAAATTGTGCCATAGTGTTTTCATGCGCGCGGCTCTGTTGGGATATGGCTTTGCCGGAAAGACGATTCACGCTCCGTTGCTTCGCAGCGTGGCAGGGCTGGAGCTGGTGCAGGTGATGAGCGGCAACGCCGCGCGGGTACACGCCGACCTTCCCGGAATGGCCGTCACCTCCTCGGCGGACGAGGTGTTCGGCAACGCCGGCCGTGGACCTGGTGGTGATCGCCACGCCCAACGTGACGCACTGCGATCTGGCGCGGCGCGCGCTCCTGGCCGGCAAGCGCGTGGTAGTGGACAAGCCGTTCACGGTGACCGGCGAGGAGGCACGGGAGTTGATGGCACTCGCCGAAAGGCGCGGGCTGTTCCTCTCGGTATTTCACAGCCGCCGCTTTGACGCCGACTTCCTCACCGTGCGAGCGCTGCTGGAGCGAGGGGAACTGGGCGAATTGATGCATTTCGAATCGCACTACGACCGCTACCGGCCCGTGGTGCAGAATCGCTGGCGCGAACAGGCCGGGCCGGGCAGCGGCATCTGGTACGACCTGGGGTCGCACCTGGTGGATCAGGTCCTGCAGCTCTTCGGGCCGCCGGAGTCCATGTACGCCGACCTGGGCGTGCAGCGCGAAGGCGGCGCCGCCGTGGATTATTTTCACGTGCTGCTGCGTTATGGCAAACTGCGCGTGATTCTGCACGGCAGCAATCTGGTGGTGGCGGAAACGCCGCGCTTCATTCTGCACGGCACCCTGGGGAGCTTCGTGAAATACGGCATGGACACGCAGGAGCCGGCCCTGCGCCGCGGAGAGTTGCCGGGCTCCGGCGATTGGGGCGCGGACCCGCGCCACGGCACGCTGACTACGCCCGCCGGTTCGCGGCAGGTAGAGACGCTGCCGGGCGATTACCGCGCGTATTACGAGGCGGTGCGCGACGGCCGCAATCCGGTGCCAGCCGCGGAAGCGGCGCTGGTGGTAGAGGTGCTGGAAACGCTGGCAGCCGCCCGTCCCGGTGAGACAGCTTTGCTACACTCGGTGCATGGGCGCCCGCGGTAATCCATTCCCGATTCTCGAGGCGCCGCAAGGGGACGCCGCATGGAGCGGCCCGGTTCCGCGCATCAGCTCGCTGCTGATCAAGCCCGCTTCGGCGGTCTGCAACCTGGACTGCTCGTACTGCTTTTACCTGGACCGCGAGGCCGATCCGTACAAGGCGCTGCCGGCGCGCCGCATGACCAGCGACACGCTGGAGCGCCTGGTGGATACCTATCTGTTCTACTCCTACCCCGCCAGCATTTTCGCCTTTCAGGGCGGCGAACCCACGCTCGCCGGGCTGCCGTTCTTCCAGCAACTGGTCGAGTTCCAGCAGAATTACGGGCGCAACGGCCAGTCCGTCAGCAATGCGCTGCAGACCAACGGCGTGCTGATCGACCAGGACTGGTGCGACCTTTTCCGCGCATACCAACTGGCTGCTCGGCGTTTCGCTCGACGGCCCGCAGGAGATCAACGACCTCTACCGCTATCAACAAGGAAGGGCGCGGCACCTGGAAGCGCGTGATGCAGAGCGTCGAGCTGCTGCAGAAGAACAAGGTGGAGTTCAACATCCTGTGCGTGCTGAGCCAGGCCAACGTGGACAAGGCGCGCGAGCTGTACCGCTTCTACCGCTCGCTGGGCGTCGATAACGTGCAGTACATTCCGCTGGCGGAGTTCGATGCCGGAGGGCAATCCGCTGCCGTTCACCATCACGGCCGAACAGTACGGGCGCTTCCTGTGCGAGACGTTCGACCTGTGGTGGCCGGAGCGCCGCAAGATGCGGATCCGCTTTTTCGACAACATCGCCGAAGCGCTCGCGGGACAGAAGCCGGGCACCTGCACCATGCACGAGACCTGCGACAGCTACGTGGTGGTGGAGTACAACGGCGACGTGTACCCGTGCGATTTCTTCGTGGAAGGCTCGTGGAAGCTGGGCAATGTCACGCTGGATTCGTGGCCCGAAATCGCGCGCCGCACGCGGCGATACAGCTTCGCGTCGAAGAAGACGCTGGCGCATGCGGATTGCCAGGTGTGCGAATACCAGTCCATCTGCCACGGCGGGTGCCCGAAGTTCCGGCACGGTCCGCACGGCCGCTTCGACGATCTGGATTACTTCTGCGAGGCGTACAAGATGATCTACGCCCGGTCGGAAGCGCCGCTGCGAGCGGAATTGAAGCGCCTGGGCATTTTAGGCGGCTCACACATTCCAAACGCCGGCCGATAAGAAGCACATGGACATATCCGCGATCGCTTCCGCGGGCCTCGATGTCGCACAAAGCCGCTTCGACAAAGCGGCGACCGGTATTGCTTCCACCAGCGACAGCACCGGCGCGGCGCCGCCGGCGACATCGTGAGCCTCAGCCAGCAGGCGGTATCCCTGCTCTCCGCCAGGCATGAATTCCAGACGGACCTCCAGTTGGCTCACGTAGCCGACGAAATGCACAAGACCACGCTGAATCTGCTGGGGTAACGCCGGCCAGGGCGGAGCTACCGCCGGCCGGGGCGGAGATTGAGATTGGTGGACTGGGAGTTCGCCCCGCCCGGTTGGCCTCCCCCGATTCTGATGCCACCCTGGGCCGGTTGGCCCGTTTGCCCCGGCTGTGTGGAGGAAGAAGACTGGCTGAACGAGGTAGTGGCCTGGCCGGCGCCGAACGAACCGCCGCCCGGCTGGCTGCCGCCGAAGGAACTCCCGGCCGGGGAGCCAATGGGGGACCCGATGGGCGATCCGGGTGGCTGCTGCCGGCCATGTTGCCCATCTGGCTTACCGGCGTCCCGCCGTTCCCCTGCCGTGGATCGGGCGGCGGCTGGAACTTCCCGTCGTACACAAACTCCCACAGGGAGTAGTTGGTCTGGTCGGCGTAGACCATGATGGCATCTTCATCCACACTGCTGGCCACGCCGGCGATGCCCGTTCCGCCCATTCCGGCGGCGCCGGTCTGAATGCCCGCCAAGCCTCCCGGACGAGGCGAGGTCAGAATATTGTTGATCATGTTGACGGCCTGATTCGGTTGGCCCGGAAGCCGACCCGGGAAATCCCAAACCGGTTGGGCCGACGGCGCCCGGCATTCCTCCCGGCGTTTGCCCGGGGTAAACGGGCGGGCCACCGGCTGGGTTGTTCGGCTGCGAGCCCAGGCCCGAGCCGCCGCCCACAAAACCTCCCCCCGCACCGCCGGCCTGAGGATTTGTAGTAGCGCCCGGCATTCCGGGATAGGAGGCTCCCGGAGAGCCGGGGACGGGAGGAGCACCGGGTATTCCAGTTGACGGCGACGTCGCGCTGCCGATCTGGGAGAAATCCGCGCCACCGCCTTCGCTGGGACGACGCCGGGTGGCGATGTTGCTACCCTGGCCGGCGGTAGGCATGCTCCCCAGGCCGGGCATATCCGCGACAAACGTGCCGGCATTGGGGTTCTTTTCTTCCTTCTGTGTGCCGGGTTTGGCGAGCTTGGAATCGGTGAGCACACCGCCGGTGGAATGGATCAGGCGCCATTCATCCTTGCCCGTCATGGGATCTTTGTAGCGGCGTCGCAGGAAATGGCGGTTGTTGAGCTTCTCCAACTCGTCCAGGTTGGCGGGCAGCCGGCTGTTGGCCTGCATGAAACGGCGGATGCCGAGCTTGAACTGCTCGCCGCGCTCCATCAGCATCTGCTCCTTTTGCCGCTGGGTCTGAAAGGCGATCCGCGGAATCTCGGTATACAGGGCGATGGCCAGGATAGCGGCCATCAGGAAGACCAGCAGGAGGGCAAATCCGGATTCGGAGCGGCGAGGGCGTGCCATAGTCTAGTCCGAAGCGTCCGCAACGATTTTGAGCGTCTTGGTTCGTTTGGAATCGGTGTCTTCCACGGTCACCGAGCCCGCTTCCAGCTTGATGATTTTATAGTGGCCCGTCAGAATTTCGCCTTCGGACTTGATCAGGATGTTGGGCTCATCCGACGGCGGACCGGCCGCGCTGGGGGGAGCGGGACCGCGTTCCGTAGGCATCATAAAGAAACCTCTGCGGTGGTTCGAACTGGCGGGCGAGGCAAACCCGTAATACAACGCATTGAGTGGCGGCAGTGGCGGGGGCGGCGGTGGAACATACGGACCGGGCGGCGGTGGCGGCGGCGGCAGCGGAGGCGGACCCATCGGCCGCGGACCGGTGATCTTGGGTTCATTCTTCGCCAGCAGCGCGGGTGAAGGCACCGTTGAGAGCTTGGGAGGGCCGAACTCGAACAGGTTCCGCGCGCCTCCGGCGGGCTTGGAGGCCAGCACCTTCGCCAGCAGGTCCATGTGGAGCGTGGGATCGATCTTGTCGGTAGGAACCTGCTCGTCCTTGTTCTTGGTGTGCACCACCGGGTGCCACTCTTCGTTGCGGCGGCGCGCCCGCGGGGCAGGCTGGTCCGAATCGTCAGCCGGCGATCCGATGGTAGGCGGCGCCACGGCCGTAGCCTTGGGAGCCGACGGCGACGAGCCTGACGAAGAATCCGAAAAATTGGAATAGACGCCGTACAACGCGCCCAGCCCAAGCACGGAAAGCAGGACGACGTTGCGCTTGTTTTCGACCCCCAGCTTCACGACGCGGCCCCTCCATCATCGCGCACGAAACAATCGATCTTAAACAGCACCGATACGGTTTTGCCATTCTGCACGCCGTTCGACTGCATATTCTCTATGACGAAAAAGCGCGGCGATCTGTCGATCAGATTGATGAGCCGGGTGAGGTTCTGATAGTCGCCTTCGAAACCGGCGGTAATGCTGTCCATCTTCAGCGTGTCGCTGCCAGACAGGTCCTGGAGTTGCTCGGACCGCGGCAGGGATTTCATGCCGGCTTCTTTGGTGATGCGCAGCAATTCTTCGGCGACCGAGGAAGATACGGTGCGCCGGTCCATGAAGTAATTGGCCAGAAACCCGTCACCCTCTTTGCGCGCGGACTGCACCTTCTCGACCAGCTTGCGATCCATGGCGATACGCCCCTGCAAAGCAGCGAGCTGGCTACGGAGCGCGGTCTCCTGACTGGTCAAATCGGCGGCCGATCCACCGAAAGGTTTGAAGGCGACGATGGCCGCGGCGAGGTTGGCCACCAGCAGCACACCGATGAGCGCCCGCATGGTCACCCGCGGATCGCGCACCAGTTTGCCGCCGGCCTGGACTTTGGTCGCGAAGTTAAAGTTTATGGGCATAATTCACCGTGATGCGCATGCGATTCAAAGGCTCGGACTGGGTGGGATATTGCTGCGCGTGGTCTAAGACTTCTCCGAACTTGGGCGATGTTTCCAGGGCCTTCAAAACGCCCACGAGGGCGTCGGGCGATTCCGCCCCCACGGTCATGTCGAGCTGCACCTGGTTCAGGTTATTCACCACGGGATGAAGCTGCAACACCTTCACGTTCGTGGGGATGGTCTCCTCCAGGTCCGCCAGGAGCTGGCTCCAACTGATGCCCTTGTGGAAGATCAGGTCGTTGATGAAGAGGGTACGCTCCAGGGTGCTGGCGTTCTCGGGCTTGTGGAGGATGGCCTCCAGGCGGGTCTGCTCGGCAGTGGCGGCGCGGACGCGCGTGTCCACCTGGGCGATGCTCTGGCGCAGTACCTTGAGCTGGCCGTTATCCTGGACGGCGACATAGATCAGCAAACCCAGGCTGAGCACCAGAAAGGCGCACACCGAAAACGAGGCCACCAGCATGGCGCGGTCGCGCCGGAAAGGCTCGCTGGCGAGATTGATGGGAATCTTCATCTCAATTGTTCCTGGCGATGGACCGCAGATATCCCAGCAGTCCCGCGTTGTTTTCTCCGGGAGTAGCCAGGGGAGAACGCAGCGGCTCGACCTCTACTCCCAATTCTTCCCGGAAGCGCCGCTCGGCTTCTCCGGTGTCCTCTCCGAAACCGCAAAGCAGCAGCTTTTCGGCGGCGCCGCCCAGGTTGTCTTCCACATAAACGAAAGTCGGCATCAGCACGGCGCCGATATCGAAGAGATCGGCCGAAGGCAGTTCCAGGCAGCGGACCAGGCGCAGCGCGCTCTTTTCGCGCACCAGCACGGTGAGGACGTGGCCGGTCATCTTGGCCACGACGCTGATGCCCCGCCTCCGGCGCCAGTTCCAGGGCGGCGATGGAGGAAGTGGTCACGAGGCCCGGATTCATTCCGGCCTGCCGAAACGGCGCTTCGTAGCGCGAAATGATCTCCAGCGGCACCAGCACCACGACCACGTCGATCTTCTTATGCCCGGCGGTCTGCTGCACATAGCTCAGCGCGGCCGATTCCACGTCGAAAGGCACGCTGCGCTTCAGGCGGAAGCGGATCAGGGACGCTTGTTCTTTGGGGTCGCTGGGAAAATTGTCGAAGTCCAGAACCGCGATGCGAGCGCTGAAATCAGGCAGGATCAAGGCCACATCTTTGCGTTTGCGGGCCGACTGAGAGCCGGAAACAGTCAGGACGGCCTGGGAGAACTCGTGCGCATCCACCACATTTTCCTTAAGTGGAGACACCGCCAGAGTGCCCGGCTTTAACGGTTGAAAATCCAACTCCGCCTTTTCCCCAATGCGAGCCACGGCAATCCCGGCCTCGGTAATCTCAAACGCCATGGCGGGCGGAGGGTCCTGCAAAATAGCCTTGAACTTGTCTAAGAACACGGGGCCTCCGATTCACCACGGAGCCACGGAGAACACGAAGGAAGCACGGAGAATATCTTCGATGCATTCCTTCCTCCGTGTTTTCTCCGTGTCCTTCGTGGCTCCGTGGTGAATCT
>CAVVLD010000038.1:0-29154 GCA_963748795.1 uncultured Solibacteraceae bacterium
CCACGGTCTACGGCGTAGGTTCCGCCAACATCTTCTTTCTTCCCGCCGCCAATAAGCTGCGGGCGCGCATGCGGGAGGCCACCGTAATCAAGGAGATGATCCTGGAAGGCGTGGTAGGCATTGTGGAGGGGTTAAACCCGACGCTGATCCGCATGAAAGTAGAAGCATTCGACCCGCACCCGGCGAAGCCTGCCAAAGCCAAGGCGGCGCCGGAGAAGGGCAGGGCGGAAAAGGGTCCGCAGCCGGTGGCCGGGGGAGGCAAGGCATGAGGCGGCAAACCTCCGCGGCGCACGAGAATCACGAACGCTGGCTGGTATCGTATGCAGATTTTATTACCCTGCTGTTCGCTTTCTTCGTGGTGATGTTCGCCACCAATCAGAACGACCGGCACCGCGCCAAGATGGTGTCCGATTCGGTGCGGGACGCCCTGGAACATGGCCAGGTCTCGAGCCGGTTATCCAACGTGCTGGGCCGCGGCAAGCGCGACGGCAAAGCACCGGACCACGCGACGGCCGCGATGGGTCCGCAAAAGCCGGCGGAGGAGGAGACGCATCCCGCCGACCTGACCGGCTCGCTGGCGGTACTGCAGCAGGAGCTCAGCGGGGAGACACAGACCGGCAAAGTGCAGATGCAGCTCGAAGGCCGGGGTCTGGTGATCAATCTTCGGGAAGCCGCTTTCTTCGCCTCCGGGGACGACGGCGTGGCGCCCGGCAGCTATCCCATTCTGGCCAAAATCGCGGCGGTGATTCAGGATCTGCCGAACCAGGTCCGGCTGGAAGGCCATACCGATTCCATTCCGATTCATAACTCGCATTTCCGCAGCAACTGGGAGCTCTCTTCGGCCCGCGCCATCGCCATGATGGAGGTGCTGGCAACGCGTTACGGTGTGGCGCGCTCCCGCATGGCAGTGGCCGGCTACGCCGAAAACGCGCCGGCCGATACCAACGAGACCGAAGAGGGCCGGTCGCACAATCGCCGCGTGGCCGTGGTGCTGTTGACCGCGGAAGGGCAAAAAGCCGAACCGGCGATGCCCGCAAGGAAAACTCCATGAGATTTGAAAGCGCCTATTTCGGGCCGATTGACGTAAACCAAACGTGCAGCATTGAATTTCCCCAAGGCCTCCCGGGGTTTGAGGAGCGCCACCGCTTTTTGCCTTTGCAGAACCCCCAACAGGGCGGACTGATTTATCGTGCAGAGCCTGGAGGATGCCCGGCTCTGCTTTCTGGCGATGCCGGTTCAAACCCTGCGGCCGGACTACGAGATTGTTCTGACGCCGGAAGACCGCGGGACTCTGGGTCTACCGGCCGGGGAAACGCCCGTCATTGGCCGCGACGTGGCGGCGCTGGCGGTTCTATCCCTGGTGGAAGGGGAACCAGCGGTGGCGAATCTCCGTTCCCCGGTGGTGATCCACATGAAGACGCGGATCGCCGTGCAGGCCATCCGCCCCGACGAACGCTACCAGTTTCGCGAGCCGCTGACCCCGGATGGTGAGGCCGTATGCTTGTAATCCGCAGACATCCGGGCGAAGCCATTCAGATCGGCGACGAAGTGGAGATCCTGGTGATCGACTGCGGCAGCGGGCGGGTCAAGCTGGGGATCCGGGCCCCCAAGCACGTGCAGGTGATGCGCGGCGAGGTGCGGCATACCCGCGACCAGAACCTGGCGGCGGCCGGCGCCATGGAGAGCCGCGGTTTCGATTTGCCGGGAGCGGCGGGCACGGTGGTTTCCTTTCTGCCGGCCGCTCTGCCATGACCGCAACTGCCTGCTGTTCGGTCGCCGGCGCACTGGCGTGCCACCAGGCGGGCCGCCTGGAGGAGGCCGAGTGGATGTATGGCAGCGTGCTCGAACGCGATCCCGGGAATTCCGATGCGTGGCACCTCATGGGCCGCCTGGCGTTGCAGAAGGGCGATGTGCGCGCCGCCGCGGCGCGCGTCCTGCAAGCCATCCGGTACCGCCCGGCGGTTCCCGCGTATCACACCAGCCTGGGCGAGATTCTGGCGGCGCGGCAGCGGTATCGGGAAGCCGCGGCCTGCTACCGGGAAGCGCTCCGGCGGGGACCGGGCTACGTGCCGGCCCTGTTGGGCCTGGGCAATCTCCGGGCGAGCCAGAAGCAGTATGGCGATGCCTGCACCTACTACTGGCAGGCGATACGGCTGCGGCCGGAATGCGCCGAAGCGTTCTGCAACCTGGGAAACGCGCTGCGCGCGCAGGGCGAATTCGAAGAGGCCGTGGCCTGCTATCGCGAAGCCTGCGGGCTGCAACCGGAGAGCGCCATCCATGCGATGAATCTGTCCGCGGGCCTGATCCAGGTGCAGCAGCACAAGGAAGCCGAACAATGGGCGCGCCGCGCCATACGCTTGCAGCCAGACCTCTGCGAGGCCCTGTCCAATCTTGCCGTGGCGCTTCAGGAACAACAACGGTATGCCGAGGCCGAACCGTTCGCGCGCCTGGCTCTGGAGCGGGACCCGGGCGCCGCGCATCTGCACTTGAACCTGGGCAGCCTGCTGCTCGCGCGGGGGCGCTTCGCCGAAGCCGAAGACGAGTTGCGGCGCGCCTTGCGGATCCGGCCAGACTACCCTCAGGCGGCCAATAACCTGGCCGTCGCGCTGCATCAGCAGGACCGCGATGACGAAGCGTCCACGTGGTGTGAGGAGCTGTTGCACGCGCTGCCGCGATTCGGCGAAGTCTGGGCCAACCTGGGGATTGTGCGGCAGGCGCAGGGCCGCAACGAGGAAGCGATCCGGTGCTTCGACGAGGCCTTGCAACGCCGGCCGGAGGATTACAAATCGCACGTGTGCCGCGCGCTGTCCCTATTGTCGGAGGGGCGTTTTCCCGAGGGTTTCGAGGAGTACGAATGGCGGTGGAAAATGCTGCCCGAAGCGCCCCGCGCCTGGTCTCTGCCGGCGTGGGACGGCTCGGCGCTCGCGGGCCGGACGATTCTGTTGTGGGCCGAGCAGGGGCTGGGCGACACGTTGCAATTCGCCCGCTATGCTCCCCTGGTAGCGGCGCGCGGGGGCCGCGTGATTTTGGAGGTTCAGGACTGCCTGGCGTCCCTGGTGCGCTCCATCGACGGCGTCTCGGCGGTGGTGGCACAGTCCCAGGAACTCCCGCCCTGCCAGTGGCAGGCGCCCCTGCTCAGCCTGCCTCGTCTTTTAGGCACCGCCGCGGACAGTATCCCGGGAGCGGCGCCCTACCTCGAAGCCGATCCGGAGCGCGTGGAGCGGTACCGCGCCCGCCTGGGATCCGGGAGCGCTTTGCGGGTGGGGCTGGTATGGGCCGGCAGCCCGCGGCACGCCAGTGACCGTTTGCGCTCGATTCCGCTCGCCCGCATGGCGGCGCTGCGGCATGTCGAAGGAGTAGAGTGGCACAGTTTGCAGGTGGAGGAGAGCGCGCGCGAAGAGGCGCGCCGGGAAGCCGGCTGGCTGCGCGCCGGGCTGGAGGAACCCAATGCGGATTCGCTCGCGGCAGCTATGACGTGCCTGGACCTGGTGATCACGGTCGATACCATGCCCGCACACCTGGCAGGCGCGCTGGGGCGTCCGGTGTGGACCTTGCTGGCGCATGTTCCCGACTGGCGCTGGCAGATCTGTGAAGAGGACAGCCCATGGTATCCCACGATGCGTTTGTTCCGGCAGCAACGGCCGGGCGATTGGGAGGAACTGCTGGAGAGGGTTGCCGGCGAACTGGGGAGGCTGGCTTCAAGCTTTCGCCTGCCGGACCGATAAGGAGCATTGAAAGCCGGAACGGGAGGCGCTCAAGGGCCCCGGACCGGTAACGGCATGATGCCGAATCTTATAAAACAGGACGTAAAAAAATGCTTTCCATTCAGACCAACGTAAACTCTCTGGTCGCCCAGCAAAATCTGAGCGTAAACAACACGTTCCAGAGCAAGACCATTCAGCAGTTGACGTCCGGCTACCGCATCAACTCTTCGGCCGACGACGCGGCCGGCCTGGCGGTGGCCAACCAGTTCCGGAACAACATCAGCGAGCTGACGCAGGGCGTTCAGAATGCCAATAACGCGGTAGGGAACCTGCAGATCATTGACGGCGGCTTGAGCAATATCTCTAAGATGCTGGACCGGTTAAAGACGCTGGCGACCGAATCCGCGTCGGGAACCTTCACCGGCAACCGCACCACGGTGAACAATGAATACCAGACGCTGCTGGGAGAAATCGACCGCCAGGCGACGAACGTCAACCTGAACAGCGCTAAAGGATCGATCGCAGCAGGCAGTTCGGTAACCAACCTGCTGACCTACATCGGCGGCGCCTCTTCGGCCAACTCCAACGCGCAGGTCGGGGTGGATCTGAGCGCGGGGGCGGTGGATACCAAAGGTCTCGCGCTTTCCGGCACGAGCGTGATCGGCGGCGGAGTCGGCTTCAGTGGAGATACACGCAACCTGAACGATGCCAACGCAACATTCCTGAAGGGCGCGGGCCAAACTGAAACATTCACGTTCACTTATGTGGACCAGAACGGCAATTTGCAGCAGAACGCGGCCGCCACGGTCAACTCTTCGGCCAGCGGATACACCGGCCAGCAGGCAGTGGCGGCGGTGAACACAGCCCTGGCGACCGCCGGGATTCAGGGCATCACGGCCTCGATCGGCGCCAGCGGAAACATCCAGTTCGGCGGCAACGTGGCATTCCAGGTGGCCGAGACGCAATCCGCGGCCGATAGCGCGACCTATTCCAATATCACCAACGCGACGACGAAGGATGTGTACAACACCGGTGTTTACACGCTGGCCGCGAACTTCTCCGATATGACCAACGGCGGCAGCAGCGGCGCGACCATCGGGCAGCAGGTGACCTTCAGCGTGGGTGGAAAGACCTTCACTACCACACTCAGCACGGGAGACGACACCGCGGCCAACACAGCCATCGACATCAACACCAACACCACCGGACTGAACGCCGCGGGTATCTTCGCGATCGCGGACGGCAGCAAAGTGCTGCTCACCAGCGCCAATGCGTTCACCGTCAGCAACGATGTGGCAACCGACGTGGGAGGGCTCTTCACGTCATCGTCCACTGCGGCGGTAACCGGAAACGAGGCGGTAACCAGCCCTGTGATTGCCTCGACGGTCACCGGAGAGGCCACCAGCGCCATAGATGCCATCAACAACGCTCTGAGTTTGCTGGGCGGGGTGCAGGGCAAGGTGGGGTCGGGCCAGAACCAGTTGAATTACGCCATCAGCCTGGCGCAATCGCAGATCACAAACTTTTCTTCGGCCGAATCTCAAATCCGCGACGCCGATGTCGCGGCGCAGGCGGCCAACCTGAGCAAGTCGCAGGTGCTGCAACAGGCATCCATCGCGGCCATGGCCCAGGCCAACTCAGCCCCGCAGCAGGTGCTCACTCTCCTCCGAGGGTAGGCTAGCGCTGTGTAACCCCGGGCGGGCCGGTGTCTAGCCGGTTCGCCCGGGCCTTTAGATTTCAGGATTCGTTCATGAGCAGCTCCGTCAGCAGCATATTCACTGGAAACAGCCAGTTTGCCACCAGTTTTCAGCAGGTCATCACGCGGGCCGTCTCGTTCGCCTCCTTGCCCATGGAGCAGATGCAAAGTGAAGTCGCCACGCTGCAGGCACAGTCCAGCGAACTGAACACCCTCAACGGCGATTTCTCCAACCTGCAATCCTCTATTGCCACTTTGAACAACGCGCTCAGCCTTGGCTCCTACACCGCCGTTTCGTCGAGCACCGCGGTCGCGACGGCCTCGCTCAGCGGCACACCCGCGACGGGAACTTATACGGTGGAGGTGGACACCATGGGCGCACATGCCAGCGCCATGAGCAGCGATGGATTGACCAGGGTAACCAATCCCTCGGTGTCCGGAATCAGCGATGCCACCAGTTATACACTTTCCATAGGCGACAACAGCTATACCATCAATACCAGCGATGTCAGCCTTTCGGGCCTCGCCAATGCCATCAACAGCAGTTCGGCCGGCGTCCAGGCCACCGTGGTGAACGTAGGCAGCCAGGGGTCCACGGATTACCGGCTCTCCATTCAAGACGCCAAGATGGAGGCGGTGACCATCCAGCTCACCTCTCTGAACGGCAGCTCGAACGGCGATCTGCTGAGTCCTCTCGCGGAAGGCCAACCCACCACGTACCGGGTAAACGGCAAGCCCGCGGCGGACTCCGATCCGCTCAGCACCAGTGGTTCGGTGATTACTCTGGCGCCCGGTATATCGGTCACGCCGGCAGCCACTGGAACCACGACAATCACGGTTGGGCAAAACGCCAGCGGCGTGTCCGTGGCGCTGCAGGGTTTCGTGGCCGCGTACAATGCTGCAAAAGCGGAAATCAATACCAATCGCGGCCAGGGCACGGGAGCGCTGCAGGGGCAGAGCGTGCTTTCCAGCCTCTCCCAGGTTCTGAACCAGATCACGGGATACTCTACCGGCACGGACGGAATTTCCTCGCTGACCTCGCTCGGTCTGGAGTTCGACCAGACCGGAGTCCTGTCGCTCAACAGCTCCACGTTCGCCAGCGCCACCCAGGGCCAGCTCACGCAGCTCGCGAGCTTCCTGGGGTCTACTTCCACCGGAGGTTTTCTGAAGACCGCCAACGACGCGCTGACCGGCCTGACCGACTCCACCAGCGGCTTGTTTCAGACGAGCATCAACAACTTGAAGGATTCCATCACCCGTGACAACCAGTCGATTAGCGACGATCAGGACCGCATTAACAACATGACAACCAGTCTCAACGCCCAGATGGCAGCCGCGGATTCCGCCATTGCCGCCCTGGAACAGCAGTACAGCTATCTTTCCCAGATGTTCCAGCAGATGCAAGTCAACCAGCAGAACGGGGGCTAAAAACTAAATGACTACCGGCTGAAAGCCGGCACTGGAGATGAGGTTGCGACTGAAAGACGACTGAAGTGTGCAGCAGCATGTGTTGGGAGGGCGGACCCCGGGTCCGCGGCCGACGCCCTCGTCGGCCTCCCCGATTTCTGGAGGCATTACCGAACGGCGCGAGCAGCGGGTCCAGGGGGACGCGCGCGGACGGGGGCGACCCCCACACAAAGGTGAAACCTGCTGGAAGCTTCTCGCCTGAAAGGCGAAGGGTTTAGACCTGGAGATGGAAATAAATGAACCATCCGGTGCCAAGCGAAGAGGCGGCCCTGCGCCGCGCAGTACAAGCCAGCGATTTCGCAGGAGTGGAGTGCGCTGCCGGGCTGTATGTTGCCGCTCTCCAGGCGGCGCTTCCCCAACTGCCGCGCGCACAGGCCGCGAGCCGTTTGCGGGAGGCCTGCCAACTGATCGAATGGGCCCGCCGGTGTGTCTGCGTGGCCCAGGTTCGCCTGAGCGGGGAGCGCTCGGGCGTACAGCGTCTGGCGGCGTTCCAACGGGCGGCACAGCCGGACGGCCTGCATACCTGGAGGATCGACGGCTGACAGGTGCGATAGAATCAGGGATTCAATATGCACTCCCGCCGGTTCGCCTGTCTCCTGCTTGGCATGTGGCTCTCAGGCGGACTGTTGGTTACCTGGCTGGTGAATGAAAACAGGCGGGCGGCGGACCACCTGCTCGCCGAATCCGACCCGGCTGCCATACTGCGGATCAGGGTTCTGGGCACGGCGGAGACCCTGATGCTGCTTCGCTATGAGACCGCCGAACTCACCCGGAGCGAATTGGAACTGTGGCAGGGGGCGCAAATCGCGTTCGGCGTGTTCTTCCTGTTTTTCCTGCTGTTCGGCACCAGCGAGACCAAATCCTCGCTCACGCTGGCGCTGGTACTGGTCCTTTGCGTGGGTGTCCAGAGGTTCGCCATCTGGCCGGAGGTAGTCTCGCTCGGCAGGCTCACGGACTTCCTGCCCGCAGGGAGCGATTTGGGCGACCGTAACAAGCTGCTGGTGATGGAAGGCGCATTCTTCGCCGTGGAGGCCGGAAAGTGGGCGATCATGGCCATACTCGGCGCGATGCTTCTCAGCCGGGGCCGCAGGAGCGGCCGTTCAAACGGTTCCTGGAATCAATTCAATGTGATCGATAAAGCCGATAACCGCCATATCAATCGGTGAGTTTGGCCGCCCCACCGAGGTCATGGCACTGAAGCCCTCGGTAGTCAGCAGAACTTTGTCACCCACCCCGGCATCCACGGCATCGAGCGCCACCACGGCGTCCCCGCGATTGCTGCCATCCAGATTCAGCGGCTGCACCAGCAGCAGTTTACGCCCTTCGTGACTGGCGTGCTTGTGGGTCGCCACCAGTTCCCCGACTACCTGCGCAATGAGCATGGGCTAACCCTTCCGTTTCCGTTTGCCGGTTTCAGCGGCAGGCGCGGAAGCGGCGTCCGGACGTTTCACATGCACGCTATCGACGATTCCCACAATGGAAGTGTCGAACGGCGGCTCGGCCGGCAAGAACGGAAAGCTGGCCTCTTTACCCCTGACCCAGTAGATCAATTCGCCGGCCCCGGCACCGGTGGAATCGCCGCAAATCAGGCGTTTTCCGGTCTCTTTGAGCTCCGGTGTGAGCGGCTGGACCACCAGCAGGCGCTGGCCTTCCATGGACTGATTTTTCACGGTGGCCCAGAGACAACCGATGACGCGCCCGAGATACATGAGTCAGTCCAGATGCACTTCGTCAACGATGCCGATGATCGCGGTATCCACCGGCGTATCCTTGCATCCCTCAGCCAGCCGCGCCGAACTGCCGGACACCGCCAGCACTTTCTCCCGGAAACCGGCGCTCACCGTATCGACCGCGATCACGTAGCCCGCCTCGTCTTTACCTTCCGGCGAGACCGGTTTGAGCACCAGCAGCTTTTTACCTTCCAGGCGAGGGTCTTTCCGTGTAGCTACCACGGTGCCCACCACGCGGGCCAGGATCATGACGTGCCGCCGGCTACTTGCCGGCGCCCTGCGCCTGGCTCTTGCCGATTGGCAGAACATCTTCCAGGCTCTGGTGCGGGCGCGGAATCACGTGTACCGCGATGAGCTCGCCCACGCGGCGCGCCGCCGCGGCGCCGGCATCGGTGGCCGCCCGAACCGCGGCTACATCGCCGCGTACCATGGCCGTGACGTAGCCCGAGCCGATCTTTTCCCAGCCTACCAGCGTCACCTTCGCAGCCTTCACCATGGCGTCGCAGGCCTCGATCATGGCTACCAGGCCGCGTGTTTCGATCATTCCTAACGCTTCACCCATCTATCGTCTCCCAACAGTATTCTCAGGCTATTCCGCGCGCCTTGAGCGCTTCGTCCACCAGTCCGATCAGCTCGCTGCGCGTCACATAAAACCGTTCTTCTCCGCGCGGAGCGGCGAGCGTGCAGGCTGGCCCGGCATTGGTGTCATCCGCCGACACGGGGCAGCCGGGTTCGCCGCTCACCTTGGCCTTCACGCCGTAGCGCGTCCGCGAATCCAGCAACTTGTCCACTTCCGGGCGGGGCAGCACCTTCGGCCCGCCGAGCAACTCGGCCACCAGGTGAATGCGCGCGAAGTGCTCCATCGTCTCCATCCGGAAGTACGCCTGGAATACATCTTCCCCGTAGCATACCGCGCCGTGGTTGGCCATCAGCAAGGCGTCGTATTTGGGGATCAGGGGCAGCATGGGCTCGGTCAGCTCCGGCGTTCCCGGCAATCCATAACCGGCCAGGGGCACGCAGCCCAGCCCGATAATCACTTCCGGCAGCAACGCCAGATTGAGCGGGCGGCCGGCCGTGGCAAAGCCCGTGGCTACGGGCGGGTGCGCATGCACTACCGCTTTGATTTCGGGACGCATTTCGTACACCGTCAGGTGCATGGCTATCTCGCTGGTTCGCTCGCGCCGTCCGAAGATCTTGTCGCCTTTGTAATCTACAACGATCAGGTCGTCGGGATCCATCATCCCCTTGCAGACGCCCGTGGGCGTACACAGAATCCGCCCGGCATCCAGCCGGATCGAAATATTCCCGTCATTGGCGGCCACCCAACCCTTTTGAAAAACCAGCCGGCCAATTTGGACAATATCGTCGCGATACTCGCGCTCCGTTTTAACCATGCGGGATCTTCGATTGTAGCAGACTGCACCGGAGAGCCGACCCACGGAGGTTGCTATGGGGTGCGCGACTTGAAAGTGACGATTCTTGAGTTTTCTTTTTTTGTGGCCAATATCCGAGCGTATATGATACGCTAGGATATGAGGCAGCCTTGATGACCACCCCAAAGTCTCTGGAATTCCTGGAACAACAGCGCGTCTACGTTACCAGTCAGATCGCGGCTCTCGGCGATCTGCGTTGTGGATCGATCACTTCCACCTCTGGCCGATGTGGCAAACCCAACTGCCATTGCCATCAGCCCAAGGATCCAGGCCACGGTCCCAATCTCCGCCTGACCTTCAAGATCAACGGCAAGACTGTTACCGAATCCCTGCCCGACCAGCCCGCAACGCGAAAGGCCGAACGAGAAATCGCTGAATTCCGGAAACTGCAAGATCTGCATAAGGAACTGATCGAAGTCAACGCGCAGATCTGCCAACTGCGCCCGTCCGAACCAGATGTGCTTTCGCCAGAGGAAAAAAAACGGCTGAGGCGATCCAAAAGGAAGTCGCGCGCGAAGTAGACCAGTTGTTGCGCGTCATCTTTAGCGGTCGCCGTAAGTCGGGGTGCCTGGATCTGGAGGCCCTCGAGATGGCGGTGCGCTCGGCCATGCACCACGCTGGTGCAACCGCGCTGAGCGAACTCCTGCAATTCCCGGCGCCGGCCACCCAGCAGCGCGCCCTACCTTGTGCTTGCGGCCATCACGCTGATTATCGGGAACTACGGTCCAAGCCGGTTCTGACGGCGGTGGGAAAGGTGGTGGTATCGCGGCCCTACTATTTGTGTCCCCACTGCCACGAGGGCCAATTCCCCGCCGACGCCGGCCTGGACATCAAAAACGCCGACTTTTCTCCGGGAGTGCGCCGCATGCAAGCGATGGTGGGACAGGACGCCCCCTTCGATCATGGCCGCCAACAAATGAAACTACTCGCCGATCTGGAGGTGACCACCAAGTCTGTGGAGCGCACCGCGGAGGCGATTGGGACAGACATAGTCGCCCGCGAGCACGAGGAAATCCACCGGGCCACGCAGTTGGATCTACCCATTGTGATTGGAAAGCCGATCCCAGTCCTGTATATCCAACTGGACGGGACGGGAGTGCCCGTAGTGAAAAAGGAAACGGTAGGCCGAGCAGGCAAGACGGAAGGGCAACCGGCCCACACCCGGGAGGCCAAGCTGGGAAGCGTGTTTACGCAAACGACATGGGACAAGGAAGGCTTCGCCCTCCGCGATCCCGGTTCGACCACCTACGTTGGCGCCATTGAAACGGCGCAAGAGTTTGGCCTGCGCCTCTATCTGGAAGCCTGCAAGCGCGGTTGGAGCCGCGCCCAAAAGAAGGTCGTCATAGGCGACGGAGCGGAATGGATCTGGAACATCGCCGATCAGCACTTCCCCGGCGCGATTCAGATCGTCGATCTTTATCACGCCCGACAACACCTCTGGGAACTGGCCCGCAAAATGTATCCCAACCAGCAGGCTGAGCAAGAACGCTGGATGGTTGTCCATAAGGACGCGCTGTTGGATGAGGGGAAGATTGAAGATCTGGTGGCCTTGCTTCGTTCCATCGTTTCGTCCAATCCGGAGTTGTCTGAAAAGATCCGCATTGAGGCCGACTACTTTGAGAAAAACGCCGAGCGCATGCGCTATCCCGAATTCCGAGCACAACATCTGTTCGTCGGCTCGGGTGTCATCGAAGCCGGCTGCAAGTCCGTAATCGGCTCTCGTCTCAAACAGTCCGGCATGTTCTGGACGGTCCGCGGAGCCAACGCCATCATCGCCCTGCGCTGCTGCCACCTCAACAATCGCTTCGAGGACTACTGGGAGGCGCGCCGCCCGGCGGCTTGATCACCACTTCTACGTCGCGCACCCGTTGCTATCATAGGGGCTCATGGATTCACGCCGAATGTGCCCGCATTGCCGGGCATTTATCACCGATAAGGATCGCGTCTGTCCCTATTGCAATGAGCGGGTTGGCCCGCGCGCGGTCGAGCGGCGCAGCGACACGCCCCTGCTCGGCGGGCTGATCCCGCAGGCGCGATTCACCACCGTTCTGATTCTGGTCATCAACTTCGGTTTCTACCTGGCCACCATTATCTACGCCATGAAGGCCGGAACCGGCGACGCGATGAGTCTCGATACCAAAACGCTGTACTTTTTCGGGGCGAAATACGCGGTACTGGAGAGCGGCCAGTGGTGGCGCCTGGTAACGGCGAACTTCCTGCACGGCGGGTTGTTGCATATCCTGTTCAATTCCTGGGCGTTGTTCGACGTGGGCGCCATTGTGGACCAGGTCTTGGGCACCAATCGCATGCTGGTGATCTACTTCATCGGCGGGGTTTGCGGGTACCTGCTGAGCAGCCTCTGGGACGATCAGGTGCCCTCGATAGGAGCCTCCGCATCGATCTGCGGCCTGATCGGAGCCATGATCGCGCTCGGCGTCCGGCACCGTAATCCCATGGGCGATGCCATCCGTGGCGCCTTCGTGCGTTGGGCGGTTTACATCCTGGTGATAGGGTTTATCATTCCGCATATCGATAATGCGGCCCACATTGGCGGACTCGCCAGCGGATTTGCGATTGGCTACCTGGCGGGGACGCCTCGCCTGGAGGGCTCGTCTGTGGAAAAATTGTGGAAACTCTCCGCGGCGTTCTGTCTTTTGCTGACGGCCATCAGCTTTCTAAAGTTATACTTGTGGAACATCCACGTTGCGCAGATAATAGGGGCAAGATGAGATTTCGTACATTGGCTCTCGCGCTGGCTCTGGCTTGCGGGCTGACCGCGTCCGGCGAAGCGGCGAAGAGAGCGCCGACCCACAAGGTCAGGACGGGCAGCGCCAAGCCCAGCAGGTCTTCCGGCAAACTCAGGAAGTTCAAAGCCAGCAAGTTCAAACAGCACAAGCACGTAGTCAAGCGGCAAGTTGTAAAAAAGAGATAAGGAATCCGGGTGTCCGCACCGCCCCCAAGGCAGCCGCGCTAGACTGGGTCTAGAGAGCTGTCTGTGCTACGAAATCTGATCTTCCTCGGCGTCTGTGGCGCTATTCTTTCCGCTACTGAACCCGCGCGCGTTCCGGTCCTGGTCGAGCTATTCACTTCGGAGGGCTGCTCCAGTTGTCCCCCTGCGGATCGCATACTGGAACAACTCGACCCCCAAGCGGTGATTCTTAGCGAGCATGTGGATTATTGGAATCACCTGGGCTGGAAAGATCGCTTCTCTTCTCATGCCGTGACCCAACGGCAGGAGGACTACGCCCGCCTGCTCCATCTGGACGGCCCTTACACCCCGCAAATGGTAGTCGACGGGACCACGGAATTCAACGGGAGCGATGGCGCCCGCGCGCGGCAGGTGCTGACCGCGGAGGCGCAACGGCCCAAGGCGGCTGTGCGCATCGCCCGGACGGCGTCGGGTCTTCAGGTGGACGTGACCGGCGCGCCCCACTCGGCCGGCGTTTATCTGGCCATTGCGGATAATTCGGCGGAATCGCAGGTAGGGGCGGGTGAGAATCATGGCCGCCTGCTTCATCACGTGGCCATTCTTCGCACATTGCGCAAAATCGGATCGGTCAAAAAAGGCGGCGCTTTCAGCCAGCTCGTGGAAGCTCCCGGCCCGGCGCAACGCGTGGTGGTCTTCGTTCAGGAATCGGACCTCGGAGCGATCGAGGGCGCCGCCGTCTGGGTTCCGTAGAAGAGAAAATCGAGAGCTCATCGCGGAGGCGCGGAGACGCTGAGGAAGACGCGGAGATTTATTAATTTGGCGTTTCCGGCTCCGTTGCGCATCGCCATTGGGATAGATCCTCGCACAGAGCACGGGGGTTCCTCCATATCATCGACTTCCTCTCAATATTCTCCGCGTCTTCCTCAGCGTCTCCGCGCCTCCGCGATGAGTTCTCGCCCGCTCCGTAACCATCAAGGCTCCCGCACGGCACGGAAACCCACCATGCGATGCCCTTGAAAAGAAGGCCACGCGGCTGTGCGCGCGTAGGAGCGGAGTTCGAATGGTTCCATGAAAAAGGTTCCGCCGCGCATCACGCGGTACGCCCCGTCCGCCGGCCCCTTGGGGTTCTTGCGCGGCGACACCGAGTAGTAGTCGCGGCTGTACCAGTCTGAGCACCATTCCATCACGTTGCCGGCCATATCCATGGCGCCGTACGGCGAGGCGTTGTTGTGGGTTTGGAGAGTGCCGCGCAGAGTGCCATCGTAATAGCCCACTAACTGTCCGGTATCGAACTTCTGGGCGCCCACATAATTCGCGTAGGAGCGATCGATCTGGTTGCCCCACGGGTAGCGCCGCTGATCGGTGCCGCGCGCGGCTTTCTCCCACTCGGCCTCGGTGGGCAGGCGGTACTTTTTCCCGGTCTTGGCGCTGAGCCAGTGGCAGTAGGCGACCGCCGAATCCCAATTGACGCCAAGGAGAGGATAGCTGTCCGTGTCGGGAGTGCCGCCACCGTGATTCCGCGCATCGTTCCAATAGGGAACCTGGTCCTTGGGCACGACTCGACCGCCCGGCCAGAATTTCGGATCGTCATACCCGGCGTCGTCGCGGAACTTTTTCCACTCGCCGTTAGTCATCTCGAATTTGGCGATATAGAACGCGTCCAACTCCACCACGTGGACCGGCCGCTCGCGCGGGTCGCCGTCGCCGAAATTATCGCCCATGCGGAAGGCTCCGGCGGGCACGTAAACATAATCGCCGTGGCCATCGTTGACCACCTTGGGCGCACCGGCGGGCGCGGAGGCAAGCACCAGCGCCGCGGCAAACACAAACAGGAAGGCGCGCATGTTACGGAGCCTCCGGCAGAAATCCGTCCAGCTTGAGGAACAGCTCCAACCGTCCCATCCAATCGGAAAACTCGGGGCTGCCGAAGCCGCTGCCGAACCCGTGGCGCCCCTTCTGGTACACGTGGATCTCGGCCGTGGCTCCGGCGCGGACCAGGTCGGCGAAGAGTTGCGCGTTGCCGAGCGCGGGACCGGTATCGGCCGCCGCCGAGACCAGAAACGTGGGCGGAAAATCGTGCAGCGATTCGCCCGGCGTGGCGCGTCCCGGGCCGTACACCAGCACCAGGTAATCGGGCCGCGAACTCAGCCGGTCGATGGGATCGGCGGCATTAGGATCGCCCGGGCCGGAGCCGGCCACCACACTGCGCGCCGTGTTGGAGCCGGCCGAAAAGCCGATATAGCCCACGCGGTTCGGGTCCAGGTGGAATTCGCCGGCGCGCGAACGGACAACCTGCACCGCCCGTTTGCCTTCCATGACGCGCACATTTTCGCCGTACCGCGGAGACAGCCGGTAGGTGAGCACAAAGGCCGTGACGCCCCAACTGTTGTATCGTTCGGCCACATCCAGCCCTTCGACTCCATACATCAACATGATGTTGGAGCCGCCGGGCGCAATCACCACCGCGGCTCCGTTGCGCTTCCCTTCCGGTGGGCGGAAGACGGTGAGAAACGGAGCGTCCAGCGGTCCATTGCCCTTGGCGAGCGGAACCTTGCCCTCCTCCCAAAGCGGAATGTTGAAATTGGAGCCGGCCAGAAGCGTGCCGGAAAACGCCAGAAAAGCGGCGACCAGGGAGACAGCCATGCAAATCAGTTTCTCACGGCGTGGGGGTATCCGTTTTGGGGTGGCGGTGCAGCACGTGCGAAGAGATGTCCGGCCAGAACTCGCGAAAGACGTTGGTCAGGGCGTCGCGCCCGATGGCCCATCCGTATTTCTCCGCGAGCGCACCGGCAGTGCGGTCCGCACTGGGATAATAGAATCCCGAAATGCCTTGAGCTATGCCACGGCCGAAAACCTCCGAGGCGTTGAAGGTATTATGTCCGTTGTAACCCGGCGTAATCAGAATCCGCGAGGCAGCATAAACAGCGCGTTTGAACCACCCACCCGTTCCCTTCGCATAGTAGCGCTCGTCCTGGTGCAAGATCGTAGGCAAGGCAAAAACCACAAGGTAGTTACCATCCGTCTTATCGAGAAAGCCGCGCCAGTAGTATCTTCCGTATCCTTCGATGCCTTTGTGCAGTTGGGGGTGGGCATTCGACCCTTCCGCCATCAACGATGTGATTCCCACGAATATGAATGACGAATAATCGAAGCTGTTCTGCGTGGCGATCTTGAATGCCTCTTTGGGTGCGGGCGGCGGCGGGATCACGCCCGCGCTGACGGCGCGGTAGTTGGGCATCACGCCGAGGATGCGCTTGGGCTGGGCCCCCGGAGTTTTCCCGGTCTGCTTATCCTTGTCGATCTGGGCGTCCGGGATATTCGGGCTTCCGGCGGGTGTCTGCGCCGGAAGGTTCGTCTGCTGAGCGGCGGACTGCTGCGAGAGAGGTGCGGCCTCCTGCTGTTCGCTTTGGGCCGGGCACGCGCAAAAGATCAGGATTACTCCCAACGACGACAACGTTTTCCCGGGCGGGAACATTACCCAATAGATGCGCCGCACCGGTGTGAAGGTTCCATCGAAAAGGTGGATGCGCTTGTGTAGGCGGACGCACATCCGGTACGCGACGGGATGAAACTGGGGCCGCCGGGCCCTCATCCAAGCCCATAAGGATAATAGTACGTTGTAACTCCGAGAGTGGGCTTTCATGAAGAAACCGGATGTTCTGCGTGTATGGGCGCGCGTAGTCAGAGGGTATTCGCCGTTTCTGTCGATTGAGATTACTAAGGAGTGCCCGCTCCACTGTCCGGGCTGCTACGCATATACTGCTGACCATCTTGGCCCTGTAACAACTCTGCGTCAGCTTTCCGACTATCGCGGAGAAGACCTGGTGAATGCCACGCTGGCCGTAGTGCGGCGCCTGCGCCCGGTGCACCTCTCGATTATCGGGGGAGAACCGCTGGTCCGATATCGCGAACTGGACCGGCTCTTGCCACTGCTCGACCGTATGGGTGTGGAAGTGCAGTTGGTGACCAGCGCGGTGCGTCCCATTCCGAGGGAGTGGAGTTCGCTGGCATCGCTGCACCTGGTGGTGTCGATTGACGGCCTGGCGCCGGAACATGACCGGCGGCGCGCCCCGGCCACCTACGACCGCATCCTGGAGCACATCAACGGGCATCGGGTTGCGGTCCACTGCACGGTGACGCGGCAGATGGTGACGCGGAGCGGGTATCTGGCCGAGTTTTCCCGCTTCTGGTCGCAGCGGCCGGAGATTCACAAAATCTGGTTCAGCATCTACACACCGCAGGAAGGCGATGAATCGGCGGAGCGTTTGAGGCCGGCAGATCGCGAGGTCCTGTTCGAAGAGTTATCCGCCGTCTCGAAGCTTCCGAAAGTACATTTGCCGCGGCTGGTGCTGGAAGGCTACCGGAACCCGCCGCGCTCTCCCGCGGAGTGTACGTTTGCGCGGCTGACCACGTGTCTTTCGGCCGACTTGAAGACGCTCGTGGGCCCGTGCCAGTTTGGCGGCAAACCAGTGTGCGCCGAGTGCGGCTGCATGGCCTCGGCGGGGATGCATGCGATATCGGGCGTGAAGCTCGCCGGCCTGGTGCCGCTTTCCGCTATCCTGGACGCGTCGATGCGCGTGGGCGGACGCAATGGACGGCTCGCGGAATCTCCGGGAACGATTACAATTGCGCCCCGTACACTGGAATCGCTGCGCCGGTAATCTGCGCCGCGGCGTCGGAAATCAGAAACATCGCGAGGGCTGCCAGGCGTTCGGGCGCGATCCAGGTTCCTCCGCCGGCGGTGGAGTCGAACTTCCGGTTGGCTGGCGTATCGATGGTGCCGGGCAGAATGACGTTGGCGGTGATGCCGGCGTCGCGGTTCTCCAGCGCGGCGGTCTGCACCAGCGAAAGCAGCGCAGCCTTGGATGCGCTGTACGCCACGATGTTCGTGGCCGGTTGCACGCCGGCGCGGCTGCCGATGGCGACGATCCTGCCGGAACCCGCTTTTCGCATGTGCGGAATGACGGCGCGCAACATGTGAAACGCGGCGCGCGCATTGAGGTTCATCATACTGTCCCAGGTGGCCTCGTCGGTTTCGTGTAACGGCGCGCCTCCGGCGAATCCGCCCGCCACGTGGATCAGCGAATCGATGCGGCCGAGGCTTTGGATCACGGTATCGACCAGGTGCGAAGCCGCCGCCGGGTCGGAGAGGTCTGCGGGAACAGCGGCGAAGTGCGGGTGGGCGAAATCGGCGTCGGCGATGGAGCGCGAGGTGCCTGCGACGGTGGCGCCGGCGTCCAGGCATGCGCGCGTCACCGAACTCCCCAGGCCGCCCTTAGCGCCCGTTATCAGAACGACCTGCTTGGCAATTTCCGGCATGGCGACCATTATAGGCTGACCGCGTGTGAGAAACTGAAATGAATCCGTGGACAACCCAATCGAGGTTGAGGGGCTCAAGAAGAGCTACGGCAACTTCGCTGCCGTAAAGGGCATCGATTTCGAAGTGCGCGCCGGCGAGGTGTTTGGTCTGCTCGGGCCGAACGGCGCGGGCAAGACGACGACGGTCGAGATTCTGGAGGGCCTGCGCACGCGCAGCGGCGGGCGTGTCAGCGTGCTCGGGTTCGATCCCGAAGTGCAGACGCTGGAGTTGAAAGACCGGCTGGGCGTCTGCCTGCAAGCCACCAACCTGCAGGAGAAGATGAAGGTTCGCGAGGCCATCGAGGTGTTCTCCAGCCTCTATACGCGCACCGTGGACACCGCGCAACTGCTGCGGCGCCTCCAGCTTTGGGAAAAGCGCGAGTCGCTATACATGCACCTCTCCGGGGGACAGAAACAGCGGCTGGCGCTGGCACTGGCGCTGCTGAACGATCCGCAGGCTCTCTTTCTGGACGAACCCTCCGCGGGCCTGGATCCGCAGGCGCGGCTGGAGATTCACGAACTGGTGCAGGACCTGCGGCGGGAGCAGCGCACCATTCTACTGACTACGCATTACATCGAAGAGGCCGAGAAGCTTTGCGATCGCGTGGCCATTATCGATGAAGGCCGCATCATCGCTATTGGAACGCCGCGGCAGATTCAGGAGAAGACGCTCTCCGACTCCACTATCGAGATCGAGTGCGCGCAGCCGGTGGCGGCGGGCGATCTGCCGCAATGGGCGGAAGCCGTCAAAACGTCATTGGACGAGCGCCGCACCATTCTCACGGTTACATCGCGCCGGCCCGCCCGCACCATTGTCGAAATGATGAAGTGGCTCGACGAGCAGGGCCTGGAACTGGCGGATATCCGCATCAAGCGGCCGTCGCTGGAAGAAGCCTTCATCGAACTCACCGGAAAGAGTTTGCGGGAATGAGATCGTACATCGCCCTGTTCAAAAATAATATGCGCCTGACCATGCGGGACCGCTCGGCGCTGTTCTTCAATTATTTATTTCCGTTTATTTTTTTCTTTGCGTTCGCCGAGATGTTCCATGCCGGAACCGGCATGGGGATCGCTTACTTCGTGGGCACCGTGCTCACCATGGGGATCCTGGGCAACGGACTGTGGGGCGCGGGAATGCGTGCCGTGCAGGAGCGGGAGCAGAATATTCTGCGCCGCTACAAAGTGACGCCCATTTCGCCGATGCCGATCCTGCTGGCGTCGATGGTGAGCGGCTGGCTGCTGTATCTGCCGGTGTTGGTGCTGCTGATTCTCGTAGCCCATTTCGGCTATGCCATGCCGATGCCCCAAAACTGGATTTCACTGTTCCTGATGACGTCGCTCGGGGTCTGCGCCTTCCGCGCCATCGGGCTGATTCTGGCGGCGGTGACCAATACCATGCAGGAAGCCAATATCCTGATCCAGTTGCTGTACATGCCCATGCTGTTTTTGAGTGGCATCACGATTCCCGCGGCCATTCTGCCGAACTGGGCGCAGACGGTCGCCGAGTTTCTGCCGGCGTCGTACCTGGTGACCGGCTTTCAGGGCATCTTTTTCCGCAATCAGACCCTGCTCGACAACCTGCTGCCGGTGGGCGCCCTGCTGTTGACCATCGCGGTGGGCCTGTTCTTCGCCATGCAGCTTTTCCGGTGGGAGAAGGAAGAGAAGCTGCGCGCGCGCAAGAAGCTATTGGTGCTGGCGGTGCTCGCGCCGTTCGTGGCGATGGGCTGCTACCGCGCATACAGCCGCGAGCATATTGGCGAAAACCAGGCCATGTTCCGCGACCTGCAGCGCTCCGGAACGTTTCTGATTCGCAACGCCCGGCTGATTATCGGCGACGGCAGCGTGATCGAAACCGGCTCCGTGCTGGTACACGATGGCAAGATCCAGGAAGTATTCCAGGGTGCCGGACCAGACCCGGGAACGATCAAGGCCGACGTGATTGAAGGCGCCGGCAAGACGCTGCTGCCGGGATTGATCGATGCGCAGGTGCACCTTGGCGGTCCCGCGGGCCGGTCCACGGATTCCGTCGACTATGACCCAAAGAAGACCATGCCCCGCGCGGACGCCGCCTTGCTTTACAGCGGCGTGACCGCGGCCCGCAGCGCGGGCGATAGGCTGGACGCATCTCTTGCCCTGCGCGCCAAAGTGGCCAACGGCTCTCGACTGGGCGCGCAGCTTTTCGTCTGCGGTCCGATGATCACCTCAGAGGGCGGCCGCGGCACCGAGTTCACCCGGCACCTTCCCGATGCCATGCCGGAAAGTGTGAAGGCGCAACTGGTGCGCAGGCCGAAGTCTCCCGAAGAGGCGCGCCAACAGGTGCGCGAACTGAAGAAGGCCGGAGTGGATGGCATCAAGACAATCCTGGAAGCGGGGTTTGGCGATGGCATCGTATTCGACCGTATGGATCTGCTGATCGCACGCAGCGTAGCGGAAGAAGCGCGTGCGCAGAATCTGCCGCTGGCGGTGCACACCGGCGATGCGCGGGACGTGACGGACGCGGTGGAAATCGGCGCCACCAGTGTGGAGCATGGCTCCTGGCGGGATGACCTTCCCGACAACCTGCTGGCGCGCATGGCTGAGCGGGGTGTTTACCTGGACCCGGCGCTGGCCGTGGCGGAAGCCTATTCGCAGTATTTCAGCGGCCGGGCGGACGCGCTCAACAACTCGCTGGTGGAGCAGGTATTGCCGGCATCCTTGCTGAAAGGGACGCGCGAGTTCATGCAATCCGGCAAGAGCGTGGACGCCGGCAGGGCGGAGATCTTCACCCATGCTCTGGAACAGGCCCGCAACAACCTGATGCGCGCCTGGAAGGCCGGCGTGCCGCTGGTGATGGGCACCGACGCCGGCAATCCCCTGGTGTTCCATGGGCCGTCCATGCATCGCGAACTGCAACTGTGGGTCGATGCCGGCATCCCAGCGTGGGTGGCCCTGCAGGCCGCCACCGGCAACGCCGCCAAACTGCTGCGCGCGGATAAGCAGATGGGCACACTCCGTAAGGGCCTGGATGCCAACATGCTCCTGATCGACGGCAATCCGCTAATCGATATCACGGCCACCGAGC
Organism: uncultured Solibacteraceae bacterium; assembly: GCA_963748795.1. GTDB lineage: Bacteria > Acidobacteriota > Terriglobia > Bryobacterales > Bryobacteraceae > Sulfopaludibacter. Next base: position 21,379 of record CAVVLD010000038.1, read on the forward strand.
GCATCTCGCTGATCGTCTTCAAAGGGGAGCGCCTCCGCCGTTCGGATCTGTTCGACCAGAACTGAACGAGCGTGGAGTTCACCACGGAGACACGGAGAACACGAAGGAAGCACGGAGGACCTCAACGCTCAGAAATCCAGATGGGTTTCTCCGTGCTTCCTCCGTGCCCTTCGTGTCTCCGTGGTGAAGACTCATCGACCAGAAGTAATCAGTTGTTCGATTTGCCCGCCGACCCAGTCGGGAATCTCCATGGGGATGAAGTGCGAGCGTCCGGGGAGCGGGACATCGCGGCCGTGGGGAAAGGTCGACGCCAGTTCAGGATCGGTGGGCGACGAGCTCAGGTCAAACTTTTCCGACGACCACGGAATGCCTCCGCGCACCACCACGACCGGCTGCGTGAGCGTCTCCAGTTCGCCGTGCAGGTTGGATTCCGGAGCCACAGAGAGCGGATAGATCGACGCCTCCACCAGGGGAGGACAGGCCAATTCGAATTCCGCGCCGGCGGGTAGCAGTCCGTATTCGCAGTAATCGCGCAGCACCTCGGGCTGCCATTGCGCGAAGGGCGAGCGCCCGCTGAAGTTTTCGAACATCTCCGCCGGAGAACTCCAGTAGCGGCGGCGGCGCAGGATGAATGAGGAATCGAACGGCACCGACCCGTAACGCTCTGCCGCGAAGATGGTGGGGTCGATCAGGTACAGCGCGGCGTAAGTTTGGGGCCGCAGCACCGCCGAGGAGACGATGGAGTGGCCGCCCATGGAATGTCCGATTCCGATGGCTGAGTGCAGGTCGAGAAGGCCGGCGATTTCGGCGAGGTCGCGGCCAAAAGCGCGCCAGGGGTACGGCGGGTCGGGCTTGGCGCTGCGGCCGTGCCCGCGCAGGTCCACCGCAATCGCACGGCGGCCGGGCAGGCGGCGGATCACCGCGTCCCAACAGCGCGCGTGAAAGCCCGTGGCGTGGGCGAAGAGCAGCGGCGGGTCCTGGCCCGGCCACTCCCAGACGGCGAGATCGATGCCTTGAATCGAGAGGATACGAAGAACGGGTTCGGCCACACCAAATTGTGACATAGTGTTTTCATGCGCGCGGCTCTGTTGGGATATGGCTTTGCCGGAAAGACGATTCACGCTCCGTTGCTTCGCAGCGTGGCAGGGCTGGACCTTGTGCAGGTGATGAGCGGCAACGCCGCGCGCGTGCACGCCGACCTTCCCGGAATCGCCGTCACCTCCTCGGCGGACGAGGTGTTCGGTAACCCCGCGGTGGACCTGGTGGTGATCGCCACGCCCAACGTGACGCATTGCGACCTGGCACGCCGCGCACTCATGGCCGGCAAGCGCGTGGTGGTGGACAAGCCGTTCACAGTGACCAGCGAAGAGGCGCGAGAGTTGATGGCCCTGGCCGAAGAACGCGGGCTGTTCCTCTCGGTATTTCACAGCCGCCGTTTCGATGCCGACTACCTCACCGTGCGCTCGCTTTTGGAGCGGGGCGAGTTGGGCGAGTTGGTGCATTTCGAATCGCACTACGACCGCTACCGGCCCGTGGTGCAGAATCGCTGGCGCGAGCAGGCCGGGCCGGGCAGCGGCATCTGGTACGACCTGGGGTCGCACCTGGTGGACCAGGTCCTGCATCTCTTCGGGCCGCCCGAGTCGATGTACGGCGACCTGGCGGTGCAGCGGGATGGCGGCGCCGCCGTGGATTATTTTCACGTCCTGCTGCGTTATGGCAAACTGCGCGTGATTCTGCACGGCAGCAACCTGGTGGTGGCGGAGACGCCGCGCTTCATTCTGCACGGCACGCTGGGGAGCTTCGTGAAATACGGCATGGACACGCAGGAGCCGGCCCTGCGCCGCGGCGAACTGCCTGGCTCCGGCGATTGGGGTGCGGACCCGCGCCACGGCACGCTGACTACGCCCGCCGGTTCCCGTCTGGTAGAGACGCTGCGGGGCGATTATCGCGCGTATTACGAAGCGGTACGCGACGGCTGCAACCCGGTCCCGGCCGCAGAGGCGGCGCTGGTGGTGGAGGTGCTGGAAACGCTGGCGTCCGCCCGTCCAGGTGAGGCAGCTTTGCTACACTCGGTGCATGGGCGCCCGCGGTAATCCATTCCCGATTCTCGAGGCGCCGCAAGGGGACGCCGCGTGGAGCGGACCCGTCCCGCGCATCAGCTCCCTGCTGATCAAGCCAGCCTCGGCGGTCTGCAACCTGGATTGTTCGTATTGCTTTTACCTGGACCGCGAGGCCGATCCGTATAAGGCCCTGCCGGCGCGCCGCATGACCAGCGAGACGCTGGAGCGCCTGGTGGATACCTATCTCTTCTACTCCTACCCCGAACAGCATTTTCGCCTTTCAGGGCGGCGAACCGACGCTCGCCGGGCTGCCGTTCTTCGAGAACTGGTCGAGTTCCAGCAGCAGTACGGCCGCAACGGCCAGTCGGTCAGCAATGCGATGCAGACCAACGGCGTGCTGATCGACCAGGACTGGTGCGACCTTTTCCGCGAGTACCACTGGCTGCTCGGCGTCTCCCTGGACGGCCCGGAGGAGATCAACGATCTCTACCGCTTACAACAAAGAGGGGCGCGGCACGTGGAAGCGTGTGATGCAGAGCGTCGAGCTGCTGCAGAAGAACAAAGTGGAGTTCAACATTCTGTGCGTGCTGAGCCAGGCCAACGTGGGCAAGGCGCGCGAGCTGTACCGCTTCTACCGCTCGCTGGGCGTCGATAACGTGCAGTACATTCCGCTGGCGGAGTTCGATGCCGAGGGGAAGCCGCTGCCCTTCACGATCACGGCCGAGCAGTACGGCCGCTTTCTGTGCGAGATGTTCGACCTGTGGTGGCCGGAGCGCCGGCAAGATGCGGATCCGCTTTTTCGACAACATCGCCGAAGCGTTCGCCGGACAGAAGCCGGGCACCTGCACCATGCACGAGACCTGCGACAGCTACGTGGTGGTGGAGTATAACGGCGACGTGTATCCGTGCGATTTCTTCGTCGAGGGCTCCTGGAAGCTGGGCAATGTCACGCTGGATTCGTGGGCCGAGATTGCGCGCCGCACGCGGCGATACAGCTTCGCGTCCAAGAAGACGCTGGCGCATGCCGAGTGCCAGGTCTGCGAATACCAGTCGATCTGCCACGGCGGATGCCCGAAATTCCGCCACGGTCCGCACGGCAGGTTCGACGACCTGGATTACTTCTGCCAGGCGTACAAGATGATCTACGCGCGGTCGGAAGCGCCCCTGCGGGCGGAATTGAAGCGGCTGGGCATTTCAGGCGGTTCACACATTCCGAGCGCCGGCCGATAAGAAGAACATGGACATATCCGCGATCGCTTCCGCGGGCCTCGATGTCGCACAGAGCCGTTTCGACAAAGCGGCGACCGGTATTGCTTCCGCCAGCGACAGTGCCAGCACGGCGCCGAGCGGCGACATCGTGAGCCTCAGCCAGCAGGCGGTATCCCTGCTCTCCGCCAGTCATGAATTCCAGACGGACCTCCAGTTGGCTCATGTGGCCGATGCAATGCACAAGACTACGCTGAATCTGCTGGGGTAAAACGACTACGGCCGGCCGGGTCGGAGATTGAGATTGGTGGAATGAGCGTTCAGCCCACCCACTGCGCCTCCCCCAGGGGTAGCGCCCCTTGAGGCGGGCTGGCCGGTTTGCCCTGGTTGTGCCGAGGAAGGAGACTGGCCGAACGAGGTAGTGGCTTGGCCCGCGCCGAACGAACTGCCGCCCGGCTGGCTTCCGCCGAACGAACTCCCGGCCGGGGAGCCAATGGGGGAACCGATGGGCGATCCGGGCGGGCTGCTGCCGGCCATGTTGCCCATCTGGCTTACCGGCGTCCCACCATTCCCCTGGCGGGGATCGGGCGGCGGCTGGAACTTCCCGTCGTACACAAACTCCCACAGGGAGTAGTTGGTCTGGTCGGCGTAGACCATGATGGCATCTTCATCCACATTGCTGGCCACGCCGGCGATGCCCGTTCCGCCCATTCCGGCGGTGGCGGCCTGAATGCCCGCCAAGCCTCCCGGACGAGGCGAGGTCAGGATATTGTTGATCATGTTGACGGCCTGATTCGGTTGGCCCGGGGCCGACCCGGGAAATCCCATGCCGGTTGCCCCGGCGGCACCCGGCATGGGAGATCCGGGCGTCTGTCCAGGGTAAACAGGGGCGCCACCCGCAGGGTTGTTCGGCTGCGAACCGAGGCCCGAGCCGCCGCCTACGAAAGAGCCTCCGCCGCCCACAAAACCGCCACCTGCACCGCCGGGCTGAGGATTTGTGGTCGTGCCCGGCATTCCGGGATAGAGGGCTCCTGGAGAGCCGGGGACGGGAGGCACACCGGGCGCGCCGGTTGACGGCGACGTCGCGCTTCCCGGGGACTCCGCGCCGGCGCCTTCACTGGGGCGCCGCCGGGTTGCGATGTTGGCGCCCTGGCCATTGGTTGGCATGCTCCCCAGGCCGGGCATTTCCGCGACAAACGTGCCGGCGTTGGGGTTCTTTTCGTCCTTCTGGGTACCGGGTTTGGCGAGCTTCGAATCGGTCAGCACGCCGCCGGTGGAATGGATCAGGCGCCATTCGTCCTTGCCTGTCATAGGATCTATGTACCGGCGCCGCAGGAAATGGCGGTTGTTCAGCTTTTCCAGTTCGTCCAGGTTGGCGGGCAGCCGGCTGTTGGCCTGCATGAAACGGCGGATGCCGAGCTTGAACTGCTCGCCGCGCTCCATCAGCATCTGCTCCTTTTGCCGCTGGGTCTGAAAGGCGACCCGTGGGATCTCCGTATACAGGGCGATGGCCAGGATAGCGGCCATCAGAAATACCAGCAAGAGGGCAAATCCGGATTCGGAGCGGCGAGGGCGTGCCATAGTCTAGTCCGAAGCGTCCGCCACGATTTTAAGCGTCTTGGTTCGTTTCGAGTCGGTGTCTTCCACGGTCACCGAGCCCGCTTCCAGTTTAATGATTTTATAGTGTCCCGTCAGGATTTCCCCTTCGGACTTGATCAGGATGTTGGGCTCGTCGGTCGCCGGGCCGGCGGCGCTGGAGGGAGCGGGACCACGTTCCGTAGGCATCATAAAAAAACCCCTGCGGCGGTTGGAACTGGCGGGAGTGGCGAACCCGTAGTACAACGCATTGAGGGGCGGCAACGGCGGAGGAGGCGGAGCAACGTATGGGCCGGGTGGCGGAGGCAGGGGAGGCGGACCCATGGGCCGCGGACCGGTGATCTTCGGTTCATTCTTTGCCAACAGCGCGGGTGAAGGCGTCGAAAGCTTGGCAGGGCCGAACTCGAAGAGGTTCCGCGCGCCTCCGGCGGGCTTCGAGGCCAGCACCTTCGCCAACAGGTCCAGGTGGAGCGTGGGATCTATCTTGTCGGTAGGAACCTGCTCATCCTTGTTCTTGGTGTGCACCACCGGGTGCCATTCTTCGTTGCGGCGGCGCGCCCGCGGGGCGGGCTGGTCCGGCTCGTCAGCCGGCGATCCGATGGTAGGCGGCGCCACGGCCGTAGTCTTGGGTACCGAAGGCGACGAGCCTGACGAAGAATCCGAAAAATTGGAATAGACGCCGTACAACGCGCCCAGCCCGAGCACGGAAAGCACGACGACGTTGCGCTTGTTTTCGAGCCCCAGCTTCACGACGCGGCCCCTCCGTCATCGCGCACGAAACAATCGATCTTAAACAGAACCGACACGGTTTTGCCATTCTGCACGCCATTCGACTGCATATTCTCTATGACGAAAAAGCGCGGCGATCTGTCGATCAGATTGATGAGCCGGGTTAGGTTCTGATAGTCGCCTTCGAAACCGGCGGTAATGCTGTCCATTTTCAGCGTGTCGCTACCACTCAGGTCCTGGAGTTGCTCGGACCGGGGCAGCGATTTCATGCCGGCTTCTTTGGTGATGCGCAGCAATTCTTCGGCGACCGAGGAGGATACGGTGCGCCGGTCCATGAAATAGCTGGCCAGAAACCCGTCACCCTCTTTGCGCGCGGCCTGCACCTTCTCGACCAGCTTGCGATCCATGGCGATACGGCCCTGCAAAGCAGCGAGCTGGCTGCGGAGCGCCGTCTCCTGGCGGGTCAGATCGGCGGCCGATCCGCCGAAGGGTTTGAAGGCGATGACGGCGGCGGCGAGGTTGGCCACCAGCAGCACACCGACGAGCGCCCGCATCGTCACCCGCGGATCGCGCACCAGTTTGCCGCCGGCCTGGAATTTGGTCGCGAAGTTAAAGTTTATGGGCATAATTCACCGTGATGCGCATGCGATTCAAAGGCTCGGCCTGGGTGGGATATTGCTGCGCATGGTCCAAGACTTCTCCGAACTTGGGCGATGTTTCCAGGGCCTTCAAAACGTCTACCAGGGCGTCGGCCGATTCCGACCCCACGGTCATGTCCAGTTGCACCTGGTTCAGGTTATTCACCACAGGATGAAGCTGCAACACCTTCACGTCGTGGGTATCGTCTCCTCCAGATCCGCCAGGAGCTGGCTCCAACTGATGCCCTTGTGAAAGATCAGGTCGTTGATGAAGAGGGTGCGCTCCAGGGTGGTGGCATTCTCGGACTTGTGGAGGATGGCCTCCAGGCGGGTCTGCTCGGCGGTGGCGGCGCGGACGCGCGTGTCCACCTGGGCGATACTCTGGCGCAGTACCTTGAGCTGGCCGTCATCCTGGGCGGCGACATAGATCAGCAAGCCCAGGCTGAGCACCAGAAAGACGCACACCGAAAACGAGGCCACCAGCATGGCGCGGTCGCGCCGGAAAGGCTCGCTGGCGAGATTGATGGGAATCTTCATCTCAATTATTCCTGGCGATGGACCGCAGGTATCCCAGCAGTCCGGCGTTATTCTCTCCGGGAGTAGCCAGGGGAGAGCGCAGCGGCTCGACCTCTACTCCCAATTCTTCCCGGAAGCGCCGCTCGGCTTCTCCGGTGTCTTCTCCGAAACCGCAAAGCAGCAGCTTTTCGGCGGCGCCGCCCAGGTTGTCCTCCACATAAACAAAAGTCGGCAGCAGCACGGCGCCGATATCGAAAAGATCGGCCGAAGGCAGTTCCAGGCAGCGGACCAGGCGCAACGCGCTCTTTTCGCGAACCAGCACCGTGAGGACGTGGCCGGTCATCTTGGCCACGACACTGATTCCGGCCTCCGGCGCCAGTTCCAGGGCGGCAATGGAGGAGGTGGTGACGAGGCCGGGATTCATTCCGGCCTGGCGAAACGGGGCTTCATAGCGGGAAATAATCTCCAGCGGCACCAGCACCACGACCACGTCGATTTTCTTGTGTCCGGCGGTCTGCTGCACATAGCTCAGAGCGGCCGACTCCACGTCGAAAGGCACGCTGCGTTTCAGGCGGAAGCGGATCAGGGACGCCTGTTCTTTGGGGTCGCTGGGAAAATTGTCGAAGTCCAGAACGGCGATGCGCGCGCTGAAATCGGGCAGAATCAAGGCTACATCTTTGCGCTTGCGGGCAGCCTGAGAGCCGGAGACGGTCAGCACGGCCTGGGAAAACTCGAGCGGATCGACCACATTTTCCTTAAGGGGAGATACCGCCAGAGTGCCCGGCTTTAACGCCTGAAAATCCAACTCCGTCTTTTCCCCAATGCGAGCCATGGCAATCCCCGCCTCGGTAATCTCAAACGCCATGGCGGGCGGAGGGTCCAGTAAGAGAGCCTTGAACTTGTCTAAGAACACGAAAACTCCGGTTCACCGCGGAGGCGCGGAGGCGCGAAGGAAGACGCGGAGAAAATCAGAGAAATGTATACTCCGCGTTTTCCTCCGCGCCTCCGCGTCTCCGCGATGAGTTTTCTGT
>CAVVLD010000039.1:0-22493 GCA_963748795.1 uncultured Solibacteraceae bacterium
AGTGTCAGCACAGGCGACCATTCGCCCATATGGCGTCCGAGCGGGCGGTGTTTCATGGCAAGAATCCATCAGCGCCCCCCGTATGAGCCTCGTGCTCTGGGCTGGACCAGTGTACGAGCGGCGCGGTATTCGACCAGAGGCGCAGGAAGCCAGACGCGACGTGGCGACTACGGGTCAAGCGGCTCTGCTGCGGACTTGAGCCCCATCGTGCCTTCTGCGGTCAGCTATTCAGCTATAGTGATTGAGACATCTATGCGGCTGCCCGCCATCTGCCGGAGGATCATCGCCACGGATACTGGCGTGCTCGTTCTATCTGCGCTGGCGTTGGTCGCGCTGCACACCGCGACTAACGGCGAATACGGATTCCACCGCGATGAGCTGGCCACAATTGACGACGCTCGGTTCCTCAGCTGGGGATACGTGGTGTACCCGCCGGTTACTCCCTTCATTGCCCGAGTGTCGCTGACGTTGTTCGGTGTGTCGATGATTGGACTGCGCTTCTTCGCCGCCCTGGCAGTGGGAATCGCCATGGTGCTGACCGGTTTGATGGCTCGCGAAATCGGCGGAAGACGACCGGCGCAGCTGGTGGCTGCGTGGGCGGCGGTGATCGCTGGGCCGGCAGTGAGTTTTGGGTACCTGTTCCAATATGTTTCCTTCGACTATCTGTGGTGGGTGCTGGTAGCCTGGGTGACCATTCGTCTGCTGAGATCCGAAGACCAGCGCTGGTGGCTGGCGTTGGGGGCCGTCGCCGGCCTGGGGATGATGACAAAGTACACAATGGCGTTCCTGCTGGCGGGCATCGTCGGCGGCATTGTTCTGACCAGGCCCCGCTGGATGCTCCAGAAATGGTTGTGGTACGGAGCCGCCGTCGGCCTCCTGATTTTTCTGCCCAATCTCATCTGGGAGGTCCGGCACGATTTCATCACGCTGGATTTTCTGAGGTTCATCCATGCCCGCGACGTCAGGCTTGGCCGCGCAGACGGGTTCCTGCCCGCGCAGTTCTGGGCGGTGACGAATCCTGTCACGGTGCCAATATGGATCGCGGGGTTTTATTTTCTGTTCGTCAAACCAGAGGGAAAGCGTTTTCGCATGATCGGCTGGATGTACCTGATCCCGTTGGTAATCCTGCTCATCGCCCGAGGCAGGCCCTACTATCTCGCACCGGCCTACCCCATGCTGCTTGCCGTGGGCGCAGTCTGGGGCGAGCGATGGTTGGAAACTTTGTCTCTCGCGACTGCTGGCACCATACGCAGGGTGGCTTGGAGAAGCATGGTGGTCAGCGGCATTGCGACATCCGTCCTGGTTCTGCCGCTGGCGCCGCCCGGTTCACGCTGGTGGAAAATTGCTGACGCGACGAACCAAAATCTCAACGAGGAATTCGGCTGGCGCGAAATGACGGATGCAGTGATTCGCGCTCGCGATTCGCTAACGGATGACGCCCCCGTCGGCGTTCTGGCTGGCGATGCCGGTGAAGCCGCCGCCATCAATCTCTATGGCCGCGGTCACGGACTTCCGGAAGTGATCAGCGGCTCGAACTCGCATTGGCTGCGCGGGTACGGCAATCCGCAGCCCGAGACGGTTGTCGCGGCAGGTTTTCTGCGCGCCGACCTCGAGACCGTCTTTTCGTCCTGCGAGCTGGCTGGCCATTTTACGATTCCCTACGGCATCGAGAATAACGCCATCCTCCGGGATCACACGGACATTTTCGTGTGTCGGCACCCACGTGAGCCGTGGGATGTATTCTGGAGGCGATTTCACTCGTTTGGGTAGAGCTTGACGGAGGTCTCCTGCTCGAAGCCTGCCTGCGCCAGAGAGTTGCACGAATCCCGTCTTGGTAGCTCGACGTTCCGGACGCCGGCTGGAATTGGTCCTTGTGCAACGTAGGTACCACTTGGCCGTCTAAACCTACTCGCGGACGTACTTCATTGCAGTGGGCGTATAGTCGGCCACCACAGTCGGATTCCAGGCTTCGGGAGGATCGCTTCAGACCGCTAAAGAAGAGTGCCGCGTGATTCGCCCTCAGCGCCACTTCGACGAGACGGGGACTTCGCTCAAGTGGAATTCCTAAACGGCAACAGCCTCACCGTTGGTGGTCCGGTCAATCCCTCCACGGCGGTGGCACAGTGCTCCTTTTCCCTGTCGGAAGCGCGGCTGCTTTGGGGATCAGTAGATTGCTTGTCTCTTCCCGCCGGTCAGTTGACGGCCGAATTTCGAAGTCAGCTTGATTTCGAGCTTATGCTGCCGTGGCGCTCCAAGCGACGGTGGCGGCACAAATCCAGCCAGATATTGCGATAGGCCTTCGTTGCGGACGAACTGCAGGATGTCGCGCGGCGTACTCGCAACGAGCGCGCCGTCATCTTTTTCAGGGGACGGGATAACTGACCGGCCGCCCGTCAATTTGCTCAGCCAGCCTAGACGCTCCCGGAGAAAGCTCACCTACGGACATGTCGTTCGAATTGCCCTCACCCCTCGAACGCAAAGCTGCGCATCGACATATTCCCGTACTGAAATCCTTCGAAAATCGGCACGGCCTTCTCATCCCCAAACGCCGCACCCATCACTACGAACAGCGGATCGAAATGCTCCGTCGTAGGTACGGCCAGCCGCGCATACGGCGCTCCCGACCGGTACCCCAGCAGCGCGTCCAGATTCCGCTCCGCCACCTGCCGCGCCACCCATGTGTCGAACCCCGCCGCCCAATCCTCCACGCGGGCATTCTTGTTCTCCAGGTGCACCTTGCGCAAATTGTGGACGATGCCCCCGCTGCCGATTACCGCCACGCCATCGTCGCGCAGCGGCCGCAACGCCCGCCCCAGTTGAAACAGTTCCTGCGGCTCCAGAAACGGCATCGAAACCTGCAACACGGGCGTCCTCGCCTCCGGCCATGCCAGCCGCAACGGCACCCACGCGCCGTGATCCAGACCCCGTTCGGTCTCGAACCGCGCCGGCTGATTCTCCGCGACCAGCGTGCGCACAATGCGCGCGGCCATCGCCGGATCGCCCGGCGCCGGATAGGTCAAACGGTACAACTCGTCGGGAAACCCGCCGAAATCGTAGAGGAGTGGCGCCTGGTCCCATGCAGTCACCCGCAAAGGACGCGATACCTGCCAGTGTGCGGAAATAATCAGAATGCCCTTCATGCCGGAGATGCGTTCGCCATAAGCGCGCAAAGCGGCGGCGTGATCGTCGCCACCCAGTCCCGACATCGGCGAGCCGTGGGCAAGAAATACGGCCGGCTGCCTGTCCATATCTATACAGATGTGAGAAAGGTGAGGAAGGTTTCAGCCGGGACGGCGCTCGGGACGCCCCGGCTAGCTGTGGGAAATTGCTCTACTCTTCTTTCACTACCACCACGGTGATCTCCGCGATCACATCTTTGTGCAGCTTCACCGGCACCTTGAACTCACCCAACTGCTTGATGGGTTCGTCCAGTTGGATCTTGCGGCGGTCGATGCTGTAGTTCTTCGCGGCCAGCGCATCGGCCACATCCTTCGACGTCACCGATCCGAATAGCTGATCGTTCTCGCCCGCCTTCTGGGCGATGGTCACCGTTGTGCCGGTCATCAGCGTCGCCAGTTCCTGCGCCTCGCCCTGCATCTTGGCTTCCTTGCGCAGGTGCGCCTGGCGCTCCTGTTCGATGATTTTCTTGTTCGACGGAGTAGCGGCGACGGCCAGTTTCTTGGGCAGCAGGAAATTTCGGGCGTATCCCGGAGCTACTTTGACTACCTGCCCCCGGTTGCCCAGCTTTTCGATATCTTCTCTCAGAATGACTTCCATGGAATTTCCTCCTACCTAAAACTGCGCCGCGAACGGCAGCAGCGCGATGTTCCGCGCCTTTTTGATGGCATCGGTGAGCCGCCGCTGGTGCGGTGCGCACACCCCGGAGATGCGCCGGGGAATAATCTTCCCCCGCTCCGCCACGAAGGCGTGCAGCATCTTCACGTCCTTGTAGTTGATATCGTCAATCTTCTCGACGCAGAAACGGCAAACCTTCTTGCGCCGGAAATACTGCTTCTTCTGGGTGGCAACGGCCTTGTCACCGCCGGTGGGACGCTGCCCCGCACTGCCTGGTCTTCCTTTTGATTCCGCCATGGGTTACGCCTCCTTCGGTACGCCGGGCATTACCGCCGGCGATTCGGTCATCTGCTGCGCCAACGAAGGTTGAGGCCGGAGCCGGCCCCGCCGGGGCTGCCAGGGCCCGCTTGGCGGCGCGCTTGTCCCGGTCCTTCTTGCGCTTTTCCAGCCGCTTCAGCGTCTGGTCGATGCGCACCGTCAGAAACTTCAATACCAGGTCCGCCACGCGCAGCCGGCGCTCGAATTCCTTCACCGATTCGGGCGACGCGCTGAACTGGAACAAAACGTAAGTACCCTCGCGGTACTTATCCACCTTGTATGCCAGCCGGCGCTTGCCCCATTTATCGACCTTGTCTACCGTGGCGCCCAGATTGGTCAACTGCGTCTTCAACTGCTCGATAAACGCATCCACTTCTTCGTCCGGCGCGTCCGGCTTGATGATGAACAGCTCTTCGTAAATCCTAGTCATGCTTCCTCTTCATTTAAGCCTGGGGCGCGACGATTGAATTTCGTCATGGCCTTTTCGACGCCCTCGGCGATTATGGAACCGGCCGCGTCGGCTGCGTAGTCGACGAAACCTTCCAATTCCTTCATCTGCGAGCGCTTCATCGGCGCCAGCAGATAATCCGTCCCGCTCTTCAGCGGATGGCCGGGATGCACCCCCAGCCGCATTCGTACGATCTCGCTGGTACCCAGGCTGCCAATGACGCTCTTCATGCCATTGTGTCCCGCCGCCGAGCCTTTCAGCTTGATCTTCACCGCCAGCCAACCCAGGTCCAGCTCGTCATAAATCACTACCAGCCGGCTGAGTTCGATCGAGTGCTTCTCCATCAGCGGCGCCAGCGATGTGCCGCTCAGATTCATAAACGTTTGCGGCTTGGCCAGCATTACCGCCTGCCCGCCGATTTCGCCCATCCCGACCAGCGCCCTGGAATCCTTCCGCGTGACGCGGATGCCGTGCCGCTCCGCCAGCCGGTCCACCGTAAGGAATCCCATGTTATGCGGCGTGAGCGCGTACTCCTCGCCCGGATTCCCCAGACCGGCCACCAGAAACATCGCGCGCTACTTCTTCTTGCCCTTTTCCTCGGCCGCCGGTGCTTCTTCCTTCTTGCCCTTCTTCACTACTTCGGGTTCGGCCGCGGCTTCGGGAGCGGCAGCGGCTTCGGGAGCGGCTACGACTTCTTCCGCACGCAGCGCCACAATGTGCGCAATCACCGTATCGGCGGCGCCGACCAGTTTCATCGAGCCGGAAAGCTCCACGTTGCTGGCGCGCTTGCTCTGCCCGATCATCAATTCGCTGACATTGATCGTGAAGCCCTCCGGAATCTCGTCCGGCAGGCACTCTATCTCAATCGAGCGCGTGATGATTTCGAGCAATCCACCCTGCACCTTCACGCCCGCCGGTTCGCCTTCCGTGTGTACCGGAACAGTCACGCGAATGCGCTTGGTCAGGTCGATGCGCTTCAGGTCGGCGTGCAGCAGAGTTCCCTTGATGGGGTCCAACTGCTGATCCACCACCATCACCGGAGTGTTCTCTCCGCCTTGCACGGCCAAATTGAAAATGGTGTTGTACCCCGTATTGCTACGGATGATTTTGGTAATCTCGCGCGGATTGAGCGCCACGCTGACCGGATCCTGGTATGCTCCGTAAACCACCGCCGGAATCAACCCGGCGCGCCGTGTACGGTGCGCTTCGTTCTTGCCGCGCGAGGTACGCACCTCTGCGGTGACCGTAATATCTTTCTTCACTTACCTGTCTCCTCTGCGGATTCGAAGTCCGTTGGGCCGTTCGCGGCTTACCGTGGGTTCGAGGACCGCCAAAAAACCGGGGGTTAGGGATGGGGGCTGGGGATTGGATTAAGCAGCGCGAAGCGCCACCATTCCCCAACCCCTAACCCCCACCCCCAATCCCTGCTTCAAATGAACAAAACACTCACCGAGGTCTCTTCGTGAATCGACCGGATGGCCTGCGCCAATAAATTCGCGATCGACAACGATTTGATCCGGCTGCAATTCCGCTTCTCATCCGATAACGGAATCGAATTCGTCACTACCACTTCCTTCAAGCACGATGCTTCAATCCGCTGCACCGCCGGACCCGAAAGCACCGCATGGGTGGCGCACGCCGAAACGCTCAACGCGCCCTTCTCCATCAGCGCCTCCGCGCCCTTCACCAGCGTGCCCGCGGTGTCGATCAGATCGTCCACCAGCAGGCAATGCCGTCCCGCCACCGAGCCCACCACGTTCATGATCTCGGCGACGTTGGCCTCTTCCCGCCGTTTATCGATAATCGCCAGCGGACTACTCAGCCGTTTGGCGAACGCCCGCGCGCGCTCCACGCCCCCCGCATCCGGCGATACCACCGTGGTGTTGGGAACATTCAGCGACTTGAAGTACTCGATCATTACCGGCGCCGAAAACAGGTGGTCCACCGGAATATCGAAGAATCCCTGAATCTGCGCCGCGTGCAGATCCACCGTCAGAATCCGGTCCGCCCCGGCCGTTTCCAGCAGCGCCGCCACCAGGCGGGCCGAAATCGGTACCCGGGGTTTATCCTTCCGGTCCTGCCGGGCGTATCCATAATAGGGTAACACCGCCGTGATGCGCTCCGCTGAAGCCCGCTTCAGGGCGTCAATCATGAGCAGTAGTTCCATCAGGTTGCTGTCCACCGGCGTGCACGTGGGCTGGATAATAAATACGTCCGCGCCTCGCACGTTTTCCTGGATCTGCAGGTAGATTTCGCCATCGGCGAAGGTGCGGATCATCGCCTGTCCCAGTTCCATATCGAGATGCTTGCAGATCTCGCGGGACAATTGCGGATTGGCGTTTCCACTGAATACTTGTAAACGGTCGTGAGTCATCGCGCGTCGCGGCTTCGGGGCGGCCATGTTTTCGGTTCGATCAATCCCTGGAGCGCTCTCCACCACGTTGTACGATAGCGCTCGCGACTGACCAGTGAAATCCTCTGCGTCTTACTCCTGTCACCTAATAAATCCAGCGCGCGCCCCGCATCCTGCCGCGTCTCGAATAACCCGAATAGCGCCGAACCGCTGCCGGTCATCAACGCTACCGATGCGCCTGCGCGCTTCAGTCGCTGCTTCCATCGGGCGAGACTCCTGTGCTGTTCGAAGACCACGCTTTCAAAATCGTTTTCGAAAGGCGCCTCGCCACTCCACCCAAACGTATGCGACTGGAAACTAACTATTTTATTTTGTTGAGATTCAGTTGTCAAACGGGGGCTCAGCGCGCGATATGCCCCGGCCGTGTCCACGTGCACCCCGGGAGCCACCAGGATCCCCGGCTTCGCCGGCGCATCGCGGAGCGGAAACAACTCCGTCCCTCGCCCGATTCCCGCCGCCCTCCCACCCACCAGAAAGAACGGCACATCGCTGCCCAATTGCTGCGCCAGGTCACTCAATATCCGCAGATCCAGCACGCGCCCCACCAGCACTGGAAGCGCCAGCAGTACCGCCGCCGCGTCGCTCGATCCCCCTCCCAGGCCGGCGCCCATTGGAATCCGCTTGGTCAGCCGCATCTCCACCCGCCCGGTGGCGCCCATGGCTTTCATCGCCAGGTCCGCCGCCTTCGTCACCAGGTTGTTCGGAATGCGCAGGTCATCGCTTAACTCGATCGCGCTCTTGCGCCCCGGCGTGTAGCCAATCTCCAAAGAGTCGCTCAGCGAAATTGTCTGAAAAATGGTGCGCAGTTCGTGGTAGCCATCGGCGCGCCTGCCCAGCACCCGCAGGTCGAGATTGATTTTGGCCAGCGCCCGCACACGGACCCGGCGAGTAACGGTCATTTGTCGTATTGCAGCAGCGAGAATACGTCGTGCCCGGCGAGCCTTTGCCGGCCGTTCAGGAATGTCAACTCCACCACAAACCCGAGTCCCGCCACCACGCCCCCCGCCTCCTGCACCATGCGGGCCGCCGCCGATGCCGTCCCGCCCGTGGCCAGCAGATCGTCCACAATCAGCACGCGCGCGCCGTTGCCAATGGCGTCCTTGTGCATCTCCAGAGTGTCTGTGCCGTACTCCAGGTCGTAGGTGACGTGTACCGTCTCCGCCGGCAGTTTCCCGGGCTTGCGCACCGGCACGAACCCCGCGCCCAGCGCATACGCCAGGGCCGGCGCAAAAATGAACCCGCGAGCTTCAATACCCAGCACCACGTCCACTTGCGCCTTGCTGTAGTGCGATTTCAACCCGTCGATGATGCCGCGGAATCCCTGCGGGTCTTTCAGCAGCGTCGTGATGTCGTAGAAGAGGATTCCCGGCTTCGGAAAATCGGGAACCTCGCGGATGAGGGTTTTCAGATCGTCCATTTGGGAGACCGTGGCGCTCGTGGGCATGACATTCCTTTATACCTCGATTCGAAACGACCCATACTGCTGCACCGCCGCCTCCTGCTCTTCCACGCCGCGCACATCGCTCCACATCGGCCCTTTGTGCAGCATCCCCGCCAGCCGCGAGAGTTTCTCTTCGGTGCCCACCGCGTACACCTCGACGCGCCCATCGTCCAGATTCCGCGCGTACCCGGTCACGCCCAATTCCGCCGCCGCCTTCTGCGCGAAATACCGGTACCCCACACCCTGCACGCGCCCCCGCACCAGCCATCGCCGCGCTGTCTCTTTTTTCATATCAAAAGTCGAGTATACGGCCTGCGCCCCATCGCCTCGATGGTGCGTTCATAAACAGGCAGTCGCAAAAGTCGTCAGGCTGGCTCTTGCGAACACAATCCAAGCCTATGCGTCTGATTTGACGAAGGTCATTCGAAGCTGTGGGTTAGAATCAGTTACCCGTAGTAAACCGGGAATGTCATTGACGTCGCACTGCTTGCTAACGGCATATGTCTTTCCTTGGATGTGACCGCTCTCGATGACGATTCCAGACCCGGATCACGGCGCCGCGGAGGAGCGCTTTGTCACCATCGGCATGTCCGACAAGCGAAGGCTCCTGGTAGTGGTTCATACTGTGACAAGGCATGAAAGTCGGAAATACCAAGAAGGAAGCCCCGCTCTAAGCGGGCGGCGGTGGAGATGCGGCCGGAGTACGATTTTTCCGGCGGCGTACGCGGCAAGTACGTGGATCGATATCGGGCGGCACCAACGTAGTACTCCTTGAGCCGGAATTGAGCCGGGCATTTCCAGATTCGAGGTCGGTGAATGACGCTCTTCGGGCGCTTCTTTCGATCCCAACTCGTGCGCGAATCAAACGTTCGTGAACACTCCGAGAAGGGCCAGCAGTTACGCGCCTCGGGCACTTCTCGCTCATGTGGATTGCTTCCGAGCGGCCAACCTGGATGGCCCCTTCTCGCGCTAATCGGCCCACTCGTTCGAAAACCCTTCCAGAACGGCGGCGTATGCCTCCCTGTAGTTCTGTCGTGCTTCCTCGGGAAAGACGCTCAGAATTTCTTGCGTACGCCGTGATTGGTAGAAGCTCGCGCGCCATGAACGTTCTTCGGTAATTATGAGGGGATTTGGATTATCGGAGAACTGGTGTGCGGTGATATCAACAATGATGTCCCCAACCTCGACCCATGCGTGAGCGTCCTCGACATTAGGACCGCGGCTGCCACCAAAAACGTAAGCGACATCCGTAAAGCCGATGTTCTGGAGGTAAAGTGCCAGTAGTACGCTGGTGTGACCACAACAGGATTTTGGGAATGCGGAGAACTTTCGCCTGAAAGCGCGAGGAAAGTGATCACGAGCTACAAGGATCGCCGCTTGGAAATGAGCCGCTCTTTCGCGTAGCTGCCCAATCTTCGCTCCCTTTTCGTCAGGGTCTGTCTTTGGCATTTGATTTCAATCTAGTTTGAACGGCGGATGATGGGTATATTGGATTAGGCTGCGTGGACTTCGGCACAGCCTGATGGCCGATCCTCCGTGCCGGTCCATTGACGCCCCAACTGGAACTCGGGGGCCATCAAGTTGACGTATCCCGACGGGGAGAAGGGGTCGCCGCGGGATTGATCCTTCCTGACGTGGCGTTTACCGGAGAGGTCAAACCGGTTCGAAAGGCAACTGACCACGAAAAAGGCCGTCGCCCAACCATCCGGCAGCAGGTTCGACGGTTACGCGAGCCGAACTTCCCGGCACCATTCGACCGTATTTGAAACAGCCCTATTTTTCGGAGCTGAGGACGTTCTTGAGGAATTGGGCAATCGAATCCGTGAGTCCCCGGCGGTGCTGCGACTTAGCCATGGCAAGAGCCTGAGTGCGGGCGAGGCGGCGGCCCTGGACACGAAAGGCCTGGAAAAAGCGGGGTCCGCCGCGCAGGGCGAACTCGGGGAGAATGGAATAGCCGAAGCCGGTTTCGACGAGCTTCTTCATCGCCTCGGTGTCATCCGCCTCCATGATGACGCGCGGAGTGAAGTTCAGGTCGCGGCAGAACGTATCGATCATAGATCGCATGTTACTGCGCTTGGGGTACAAGACCAGGGGCGCCGTGGCTAACTCAGCCGGCTGCATGGTTCCGACGCGCCATCCGGTGACGCGGCGGGGAGATGGCTTGATCACGAGCAGTTCTTCTTCGAAGAGCGGGATGACATCGATCTCGTCATTCTGAAAAGGCAGGGAGATCAGGGCCAGGTCGAAGCGGCGCTGGAGCAGGCCGGCAACCATTTCTTCGGTGGGAGCGACGGTGATTCCGATGGAGGTTTGGGGGAAGCTTTTGCGCAGCAGGCGCAAGGGACGGCCCAACTGGTGGATCAGGGCGGTGGCTCCGGTGGCGAACTGAAAGGGAAGACGGTCGTTGAGCGGGTCGCCGGCGAATTCCTGTTCGATCTGGCGGATGTGCGCGGTGAGAGTGCGGGCGTGCTGGGCGAGGCGGAGGGCGGCGGGGGTGGGGACGATGTGCTTGCCGCTGCGCACGAACAGGTCCGTACGCAACTCGGCGGCGAGATGCTGCAACTGGAGGCTGACGGCTCCGGGGGAGAGGTTCACCTTTTCGGCGGCGCGGGTGACGCTGGCGCAGTCGATGACGGCGAGGAACAGCTCCAACTGGTGAAATTCCACTTACTCAGCATCGCATGGGGAGGGCTTCATCGCGGAGTACGCGAAGTCGCGGAGGAAGACACGGAGGGAGACGAAGGATGGCTAGTTTTCGGTCGAGTGGAGGCCTCCGGCTCCGGCTCGGAAGGAGATGTTGCTTTTGAGGGGATCGTCTTCGAGGGGGGCTACGCAGTTCCAGAGGCAGGCTCCGCAGTGGATGCATTTTTCGCGGTCGAAGAGGGGGATGCCGTCGGGGCCCCGGGTGATGGCCTGGCCGGAGCAGATTTCGACGCAGAGTTTGGAGACGCAGCGTTCGCAGAAATCGGGGTAGACAAAGCGGACGTGGTCGGCATAACCGCCAGGCGCCTGAACTTTGCCTCCGATCAGGAGAGCGTCCTGGTGAGTCACGAGCAACTGGCCATCGTAGGGGATTTCGGGCCAGCCGCAGCGCTCCATCAGGGCGTCGTGACAGGAACTGCCGCGTCTCTGGCAGGCGGTCAGGATCTGTTCCAGTTCGTCCGGCGGAATGCGTTTGCGGTAATACTCCTGGAGTTGCGGGCAGGAGGCGGGGCTCGCCTCCGATCCAGTGCTTTCCGCTGGTGAAACCGGCCAGGGCCATGCCGAGCAATCCGGGGATGACGCCGCGATGGAAGCCGTCGCGGGCCTTTTCGGCGATGCGGCCTTCGGCTTCGACCCAGCTTTCGCGCCGGCGGGCTACGTAGGTGCGTTCGAGGTTGGCGCGGTTCAGGGCTTCCCCGTCCTGGAGCAACTCGAGGACGGCTTCGGCCAGTTGCGAGCCGGTGGTCCAGGCCTCATCGACGCCGGAACCGGTGAGCACGTTGGTGCTGCCGGAACCTTCGCCGATGCGGGCGTAGCCGTGGCCGACCAGGACGGGCTCGCCGCGGCGGCCGGATTCCTGAAGCGACTTGGCGCCCCAGGAGCGGAGACGGCCGCCTTTAAGATAGCGCCACAAATAGGGATGCAGCATGAAGTGCTGCAAGTAGCGGTAGGAGGTCCGCATGGGACTGCGGAACCAGGAAGGCACGAAGATGCCGACGGTGGCCACGTTGCCGGGGTGGACGTACAGGAAGCCGAAGATTTCGGGCTCGGGATAGCCAAAGGTATGGAAGACGGTGCCAGGCTCGAGGCCGGCGCTGTCCGGCAGGTCCACGACCATCTTCATGCCGACGGCCCACTCGCGCTGATGGTGTCCGTCGGGGAGTCCGAATTCGGTGTCGAGCTGGCGGCCGACGGCTCCCACGGGACCATCGCCCACGACGGTGAGGGCCGCGCGGACATCCATGCCGGGGAGGTAGTTGGCCTCGGGAGCGCCGTTGGCGTCCACGCCCTGGTCGGTGAGACGCACGCCGAAGACGCTTTCGCTGGCGGGATCGATGAGGGCTTCGGCGACGGGCATGCCGGGCCAGATCTGGACGGTGCCGGAGCCCATCAGTTCGCCGCCGACGAATTGCATGAACTGGCCGAGGGAGAGAATCAGGCCGCCGGTCTTATGGAGGAAGGGCGGCACGTAGGGCAATTCGACGCCGTAGTGGCGGTGCAGACGGAGGGCGCGCAGGGCGCCATCGGCGAGTTTGAGGGCGGGCGAGCGGCGGCTGGCGCCGACCGGATCGAGCAGGTAGACCACCCGCTCCTGCTGCACGGGCGCGGCCATGGGGATGCGGCTGATATCCAGGTCGGGGCATGGACGCACGGATGCCGCGCGCTTTGGTGACGACGCCGGAGACGCCGAACCCGATATCGTCGGCGCGCTCGTAGCACATGACCTGAAGGGGCAGGCCGGGGCATGGAGGGGCTTTCGATGGCGGGCGTGCCATCGGGATTCATGAGATGCCCGGAGAGCGTGGTGAGGAAGCCGGCCGTGGCGGGGCCGAAGCCGACGCAGACGATATCGACATCCATCGACTGGCGGAGGGGCACCGGCTGGCTCATGCGGGATAGTCCAGCGCTTCGGGGATCATGACCTTGGTGAGGGCGTCGGCGGCGCGATCCTTGGCGAGCTGCGAACCGGTGAGACAGCCATCCATGCGGACGCGCAGGCGGATGAACTGATCGAGGCCGTCGAAGCGGGCGCAGGGGCCGGCTTTGGGGGTATGGGAGCCGTCGCTTTCAATGACGTCGGTATAGCCGCGGGCGAGGCTGGCGATGCCGGGGATGAGGGCTTCCATGGCGTCGAGGTCGTCGGCCTGGTAGCAGGTGGCGCAGCCTTCGGTGTCCCAGGTGGGGTGGCGGTTATAGCCGAAGACCAGCTCGGCGCAGACGCGGCCGACTTCGCCGGCGGCGCGGGCGGATTGGACGTGGCAGAGGTCGGTGAGGAAGGCGAGGAGGCCGGGGAGACCTTCGGCGAGGGCGGGATTTTCAGGGCCATGCTTCTGAAGTTCCAACAGGTCGAGGATCTGGCAGCGGGAGGCGAGCAGCCAGCAGAGCGCGTCGGCGAGCGGGAAGGTGACGCCCTGGCGGGCGCCGTGGTAGAGTTTGGCGCCTTCGGCATCGGCGGCGTGCTGGAGATGTTGCAGGGAGTAGAGCCACATCTGCATGGCGGTGGCCAGGGAGCAGGCGCCGGTTTCGGGGTAATCGTTGGCGATGATGCGCATTTCGCGGATCCACTCGCGGAACTGGGTGAGGAACAGCTCGTCGGTCATGGTGACGCTGAGCTGGCGGCGCTGCACGGCCTCGGGACCTTCGTAGGTGGCTTCGAGCTGGGCGTCCATCCACTTGTGGCCCAGGAATCCGGGGCAATCTTCGGTGATGCCGTAGCCGCCCATGAGGCTGACGGCTTCGCGCATCATGCGGGCGCCGTGGCCGGTGTTCCAGAGCTTGCAGGCGGGGCAGAGGACGTTGGCCTGGGAATCGAGGATGGCGTATTGCACCAGGCGGTCGGCGGCCATATCGGGGCGCTGGCCGTGGAGGAACTCGATGGCGCTCTTCTGCACAACGCGCATGAATTTGAGAGTGGCGCTGCCGGGCTTGACGCCGGCTTCGGCGAGCAGGGAGTCCTTCTCCTTTTCGAGGGGGTCGAGCTGATCGAAGAGGCGGGCGGCTTCGAAGCCGAGGGCGGCGCTGGCTTCGCCGGTGGCCCAGACGTCCACCAGGCGATGCACCACGTCCTGCTTGAGCTGGAGGCCGAGTTCGTAGCGGGGCGAGCCGGGGGTGGCGATGGAGCCGCCGCGGAAGCGATTGCGATGGTAGCGGATGACGGGTTCGACGGCGGAGAGGAGCTTGGCCGAGGTCATGATGGCCACGGTGACGCGGGTGCGCCGGAAGACGGCTTCGATGATTTCACCGTGGCTGTAGCGCGGGACGATGACGCCGTCTTTGACGGTATAGCCGCCGATGATGCGGCTGGCCGGGACTTTGAGGTTGAAGATGGGGTCGCGGGTGGAAGAGAGCTGGTGGACGAGCTTGCGGGTGGGGGTGCCGCGGTCGAAAGTGCCGGGATCGTCCTGGTCGAGGATGACCATGCAGGTGCCCTTGAGGCGCGGGTCATCCGATTCGACGGCGGCGGTGACGAAGTTGGCGAAGCCCATGTTGGTGATGAAGCGGCCGCGCTTTTCGACCTGGAGAAGGGGCTCTTCGCCATCCTTCCATTCGGCGATGCGGACCTTGCCGCCCAGCATGCCGGTTTCGACGCCGACGTAGGGGATGGGCTCGGTGAGGCAGAAGGCGCCGCGCCAGGGCTGGCGGTCCTCGCCGGGCTGGGGCGGGGCGCAACGGCTCATGTAGAAATCGCGCTGTTCCTCCGTGCCGCGCTCGTGGATGGGGGAGAGGGCGAGGCATCCGGCGAGGCTGCCGGTGGCGGCGCCGGCATCGACCCAGGCGAGTTCGAAGGCGGTGAGGGCGAGGGCGAGGTTCTTGGGGCCTTCGATGAAGCCGCCCTGGGAGGGTTCCATGAAGACGCCGGTGATGCCGGATTCGTCGAAGGCCTGGAGGAGGGCGTTCTTTTCGGGGGTCCACTCATGGGTGTTGCGGGCGCCGGCGGCGACCAGGCGGGCGACGGGTCCGCGGGCGACGGCGCGCACGGACTGCACCAGCATCTGGAGATCGTAGCGATCGGCGAAGCGCCAGAGGATCTGGCGGACGTCGTCTCCGGGGAGGGCTCGCAAGTATTCGGTTTGGGTTTCGGTGGCGGCTAGAGTCACGGCTGGTGTCCTTTCCACAGCGCACCTGCGTGAAATGGCGCAGGAAGTTGTCGAGAAAAAGGAAAAGTGCAATCGGCTTGCCAGGGGGGAAGTACGTGGAGAATCAACGCAGCGATGAATTTTTCTACAGGGGAGTTAGGGGGATAAAGAGCAGGATATCTGATTTACAACCCCGCCCTCGACGGAACACCTCAACGCTTGAATCGGCTATCCTCTGCTCATGTCATCCAATCTGCAATACCGATCCCGCGCCGTTCGCGCCCTGGTACTGTTGCACGAGGAACATCTTCGCCGATTCGTCCACACCTGGAGGCTGGCCCTGGCGAGTCCATTGATACTGCCACCGACCGATGACCCCAACTATGCATCGCTTGAAACCTTAGGTCGGCACGTGCTGTCCGCCGCGGGCGGCTACATGATCTGGATGTGCGAGGTATTGGCCTTACCGGGGCCCGGAATTCGCCCTGCCCCGGACGTGTCTGCCATTGTCCGCGATGCGGACGAGTACATGGAGCATGTCCTGGAGCGGTGGCGGGACCCACTGCGGGAAGTGCCCAACGAAAAGTTGGAGACTCCGGAGTACCCATCGCACTGGCAGACGCGCTACTGTATCGACTCCATGTTGGAGCACGCCGTCATGCACCCGATCCGCCACGCCTTTCAGTTGGACGAACTACTTAAGGGTCTGTAGGGCCTGGGGTCGGGCGGCGTCTGAATGACAGGATGAAGGCGCACTGCGGCAGTCGAACATGGGAACGCACCTCGGCCTCCGACGCAGTCCCGGGTATGGCCACCGGTCAAGTGGCAGCAACGGACGACACGGCCAAGTGGAAACCCGGCGCCGCTGAGCCTCCTCGTCCTCTAGGGGGCGGCGTGGCTGCCAATATAGGAACCGGGCTACGCAGAACTGTAACTCGCTATTCGAGGCACGGATCTACCTCCTGCCATAATGAGTGTTGTGAAACCACGGGCTGGATTCGCTTTCGTTGCAAATGTCCGAGCCATCATTGGCCCAGCTAGAGTTCAGCTTGCGAAGGGGCATCAGCTGAGGCGGGCAACAACGAAGGAGATCGAGAAGATCAAGGTGACCCTTCTGGAGTTTGCTCCGCATCCCAAGTTTCTCTACTCAGACCTGTGGGAACGTCGCCTTCACCAAGGCGATGGGCCGCAAGATGTGCTCCCGGAGAGCCAATGGCGCTACTTCGTCGTCGCGTTCCGCGGTCCGAATGTGACCGTTGAGCGGATCCGTGAAGCTTCGGATATCGCGCCGACGGAACTTGAAATTCTCTTCACAGTCGTCGACCGCGGACTCGTGTGGCATCAAGACCACGTTTTTCAAGTCCTGCAAGAGATCCGGCAGAACGAAGATCTCTTCGTCGATATTACGGCTGCGGATGCTGCCGAAATAAGGAAGCTTCGTGACCGAATAGAGCGCGCCCAGCCCCTACCGCTCGATCTCAAACCTTTCCTGCGCCAGTTGGCTGGACTAAAGGCACTTCCCTATAGGTCGCCCCTGCGTTTTCTGGGATACTTCGCGATGCTCGAAGGGCTCTTAGCACACAAACCCAACAACACCGACCCGTACGATTCTATTACGAGGCAGGTCAAGAAGAAATTGACCCTATTGAACAATCGATGGCCCAGGAAAATCGATTACTCGCCGTTCCGCAATACAGCTCCAGATAAAGTCTGGGGAAAGATGTATGCCTATCGTAGCGACGTGGCACATGGGAATGCACCGGATTTCAAGAAGGAACTTCGGGCGCTCGGGAGCGAAGCCGACGCGCTCCGGTTACTGAAGGAAACGACTAAGAGCATAGTTAGATTCGCCCTGGACGAGCCGGTACTGCTCGCAGATCTAAGGGAGTGCTGAAAACGCGGCATCGGAATGCAATCCCATTTCACCTTGACCGTCTAACGCGCGTCGCCGTCATTTGCCGCGCTTCTGAAGAAGCACGGTCTGGCGACCCGGGTTCCGCAGTCGCGCCGTCTTATCCTCTACCACGCCTTGCCCCATCGAAGGGCGGCGAAGGCGGCCAACCAGGATAGGACGCACAGGGCGGCCATGAGGCGCTGTTCCAGAGTTCCGTGGTAGCGGAGGGCGATGTGGGTGGCGGGGGCGGCGGCGGGGGTGAGGACGATGAAGCCGAGCCGGTCTTGCGCGATGGGCAACGCGCGGCCGTCCTGGGAGGCGCGCCAGCCGGGGGTGGCATTGACCTGGATGGAGACCAGATCGCCGGGGCGCGGGGCGGGACCGGTGACGTCGAGGGCGCCGGCGTCGAGCCAGCGCGTCTGGAGGACAGGGCGGGACGGGTCTTCGATGCCGGCGACGTAGTCGGGGAGGCTGGTGAGTTCTTCGGGCGTGGCGAGGTGCGCGAGGGGGCGCGGGGGCAGCGCGTAGATGGTGTCGTCTTCAATGTGGTAGACGGCGGGAAGGTTCGCGGCGATGCGTTCGGGGCGCTGGAAGTCGCGATAATACTCGCGCGAGCGGGGGCCGTGGATCACGACGTACTGCGCGTCGAGGGCTTTCAGTTCCAGGAGCGCGCGAGCGGCATCGGTTCCGGCGCGGATATCGTAGGAAAGATCGTAGGGCACGCGATTCTGGAGGCCGGTTTCGAAGCCGCCGCCCACCTGCTGGAGGTCGAACCAGGAGTTGAGGCGGAAGCGCATGCCGCCGGAAGCGAAGACGCGGCCCTGGGGCGGATGCTGCGCCATCCACTCTCCCAGGCGGTATTCCAGCGTGTTTTCAGGCGGCGAGGGACGCCACGCCTGCCACCCCTGGGTGGCGTACGCATAAAGCTGGGGCGCGCCCACCAGCAGCATGACTCCGGCGGCTCCCATGGCGCAGAGGCGCGTGGTGCTGTTGGTGCTGCGGAGGGCGAGGCGCAGAGCTTCGACGAGGGCCAGCGCCACGAAAAATTCGAATTCGATGGCGTAGCGGCGCGATTCGGGAATGGTATCGAGGCCGTACACATAGAAGACGGTGGCGATGTAGCCGAACACGAACGCGCCCATGGTCACGAGGCAGAAATAGAAGGACCCGCGGAAGAGGCGGAAGGCGGCGCGGATAGCCAGGGCGCCGGCGATCATTCCGGCCAGCAGCCAGACCTGCTGCTGCTTGAGGTGATAGGCGAAGGAATCCACGGGCCAGTTGAAGGCGATGGTTTTAACGAAGCTGGGGGTGAGCCAGAAGCAGGCCAGCAGGTATGCGAGGCCCGCGGCAGCAAGGGCGCGCCAGTAGCGGAAGTCTGCTTCTCCCCATGCGGCCAGCAGCAGAAGAAGGCTGGAGATCGCCAGCGAAAATGCGCCGACCCAATTGCAGAGCGGGATGGCCGCCAGGACCACGGCCGCGGCGAAAATGCGCGGATAGCCGCGGCTTTTGGCCGCGCGAAAGAGCAGGAGCAGCGCCACAGGCAGCAGCATCAGCCCGGTGTTGTGCGGACCCTCGCCATACTTGGCCAGCACCTGAATGCGCCAGGGAAGCTGGACCACGCCGCGATCCTTCTCGACGGCGGGGAACAGGGCGTAGGAGGGCGAGAGGAAACTGTAGGCCAGGGCGGCGGCGAAGGACCAGCGGCGGCTGCCGGTGAAGGCGAGGGCAAAGAAAAAGAGCGTGACTGGGCCAAGGCAGGTGGCGAGGGAGACGATGGTGCGGTAGATGGTGTCCGGAGTGACGTGCGGCAGCAGGCGGATCCAGAGGGCGGTGAGGTAGGGCAGGCCGGGCACGTACATGAATGCCGTGGGCAGGCCGCAATAGGGGTAGGGATTCCAGCCCCAGGGGTTGGGGTGTTGGGAGACGAAGCGGGCCATGCCGACGTAGCCGCGCTCGATGGAGCCGGGAAAGGGCAGATCGCCGGGCATGAACAGGGGCGCGTTCAACCAGACGTTCAGGAGAAAAACGGCGGCGGCCAGCAACGGGGTGGCCAGGCGTTTCACGCGGACCGCTCCCGCAGGCTTTGGTAGAGCAGCGCCAGGAGGGCCAGCAGGGTAATGCCGGTGATGACGCGGCCCACCTGGTTTTCCAGGGGCGTGATGAAGGCGAGGGAGATGTCGCGGTCGCCGGGCGGGGCATCGATGGCCATGAAGCCCATGGCGTCTTTATGGATGGCGAGCGGCTTGCCATCGGACCAGGCGTGCCAGGCGGGATCGTAAGCCTCCTGCACGACGAGGGATTGGCCGGGACTCGATTTTGGCGTGAACGCGCATGGCGTCGGTGCCATTCCAGGTGAGGGTAGGGGGCGCGTCGGGGCCTTTTTCGATGACGTCGGCATAAGCCGCGAGGTACTCGACGTCGTCATTGAAGCGCGGCGTCTTGACGGCGTTCAGGCTGGCCGTCTCGACGACGCGGGCGAGGGCGGGATAGCGGCGCGGCACGCGGTAGAGCATGTTGCCCTGCTGATCGTCGTAGAGCACGGGGAGGACGCCGGCGAGCTTTTGGGGATACGTGGAAATCTTTGAAGACCTCCTGCGAGCGCTTGTCGGAGACGTAGACGGCATCCACGCCAAGGCACTGCATCCAGAGGATGGCGGGTTGGGGATCTGGGCCCAGGTTGGTTTCCCACTGCGCGGGTTCCACCTGGGGATTCAGGAGTCCCTGTTCGGAGCCGCCGCCCACTTCGGCCAGATCGTGCCAGGTGTCGTACCAGAAGCGCACCGATCCGGAGGGATAGACGCGCGCGTCGGGCATGTTCTTCCAGATCCAGTCGGTCATGCGGTATTCGATGCGGTTCTGATAATCCGGCCAGAGCGGGAACATGTGCCAGGCATGGCGAATGTAGCCGGTGGTGGTGTAGAAAGCCGCGAATACGATGGCGACGGCGACGGCGCGCAGGGCGATGCCGGGACGGTTCCACATCCAGCGGAGCAGCACCACGACGGCCATGATGTAGATCATGTCGAGTTCGGGGAGCAGGCGGGTGGGCTCTCCGCTGATACGGAAGTTGAAATAGTAATTGCCCAGTACGTTGAGCGAGAAGAAGACCACGCAGCCGGCGACGAACACTTCCCAGGTGGCATCCTTTTTGTTGCGCGCGAGATTGTCGGTGAACACGGCGAAAACACACCGCCACCACCAGCGCCACCCAGATGGACCAGGTGGTGCCGTGCTCGGAAACGTACTTCATGTTCTCCGCGGTGACTTTGAAGTACGAGGGCACCAGCCAGAAGGCCGTCAGCCCGTAGGCGAGGATGGGGATGGCGATGGCGGGGATGAGAATGCGCTTGTTCTGGCGGGTGATCCAGAAACTCCAGACCAGGATGGGATAGAAGACGGCCAGGGCGGTGGCGCCATAGAAATTATTGGAGGCCACGCCGGCCGAGAAAAGCGCGGCCATGGCAACGGCCCACGGGCGCCGTTTTTCCAGGGCCAGCCAGGTGAAGGCCAGGGCGATGGGGATGAGGGCCAGGGCGCTCATGTGCGGGCCTTCGCCGTATTTGACCAGCACGCCGAGACGCTGCGGGACCCAGCATCCACGAGTCGTTGCGGAACTGCGGCATGAACAGGAAGATGGGCGACATCAGCGACGTGGCCACGGCGCCCAGCCAGGCGGAGCCGCGCGAGTTCGAGCCGATGCGGATCAGCAGATAGACGCCGGCGATGCCGAGGGCGTAGAAGAAGGCGGTGTAGAAGTGGTACGCCTTCACGGGCCAGAAGCCGGTCACTTTGGAAACGATGGCGGTGCCGTAGCGCAGGGCGGGCGGATAGATATAGTCGAAGCGCGTGCCGGCGTACCACAGCGGCTGCCATTGCGGATGCGGCCAGTGCTGCGACCAGAAAGCGCGCGTCGGCGATGAAGGTGCTCTCGATGGAGGCCCACTTGTCGGTGTACTTGGCTTTGAAGTACGGGCGGATGAGCACGGCGGCATACAGGAACACCAGGAAGAAATCCAGAAGAATTTCCTTCCGGCGGGTGAGTTTCATGAGGGGTTTCAAATCGGTTTGCCTGCCGGATTACCGCTTCAGCGAGGGCCCTCCCCGCTGGCGGTCACAATGAACTGATAGGCGAACAGTGTTTTCCAGACGCGTGCGCACTCGACGCTGATGCGTTCGAGGAGGCGCACCAGGAGCGAATGTTTCCACCGGGGAAGAGCCAATCCGAAAGGGACTGAGGAGCAGCACACCGTATCGATGCGGAAGCCGGCGCGGTGGAGCAGGCTGACCCAGCCGCTCCAGGGGTAAAAATGGAGGTGGGTGCTATCGAAGAGTCCGCGCTCGTGCTGCGGGAAGCGGCCCATGAGGACGTTCCAGCGGAAATACCAGTGGGCGCTATTGGGCAGGGAGGCCACGAGGGTGCCGCCGGGCGCGAGTTTCTCACGGCACTCTTTGAGGAGGCGGAGGGGATCGCGCAGGTGTTCGATAAGATCGGCGCAGATGATGTACTGGAAGTGGCCGCCGACAGGGCCGATGCCGTCATCCAGATCGGCGCCCGAGAATTCCACGGTGGCGGGGTGGGGAGTGCCGGGCCAATCGATGCAGGTGACGGCGTATCCACGTTCGGCGAGGATTTCGGAGAGGTAACCGGCGGCGCAACCGAGGTCCAGCACGCGCCTGCCTTCACCGCGTGCGGGGAAGCGCGCGAGGAGGAGCGTATGGCTGCTGTAACGGCTTGCTTTGAACTGATATCGAGGCTTCGCGTCTGCCTCAGTGGCCATCATTCTGTTCATTATGACACGCTCGAATCGGGGCAGGCGTTAACAATGGGGCCCGGCAAGGGGGGCCGTCTTTCTAAGGGAGGTGGAGGGGCGGCGTTTTGTTCTGATCGCGATTCTGCTGTTTTTGCTCCTGGTGACGTTTACGGCCCGCCGCGCGGTCAGCCAGCCATTTGTCGTAAAGCGGTTCCTGATCCGGCCGGAGAACTTTCTTAATCCTGGCTATCGACGCTTCATGTCGAAGATCGCGCTCATTGGCAAATTGGCGATAGATCTGCTGAATTTGCGCGTCGAAGTCCTTATGAGTTTGCGTAAACCAAGCGCCTTCTTCATCGTAAATTTTTTGCACCCGGCTCAGTTGCTGGTCATCGAGGTGAACTGCTTCCTTCAACCGGGAAACGACCAGCTTACGCAATTCCTCCGGGCTCCTCCTCGGCGCGGCTTTGACGGGACTGATGACCGTGTTCACGACGTATAACCGGTAGCCCACGGCTCCCATCGCTGCGCCACTCGCGAATATGAGCAGGACCGAAAAAAATGCGGAGAATTTCGTCTTAGGCATTGTGAATGGCCGTCCTGAACTCTGATCTTCAGACTAAGGGGCGTGACGAGCCTACGGGTACGTTACAT
>CAVVLD010000040.1:0-20161 GCA_963748795.1 uncultured Solibacteraceae bacterium
CCTTGCGGGAAGCCGATCCGGTACCGGATAATAGTTTCAATCCGTTAACGACGATCGGACTCCGCCATGGTGTGCCCGAGTTGTGGTACCGCCAATCCCGAAGCTGTCCGCTTTTGCGGTCAATGCGGGAGGGCTTTGTCGGAATCGGATCGGACGGTAAGTATCTTCGGCGGATCGGTCGCAGGTGCCGCGGCGGCATCGGCAGCGCCGCAACCGCAGGTTACCGCCGGGTTGATGTCGCCGCCTCCGGATGTGACTACCGGCGGCGCCACATGGGCCGGGGCGGGTACGGGTCTCTCCGGCGTTCTGGCGCCGGGCAGCCCGTTTGGATCGCGATACCGCATTGAAAAGCTGCTGGGCGAAGGCGGCATGGGTGCGGTATACAAAGCGTACGACGTGGAACTGGGCCGCACGGTGGCGGTGAAGCTGGTGCGGCCGGAGCTTTCGTCGTCACCGATGGTGATGCAGCGGTTCAAGCAGGAACTGCTGCTGGCCAGTAAAATTTCTCACAAGAACATTCTGCGCATCCACGATATTGCCGAATGGAATGGCGTCAAGTTCATCACCATGGCCTTCGTGGAGGGTTCGGATCTGGCCGGGTTGATGGAGCAGACCGGCCGGCTTCCGCTGGACCGCGCGCTCAAATTCACCAGGCAGCTTTGCCTGGCGATGGAAGCCGCGCACGAAGCGGGTGTGGTACACCGCGATTTGAAGCCGCAGAACATTCTTATCGATAAAGACGATAATACCTATATCTCCGATTTCGGACTGGCCAAGAGCCTGGAGACCGAAGCCACCCAGATGACGCGGACCGGCCAGATTCTGGGCACGCCGCGCTACATGTCTCCGGAACAGGTAGAGGCCGGCGATACGGACCATCGCAGCGATTTGTACTCACTGGGGCTGATCATCTACGAGATGTTCACGGCCGAACTGCCGTTCCGCGGCGATTCGGCGATGCAGTTGATGTATCAGCGGGTGGCCGCGGAGCCCAAGGACCCCCGGGCCATTGTTCCCGACCTGCCCGATTACATCGCCAACGTGATTCTGAAGTGCCTGCAGAAGGATCCGGCCAAACGGTACCAGAACGCGCGCGAAATCCTGGGCGACCTGGACTCGCAGCAGGCGCCGGCGATTCCGGCTTCGCGGCGGGCGGCGGGGAATGCGACCATCAGCATCCAGTTGCCGCGCCCTTCGCGCCGCGGGACGTTCCTGACCATCGGGGCGTTGGTACTATTGCTGGGGATTCCGCTCGCCATTCCCGGTATCCGGCATCGCATCTTTCCCGGGGGAACGGCGGCGCCGGCAATTCAGTACCGTATGGCGGTGCTTCCGCTGCGCAATCTGGGCGACGATTCCATGAAGTTTGTAGCGGACGGAATCGGGGATGCCCTTTCCGCGAAACTGGCAGGATTGCAGAACGTGTACGTTGCGTCGGGGAACATGGTGGCATCGGCGATGGCGCTGCATAAAGACCAGAAGGAACTGGCGGCGGCGCTCGGCGTCAGCGTGCTGGTACAGGGGCAGGTGGGGAGTTCCGATCAGGACGTGCAGGTGGTGATCAGCGCCGATGACGTCAAGACCAATGCCGCACTCCTGCACAAATCGTTCAACGGGAAGCGCAAGGACCTGCTCTCGCTGGAGGATGAAGTTTTTGGCGGCCTGACTAATGCGCTCACCATCAAACTGAGCAGCGACGACCAGGCGCGAACCATGCGGCCCACCGAAAAGGTGGATGCCTATGAAACCTATCTGCGCGGGCGGGACCTTTTGAAGGGCCAGCAGACCGTCGCTAATTTTCAGAACGCGCTTCAGCTCTTTCAGCAGGCGACCGGTGCCGATCCGCGTTTCGCGCTGGCGTTTTCAGGCATCGCGGACAGCGACATTCGTTTGTACGTTCAAACCAAGGACACCAAGTATCTCGACCAGGCCGACGCCGCGGCGGAACGGGCCAAATTACTGAACCCGGAACTGCTGGAGGCGCATGTGGCCATGGGAGCGATTGATCTGTACCGCGGCCGCACCGAAGAGTCGCTGGGGGAACTGCAACTGGCGCAGAAGATGGCGCCGCACTCCGACGAGGCGCTGCGCAATCTGGGCAGGGCTTATTTGCAGGCGGGGAAGGCCAAGGAGGCGATCGATACGCTGACCGAGGCCACCCGGGTGAATCCGTACTACTGGAACAATTTCAACCAGTTGGGCTACGCGTACTTTCAGTTGGGGCGCAATGATGAGGCTCTCGCCCAGTTCAACCAGGTAATCGGCCTGGAGCCGAATCGCCCCAGCGGGTATGCTTTCAAGGGTGCGGTGCTGCTGCGGCAAGGCAAATTCGACGAAGCCATACCGCTTTTGCAGAAGGCCAACGATCTGCAGCCTTCGGCACAGGCCGTTTCCAACGTGGGATTTGCGTATTACCACGCCGGAAAGTACGGCGAGGCGCAGAAGGAGTTCCAGCAGGCCGTGAAGATGGCGCCCAAAGAGGCAATCTACCGCGGCAACCTGGCGGATGCCTATCGCGCGAGCAATCAGCGGGATAAGGCGATGGCGGCTTACGATGAGGCCATCAAAATCGCCTTTGCCAGCTACCAGGTGAATCCGCAGGATGCGGCGACGATCGGGAATCTGGCTATCTATTACGCCAAGAAGGGCGACACGCAGCGTGCCCTGGACTTCATCCAGAGAGCCCGCGCCATCGATCCGAAGGCCAATGCCCTGATGTACAAGGAAGCTACCATCGACGCCATAGCCGGCCACACGGCAGACGCGCTGAAGATACTCGGCGACGCTTTGCGGAACGGCTTCTCCCTTCAGGAAGCCAACAGCGATCCGGAACTGGCGAACCTTAGGAAAGCACCTGAATATGCGCGGCTGCAGCAAGAGATTGCCGCGCAGCCCCAGAAGTAATGGTCCGTTTTTCCTAGGACTAAAGCGCCAAGGTACCATTGTGCCTTGTCCGGCCAGTGGTTTACAGTGTTGAAGATGCGCCAGGGAGGGCTCGGAATGCCGGTCGGCCGCCTGTTGTCAGGAATCGCACTGTTAGTGACGTTCACAGTTGCAGGCGCTGCCAGCGTGATTCCCGGCGATCCGGATATTGCTCTCGACCCTGGAGCGGCGAGTATGCCGCTGCGGCAGGGAACAAATTTCGCGCAGAACCAGCCAACAGACTACTACAACCCGTTTTCGGAGATCATCACTGCCCTGACCTTTGACGTTGCGATGAATTCCGGGCTCACTTGCAGTAACGGACCGGGGTCGCTCGATTGCGGCAGCGCCGGGGCGTTCCATTGCGAGAGCGGGTATTTCCTGACCTGCGGCTTCACTTACACCTCCGGCAACGGAAGCCTGGCGATCGATTTCTCTGGTGTCACCCGTTGGGACGGGGATCCCACCGACTCGCTGGTGAACAAGATGGAAGGGATTCCGCCGCTACTTCCCGGTTGCCTGCCCACGGCGGCGAATCCGGACCAGCAGGACACCAAAGGATGCAGCGTGGTGGGTCATTTCAACATCGATCTGATGGGCTGGTCGAGTACGGAGAGCCCACAACTCTTCACGGGAACGCCCACGTTCCAGGTGGCGGAGGTCTCTCTCTCGCCCGAGCCGGCAAGCGAAATTCTGATCGGGTCGGTACTGCTGCTTGCGGCGGGCTTGGCGGGAACCCGCAGGCGGCGGCGCGCGGTTCGTTAGAGTCCGGCGCTACCGGTTGCGGGCCTGGCGGTTCAGGGCCGCGGCCAGGGTGGCGGCCTGATCCGGTTTGAAGTCCGCGGCGAGGTAGAGGAATCGGGAAGCAGCCGCTACCACCGGCGCCGACACCACTCGCCCATTCAAGACAATTGCCACGGGATTGCCAATATTTTTGCGGGTAATCTGCAGTTCCCGCATGGCGGCATCGTTGTGGAAAGTCACAAAAATGATGGGGTTGCCTTTGGAGTTCTTTTGCAGTTCGGCGGACTCGACATCCTGCTGAGTGAGGAACGGTTTAGGGTCGAGACAGCGGGTACCGCCGGCTGTTTTGACTTTTACGGTGGCGGCTCCGGAGCAGGGCATCACCAGGTGGACCGAAAGGGTCACGGTGGTACGGGATGTGTTTTGAGCGAATGCGGGTGCCAGGAAAGCGGTTAAAGCCAACACATGGGTCAGGCTGGTCATATTTCCCGACACTATTAAAGCACGGAAGGGGAGGGGCCTAAAAAAGTTGTGGCCCCGAGCTGGGTATCTCGGGGCCTGCACTCAGAGAGTGGCGACGGGAGGGGACTCGTCGCCAGGGATGCTGTCTGTATTGATTTGATATTACCAGTTTCAGACCCTCTTGTCTAGTATTTTCTAAATTTATTTTTGGGGATGGAAAACCGGGTCTAAAAAGTAAAAGGCCCCGAGTTGAATAACTCGGGGCCTTGCACTCAGAGGGGTTGGTGGCGGGAGGGGACTCGCCACCAGGGATGCTGTCTGTGTTGAACCCATAGTAGCAATTTGAGACCCTCTTGTCCAGTATTATTTTGTACTTTTTTGGACAGGGCCCGGCTCCTCTCCCGGGGGCCGCAAAATATTTCACTCTGGCGGCACCTTTTTTGGCGAGCGCGAAGGCCTTCCGAGGGGTAAATATTAACTTTGTCAACCCCCGTATCTGGCTGACACTGCGTGGGTTGGTGGGTCGGCCGGGTATGGGGGCCGAAACGCGGATAACGCCGCCCAAATAACCAAAGAGATATTGAGCAGCCCCTAGGCCGATTGTAATCATACGCTTAGGAAGGTGGTGCGCAAGTGATCGAGATGCAAGTGGACCATATGATGACCAGCAGTGACCGGGAGAGGCGCACAAAGCGGCGCTTCCAGATTGAGCAGGAAGTGCGTTACAAGATGCTGTATGGGCAGCGCATTGCCGAAACCGGGGTGGGCAAGACGCAGAATATTTCCAGCGGAGGCGTCTGGTTCAGTACGGAAAACATGCTGACCACGGGTATGCCCGTGGAACTTTCCATGAACTGGCCGGTGCTTTTGAACGATTCCTGCCCCATGAAACTCATGATTTACGGCTGCGTGGTGCGCAGCAACGAGCGTGGGGCGGCGGTGGCCATCGAACGGTACGAGTTCCGTACTCAGGGTCGCGGATTGCAGCACCCCACGATTCCGGCGCCAGTCGAATTCCGGCTGCGCAGTTAGTCACCAGTACGATCTTTATCCTGCGAGGACCCTTCCGGAGCCGCGCGCAGCCAGCCACTGCGCGCGGCTTTTTGTGTTTTGGAACCCACTGGTATGCCATCTGCCTTCATTCTTCCCGGAGGCAGAAGATGCTTTGGACGATTTTCGTGATTTTGCTGGTGTTATGGCTGCTGGGGCTGGTGACATCCTATACGATGGGCGGCTTTATTCACATTCTGCTGGTGGTCGCTGTGGCCGTGCTACTCATCCAGTTGATATCCGGTCGCCGGGCAGTCTAGCAGGTGAAAGAACAAACAAATACGTGTTCAGAGGGCGCGAAGCAGCCGGGCGGGAAGCGTGACCAGAGCCCAAACCAGGCCCAAGGCGCCCTCTACCGCGATTCCGACGACCCGGAATGGCAGCAGAAGCAGCCATACGATGGGGTATAGCACCAGGGCGATCAGCGCCAGGGGCCAGCAGAAAAATAACAAAATGCACCAAAGAAGGAACTTCACCACGCCGCAACCTGCCTTTCTCTCACCATCCTAATACGAACAAACACAACCAGTTGTTCCCATCTGCTACGATAAAACTTTCCTATTTAAATGTTACGATTCGAGACCGCCGGAGAGTCGCACGGCGAGTGCCTGGTGGCCACGCTCACCGGACTCCCGGCCGGCATACCCATTTCGCTAGAAACAATCGACCATGAGCTATGGCGGCGCCAGCAGGGCTACGGCCGGGGCGGGCGCATGAAGATTGAGACGGATCGCGCGGAGATCGTCTCAGGGGTGCGTCATTCGCATACGATCGGGTCGCCCATCGCGGTGATTATCCGCAATAAGGATTGGCGAAACTGGACCGAGGCCCTGCCGGTGGAGGATATCGCCGGGGGTGAGGAGAAGCGCAAACCGGTGACTCGTCCGCGGCCCGGCCATGCCGATCTGGCGGGGGCGCTCAAGTACAATTTTCACGATGCACGGTATATTTTGGAACGCGCCAGCGCCCGCGAGACTACGGCGCGGGTGGCGGTGGGAGCGCTGGCCAAGGCGCTGCTGGGCGAATTCGGCATCCAGGTACTGAGCCACGTGGTAGCGGTGGGCAGCGTGAGACTGGAACGGCCGGCGGAGTGGGAGGAACTGGTAGCGCTGAGCCGGAAGCCGGAAGTGCTGTTGGGCTGCATCGACGCCGCCGTGGAAGCGCGCATGAAGGAAGTGGTGGACGAGGCCTATCGCACCGGCGATACGGTAGGCGGCGTATTTGAAGTGGTGGCGCGGGGGGTTCCGCCCGGGGCTGGGTTCGCACATCGCCTGGGACACGCGGCTGGACGGGCGGCTGGCGCAGGCGATTGTCTCGATGCAGGCGGTGAAGGGTGTGGAAGTGGGATTTGCGGCGGAAGGGGCGGCCAGCTTCGGGTCGAAGGTGCAGGACACGATTCACTATGACCGGGAAGGGCGCCATTTCACGCGCGGCGCCAACCGCGCGGGGGGCCTCGAAGGCGGCATCACCAACGGGCAGGACGTGCTGGTGCGCGGGCTGCTGAAGCCGATATCGACGCTGCGGCGTCCATTGGAATCGGTGGACCTGGAGACGCGGGAGCGGGTGCTGGCAGCTTACGAGCGCAGCGATGTGGCGGTGGTTCCGGCGGCGGGGGTGATTGGCGAGGCGATGGTGGCGCTGGTGCTGGCGGGGGCTTTTCTGGAGAAGTTCGGCGGCGATTCGATAGGGGAAACGCGCCGGAATTTCGAGGGGTATCGGGAGCAGTTGAAGGCATATTGAGGCGACAGTCTAAAGATTGATTATGGTTTATCCGATAGTAAAATTCGGCGATCCGGTGCTCGAGCGCGAGGCTGAGACGGTGACGGAATTCGATACGCCGGAACTCCACCAGTTTCTGGAGGACATGTTCGAATCCATGTACGCGGCGAAGGGCGTGGGTCTGGCGGCGACGCAGATCGGCTTTTCGCGGAAGATTGCAGTGATCGATTGCTCCAATGGCGAGAATCCGGAGGAGAAGCTGATATTGATCAATCCGCAGATTCTCAAGGTGGAAGGCAAGCAGGAGGGCGAGGAAGGCTGCCTGAGCATTCCCGGTTTCCGCGAGCAGGTCAAACGCGCCAAACGCGTGACGGTGCGCGCGCAGGATGCCAAAGGGATGGAGTTTGAAAGGACCGGGGAGGATCTGCTGGCGCGCGCCCTGCAGCATGAGACGGATCACCTGTATGGCAGACTTTACATCACCCACATCAGCGCCCTGAAGCGCGACCTGATGAAACGAAAAATCAAAAAGAAGCAGCGCGCCGGAGATTGGGAATAGGCGCCATGCGCCTGGTATTTCTTGGCACGCCGGCGTTTGCCGTGCCCACGCTGGAGCGGACGGTGGCGGCCGGCCATGAGGTGGCGGAAGTGGTGACACAGCCGGACCGTCCACGCGGGCGGGGGCGGCAACTGGCGGCGTCGCCCGTGAAAGAGGCGGCGCTGCGGCTGGGGATACCGGTGTATCAGCCGGAGCGGGTGCGGCGTCCGGAAGCGGTGGAGCATCTGCGCGCTCTGGCGCCGGATGCCATGGTAATAGTGGGGTACGGCCAGATTATTCCGCAAAGTGTGATCGACCTGGCGCCGCTGGGCATTATCAACGTGCACGCTTCGCTGCTGCCGAAGTACCGAGGGGCCGGTCCCATCCAATGGGCGATTGCCAACGGCGAGACGCGCACCGGAGTCACCACGATGCGGATCGACGCGGGGCTGGATACCGGCGAGATGCTGCTGAAGACGGAGACGGAGATCGGGCCGGAGGAGAACGCCGTGGAACTGGGCCTGCGCCTGGCGGAGATGGGCGCCGGGTTGCTGGTGCGGACGCTGGAAGGGTTGGCGGACGGGAGCATTGTGGGAGAGAAGCAGGACAACTCGCAGGCCACGTACGCGCCGCTGTTGAAAAAGGAAGATGGCGCCATCGACTGGAACCGGCCGGCTCTGGAGATTCACAACCGCGTGCGCGGGCTCCAGCCGTGGCCGGGAGCGTCCACTGCATTCCGCGGGCAGACGCTGCATGTTTGGCGAAGCCGGGTGGCGGACGCGGACGCTTCGGGTACGCCGGGCGCGGTGCGGAGCGTGCGGCCGCTGGTGGCGCAGTGCGGAAGCGGCGCGCTGGAACTGGTGGAAGTGCAGATGGAGGGACGGAAGCGCGTTCCGGCGGGCGATTTCGCTAACGGCCAGCGTTTGACCGAGAATGAAATTCTGGGAGAGACTCACGCGTGACACTGCCGCTTGGATACGCCTACGCCACCACTTATGCCGGCATCCGGCAGGCGCCGAAGGACGATCTGACCTTGATTGTTTCCGGTATGCCTGCCAATGCCGCGGCGGTGTTTACGCAGAATCGCGTGCAGGCGGCGCCGGTGCGCCTGAGCCGCCGCCACCTCAAGCTTTCCAAGGGCCTGGCGGGAGCCCTCGTGGTGAACGCCGGGAATGCCAACTGCGCCACGCGGACCGGGGACGCGGTAGCGCTGGCCACCTGCAAGGCCGCGGCGAAATTGCTGCACATGCCGGTGGCGCAGGTGCTGCCGGCTTCGACCGGCGTCATCGGCGTGGAACTGGACGCGCGAAAAATCACCGGTGCGCTGCCGGAGCTGGTGGGCAAGCTGCGGACGGATGCGTTTGACGAGGCGGCCAACGCGATTCTGACCACGGACCTGGTACCCAAGACGGCTTTTGCGGAAGTGAAGCTGCGGCGCGGCACGGTGCGCGTGGCGGGCATGACCAAGGGGAGCGGCATGATTCAGCCGCTGATGGCGACCACCCTGGGTTTCGTGCTGACCGACGCGCAGATTCCGGGTCCGGCTCTGCGCGCCATGCTGAAGCGGGGAGTGGAGCGAAGCTACAACCGGCTGAGCGTGGACGGCGACACTTCCACCAACGATACGCTGGCGCTGCTGGCCAACGGGGCTTCCGGAGTCCGGCCCGACCCGAAGGAGATGCCGAAGGTGGAAGAGGCGGTCGCCGGGGTGATGGAGTCGCTGGCGCGTGCGATTGCGCGCGATGGCGAGGGCGCGAAAAAACTGATCACCATCGAGGTGGCGGGCGCGGCGAGCGCGGAGGGAGCGGGGCGGATGGCCCGGGCCATCGCCAATTCGCCGCTGGTGAAGACGGCGGTGGCGGGTTCCGATCCCAACTGGGGCCGCATCCTGTGCGCTGCCGGGAATGCCGGGGTGGCCTTCGACCCGGGCAAAACGGACATTTACCTGCAGGGCGTGCTGGTGTGTAAACAGGGACTGGCGGCGCCGTTTTCCGAAGAGGAATTGAAGGCCAGGATGGACGCGCCGGAATGCGAAATCCGCGTGAACGTGCGGGGCAAGGGCAAAGGGCGGTCGCGCTTCTGGACATGCGACCTGACCGAAGGGTACATCCGGATCAACGCCAGTTACAGGACCTGATGCGATGAGTGCGAGAGGAATGGCGCCGATTCTCACGCTTTGCCTGGCTTGCGGTTTGCGGGCCGATTCGGCGCTGGACGTTCACGCGATGTTCGAGAAGGCCGCGGCGGCGATGGCCGACCGCAAGGCGGCGGGGTTCGTAGAGGCGTTCGACACGGGCATGCCCGGCTTCGGCAGACTGCGCTCC
Organism: uncultured Solibacteraceae bacterium; assembly: GCA_963748795.1. Taxonomy (GTDB): domain Bacteria; phylum Acidobacteriota; class Terriglobia; order Bryobacterales; family Bryobacteraceae; genus Sulfopaludibacter. The sequence continues at coordinate 9,760 of CAVVLD010000040.1, forward strand.
CAGGTGGAAGCGCTGCTGAAGACCAACGATGCCGAATCCACCATCGAGTGGCGGAAGAATGAAGGGGACGACCAGACTCGCACGGTGCAATTGAACTGGCGCCTCGAAATCACGGAGCGGAACGGCGCGGCAGCGGTGACGCATCGTCGTGGCGGAGGTGGCATGCAAGCTGGCGAGGAAATCGGGAAAGTGGCGCATTGTCTCCTTTACGCCGCAGGATTTCTTTGCGCCTCCGCAGGCGGAGCAGGCATGGCAGGTGGTGATGACGGCGGCCCAGGGGCTGACCGAAGCGGCAACCGACACGTCCGCCAACAGCGGCGACGTTCCGGCCGCCAACACCAATAAATTCATGCAGGCTTTCGACCCGGCGCTGCCGGGATACGCGCAACTGAAGGACAACGTGCTGGCGCTGGAACAGGCGGCGGACATCGAATCCTCCGTGGACCTGGTGCAGAACGACGGCAATGACGAGGCGCGCACGATCGTGGTGGACTGGTTGATGAGCCTGGTGGGGCATGACACCAGCGTGACCGACGTGCAGCGCAGCGAGACACTGACCTGCCGCCTGGAAAAGCGCGGCAAAAGCTGGCGGATTACAAGCCTGGAGCCGCGGTCGTTCTTCGCGCCGCCGGGGGCAGGGAAGTCGCCGCCTTACTGAGAGTGGACTTCGCGCACGATGGCGTACACCGCGTCGGTCTGGGCGACGGGGTTCTGAAAGGACGTGCTGGCGCCGGGCGGTAGCCGCTTGAACTTACAACTGACGGCGCCTACGCCCGAGCCTCTGGCGTCGGCGAGATCGAAGATCACCTCGGCATCCTCGATGGAGTGCGCCGTGGTGTTCTTGACGGAACCGGAGATGCGGCCGTGGCCGACCACCACGTCGACCACCTGAACGTCCTGGTTGGTCTCGACGTGGATATCCTTGTTCAGCCCGGGTAGCATTCTGGCGGCGATTTCCGCGTTGGACAATGGTTTGGCGGGTGGGGGCAATTGCGAACTCTTGTTGAAGTAACCCAAGGCCGCCAGAGCAACTCCACCCAGGACCACCAGACAGGGAATGGCGATCAGACCCGCCAGCCGGATTCGCTGACCGGTGGTGCGGTTGGAAAGATAGAAGGGATCGCGCGGCTTGAGTCCGGCATAGACAATGGATTCGAAGATCTGGCGCGGGCGCTTCATGTGAGAAACTATACAAATTATAACCCGCCGGCGAACCAGTGCCTGCTATCCGGTACGCTTAGTACCCGCGAGTAATTCTTCGAGAGTGCGCAGATTTTCCTGGCGGCCCATGACGATCAAGTGATCGCCGCCGCAAACGGCGGTATCGGCGGGCGGATTGAATAACATGTGGCCGTCGCGGTTGCGGATGGCCATGACGATGACGCCAAGGTCGCGTCCCAATTGCATATCCCGGAGGCTTTTGGAAATCATCTGGCTGGATTCGGAGACGCGCACCTGTTCGAGGGAGATATCTTCGCCGATGGTCTTGGTGGTGAAGTCGAGGAACTGGACCACATGGGGCCGCAGCATGGATTGCGCCAGGCGATGGCCGGTAATGGTGTAAGGGGCGAAGACGGCATCGGCTCCGGCGCGGCGCATTTTCTCTTCGGCGCCCTCTTCGGCGGCGCGGGCGGAGACGTAGATGCGCGGATTGAGTCCTTTGGCGGAGAGGAGGACGAACAGGTTATCGGCGTCGGTGGCGAGGGCGGCGACGAGGCCGCGGGCGTGTTCGATGCCGACCTGATGGAGGGTTTCGTCGCGGGTGGAATCGGCAGCCACGGCGAGCATCCCGGCGAGCATGGCGCGTTCGGCGCGCTCGGGGCTGATATCGACGATGACGAAGGGGACGCCGGCGTGTTGCAGTTCGGCGGCGGCGCCGCGGCCGACGCGTCCATAGCCGCAGATGATGAAGTGATTCTTGAGTTTTTCGATCATGCGTTTATTCCGCCGCTGCCCGATGACCTCGCCGAACTCGAGTTCGATGATGCTTTGGGTCATGGCGCCGATGGCGATGAGGATGGTGCTGACGCCGAAGATGATGAGGAAGGAATTGAAGACCCGGCCGGCGTGAGAGAGCGGATGAATTTCGCCGTACCCCACGGTGGTCATGGTGGTGAGGGTCATGTAGAAGGCGTCGAAGGGTGGGTACCGGTCGATGAGGGTGAAACCCACGGTGCCGATGGCGAGCGTCGTGGCAATCGACAGCACGGTGAGAAGAAGTCGGCGGGTGAGCCGGTTCATTGCGATCTTGTTCGTAAGGACCAAGTATAACGAGGCGCGCGAAGAATTAGGGAGGGCGGGGGAGGTTTGGTAAACTGGACGTTAAGTCCCCCAGCGAACAAGCAGCGGGCCGGTAGCTCAATGGTAGAGCATCGCCCTTTTAAGGCGGTGGTTGCGGGTTCGAGTCCCGCCCGGCTCACCAAATAACTATTCTAGAATCAGCGGCCCTCCGGGTGCGGCATCTCCAAACGGCTCGAGCTCGATATTCGGCAGCCGAACACCTCTGTCACTCAATTCGGTCATCGCTTTGCCAGCGGCGACTCTTATTGCAACTGCCGCTGGTCTCGGTGCATGGCTTTTTGGCTTGGCTAAGACCATCTGGCCGACCATCCGTAAATTGCCGCCCTCGTGATTGCCCTTGTGGTCGGCGTGGCAGTAATACGCATCTGGCACGTCGATGTCGGCCAAACGAGAATCTAAACCGCTCACCGACGATATTGCGGTGCCACGAAGTTGACGAGCCAATCGCCAACATTGATCAACGGTGTGCCTACATTGGGAAAGCTGGCAGGTAGGCCCGAGCCGTTACGCACCAAAGCGCTTCTTTGCTCTGATTGACTTGCATCTTTCTGCCGACGCCCTGGTGGTGCTTGGTTTCATCCGGGATGTTGTCCGGTATGCTGGTCAGCGCGGTTGCGGCATGGCCGGGTTGATACTAAATTCCATTTCGGCAAAGCCCTCGTGAGCGGTGTTGTGGTCACCGGGCATTTTGAATTGCAGATGTGCACAAGTATGATAATAAAAGGGAACTCCAAAAATAGAAGATGTGAACGTACCATGGAAATACTAATCGTAGCGATTCTCATCGGCCTAATACCGGCTGCTATCGCCGCTTCCAGGAGGGCAATCGTGGCGTGGTGGTTTTATGGCGCTGCCCTGTTCATCGTTGCCTTGCCCCTATGCGTTGATCATGAAACCAGACGAGAAGGCGATTGAGAATGAGAAACTGACACTGCTACAACCGGAAATGCCCGTTCTGTGCAGAACTTATCAAAGCAGAGGCCATAGTGTGCCGCTTCTGTGGCAGGGACTGCCTTCACTTCCAGTCGGTGAGTTACATAAGGTGTTGCAAGAGCATGATTTTAGCAAAGACACCGTGGGCAACTCACAGGCTGGTCACGAAGCTTGGTACTCCGAAAAAGGTTCCATTTTATTGTGTGGGGATGGATGGGAATTCCGAAGCTGGCATCAAGAAACAATGGAGCGCATTCAGAGGGCGCATGGGCATCTCAGCAGAAAAGCAGCGTCTGCCGTAAGGATGACAAAACAAGGTGTCGCCGGGGAGTCAGCGGCCGCCCTGTCAGCCATGCTGGAAACCTTCAAGTGGCTGGAATCGAAGGAAGTGAAAGAAGCCAATGAAACAAAGGAGGTAGTAGTGGCCGAAAACGAGCCAGCATCAAAGATCCCCCATAGTATTGCTGGCGTTGTTGTTGTTTTGCTAATTGCGTTTGCTATGGTGGCACATTTTAGGCGAGACATTGCAAATGTCGCAAATGCTTCCAATAAGCCAATCAGCCTGCCGGATACTTCGCTACCTTTAAGTGCAGCCCGAAAAGACAACGTTGCCGACGAGTATGCAATGATCGTTGCCCAATACGGAAACCCAAATTCGGTATTGTCAACGGTGATGGATTCGCCTCCACCAAAAGTAGCTACGAAGATAGCTCGCTACATGCCCGCTCATACCGGAATTATCTTTGCCCCGAATGGATGTGTCTCTGCATACGAAAAGGCGTTGGCAATTCTCGAAGAAGTTTCGGAACACCCATCATTAGCGCCGACCGAGAATCAAAAACTGCAACGGTGTGTTTCGCCTGATCCTGGTTGGACAATCGTGGGGTACATCGACACGACTGATAACCAATCGATGTCAGCGGAATTGGCGGAAAGATTCCTGAGCAAAATCAGTGACAAACGGATGGCTGATCGTTAATTGAGGACGGAATTCAGCGGATCGACCTTTAGTGGGACCCAGGACTGGCCCCGTCCTATTTCCCGGAGAAATAGGAGACTGTGAAAATCGTGGGACACATCTTCGACGAGATGCTGGAGCAGTACGCCCATGGAGAGCCTTTCCGATTCGGAATCAGGGCCGCTGGAGAGCATTTGTTGATCTACGCCGAATGCAGGGACCGGCTTCAGAGGATGGAGGAGTACGTGGCGGCAATGAAGTCGGCAACGGGGAAGACCAGGAAGATGGAAGGCCAGCGCCAAGCGGTAGACCGGCATCTTGAAAGATGTTCAGAGGCTTCCAGCCGCTCAAGCGCCCCGGTGTCACCGTTACTACCCGATGAATTGCGGCGGCTCAAATGCGGCACGGAGAGCCAGCAAAAGCCTGCGGCCCCACCACAAATCGCACTCAAGAGCCTCGTCTATCGCCTCCTCGGGGCCATGCAGAAGCAGCAACGTCCGTGAGAACCAATAGACGAGGAGTCCCGTGCAGACAAAAATGATGAACGCCGACATCGCTAAATAAGCATACGCCTTTGCTGCCATCGGTACAAGGCGGTTTTGGCTTCGTCGGTGGATGCTGACGTGGTTAAGCGCCGTCGCCGATGGTTCGGGAAATACGATGACAACGGTTATCCACGGTTCAGTAATCGTGCCGTGACGCCATCGCAGCCGGTACATCCTGATCGACCCACCGATTAATCCGGTCGGTGAGCCGTGCGAGCCAAGGCTTGTCGTGGTGAAGCTGGAGGTATGGGTGGAAAACTAATTCAGCGCCTCGTCTCATCGGGTAGTGCCATTTCGCCACGATGCTATCGGTGTTTTCGGTACGCTGCCGTTCCGCCTGCGAGTTGTACTCCACCGGAGTCCTGTTTTTGAGATGACTCAAGTCGGCGTTTAATCTAGTAGTTGCCGCATCGAGACTCGAAAGGTACATAACAACATCATTACCGAAAAGGAAATGTGCTCTATTCGTATTCTCTAGGCTAGGGTTTCGCATATTTACGCCAGCGCTTTCGCCCATTCTACAAAGGGTTGAAGGATTTTTCGAGTGTGCGCGTCCAGTGCGGGGTCGCTGAAAATCCTCTCCTGCCATGTCGCATGACGTAACGTCCGCAGAACATCTTCAAAGGAGACCGAGTCCTTTTGCGGATACCACAAGCGGCCGAGGGCAGACTCAGTTGCCAGTTGGTGCCCCGCCTGCGCGTACCAGAGCAGGGCCAGATCATAGATAAAGAAGATCAGGGGGGCGGTGCGGGTAGTGGCCTTGGCCACCCGATTCTGGGGATCTTCAAAACCCAGAAACTGCTTGACGTCGCGGAAGCAAACTTCCAAAGGCCAACGTCGCGAGAAGATCTCCAGGATTTGCGTGGCGCTGAGAGTGAGATCGAGGGAGAAGAAGCAATCGTCGCGGCGGCGGCCGCTGGGGTCATGCACCACGACGATGCGCAGGAGTTGCTGGCCGGCGCTTGGATACCACAAGGCATCGATGGTTTGGTACCAGAGTTTGACTTGCTTTCCGTAAAGGGCGGCGGTGGTCTTGATCCATTTGGGTTTTGGGCTTTGCGCCATCTGAATCGGACTGGGCAAGCGATTGCCTTTCTTGCGGCGGCGACCTCGTTTGGCGATCTTCGGGGCGGGTTCATAGAGAGCCGCCTTCATATTCATGCGGCTGATCAACTTAGCGTTGGCCGGCAGGTGACGGCTGATGGATCGGCCGGCATACTCGCTATCTCCGAGGACGCGCAACAAGCGATCGGGAATCCAACTGGCCACGATCCGAATCATTTGGGTGTGGCTACTTTGGAACGACGGTCCAGGCGGGGTATAGGCGTCGCTGGTCCTGTTCGATGTGGAATTGCCAGTAGCGATCAAAATCTCCTGAGAGATAGATGGCCCGGAGTTGGACGATTGCCTCAGCCATTTGCTCGGTCCAGCGCATGCCGGATCGTTCCATGCGATCTTTGATGAGGTTCTTGCAGGCGCCTTCGACCGGGCCACTGGCAATCGGCCAGCCGTTGGCGAGGTATTCGTGGTACCGCATGCGGGCGCGGTTGCGGTAGAGGTAGTTGGCGACTGCGTTCAGCGTTTTGCGTTTGGGACCGGACAGGCCGCGTTTGGTGATGCTCTGACGGATGCCTTTGACGACTTGGCCGACCTCGCCGAAGAGAATTCGCAGGGTTCGATCGAGGACCCAAAGGTCGGCTTCCAGGCTTCCCTCTGCATGGAAGACATAGGCGGCCTTCCAGAGTTTCTCCAGCACGTGGATCAGATCCAGGATCAAGGTGACGTTGAGTTTCTGGTCGACTCGAATCTGGAGCGCACGTTCCCCATCGGTCAAGGCCAGACGGGTCATTGATCGCGCGGGATCGCGGCGGTCCATCTCTTCAGCCACCTCCTCGATCACGGCGGTCTTGCCCTTGAGCAAACTCGCCCACACTCGCTTGTTCTCCGGACGTGGGGGAGGAGGAGTTCCACCGAATGCCGGGCGGGAGGTGGGGAAAAGGCTTTCGATGACTTGTTGTGGGGTCCGCACCCAAGGCGCACGGGTGAAGACGGTAGCGACCGTGGCCATTCGTTTCTTATTGGCCTTCTGCCCTTTGGTCAGCCGGGCTTTGGGTTGTGCGCCGCAAGGCTTGACCATGGGAATGCCCTTACAGTCGACCGCCGCCACCAGGATCGAGCCGGCGGCGGTGGCCACAGAGCGCTGTTGGTAGAAGGCGTCAAAGTCTCGAGCCGCATCCGGCAGGATCTCTTCCAGACTGCGTTTGGAGACGGAAACGCCGGTCAACTCGGCAATGGTCTGAACCGATTCCAGGAACGGGTTCTGTACGGCGGCCTTGACCAAACGGCGCTGGAGTTCGTAGGAGAACGATCGCGCGGGCAAGGCCAGCGCCTTGTCGAGCGGAAAGATGCTCGGCGCGCCGGGCCGGGAGTAGCCCATACGGACGAGTTCCACGGTTCCAAAGACGGTGGTTAGGGATCGGTCGCTCAGACGGCGGTGAGAGTAGAGCACCTCACCGTCTGGCTGTTCCAGTTGCAAGGCAGGCCCCACATCTCCGTTGCCGCGATGCTGCAAGTGGGCTTGGAGGAGCAGGCGTTGGACCTCGCGGCCTTTGGCCTGTTGCTGGGACTCGATCTGGTGGAGCGGGAGTTGGAGGGCGCTGGAGGATGCCAGCCAGGACTCCAGCAGAGAGAACTCAATCAACGCCGGTGTAGCGTCAGCAGAGAAAGAGGTTGCAGTTGCCATATTCTTACGGTAATATCACCGTAAGAACAATGTCACGTGTTTCTGTTTCCAAAAGCGGAAGTCACTCCGTTCCGCAGAATGCCTCCCTGGAACGCCACACGCAACGCTTCCTGGAACTCAGACGAGGTCTCGAACAGATCGAGTATTTCTGCAAAGGTACAGTTCTGAAGCGGATGATGAAGTGCGGCAAAGCCCGGTGCGCCTGTGCCTCCGACGCCACCAAGCGCCACGGCCCGTACTTCGAGCTTACCTACAAGGCCAACGGCAAAACGGTCAACGTCAAACTCTCACCAGAAGCTGTAACGGGTCACACTGTTTTCCTTCGACTTTCTCACAGTAGTTCCCGGCGAAATTTGTCGAATTGCTCCGCTTCCGAGGTGCATCGTGTTGAAGTGGCGGGATAGGATACTCGCTCGTGTAGGCACTGGCAGTATCCCGGAGCGTGGGAAACGCAAGTTAGTACGCCCGGCAAAAGCGGCCGGGCGCGCGTTTTTGGCCCAGGGCCTCCGCTCGGGAGTTTCACCAAAGAAATGCAGGTTTTTGTTTTGGTCCGGTAGGAAAGCAGAGAGCCCTCCCGCGCCCAGATTCGGGGTAGCGGGAGGGCTCCGGTGAGCCGATTTCTTCGGAGCCAACTCCGTCGCATCGGCCCTGGGCATCCGCCGGGCGCGACCCCGAGCGGACCTCGATGCGGCCAGGCGCAGCTACAGCGGTAGCCGGTATTGGCCGTCAACTTGAACAATCAAACCTTGGCGGCAGGCTTCTCCGATCGCCAGTTGGGCGGTACGTTTGGAACACTCGGCCTGCTCCATGACTTGCTGGCGGAGCTGGTTGTAGCGAGCCTGCCGTCCCAGACCAGTCAGCGCCTGAGTCACATGCTCCTGGTCGACTTTCTTGCGCGCGACCGCTGTCCGGGCGGGCGCCGCCCCAGCGGCGGAAAAGCACAGCGTCTGCGGATCAAGTTGCAGCAAGCGAGGCTCAGAGGCAGCGGCGTAGCGAAACTGGAAGCGCAACTCCACGGTGGCGGCGAGATGGGCCGAGGGGCGCGTAAGCAGCAGGTAGGAGTCGCCCACCGCATGCAGCGCCGAGGAACCGCGGAAGGCGCTGCCGATCTCTTCACGGCCGATCGATTTGCGCACGTGATGCACCACGATGAGTGCCGCTTTGGAGGCATCGCGCAGCCGCAACAGGCTCTGGCACAGTGCCGCCATAGAGCGGGTATCGTTTTCATCCTGATCGTGAGTGGAGTACAAAGGGTCGAGCACGATCACCTCGGCGGCAGCTTGACGTGCGGCGTTGAGGAAGTGATTGAGTCCCTGCGGTGCGCTCAGCAGATTGCCGCCGGCGCGCGTATCCACCAGCAGGTTTTGATCGGCGGCCGCTCCCAGAGATCGGCGCATCGCCGCCAATCGCCCCACAAACTGTGGCGTGGGCAGTTCGAACTGGCAGACCAGAACACGGCGCGGCGCGGGGATGGTGAAGCCGGCGCGGTCCTTGCCCGCGGCCAGCGCGAGCGCCAGGTTGGCCACCAGCAGACTCTTGCCCACCTTGGGCTCGCCGCCTACGAACAGAATGCCTGCGGGCGGCAACAGTCCCGGTTCGATCCAGCCGGGCGGCGGCGCGGCCGGTTGCTCGGCGAGTAATTGCGCCAGCGATAACACTGCGGGTTTCGGAGCAGCTTTGGCACTCTCTTTCACAGCATCGCCTCCGCCGCGGCATCGAGTAAGATGGCTTCATTGACGGTTTGCGACTTACTCGCCGCGGCCAGCCGCAACGCCGTCATGGCCAGCTTATTGACTTTGCGCGGAATGCCTTTAGTGGCCTGATAGATGCCTTGGCGCGCGGTATCGTCAAACAGTGGCTGCGACACGCCGGCGGCTTTGAGTTGCAGTGCCAGATAGGCGTCGAGTTCCTCGCGCGTGAGTCCTTCCAGGTGATACTGCGTGCTGACTCGCTGCCGGAGCGCTTCGTGCATCTGCAGCGACAGCGTTCGCCGGAGCAGCGGCTGGCCCACCAGCAACAGAGTGAGGTAGCGCGAAGAATCCATATCGAAGTTCAACAGCAGCGGCAGTTGTTCCAGGGCGGGATGCGGCAGCAGATGGGCCTCATCGCAGATCAGAATGGGATGCTGTTTCTTGCCCTGGTTCAGGCGCACGATGGCGCCGGAGATCTGGCGCACCAGATCACCGCGGAAGTGAGCCGGCTCCAGGTCCAGTTCGAGCGCGATCTGGCGCAGCAGGTCTAGCGCCGAGCCGGAGGAGAAGTGTACGTAGAGAATCTTGTAGAGGCTGGTGTTGAGCGTGGCAGTGAACACGCGCGCGGCAGTGGACTTGCCGGCGCCCACTTCGCCGGTGATCAGGCCCACGCCGTGATGCTGGGTCAGAAACTCCAGCCGTGTCCTGACCTGATTCCAGGCTTGGGAGGCGAAGAGTTGTTTGGCGTCGGGGCTGTCGCAAAATGGTATTTTCTTGAAGCCGAAGAAGGATTCCCACATCGTTACTTCTCCTCCGTTTTCCAGGGCGGCAACAGTCCGTTGACCACCGCATCGACCAGCCGCGCCCGGCCTTCCGGCTTGCCTTCGGAGTAAATCTCCAGTTGGGTGAGATCGAGCGGATCGAAACGGACTTCGATGCGCTTGCCGGCCAGATGCGAGGGCGCTTCGAAGAAACGATTCTTCAACAGGAAGGTGGAATCGCGGCGCACCAGCCGATCCACGCGATGAAAGAACAGACGGCGTAAATCGGTGGCCGGCGGAAGTTGGCGAACCTGTTCGATATCGCGCTGCCAGCGCAGCAGCGGCGTGGTCTGGAGCGAACTGTGTTCGCGGCGGTGATAATCGGTGTCGAGCCAGTGCCATAAGCGCTCGTTGAGTGGTTCGAGGGAAAGCAGAACTTTGGGATCGAGCGAGGCCAGAAACTGCTCGCG
>CAVVLD010000041.1:0-43283 GCA_963748795.1 uncultured Solibacteraceae bacterium
CGTGCGCTGCCTCCGGAGTTTTGTGCGGACGCCATGCTGCGCCTGGCAGCGTCCCCGCTCCTCACGGATACCAAACAGCGCCGCGGATTGATCGAAGAGGCTTTCGCCGCCGCTGCCCACGCACCCCTTCCTTACCGTCTCGTGCCGGACGACCTGCGCAACGGACTGGAAGCCCTCACTCTCCAGACACGCGCTGTGAATGCCATGCTGGCCCTCGACCCGGTGCGGGCACTCGCGATGTTTCGCGACATCCCATCGCCCAATCCGCCCCGCCTCACCTGCCGGGACTCGGCCACACCGGACCTGTCGGCCTACTACCAGACAGCCGGGCGCCTGTTCGAATCGGCATTCAATGACAAGGAGAGGGCCGCGGAAGACGACTTGCAGTTCCTGCAGCAGATCATAGTTTCCATCCAGTCGCCCTCTCAGGTCGTGCCTGCGCTGAAAATGATGCCCGACGCGGGTGCGCGTATGACCGCGGCCCAGCGCCGGCAACTCGCCGGCGCCATCGCCGGCGTTTTGGATCGCGTCGCCGGCAGCGATCGCGAGTATGCCGCGTCGGAAAACGTGCTGGTGCCCTCGGCACTTCCGGAAATGCACGATTCGCAGATGTTCGTGCCCGCGCTCCGTTCTTACATTGTCCGGCACCTCTCCGCGGCGCGGTGCAGCGACGCGATTCCGGCCGGCGGCCTGCCCGAATCGGCCCGCCAGTTCAATGCCCTCATCGCCCGACTCTCGCCGACGACAGCGCAATTGAGACCTATCACTTTGGAGGAATCCCAGCCGCTCAGAGTCGAAGGCACTTTCGAGAGGCGGCCCAGTCCCAGCGGCCAGCCTGCCGGCGCGGGTCTCCATTTCCTGGAGCAGCAATATGCAGCGTCCGATAATCACGAAATCTGGTTCTCGCAGGTACAGGCCATGCTGAAGACCGCCGGGTCTCCTGGAGACCTCGGCGAAATGGCGCGCAGTTCCAACCCCATCATCGCGCTGTACGCCAGGTTGGCGGCCTTCACCGGCCGGCCCTGATCACTCCCGTCCGGCGTACAGTTCGTCGATATGGTCCTTGAAGTTCTCCATGGCAAGCGTGCGCCGCAATTTCCTGGAGCAGCAGTACGCCGCCTCGGGTAAACCACGAAATCTGGTTCTCGCAGGTACACGCTATGCTGAAGAGGTCTTCCGTAGACCTCGGCGAAATGGTGCGCAGTTCCAACCCGGATCAGCGCGCTCTACGCCAGGTTGGCGGCCTTCACCGACAGGCCCTGGTCACTCCCGTCCGGCGTACAGTTCGTCGATGATGGTTCTTGAAGTTCTGGTTCTGCAGGTACAGGCCATGCTGAAGACCGCGAGGTCTTCCGGAGACCTCGGCGAAATGGCCCGCAGTTCCAACCCGATCATCGCGCTCTACGCCCGGTTGGCGGCGTTCACGGACAGGCCCTGATCACTCCCGTCCGGCGTACAGTTCGTCGATGTGGTCTTTGAAGTTCTCCATGGCGCGCGTGCGCCGCACCTTCATGGTCGCGGTCAGTTCGCCCTGCTCGATCGAAAAATCGCGCGCCAGCACGCGATACTTGCGCACCTGCTCGAAGGGCGCGAGCTGGCGATTCACGCGCGCCACCGCTTTGTGAATTTCCGCCAGCACCGGCGGCGCCTGCACCACCTCCGATGCCGGCCGGCCCCGCCATTCCTCCATACCCTTCAGCGCTTCGGCGGCCACGTTGTTGATGGTGAACAGAGCCGTGAGGAAGGGCAGCCGGTCGCCGATCAGCAGTACCTGGCTGATCAACGGTTCCATCTTGAACAGGTTCTCCACGCGCGAAGGATAGATCTTCTTGCCCGTGGAGGAAACGATCAGCTCCTTCTTGCGGCCGGTGATGAAGAAGTAGCCGTCGGCGTCCCTATGCCCGATATCGCCGGTGTGCAGCCATCCGTCGCGCAGCACTTCGGCCGTGGTGGCCGGGTCGTTCAGGTAGCCCGAAAACAGGCAGGGGCTCTGGATCAGCAGTTCGCCGTCGTCGGAGACGCGCACCTCGACGCCGGCCAGCGGCTTGCCGATGCTGCCGGGCTTGGGTCCGTCCAGCGGGTTGAGCGTCACTACGCCGCCTTCGGTGAGGCCATAGCCTTCGATCAGCGGCATGCCGACGGCTTCGTAGAACTCGGCCAGGTCCTTGCTGAGCGGCGCCGCGCCGGATGCGGCCACGCTCAGCCGCCCGCCGAAACGGGCCCGCACTTTACTGGAACAGCAGCCGGTCGGCCAGTCGCAGCGGCATCCGGATGCGCAGCGGGACGCGCTTTCCCCGCGCGCCGGTAGCGCGCGGCGGCCAGCGCCAGCCCGAGCCCGCCGTAGAACGCCTTGCGCGCCGCCGCCGGGCGCTTGCGCAGTTCCGTGCAGATGGTGGAATAGATGCGCTCCCACATGCGCGGCGGCGCCAGCAGAATGGTGGGCCGCACCTTGCGAATATCCTGCGGCAGCTTCAGCAGGCTCTCGAAAAATGTGACCGGCATGCCGCAGCGGATCGGGCAGCAGTTCGATCACCACGCGCTGCGCGATGTGCGCCGAAGGCAAAAAGGCGACAGTCGAATCCTCCGGCCCGAGCGGCAGCACCGCCGGCCCCATGTCGATGTTCGAAACGATGGCCTGGTGCGTCACCAGCGCCATCTTCGGCTCTCCGGTGGCGCCGCAGGTGAGGTACAGAATGGCCGGATCGGACGGCGTGTATCCGCCGCGAATCCGCGCGCGGCAGGCCCGGATCCCGCGCCATCGCCTCCCGTCCTCGCGCGCGCAGTTCGTCCAGAGTCAAAGCGCCCTCGGCTTCACCGGTGAGCAGGATCCAGTGGCGAACGGGCGCGCCCCGCAAGGCTTGCAGAGTCCTGGGGTCTTCCACGAATGCCGCGCGGGCGCCGGTCGCTTCTATGGTGCGCACCAGGTCGGCCGGCGGATAGCTGGGATACATGGCGGCGGCGATCGAGCCGTTGGTCATGATCCCCAGGTCGGCCAGGTAGAACTCCAGGCGCGTCTCCGAATTCAGCGCCACCATGTCGCCCTTGGCGATGCCGAGGGAGTGCAACCCGGCGGCGATCTCCTCTACCGCGCTCCGGTACTGATTCCAGGAATAGGTCAGGTATCCGTCACCGGCGGGCTGATGCAGCGCCGGCGCATCGCCGTGGATTCCTGCCGTCTCTTCCAGTACTTGGTATACAGTGCGCGAGGTCACAACCTGCAATTTAACATGCGAGCGGCGAGCCAGCGTCTCACACGCTCACGACGGGACACGGCGACTGCCGGATGATGGCGTAAGCATTGGTTCGAAGGCGCCCGTACACGCCCGCGGCAGAGCCTCTGCCGATCACCAGCGCGTCGCTCCCCAGGCGGCCTGCTGCCTTGCAGATCACTTGCGCCGGATCGCCTGCTTCCACCAGAATCTCCGCTTCGCAACCCGCCGTTTGCCGGAGCCGCGTCAACTCTTCTTCCACTGCTTCGCCCACCTGCATGCGCCAGGAAGCCTCTGCCCGGTCGCTCCTGTCGGGGGCGGCGGCAATTGCGTGCAGCAGCGTCAGGCGAGCATGGAACTCTTTCTGCAGCCAGGCAGCCCATGCCACTGCTCTTTCACTCTGCGGACCCAGGTCCACCGCGCACAGAATGTGACCCAGGGGTGCGGCGCACGCGGCAGGCGCATTCTCCATATGCACTCCGGTCCAGACCGGACAATCCGCGTCGTGCAGCACTTTGGCAGTGTTCGATCCGAGGATGAAACGGCGGAAAGGACCGTAACCGTGAGTCGGCATGATGATCAGGTCTACGCCCTGCTGGTGGGCGAAAGCGACGATTTCCCGTGCCGGGTCGCCCTCTTGGATTACCCGCGTAATCCGCAGGTCCGCGAGTTCATCGGCCAGAAAACGGTTCAGATCCTCTGTGACCAGCACGGCACGATTGGCGTAGAGGTCGCTCAATAGCGCGCCTCCCAACTCCGCCGGACCGTACTGATATTGCACCGGCGGCAACACGTGAAGCAGAATGAGTTCCGCGTGAAAGTGGTGGGCCAACAGCTTGGCGCAATTCGCAGCGGACGCCGCGCGTTCGGAGAAATCGACCGGCAGAAGGATCTTCGAAAGGGATCGCACGGGAGCCTCCACAAGTGGGGCGAGCCGGAATCCCGGTCACCCTGTTAATAGGATAATCCGATTCGCAATGCCGGGATTACCGGTCGCGATCCAGTTTCAGCAGGGCGTCGGCCATCTGGTTGACGGCTTGCTCTTCGTCCCGGCGGTTGGCGTCGCTCCGCGACAACGGCGAAAGCACCGGCGACAACTCCAGGTGAATCAGTTCGTGCACCACGGTGAACTCCATGTCGTTCAGCATGTCGCGAAACTGCATGTGGTAGTCGGCAGGATCAAGCACGTGGATCTGGGCGGTCTTCTTGTCCAGATCCCAATGAATGTTGCCCAGCGTCCTGGGTTTCAGATCGGCGGCGCGCGTCATCTCTAACGTGATATTCCAATCCTGCAGATTGAGCCGCTTTTGCCAGAGCCAGAGCTTTTCATTAGCGAAGCTCTGGGTGAGCAGCGTGCGCTCACGGGAACTGGTTGCATCGTGGACTTGCTGTGCGGAGGCGAGGGGAGTAAGTCCGAGGAATATCAGGGAAAGAAGGAGACCTGAAAAGCCAGAAAAGTACCGGGCCCACATGTGCTCCATGGTACCAGATTTACAAAAGAATAGTACAGAACATCACCGTTCCCACCGTTCCCTGGCTGTTCGTCGCTTAACCTTAACCTGCGTGGTTCAGTGGCTCCGGTTTCGTCGCAGCGCGACTGGCGGCAGCATCGGTCAGATACAGGAGCGCCTGCCGGGCCAGTTCCGGAACGTTGGGGTCCGGATGTCTCAGCAGCGCGACCAGCATGCGCAGCCAGCGAAGTTCGCTGGTCTCGATTCCAATGATGGGAACAGTTTTGGCCATGCTCACGCCCTTTCAGGTATCTTTTCGGCCAGTCCGGCGAATTCTTCAGTGACGACAGGAAGAGTTTCTGCAAAACAGGAATGGTTGCAGGTTTCCCGATTCAGAGCCGATAAGAATGCCGAGGAAGCGCTTCCGGCAGGCTGCCGGCCGGCGGTTCTTCAAGGAGTTGATATGGACATCAGCGGATTAAATCGAAGCACGGCGCCGGCGCCGGTGCCCCCGGCTCCGGCGGAGCAACAGACCCAGAACCGCGAAGTAATCCAGGCGGTGAAGGCCCTCAACAGCGCTGAGATGTTCGGCGAGAACAATGAACTGCGTTTTCAAAAAGACCCGCAGTCTCATCGGATGATTGTCAGCATCGTCGATCGCAAGACTAAGGAAGTGGTCTCGCAGATTCCACCGGAATACGTGTTGGAGTTGGCGGCGGAATCGAAAACGCAAAAGGCCTGAAACAGGCCTATAAAAGCTGCCGGATAAACCGATAAGTGGTGTGGAGAGAATATTATGTGGCAGAACGCTCATGATGCTTACATAGAGAGCCGGGTTCTTTCGGCGGATCCCCTCGAGTTGGTGCACTTGATGTATCAGGCCTGCACCGAATCGGTTCGGGAAGCCCGGCACCACCTGGCCGCGGGCGACATCGCGGCGCGCTGCCAGTCCATCTCCAAAGCGCATCGGATTCTCACGGAACTTACCGCGGCCCTGGACCATGAACGCGGTGGCGATCTCAGCCAGCGGCTTGCGCGTCTCTACGACTACATGCAACGCAGACTGCTGGAAGCCAATGTGCGGCAGGAGGACGCCCCCATGGGCGAAGTGTTAGGGCTATTATCCACCCTCGCCGAAGCGTGGGATGAGATTCGCCACCCGCCACAGGAACTCCCAGAGCCAGCCAGTCCCTGGTCTCAACCCATGCCGCCGGAACCGGCCGAAGCGTATGCTGCCCACGGATGGAATCTGTAAGAATCAACCGGGGGGTTGCTGGCTGCGCTCCAGGCCTTTGGCGATTAAGTCCGCCAATCCGAAGCCACCGCTTTTGGCCATCATAGAGGCGAGTTGCTCCTGCGCAAAACCGGTGGCGCAACTGCTTGCGGAGTCGTCGCCGGATCCCAGCCATCCGCCGCCTTCACTGACCGATTGCAGAATCTGGCCGATCAGCAGCGCTTCGAACTGTTGAGCGGCATCGTGAATCTTGGCAGGCGTATCGGGCTTGCGCGCCGGAATCGCCAGTGAAGACGCCGGCAGAACCGGCGTCAGGACGGAATCGCTCATCAAATCACCTCAAGCTCGGCTTCCAGCGCACCGGCGCTTCGCAAGCTCTCCAAAATCGCAATGACGTCGCGCGGCGTCGATCCGATCGCCGCCAGAGCCCGCACCAACTCTTCCACCGTCGCGCCCTGCTTCAGCACCACATTCCGCGCCTTTTCTTCTTTCACCGCGGTCGTAGTTTGCGGGACCACTTCGGTCGTGCCCTGTCCCAGGGAAGCGGGCTGTGAAACCGTAAACGTGGTCTGGATCTCGACGTTCAGATTGCCATGCATGATCGCCACCGGAGCGATCCGCACGTCCTTACCTAACACAATTGTCCCCGTGCGCTCGTTGACCACGACGCGAGCGGGCAGGTCGGCCTCCACCGCCAGGCTTTCCAATGCGGCCATGAACTCACTGGTGCGCGATGCGTACCCGGCGGGAATTGTTACACTCACCAGACCCGGATTGTCAGCGTGCGCCAGCGCTGTTTTTTCTTCATTGAATTTTTTGTTGATGGCTTCCACGATGCGTGCTGACGTGGTGAAATCCGATTGCCTCAACTGTAAACGCACCACCCCTTTGGGCTCGACCGAGGGAGCTACGCGCTCCACCGTCGCACCGGCCGGACTGCGGCCCACGGTCGGATGGTTCACTGTCTGCGTCGCGCCGCCACGGCCGGCCACAAACCCTCCGGTAACTACGGGACCTTGCGCCACCGCATAGACCTGCCCATCGGCGCCCCGCAGCGACGTCAGCACCAGAATGCCGCCCCGCAAATTAGCAGCATCGGCGACGGCTGCCACGGTAACATCGATGTGCAGTCCCGGCTGGGCAAAGGCGGGGAGTGTCGCGGTCACCATCACCGCAGCCGTGTTCTTCACGCGAATCATCGTCGGTGAGACCGCGATGCCCATTCGCTCCAGCACATTGGTGAGGCTCTGGTTCGAAAACAGGGTCTGCTGGCTGTCACCGGTGCCCGCCAGTCCGACCACGATGCCGTAGCCGATCAATTGATTGTCACGGACGCCCTCGATACTTACCAGCTCTTTCAGGCGCGCAGCATTAGCCTGGCTGGCGAAGAGGCAAGCCACGCCCAGGATGAGATTCCGCATAGTCATCCTCAGAACGGCATCAGACCCAACAGAATGCGATACAGAATGAAGGGACGCTTGATCGCGTCACCCACCACGCCCTTGCCGTTGACCCGCACTTCCAACTCCGCAAGGCGGTTGGATTGCACGCTGTTGGTCGCGTCAATATCGGCCGGACGAACCACGCCGCGCACGGTGATTAACTGGTGCTCGGAGTTGATCTGGATATCCTTGGAAGCTTCAACCACCAGGCCTCCGTTCGGCAGAACATGGATGATGCGCGCCGTCAGCGTCGTGCTGAGAGTCGTGCTTCTGCTGGTGGTTCCCTGGCCGTTCAGTTGCGTGTCTCCGGAGAGGTTGGCCAGATTCGCCAGCGGTCCGGTGGATTTGGTGATGCCCGCCAGAGCGGCGATCGAATTCTTGGTGCTCGACGAGCGCTGTGTTTTGGTATTGCCGGTTGTGACTGCCGA
This sequence comes from uncultured Solibacteraceae bacterium, assembly GCA_963748795.1. Lineage (GTDB taxonomy): Bacteria > Acidobacteriota > Terriglobia > Bryobacterales > Bryobacteraceae > Sulfopaludibacter. Next base: position 7,765 of record CAVVLD010000041.1, read on the forward strand.
TGCCTGTTCGGCCACCACGATCGTGAGCACGTCGTCCACCTGGCTCGCCCGGACGTCGCGCGCCGAATCCGCCAGCCGCGAACCGGCCAGCCAGATTGAGCCCGGTGTCGGGGCCGGGGCGGCGGCCTGTCGCTCGGTCGATTCCGTCACGTAGCGGTCCAGCGGTGAGGCCGGAGCCTCCGCCGCCTTTTTCTTTTTTGCCGCCGACGCAATCGTGCACGCGCAGGCGCAGAGAATCCAAATCCAGAGCTTCATGAAGTCACCTTGACGGTAGCGCCGCCCACCGAAACCCGTCCCTTGCCTTCCACGCGCGCCCGGAACCGCCTGTTCGTGCCCGGATTGCGTACCGGAATCATCTCGCCCGCCGAACCGGAACTTTCGGCGATGCCTTCAAACTCCAGGCGGGCGGCGCCCTCCACCACATCCACCCGGACCCTCTCGCCGCGAGCCACGTCTTTGGCGTCGACCAGTTGGTCGAGGCGGATCTCTGAGCCGGCATGGAGCGCCAGTCGCGGCCACTTACCGGCCACCTGGTCCAGTGTGACCGCAAAATCGCCGGACGCCGGGAATTCCTCCCGCGTTTGCTCCAGGATCTGGCCCGGCTCGATTGGCTGGCCCGGCTTGAGGTCTGCCATCGCCACTACCCGCCGCACGCCTGCCGTTACCTTGACACGAGCCCAGATGAGGAACCGCCGGTTTCCGGCGTAGCGTACCGACCCGGTCCACAGAGCCCCGTTCCGTTGCGCCCCTTCGCGCAATCCCTGCCGCGGAAACTCAAGCTCTCCCGGCGGCGCCGGTTGCCGGCTGTACTCCAGGATTTCGATGTGGGCCTGCGGCAGAGTGCTCTTCATCGCCTCCAACAGTCGATCCGGATCGAGAGGCGCCACCGGCCGTTCCACGCAGAATTCCTGATCGGGCACCGCCGGAAGCCCGAAACGTGCCGCCAGCGTACGCAGATCGAACGCGCGGAAAGTGCGCGACACGCCGGGTTCGGGCGCGTGCCCCACCGGAGTTGCCGGATCCAGCGCCGCCATCTCCGGGTAAGCCGGAACCAGGTCGCCGGCCAAAATCTGATCGGAGCCTGCGCCCACCGCCAGGCATGCCGCCAGTGCCATGGAAAGAAGGGGGATCATCGGCTCAATTGGTTAACCTGCTGGTACATGTTATCGGCGGCGGTGACCACCTTGGAGTTCGCCTCGTAACCCCGTTGCGCCTGAATCAGATTGACGAACTCATCCACAATCGATACGTTCGACTGTTCCACGTATCCCTGCAACAGCGAACCCATGCCCTCCGACCCGCCGGGCGTTCCCACCGTGGCGTCGCCGGATGCATCCGTCGGCGTGTAAAGCCCGTTTCCCATGCTGTTCAGTCCGGCCGGATTCTGAAAGTTGGCCAGTTGAATCTGGCCAGCCTGCTGGGACGCGGTCTGGTTTGGAAGCGTGTAGCTCACTGTACCATCGGTGGCGATGGTGATCTGCTGCGCGGTCGGCGGAATGGTGATTTGCGGCTGCAGGGCATTGCCGTTGCCCGTCACGATGTTGCCGTTCCGGTCCAGTTGGAACTGCCCGGCGCGGGTATACGCCAGGTCGCCGTTGGGCTGCAGGACCTGGAAAAAGCCCGGCCCCTGAATCACCATGTCGAGCGGGTTGTCGGTCTCCGAGAAAGCTCCCTGGGTGAAGACGATCTCGTTGGAAGTGGGACGCGTGCCGAGGCCCAGTTGCAGGCCCGCCGGAATAGTTGTCTGCTGTCCCGGCGGCGGCGCCGGGCTGTAGCAGGCTCTGGTACATCAGATCCTGAAACTGGGGGCGCCGCGACTTGTAGCCCACCGTATTGGCGTTGGCCAGGTTGTTGGCGATGTTGTCTACGTTCATTTCCTGCGCCCGCATGCCGCTGGCCGCGCTGTACAGTGCTCGAATCATTCGCTCTCTCCTTCTTTATGAACCCACGTGAGCCACCTGCTCGATGGCCTGCTTACTCATATCCGCGCCCAGCGTAGCGGCCTTCTGCAGCATTTCGAATTGCCGCATGATGCTGATCAGCCGCACGGCCGATTCGGCGCTGCCGCTGTTGGACGCTTCCAGTTTTCCCTGTTCCACTCCGGTCCCCGCGGCTGGCGCGGACCGCGCATTGGGATCGGAGATACGGAAATAGTTGCTGCCCTGCTTGGACAGCCCCGCCGTCGCCGTGAAATCGACGACCTGCAGTTGACCGATAACCGTGCCATCCTGCCGCACCGTTCCGTCGCCCGAGATTTCGATCGGGCCGGGCGCTGGTGAGCGTGATGGGTGTACCGCCGGACCCGCTGACAGGGTAACCTTCGCTGGTGGCTATCTTCCCGTCTGCCGTCAAATGGAAACTGCCGTTGCGCGTGTAAAGAGCTCCCTTCGGCCCCTGCACTGCAAAGAAGCCCTTGCCCGATAACGCCAGGTCGAGCGGATTGCCCGTAGTTTGCAACGTACCTTGCGACTGGTCGGTCCAGGGCCGTTCGATTACCGGCATGGTGGCTGTATCGTTCAGTCCCTCCGGGTCGACGGCATCCGGCGACGCATACAGGCTGTAGAACTCGCGATCCGCCTTGTAGCCCCCGGTGGAGGCATTGGCGACATTGTTCGCCAGCAGGTCCAGCGATTCCATGCGGGCACGCATTCCGCTTGCCGCGGTGGCGGTGAGTGGGTCCATACGCAGTTGCCTGAGCAAGCCGGGGACCAATAAAGGATAAGGAATCGAAATATCTCAAAACAAGCGGCAGGCCGCCGATAAGCCACGCAGGGACCCGTGTGCGCCGTGACAGGATCTTGCCGCAGGGGACCGGCGTGGCAATTTTCTGCCGCAGCGTCGTGCACTAAAGCCTTGCAAATGAGCGCGCGTGGTTTGGCGAGCGGCCTGCATTTCCAGGCCCCGTGAACGCCTTCGCGCTACCGGCCTCCCTTCTCGCGGACCTGCTGCCGCAGTGGAAGCCCTCGTCGATGGAAACCGCCCAGCCAGCCGCGCCCTTCACCAATTTTTTGGAGTCGTTCACCACCGCCGATTCGCCGGATCAGGCCGTACTGCCCGAGCACACGCCGCCGGCGACACCGGCCAAACCGGACGCGAAGCACCGCGAAGGCCGCCCGCCGGTCGATAAGTCCGTGCCGTTTGCCCCTGGGTCGGCCGTGTACCTCCCAAACGTCGCGGATCTGGCCTCCGCTCCCCCGAACGTCCCGCAGCAACAGCCCGGCTTAATGGCAGCATCGGATGCTCCCCAAGCTTCCGCGGCACAAACCGCACCAGCACCAAAGACGGAAACGGCGCGAGTAGCATTGCCCGAAGAGATAACAGGGCCGATCGTGCAGACAAGGCCGCTTGTCGCCCTCCCGGAACAGACAGTGCTGCCGCCTGCCGGGGATGTTAGGGAACAGCCTTTCCTCCCGCCTTTGCCGCGAACGCCGGCAATCGTCTGGTGGAGCGGCTCGCGGGCAGAGCCGCCGGTGTCGCACCCCGTACCCGCGACTTGCGTGGATCCGCCTGCGGATGCAAGCAGGCTGCAAACGCCGGCTCCCACGGCGCATCAGAACTCGCCGGCACCGCCCGAACAGCCGGCTTTTCCGGAGGACTCCGTGGCGCCGTCTCTGCTCCAGTCTCTAGTGTCGCCACCGGGTGCAGCAGAGCCCGCAACGCTACCGCCGGCAACGCTCCGGACTCCGCCACAAACTGTGTCGGCAGCGCTATCGCCGGCAATGCCCGCGAGTCCGCCTCCGATGGCTCCCGCGACTGTGACGCAAACCGAGCCTGCGGCGCCACCGCAAACAACACCCGCAACTCCGCCGCAAACAACGCCCGCAACTCCGCCGCAAACAACGCCCGCCGCACTGCCGCGGGACACCTCGGTTGCCCGCCAGGATTCGCCGCCCCGGCCCAAACCGTCGGTAGGGCCAACTGGTCTCCCGCAGCCGGATCTCGATCCAAATCCGCCTGAAAAGCAGCGGCAAAGACCGGCGGTCAGCCGTCGGGATTCGCCGGCCGCTTCAGGATCGGTTCCACTAGCGACATCTTTGGCTCGGACGCCTTCCGTCCCACCGCCTCGGGTCCCGGGTGCGCAGGAGTCTCCGTCTGAGGTTTGCCAAAGGGATCCGTCTGTTGCTCCACCAGACCTCCCTCTCACTATCGCCACGTCCGTGAAGGCGCCGCCAGCCACCGACGCGCCCACGCACCGGAATCGTAACAAGCGCACCCCTGGAAAAGACTTGGCCGCCCTCCCGTCGCAGTCGCCCGGAGCCGTCTATCGGAGCAATCCGCCCATCGAGCCACGGCACCGCATCGAACTGCCCGGAACTCCAGCGCCCGCGGAGACACCCGTTCCGCCGGTGACAGCCGCAGCGCATCCCGTTCGCGCCGCGCGAGTTGCCTTCGCGTCTCCAGCCGCTGCTGTACCCTTGTTGCCGCAATCCATATATCCGTCCGTGCCGGAGCAACAGAATCCGGTCGTGACCACGGCTGGCGCGCCGCCGGCTCAGAACACGGTTCACGCGGCGAACAAAACTACGGGCCTCTTCACCAGTCCTGTCCCGGCAGCTTCGCACCAGGCCTCCACCCCGCCTCCTGTCCCGCGATCGCCGGCCCAGTCAGACCCCCAACCGGAGCGTCAAGGGTCCGGCGCGAATTCGCGGCCGTCGGTCGCGGCAATCGTTCAAGATGCGTCCACCGATTGCGCGCCGCCTGCCGAAACGGCATTCCTGGCGCACCTGGTTCCAGCTACCGAACCTGCCCCGGAAGCGGCTCCACAGGCACGCGCGGTGCCCGCTCCGCACCCAACTGGCGCGGTGCGTCTGGTGACGCCGGAAGTTCCATCGGCCGCGATCCCATCCACGGATAAACCACCGGACCCCGCGGCACCGCCGGAACCAGAGCCTGCTCGGTCTATGCAGAAGACCCCGCCGGCTACCGTCGAACATCTCAAAAAAACAGACGCGCCGGCAGCAGTTCCGGCCGCTCCACCTGCCGAATCGGCCGTCAGAACCACAACTCAGCCTCTCACAGCGCCCGAAGCAAGGTCATCCAGCCGCGCGCCGGAGAGTCCCCGGAACGAAACTGTCCCGGCGGCGCGGGTGCAGGCGGCAGCCCCGCTCCCAGAACCGGTCAACGCTCCGGCCGGCTCCAGGAACGTCGAAATGCATTTCACCGTCGATGAAGGCCGCGTGCAGGTCCACGTGGCCGAACGAGGCGGCGAGGTCAGGGTTGCAGTCCATACACCGGATGCGAATCTGGCCGGCACCTTGCGCGAGGAACTGCCTCAGTTGACCTCCAGGCTGGAGCAGTCGGGTTTCCATACCGAAACCTGGCATGGTCCCACGGCCGGATCATCGGAAGGCGCGCGGGCGGCCGAGCCCGCGCCGGGGTCGCCACGGCAGGATTCGCCGGATGCACAGCAACGGCACTCCGGCGGTCAGCAAAATGAGGAGCAGCAGCGGCGCCAGCCGCCGGAGGAGCAGGCCGGTCCAAGGCCGGGTCGCGAGGATTTTTCGTGGCTCTTCGACGCCGTCCGAATTAACGACTAGAGAGGATCACACATGTCACCAACTACGTCAACTAGTGGAGCTTCCGGTGCCAACCAGAACACCACTACCGCCACCACGACAACAACCATAGACAAAAACATGTTCTTGCAGCTCCTGGTCGCGCAGCTCAAGAACCAGGACCCTTTGAATCCCACCGACAGCATGCAGTTTGTGCAACAGTTGGCGCAATTCCAACAACTCGAACAAACGGTCAATACGGGCCAGGACGTCACTGCGATTCGCAGCGATCTGGACCAGCTCGTAGGGAATACCGGCAGCGGGGCAGTTTAGCAATCTGAAACGGAGAAAATCGCATGTTAACCACTTTCTCGAGCGCTCTCTCGGCGCTGAACGCAAATACCACCGCCATCGACGTGGTGGGAAACAACCTGGCCAATCTCAACACTCCAGGTTTTAAAACCAGTGAAGTCTGTTTTCGCGATCTGGTGACCGAATCGCTTGGCGCCGGCCTGGGAGAAACCCAGGTTGGGTTCGGAACCGGGCAGCCCCTGACGGTTCGTGAATTCACCCAGGGCGCCATTCAAACCAGCTCGGGCCTGCTGGATGCGGCCGTGCAAGGCGATGGGTTCTTCATCGTTCAGGACGGCTCCGGCCATGAGCTTTTCACGCGCGCCGGCAACTTCCAGGCCGACAAGGTAGGCAACCTGCTCACCGACACCGGTTATGCGGTCCAGGGTTGGACTACGCTGAATTCCGACGGCTCAATCGATACCAACGGGCCGGTGAGCAATATCGTGGTGCCGGTAGGCTCGCTCAAGGCGCCGGTGGCAACCAGCAATTTCACCGTCGATTTGAACCTGAACTCCAGTGCCGCGGCCGATGCCACCAGCGACTTCACCACACCGATCACGGTTTACGACAGTCTCGGTACCTCGCATGTGCTGACGCTTTCCTTTGAAAAGACTGGCGCCAACGCGTGGAGCTACCAGGTGCAGATTCCCGGAGAAGACATCGGGGGCGGAACGGCAGGCACGCCATTCGATATCTCGGGAGCCAGCGGCACCCTGACGTTCGACACCAACGGCAACCTGACGGACCCTGCCAATGGCAGTCCCATCCAGTTCACCATTCCGGGCCTGGCGGACGGATCCAGCGACATGAACATCTCCTGGAACCCTTATACCAGCGCGGGCGTGGGCAGGATTACGCAGTTCGGCCAGGATTCGGCCCCTTCGGCCCAGTCGCAGGACGGTTCGCCGGCGGCACAGTTGGATCACGTCGGCCTGGCGACCGGCGGTGTGCTCATCGCGCAGTATACCGATGGCTCCCAGGTGCGCGTCGGCCAGATCGCCCTGGCGCAGATCCGCAATCCGGACAGCCTCATCGCGGCCGGCAACAACAACTTCGAACTGAGCTCCCTGACTGCCAATCCATCCATCGGCACGCCGGGCACCGGCGGACGCGGAAGCATCCAGGGCGGCTCGGTGGAAGCCTCTACGGTAGACATCGCCACCGAATTCACCAACCTGATCGTTTACCAGAGAGCTTATGAGGCCAATGCCCACGTGGTGACCACCGCCGACACATTGAGCCAGGACACTATCAACTTAATCCACTAATCCGCCGATGAATCCTCAGGAAGAAATTGCGCCGCTGGGCGAAATCCCGGTCGATATCGAAATCGAACTCGATCGACGCATCATGACCACCCGCGAGGTGCTGCGCCTCGAAGCAGGCAGCATCATCGGCACGTCGCGATCGGCCGGGGAGAACATCGACATCTACATCGGGGGCGTGTTGAGCGCTTCCGGCGAGATTGTGCTGATCGAAAACTCGCTCGGCGTGCGCATTACCGACTTCCGCGACGATTGAAGGGCGATTGAGCATGGAAGCGATACAACAGATTACGGCAGTGGCCGGAGTGCTGGCGCTGCTGGTGGGAACGCTGTGGTGGTTGCGCCGGCATGGATTCGCCACAGCCAGCCTGGGAAAGAAGGCCGGCGGCCGCCGCCTGGAATGTGTCGAGCGGCTGTCGCTCGGACCCCAGCAGACTCTGCATCTGGTACGCCTGGGAAACACTGCGCTGCTGCTGGCCAGTTCTCCCGGCCGGCTGTTCCCTGGTGACCAGCATGGCGTACCGCGAAATTGCCAGCCCCGGACAGGCGATCCAATGAAGCTCCTGCGCCTGTGTGCCGCGCTGGCAGTCGCGGCTCCCGCGTTCGCGGCCCCGGTCGAACCTCTCTCTCTCTTCGGCATATCGGCCGGAAAGGGCGGATCCACGGTGAGCGTGCCCATGCAGATCATCATTCTGCTCTCGCTGATGACTCTGCTTCCGGCGGCCATCATGTGCATCACTCCGTTCCTGCGCATCACCATCGTGCTTCACTTCCTGCGCCAGGCGCTCGGCACCCAGACGGCGCCATCCAACCAGGTGCTGCTGGGCCTGGCCCTGTTCCTGAGTATCGTCATCATGCAGCCAGTGGCGGCGGATATGTTCCACCAGGGCTGGGAGCCCATGGAGGCAGGCCGCCTGACGCCCTCGCAGGCGCTCGATGAAGGCGCCAAGCCGCTGCGCACCTTTCTGATCCGTTTCGCCCGCGAAAAAGACATCCGGCTGTTCGTCGAAATGTCCCACGATCCGGCCCCGCACACGCCCACGGACCTCAGTATGAAGGTGCTGATCCCGGCCTACATTCTTTCGGAGCTGAAAACCGGTTTCCAGATCGGAGCCGTTCTGTTCCTGCCCTTCCTGGTGATCGATCTGGTGGTCGCTTCGGTCACCCTTTCGGTGGGCATGATGCAACTGCCCTCCGGTCATGATTTCGGCGCCATTCAAAGTGCTCCTGTTCGTTCTGGTGGATGGCTGGAACCTGGTGGTGGGCTCGCTCATGAAGAGTTTTTACCAATGACACCCGATAGCGTCGTACAACTCATGCGGGAAACCCTGATGACGGCATTCTGGCTGGCCGCGCCGCTGCTGGCCATCGGCTTCATCGCGGGTATCGCGGTCAGCCTGGTGCAGATCGCCACCTCGATGCAGGACAACGCCTTCAGCACCATTCCGCGCCTGCTGGCGTTTCTAGGCGGAATGCTGCTGCTGCTGCCCTGGATGCTGCAAAGAACCATGACGTACGCCACTGCCCTCTTCGGGAAATCTGGGCCGCTATGCCCGCTAACCTCACGCTCTCCGCCGGCACCTTGTTCGCGTTCCTTCTGGTACTGGCGCGCGTGAGCGGCGCCCTGGCTTTCGTTCCGCTACCGGGTCTCAGCGCCGTCGCGGGACCGGCCAAGGTGGCCTTTGCCATCGGCTTCACCCTGGCGCTGTCGGCGCAATGGCCCACCGTGGAAGCGCAATCAGTTACTGCCTCGACGCTGGCTGCCTGGGCTGGCGCGGAGGCTGCCATCGGCGTTGCCATCGGCGTCTCGGTGACCATTGTCCTCGAGGCGTTCACGTTGTCCGCGCAGGTGCTGGGTCTGCAGGCCGGATACGCCTTTGCACAGACCATCGATCCCAACACCCAGGCCGACTCCGGCATCCTGCTGGTGCTGGCGCAACTGCTGGGCGGCATGTTCTTCTTCGCCATGGGGCTGGACCGGCAAAGTCCTGCGCCTGTTCGCCCTGAGCCTCGCAAAGATCCCGGCGGGCACCTGGGTTTTCGGCCGCAGTTCGGCGGAATCGCTGATTCACCTCGGCATCCAGTCTGTTTTCCGTGGGCGTCCGTCTGGCGCTGCCGGTCGTGGCCCTGCTGGTGATGGTGGATGTGGCGCTGGCCTTGATGGGACGTCTGAATTCTCAACTGCAACTGCTATCCCTGGCATTCCCGGCCAAGATGCTGATCGCCCTGCTGGTACTGAGCTGGATCGCCGCGCTTTTCCCCCGCATGCTCGTGGCAGTTGGCCGGACACGCTGGTCGGCGCGCGCCGGACGCTGGGGATATGACCGCCCATGGCGGACCGTCCTCCAAGACCGAGCAGGCCACTCCCAAACGCCTCGAAAAGGCGCGCGAGGAAGGACAGTTTCCCTCCGCCCGGGAATTCGTATCGGCGCTGCAGTTCATGGTTTTCCTGGCACTGCTGGGTGCGGGCGGCGCACGGTGGTTCGCGGGGTTCCGGCGGGAACACGCGCCCTTCTGGCGCGTGCATTTTCCGGAGAGATTCGCCCCGAGGATCTGACCCACATCGCCTGGCAACTCTTCGGACAGCATCTTGCTGCCGCTGGTGGTGGGCGGGCTTGCCGTAGCCGCGGCAACCCTGTTGATTCGCCTCGTCGACCACGCGCTTCGGCTTGAGTCTCAAGAAACTGGCGCCCGATCCTGCCGCGGCTCAATCCGCTGCCAAGCTGAAGGAACTGCCGCAGCAGAATCTGCCCGCACTTGCTGCAGGCCGTGATTCTGCTGCCCGTTTTTCTGTGGGCGGTCTATGCTGTCGCGCGCGACAAACTCGATGCCTTTCTGTCCCTGCCTCTCGAGAGCGTCGAGAGCGGCTTCGCGCTCATCGCGACCTCGCATGATGGATCTGTTCTGGAAAGCTGCCGGAGTCTTCCTGGTATTTGGCGCAGTGGATCTCTTCCGCCAGATGCAGCGCTACAAGCGCGATCTGCAGCATGAGCAAGCAGGAGATCAGCGACGAGATCAAAGACATGGAAGGCAATCCGCAGATGAAGCAGCGGATTCGCCGTCTGCAGCGCGACCGCGCGCGCCGCAACATGATGAAGGAAGTGCCCACGGCTACCGCCGTGATCGTCAATCCCACGCATTACGCCGTCGCGATCCGCTACCAACTGGAGAGCATGGCCGCGCCCATGGTGGTGGCCAAGGGCAAGAATTATCTGGCGCTGCGCATCCGCCAGAAGGCCGTCGAAAACCAGGTCCCGATCGTCGAAAATCCGCCGCTGGCGCAGGCCCTGTACAAGTCGGTGGACGTGGGGCAGGAGATTCCGGCGCATCTCTACCGCGCCGTCGCCGAAATTCTCGCCTACATCTTCAAACTGATGAACGGGAGGCTGCCCGGCTGATCCCATGACGCCACTGCCAAGACCCTCGCCGCTGCCGGGCGCTCCGCCCCGACTGGCTCCGCAATCTGCCCCTGCACATGCTCGGCGAAATGGCCGTGCCGCTCGCCGTGCTGGGCATCGTCATCGCGCTGATCACGCCGCTCCCCGGCTTCGTGCTGGATCTGCTGATCGTCACCGATATCCTGATGTCGGTGACGGTGCATGATGGTCGTCGCTGTACCTGGTGCGGCCGGTCGAGTTCACCTCGTTCCCCACCACGCTGCTGCTGTTGACTCTGTTCCGGCTGGCGCTGAACATCTCCTCGTCGCGCCTGATCCTGCTCAACGGCAACACCGGCACCTCGGCCGCCGGCGAGGTGATCGGCGCGTTCGGCAGCTTCGTGGTGGGCGGCAACTACATCATCGGCGCGGTGATCTTTCTGGTGCTGATCGCCATTCAATACGTCGTCATCAATCACGGCGCGGTGCGCATTTCCGAAGTCACCGCGCGCTTCACGCTCGACGCGCTGCCCGGCAAGCAGATGTCCATCGATTCCGACCTGAATGCCGGGCTGATCGACGAAACCGAGGCCAAGCGGCGCCGCAAGCAACTGGCCACCGAGGCCGAGTTCTACGGCGCCATGGACGGCGCGTCGCGCTTTACCCAGCGCGACGCCGTGGCCAGCATCCTCATTACCGCATCAACATCGTCGCCGGCTTCCTGATCGGCGTGCTGCAGCACGGCATGGATCTTCAGCAAGGCGCATCGAGACGTACACGGTGCTCACCATCGGCGACGGCCTGGTGACGGTGATCCCGGCGCTGATGATCTCGATTTCCGGCGGCCTGATCGTCACGCGCGCCAGCTCCGACACCCGCCTGGGCGCGGAATTCCAGCGGCAGATCTTCGGAAACTCGCAGCCCCTGATGCTGGCTGGCGGGCGTGCTGATGGCCCTCGCGGCCATGCCGGGCATGCCCAAGCTGCCCGTTCCTGCTGCTCGGCGGCGGAGCCGGCGCGGCCGGGTGGCGGATGCGCCGGAAGGAACTGGCGCAGCGCCGCGCGCGCCGGCAGAGGCCAAGCCGGCTGGCTGCCAAGGACAATGTCGAATCTTTGCTGCGCGTCGAGCCACTGGCCATCGAGGTCGGGCTGGGTCTGGTCGGGCTGGTGGAAGGCGGCGCAGGATTCGCCGCTGCTGCGGCGCATCTCCGCGATCCGCAAGCAGCTCGCCACGCGATCTCGGCTATCTGCTGCCGCCGGTGCGCGTCACCGATAATCTGTCGCTGCGCAGCCGCGAATACGTGATCTCTGCTCAAGGGCGTCGAAATCTCCCGCTATCGAATTGCCGCAGGGCTGCGAGTTGGCCATTCCCACCGGTCACGGCCGAACGCCAGTCGAAGGGCCAGCCCACGCGCGAGCCGGCATTCGGTATGAGCGCCTTGTGGATTCCCAGCGAGCGCGCCGAACGGGCGCGCAACGCCGGCTATACCGTGGTCGACAGCGTCAGCGTGCTGGGCACGCATCTTTCCGAAGTCGATCCGCCGCCATGCCCACGAACTGTTTTCGCGCCAGGATGCCAAGCGGCTGCTCGACCGGGTCAGCGGTGGAGCATCCCGAAAGTAGTCGAAGATCTGGTGCCCAAATTGCTGCCGCTGGCCACCGTGCAGCGGGTGCTGCAGAACCTGCTGCGCGAGCGGGTCTCGATCCGCGATGCGGTCTCGATTCTCGAAGCGCTCGGCGAAGCCGCGTCATCCACGCGCAATCCCGTGCTGCTGACCGAATACGTGCGCCAGGCCCTGCGCCGCACGGTGGTGAAGCCGTATCTGACGCGCGCCGGCGAACTGCCCGCCTGGTTCCTCGATCCCGTCGATCGAGCAGGCGGTCGAAGCGGCGGTCGAGCACGGCGAGCAGAACAGCCATCTCACGCTGGCGCCGCAGACACTGCGCGACATTCTGAATCGCGTTTCCGGCCGGGTCGTCTCGCCGGAAACGCCGGTGGTGGCCATCACTTCCACGGGCGCACGCTACTTCCTGCGCCAGATTACGGAATCGTCGCATGCCCAACCTGTTCTTCCTGGCGCACAACGAAGTGCCGCCCGGACTGCGCGTGCAGATCCCTGGGGACATTCAATGAACGCGGCTACAGAAATCCGCACGACACTGACGATAGATGCACGTGAAGTGGCCGCGTGAGACCGGGACAGACAGATGAAGATCAAATCCTATTTCGCACAGTCGATGGAAGACGCCATGGCCGCAGGCCCGACGCGAACTGGGGCCGGACGCCATGCTGGTGAACAGCCGCAAATCGCCTCCGGAAGCCCGCCACCTGGGCGCCTACGAAGTGGTCTTCGCGACCGATGCACCGGGCGGCGCTGCGACGAGGCCGCTCCTGAAACCGCGGCGTCCGGTCGCCAATCGGCGGCACCGGGCGACCGGTTGTCCGACGAGATGTGGCGGAACTCAAAAAGGAACTGGAAGGGATGCGGCGGGTGCTCACCCGGACCGCCTTTGCGCCGGCGCAGTGGGCCGGCGCTTCGCCCTGACGGCTGTCCGACGCGCTATGCCGCGCTGAGCCGCCGCGGAAGTATGCCCGGAACTGGCGCGCGAGATTGTCGAGGGGGCGGGAACCGTCTGAGCGGAGGCCGACCGGGCCGAAGCCGGCGTCCGATACCAGGCTCGACGGATCGCTCTTTCAGCGCGCGCTGGTCGAGGAACTGGAATCGCGCTTCAGGGTGCAGCCGGTGCTGGGACAAGGGCGAAGCCAGGCCGCGGATCGTCGCGCTGGTGGGGCCCCCGGGCTCCGGAAAGACCACCACGCTGGTCAAACTGGCGGTGAACTACGGGCTGGCCAGCCGCCGGCCCGTGCTGCTGCTCTCCGATGGATACCTACCGGGTGGCCGCGGCGGAGCAGTTGCGCTCGTACGCGGCCATTCTGGGGGTCGGTTTTCAGGTGCTGGAAACCGTCGACCGCGCTGGCACAGACCATCGAGGAGAATCGCGGCAAGGAACTGATCTTCATCGATACGCCCGGGCTCGGGCTCGGGGGAATTGGGCAGACTCGGCGGCCTGGCGCACTTTCTTTCGACCCGGCCGGACATCGATACGCAACTGGTCCTATCGGCTTCCATGAAATCCGCCGATCTATCTCGTGTGGTCGATTCATTCGAGGCTTTCCGCCCCAGCGGCTGCTGTTCACCAAGCTGGATGAGACCGGCTCGTTCGGCCCGATTCTCAACGAGGCGGCACGAACCGGCAAGCCGTTGTCGTTCTTTACTACCGGGCAGCGAATACCGGAGGATCTGGAAGCCGCCACCCCGAGGCGGCTGGTCGAACTGATTCTCGGCAGCCCATCCGGCCGGTCACGGTCGGCGGCATAGGTGACCTCCAACGGCAGAAGAGTATGTATTCGTATGCGGTGCCGACATGATGGACGACGTCGAACGGGAAAGGCTCATTCTGGAGCATCTGCCGCAGGTGCGCTTGATCGCCCGGCGAATCCAGGAACGTCTGCCGGAGAACATCAGCCTGGACGATCTGGTGTCGACCGGCGTCATCGGGCTGATCTCGGCCATCGACAATTTCGATCCGACTCACAACGTCAAGCTGAAGACGTACGCCGAGTACAAGATTCGCGGCGCCATCCTCGACAGCCTGCGCGGCCTCGACTGGGCGCCGCGGCAGAAGCGCCGCCAGGCCAAGCAGATCGAGGCGGCCATCGCGGCGGCCGAGCAGCGTCTGCAGCGCATCTCCCACCGAAGAGGAGATCGCCGCGCAACTGGAGATTTCGCTCGAGGAGTATCACGAGTGGCTGGTGGAGATTCGCGGGCTGAATATTGCCAGCCTGGAATATGCCGGCGGCGACCAGGGCAAAGACCTGCTGCACTACCTTGCCGAGACCGACGAGAATCTGCCCTCCACGTTGCTGGAACGCTCCGAATTGGAACGACTGCTGGCGGAGGGAATCGACGGCATTCCGCCGATCGAGCGGACGGTGCTGAGCCTGTATTACCACGAAGAACTGACGCTGCGGGAGATCGCCCAGGTGGTCAACCTGCATGAATCGCGCATTTCGCAACTGAAATCGCAGGCAATTCTGCGGCTGCGCACCCACCTGCGCGAGCAGTGGCCGGCCACCAGGGGCATGGCATTGGCATGAGTGAAGACCGGAATAGCCCGCGCATGAGCTCGGCGCCGAACGCCCGCACGCTTCTGGACCAGTGGAGTGAGACCCTCGCGCAGGTTCTCGAATCGATGACCGACCAGCGGCCGGAGGTCCGCTGGCAATACGCGACCGGTCCGCTTGCCGAGGTTGCCCCTGATTCCGCGGACTTTCTGTGGTGGGAGCAGCCGTTCCAATCATCGCCCGAGTTGCTGGCATGGGTGGGGGCGCCCCAGGCCACGTGGGAATACGCCGGAACCCTCACGTTGAAAGCCGCCGGGCTGGAAACGGTCGAAACCGGCGAGGCCCAGAACACCTGGTTCGAGATTCTCGGCCAGTCCTTGTCCGTCATGGCGCGCTCCATCGGGTCGATGTTCGGGCACGAGGTCACCTGCGATTCCGGCGCCGAGCAGGCTCCGGACGCGGAAGTCCGGGATTGGGCCTCGGTCTCGCTGACCTTTGGCGACACACCCCTGGCCCCCCTGCTGGTGACGCTCAGCCCCAGACTCGTGGAGATCATCTCCGCGCCTCCGGCCCCCGCTCGAGCCGCCGAAACCGCCTCAGCCAAAGTCCGAGCCGGAAATCGACGATTCGAGCCGCATCCCGGCGGACTCCCGCACCATGGAACTGCTGCTGGACGTCGACCTGCCGGTCAGCATCTCCTTCGGCAAGGCCCAACTGCCCATGAAGGACGTACTGAAGCTGACCACCGGATCCATCGTGGAACTGAATCGCGGCGTCAACGATCAGGTGGAGGTGCTGGTGAATGAGTGCCTGATCGCCCGCGGCGAAGTGGTGGTGGTGGATGGCAATTATGGCGTCCGAATCCAGGAGATCGCCAGCCGGCAGGACCGCCTGCGGAGTCTGAAATGAACTCCCTCACCCTCACGTTGGGCGGCCTTTCGCTATTGACTCTCTTAGCTCTGGTATTGGCCGCGACCGCCCTTTGCCTGGTACGTTCGGCGGCGCGCGTGGCCCGCAAAGGGCGGCATACCGAAGACAACGAATTGGCGTCGGCCGTGCAGGCGCTGCGCGCGGATCTGGAGAGCCTTGCCTCGCAAATGCGCGACGCGCCGCTCTCGCAGGCACTGCTCGCCGCTCCTCCGCGAAACGGGCTCAACCTGGCCAAACGGTCGCAGGCTCTGCGCCTCAACCGCCGCGGCACTTCCCCGGCCCAAATCGCCGCCTCGCTGGAACTCCCCCTCCAGGAGGTCGAACTCCTGCTGAAGGTCGATCGCATCGTCGTCAGTAATCTTTAGCCGAAATCGGCTCTTCGAGGTATCTTTTCCAGCCGGGCCTGTGTCCATAATGAAAGGTATGACCGTCGAGATCGAAGGCGTCACCCTGCACCTGGCCCATCCGGACGAGCTCGCGGTGCAGTGGGTGGGGCAGGACGAACTGATGCGCCAGTTGCTGGCCGCCTGGATGGTGGTGAACGACCAGGACCTGCCGATGAATCCGCGGCTGCTGGGCAAGCCGGGCGTCGGCAAGACCACGCTCGCCTACGCCGCCGGCACGCCGCATGGGGCGCGACGTCTACATCCTGCAGGCCACCCTGGATACGCGCCCCGAAGATCTGCTGGTCACGCCCGTGATCGAGGGCGAAGGCAGCCTGCGCTACGTGGCCTCGCCGCTGGTCACCGCCATGATCCGCGGCGGCATCGCCATTCTCGACGAAGGCAACCGCATGAGCGAGAAGAGCTGGGCCAGCCTGGCGCCGCTGCTCGATAACCGGCGCTACGTGGAATCCATCGTCGCCGGCATCAAGATCAAGGCGCATCCGCAGTTCCGCCTGGTCGCCACCATGAACGACGACGCCTCCACGTTCGAGCTGCCCGAGTACATCCACTCGCGCCTGCAGCCGCAGATCTTCATCGATTTTCCCGAGCGCGACGAAGAGTACCACATCCTGAAGGAGAATCTGCCCTTCGCCGAGGAGCGCATCCTGCAGCTACGTGACCGATTTCCTGCAGCTGGCGCACGCCGCCGACGAGCGCTACACCGTGCGCGACGGCATCAACGTCGCCCGCTACGCCATCAAGCTGAAGAGCCTGGCCACCGAGCGCACGCACGAAACCGAGGCGCTCGAAATTGCTCATGGTTCAGGTGCTGGGAGAAGAAGCGCTACGCTATGCCCGGGGAACTCGACCTTCCGCTTCCTGACCCGGGCAGCCTGAAGCGCGGACGCTTCACCTACTTCCCGGTGGTGCCGGGCCGGCTGGAATTCGCCATCGAGGTGCGCGCAGGCCATCCTGCGCGACCGGCCCGGAGTGGTCGCGCTCGAACTGCCCGCCACGCTGCAGCGATGCCTGGCTGCGCGCCGTGGCGCGGCTGCCGGAGATGTCGCGTGATCTTCTACCCGGACGAAGGCGACCGGCGACGACCAGGCCATCTACGTTCCCGTCGAGCCGGCCGACCCGTTCACCGAGGCCATCCGCACGGGCCTCGAAATCGGCGCCGAAATCGTCTTCGCCGATCCCGACGCCGGGACAGCGCCCGCACCTCAAGGACGCCTACCCCGACCCGTACGCGATCCGCCACATCGGCCTGGCCCGCTACATCGAGGCCTACCGCGTCTACCCGCAGCCGCGCTCGCGAGGAACTGGCGCGGCACGCCGCCGGCATCGCCTGGAAACTGCAGGGCACCGATCCCGCTGCGCGCGCGTCCTGGTGGTGCGTCTCGCTGAACCTGCTCGACCCGGTGCTCGACGCCATGGAGGAACCGCAGGCGCAGCCGATGGCGCGCGTCCGGCGCGAAGGCGTCGAGCTGCTCAATCCGCATCCCGAATCGCTGGCCGAGATCACCGCCGAGTATCCCGCAGCTGCAGTGGCGCTACGAGAAGTTCCGCCAGCTGCATGACCGACTGGCAACCTGATCGACCGGCGGCACGCCCAACTGGCGGTCTTCCGCGAGGCCGAAAAGGAGTACGAGGCCAACACCGGCGAGCGCATCGCCCACTGGCAGCGGCGCCTGCTGGCGCGCTACACGCGCAATCTGGCGCTGGCCGGCAACGAGCTCGGCGCGGGCATCTTCGATCTGACGGTGGCGGCGCGCGGCATCGCCGACGACAACTACGCCTGGGACGTCTGGGAGGCGGCCGGCCGATATCCGCCGCAGAAGACTCGAATCGCGACCTGCTGACGGTGCGGATCTCCGGCGACGAGGTCTGGCTCGACACGCGGCGCATCCGCCTGCGCCGCCGCCTGCCCAGCACCAAGCGGCGGCTCCGCCCGTACGGGCTGAAGCCGCGCAAGAAGGAGAAGTTCCCGGGCGAGTGGGCCAGCCAGCTGAACGGCGCCAGCATCTGCTCCTATCCGCCCGAAGACCTGGTGATCGAGGATTACGGCCGCTTCCTCAAGAAGAAGGGCAAGAGCATCCTCTCCGAAGAGCGCGTGCGCGTCGAGCCGTTCACCACTTCGATTCTGGACGGCATCGACATGCGCGAGACCATTCGCAACTGGTACGAAGGGCGCATCTACGTGCGCCAGTTCCAGAAGATCCACGGCGAGGTGGGCTCGTGGTGGTGATCTTCGACGAGGACCGCGACAACCGCTACCCCTACATGACCACCTGGCTGGGCGAGAACCAGAACGAATCCGACATGGCGTTCTATTCCACCTTCCCGTTCGACAACCTGGTGGGGCCGGGGATCGGCCGCGCCGAGTACGGCGGGTTTCTGATGAGCCTGCCGCCGCGCCGCATGTACGACGTCTGGCAGGATCCGGATTACGAGTTCGCCGAATCGAAATCGGAGCGGCTGCTGCTGGCGGCCCTGGATTATTCCATTCACCGCTACGTGGTCTATGTGGCCGCCAAGCCGCCGCGCTCCATCTTCAAGACCATCGCCGCGCGCTTCGGCCGCACCATCATCTACATTCCCGATCGGCCAGCTTTCGCCGGTGTCGCTGAAGAAGATCCGCGTCGTGCACGTGCTGGACGGCTACGACAAGCGCGAGATCGCCAAGGACTACTTGTGGTGAGGTTCAATTGCACGCCGCCAGAGAGTCCAGGCTGCGCACCTTGGCCGACAGCGTGGTGCGCTTGAGCCGCAGCATTTCGGCCGCGGCTTTCTTGTTCCCGCCGGTTTTGCGCAGCGCCTGTTCGAGAATGCTGCGTTCGATCACGGCCAGCGTCTGCTCGTAATCCAGGCCGCCATCGGGCACGGAGACCACCGGCGATCTCCCGGCACTGCGACGCGGGCACGCGACGGTGCGGGCAGGGGGAAATCGGCTGCGGCAGGAGCGTCCGGCGCTCGCCGCTCAGGGCGACGGCCATTTCCACCGCATTCTCCAGTTGCCGGACGTTTCCCGGCCAGAAGTACCCGCACAGCCGCTCGACGGCCTCCGGCGGAAGCAGCTTTCGCTCGGCATCTCTTCCAGCGCGCAGATCTTCTCCACGAAGTGAGCGGCCAGCGGCGGGATGTCTTCCGGGCGCTGGCGCAACGGCGGCATTTGAATCGGGACGACGTTGAGGCGGTAGTACAGGTCTTCGCGAAACGTGCCGTGTTCCATCCTGCGCGCCAGATCGCAATTGGTGGCCGCCATCACCCGGATGTCGACTTTGATCGTTTCCGAACTGCCCAGGCGCTGGAACTCCCGCTCCTGAAGAACACGCAGCAGTTTCGCCTGGAGATCCAGGGGAAGTTCGCCGATTTCGTCCAGAAACAGGGTGCCTCCCTGCGCCTGCTCGAAGCGGCCGGTCCGATTCTGGACGGCTCCCGTGAAAGCTCCGCGGACGTGTCCGAACAGTTCGGCTTCCAGGAGATTTTCGGGCAGTGCACTGCAGTTCACCGCCACCATGGAACCCTTGCGCCGGTCTGCCGCCCGGTGAATCGCGCGCGCGGCCATTTCTTTGCCGGTTCCGGTCTCGCCGGTGATCAGAACGGTCGCGCGCCGATTGCCCACCATACGAATGATATGCTTTACCTGCCGCATTTCGGGGCTGTCGCCCAGCAGCAATTCGCTCCCCCCCTGGCGGCATACCTGAAGGGCGAGGCGCGCCAGATTACCCGAGCGGCGGCTCTCGATGGCCTGTTCGATCAGGCCAAAGGGGTCTTCGTTCCCGGTCAGGAACTGGTATACACCCAGCCGGGCCATCCGGACAGCATCCTGCAGGGTGGCCTGGGGGTCGCGCACGAGGACGGGGACACCCGGCGCCAGTCGCTGCATTTCTTCCCAAAGCGCCGCAACCGTCCAGCCGGCCAGCGGAAACTCCAGGACGATAGCTTGTCGATCGCCGGCCACCGGCTCCCGCAGGGCCGCATCCGGTGTGCGATAGCGCACATTCCAGCCGCTCGGCGGCACTGAGTGGCCTGAAAAGGCGGCGGTTTCGACGATCCAGAGAACTCGGTTGGCATCCATGGGCATTTACATCACAGCAATCGGCAGGAATGGCTGAAACTTTAGCGGAAATCTCAAAAAATTTTGAGCCCGGAACTAAAGTTCCACCGCCGCAAAACCGATATGTAAGTCAGGCAAGGTGATTTTGTTATGAAAGTCTACGATCAAAATCTGACCGGGGCGGCATCCGCAGGGTCGGCACGCACACAGGAGTTGCAAAAGGCAGGCAAAGAAGGTACCTCGCGGTCCAGCGGGGCCGGCAGCAGTGGCGGCGACCGCGTCGAGCTGTCGGGTGCTCTCGGAACGCTTGCCCGGGCTATGGCCACATCCGCTTCTTCGCGGGCGGGCAAAGTGCAAGCGCTATCGGGACAGTATCAGAGTGGGCTCTATCAACCGGATCCGGCGGCCACCAGCCGTGGCATGGTAGCCGACGCCCTGGCGTCCGGAATGAGATAACGATGCTGGCCGCAGTCCTGCAAGCCCGGATGGTGGAGGCCAGTGCCGCGCTGGAGCGCATTTGCGAATTGTTGGTACGCCCTTCGCCCGAGAGCCTGGAGGAGTGCCGGGTAGCCTTGGCAACGGCGCAAGCCGCGCTGGAGCAGTGTACGCCGGAATTGCCAGGACATGCCGGGGATGCCGCGCTTCTGGCGCAAGCCATCCGATTGCGATTAGCAGCTCGCAAGGCCGGCTATCTTCATCAAACGGCGGTGGAGCATCACCGTAAATGGTTCGCGATACTGCGCGCCAAACTGGGCTACACGGCCCTGGGCAGCCCGCTCGAGATTTCCGGCGCGGCGCGAGTCTGGCTGCAAGGATAGTCGTTTATGTCACTACTTTCCTCACTGGTTACGTCGGCCTCGGCTCTCAGCGCCTATGACCAGGTTTTGAGCGTGACCCAGAACAACGTGGTCAATTCCTCGACGCCGGGCTACGCCAGGCAGACGATGACACTGGAGGCCAGGAAATTCGACCCCACCCAGGGCGATTCCGGTGGGGTTCTGGCCTCTGACATGCAAAGTTCACGCAATGAATTCGACGAACAGGCGGTCCGCCAGCAAAACACCTTACTGGGCGAGTCCACACAAAACGTAGGCAGCCTGACCTCCCTGCAGTCTTACTTCGACATCACGGGCAATTCCGGCATTCCGAGCGCCCTCAACAACCTGTTTCAGGCGTTCTCCGCCTGGGCACAGACTCCTACTGACGCCAACGCCCGGCAGACCGTGATCAACGACGCCGGCACCGTGGCCAGCGCTTTTCAGGATACTGCCAATGGTCTGGCGCAGGTCACGCAGAACACCAACATCCAGTTACAGCAGACTGTGAACCAGGTTAACCAACTGGTTGGGCAACTGGGCCAATACAATAGCCAGATCATGGCGGGCGACCGCCAGGATGCCGGGTTGGATGCGCAGGTTCACAGCACCCTGGAGCAGCTTTCGCAATATGTCAGCTTCACGGCGACGCAACAAAGCGATGGGTCCTATACTCTGCTGTTAGGCGGGCAAACGCCGATGCTGATCGAGGACAAGCAATACCCGATCAGCTATTCCCTGGAACTGCCCACAGATCCCCCGCCTACCAATGAGAACGGCCCTCCTACGGCGCACATTCGCGCGGCGGACGGTGCCGATATCACCGGGAATATTACCGGCGGCCAACTGGGAGCGTTACTCGACGTGCGCAACACCGTGCTGCCGTCCTACACGGGAGACGCTTACCAGGTGGGCGATTTGAACACCCTGGCCAAGCAGTTTGCCGACCGGGTCAACCAGCTTCTGACCCAGGGGACCTCAACCGATTCCACAGTGACCTCCGAGGGTACCGCACTGTTCGTCTACGGTTCGAACGCGACCGATGTGGCCAAGACGTTGACGGTAAATCCAGCAGCTACGGCGTCGACCCTGGTGCCCACCGATCCGGCAACCCAGGTAGTCAATGGAATCCCACTGGCACTGTCGAATCTATCGAATCCTACTACCGGCGAGGATATGATCAACGGCGAGAGCTACACACAGTTTTATGGGGACATGGCTTCGCGAGTGGGTAGCGGCCTCGCCACAGCGACCAGCCGGCAGTCGGTGCAACAGTCCGCCCTGGCGCAGGCGCAGAACCTGAGGCAGTTGGACTCCGGAGTGAACCTCAATGAAGAGGCCATGACACTGGTGCAGTTCCAAACAGCGTACGAGGCCAACTCGCGACTGATCACGGTGCTGGATCAGCTCACCCAGGACGTGGTTCAGATTCTCGGCGCCACAGGGTAGAAATCGATATGACGACCAACCTGAATCCCGGTAACGCACTATTTCTGGCCAACCTGAATCGCGTCGAGCAGCGACTTGCCGAAGCTAACAGCCAGATTTCTTCGGGTAAGCGCATTAACGTGGCAGCCGACGCGCCGGATCAAGTCGACACGCTGCTGCAGCTCCGCGCCAACCAGCAGCACAACCAGCAAATCCAGTCCAACCTGACCTTAGCGGATACCGATGCCCAATCGGCCGACAATGCGCTTACCGGGGCCATTGCCCTGATGGATCGCGCCACGACACTGGCAGCCCAGGGCACCGACACCAGCCTGACCGCGGACACGCGATCGAGCATGGCGGCGGAAGCCCAGTCCCTGCTGGAGCAGATGGTCTCGTTCAGCCAGACCCAGGTGCAGGGCCGCTACATCTTCAGCGGAGACCAGGCCGATAGCCCTTCGTATCAGCTCGATTTGAGTGCCGTGGACGGGTCGGGTGTGGATGTGCTGACCTCGGCGGGGTCCACGCGGCAGATTGAAGATCCCTCGGGCGGCACGTTCGCGGCCTCCAAAACCGCCGCGGAGATTTTCGGACCGGTGACACAAGCAACCGATGACAGCGGCAATCCGCTTCTCGATGACAATGGCAATCCGGTTTACCAGCCGGCTTCCGACAACGCTTTTGCGGCGCTGAACGGCTTGCGTGTGGCCCTCCAGAACAACGATATGGCGGGCATCAACACGGCCATCAGCGCCATCAAACAGGTCTCCACACACCTGAACACCATGCAGGGATTTTACGGTTCGCTGGAAGACCGCATTCAGGACGCCGCCAACTCCGCTACGAACATCAATTCCAAACTGGAAACCGAGATCAGCAGCATCCAGGATGCCGACATACCCACCGCCGCCCTGGAACTGACCCAGGCCAATACGCAACTGGAGGCGGCCATGACCATGCAAGGTAAGATGCCCCACTCGACGCTGTTCAGTTATCTGGCCTGATCACTCGTGCGGCGTGAAGGTCGATTCGGCCCCGAAGCGTTTGTAATCGCTGTAGGCGATGCGCAGGCGCTCCCGTTGCGGGCCGGTGCGAAACTGCAGGGTATCGTCGGCGTAGGTATAGATGGGAAACCAGTGCTTTCCGTCGATGGGTTTGCGGATGGTCGTGAACCTCGGAAACAGATTTTCACTCTTCATCGTGCGGATCTGCGGTACCGCCTGGCCCTGCATACGAATGATGTTGTATTCCTTCTGGTCCACCCAGAGCATGCCGTCGAAGAAGCGCTGGCCCTCCAGAATCTGCCGCGGGCGCACCTGGAGCACCCAGCAGTCCACACCGTCTATGTTCTCTTCGCCGCGCGGCCTGGTTTCGTAGTTCCACAACTGGCTGTCGGTGAGCACGAGCGGCTGAATCTCGCGGACATCGCGGAAATCTTCTTCGGTCATGATCAGATTCTTCAGACTGTTCTGCGGCTTGCCGATCAGTTGCTCGGTGCGCTCGTGACTCGGCGAGAAGATGATGTCGCGTACTTCGTGATACTGGCCGCGAGCACCGCCGTTGCTGTCGAGTTCCTCAATCGTCACCGTCTGCCGGTAGGTGTATTCGTTCCGCTCGGCCTCGGTTTCGGTCTCGCGGTGGGCCACCAGCTTAGCGAGATTGGCGGGCGGGTCGTCGGCTCGCAGACCAAGGGGCTCCGGCCGCCAATGCTAGAATGAGCGCGATGGCCAACACGCTCGGCAGTTTCCGGGCGGCTGCACTGATCGGAGCGATCGCGCTGAGCGGGGTAGGCATAGGTTATGCGCTCGTCAAAGGCGTTCCTCTCCACACGGCGTTACCGGTGATTGCCGCCTTTCTTGCCGAATATCCATTCTATCTGGTCGCCGGATTCCCGGACGTGCGGGAGCGCCTGGCCGGACCGCGCCTGCCCGTGTGGCTGGCGGCGTCGGCGATCTTCCCTTACCTGATCTGCTGTTGCGGCGCGATTCCGTTCCAGTGGCTCGCGCTGATGCGCCTGGCGGCTCTGGCGATCGCGGTCTGCTTCTGGTATGTGATTCTGCCGGCGGCGCCCTGGTCCGACTGCGCGTTCCTGGTGCTGATAGCCGCGGTGATGGTGGGGAAGTATTTCGATTTCATCTATCCCGATGTCAACCGGCAGCATATCGCCATCCTGGGGCACATCGGTCTTTTTCACATGGCGCTGCTGTCCCTGATGCTGGAGCGGCGGGTACGCGAAACGGGATTCGGTTTTCTGCCGAGCGGGAAGGAGTGGCGTATCGGCGCCGTCAATTTCCTGTTCTTCCTGCCCTGCGGCGCCGCGCTCGCCATTGCGCTGCACGCCACCCATTTCGTGCAGCCGCGCCTGGTGTGGGCCGCGGCCACCTTCGTCGGGTTCCTGTGGGTGCTGGGGTTGACCGAAGAGTTTTTCTTCCGCGGGGTGCTGCTCGGTTGGATGGAAGAGTGGACCGGTCATGCCACGGCGGCCCTGGCCCTCAATTCGCTTCTGTTCGGCCTGGTGCATTTCTGGTTCCGGGGATGGCCTTGGGTACCGATCGCGGCGGTTATGGGCTGGTTCTGCGGCCGGGCGCGGAACCAGGCGGGAAGCATTCGCGCCAGTGTCGTCACACACGCCCTGGTTGTGGCAACATGGCGTGCCTTCCTGTGGTAGCGGTACAATCCAGTTTCTATGGCAAAACTTGGATTTCTGGGTCTGGGGCTTATGGGGTATCCCATGGCTCGCAATCTCCTGCGCGCCGGGCACGAAGTGGCGCTCTGGTCGAACACCGCCGATAAAGCCCGTAAACTGGCCGAAGA
The DNA here is from genome assembly GCA_963748795.1 of uncultured Solibacteraceae bacterium. Lineage (GTDB taxonomy): Bacteria > Acidobacteriota > Terriglobia > Bryobacterales > Bryobacteraceae > Sulfopaludibacter. Next base: position 32,813 of record CAVVLD010000041.1, read on the forward strand.
AGCCGGCGGCAAAGCCTGCGATACACCTCGCGAGGTGGCACAGAATGCCGACTTCATTTTCCTTTGTGTCGGTGACACGAAGATGGCGAGTACCGTCATTCTCGGCGATGAGGGTGTGATCCATGGGGCACATCCGGGAACTACCGTAGCTGACGCCAGCACGATCAGCCCAAGCGAAAGTCGCAAGATCGGCCAGGCGCTACACGCCAAAGGTGTAGATTTTCTCGACGCTCCTTGCACCGGATCGACTCCCGGAGCCGAAGGCGGCACTCTCACCTTCATGGTCGGAGGCGATCAGGGAGTGTTTGAAAAAACAAAACCGTTCCTGGAGATCATGGGGAAACGGCTCTACTACTGCGGACCGGCGGGCATGGGCCTGCAAGCCAAGCTGACTCAGAACCTCATTCTTTGCAACATCGCCATGGCGTTTAACGAAGGCATGGTGCTGGCGGTAAAGGGAGGTATCGAACCCAAACTGATGCTCGACATCCTGGATAATAGTGCTGCCAAGAGCGGTTTGATCTCATATAAAGCGCCGTTCGTGCTCCGCCGGGAGTTCCAGGCCAACTTCTCCACCAAGTGGATGCATAAGGATATCGGGCTCATGATGGAATCAGGTAAAGAACTAGGCGTACCACTACTTTTGACTGGTTTGACACAGCAGCTTTTCCAGACAGCCATCAGCGCGGGCCACGCGGATGAGGATTTCTGCTCTACTATCAAGGTTTTAGAGGAATTGGCAGGGGTAGAAGTAAAATCCCAATAAAAAAATACAAATTTCTGTTGATTCCAAAATCAGAATATACTAGTATTGGAATTAAGCCGGGGAGGCAACTCCCACCAAAGCGAGACTAACCTCTAAATAAAAGACCCCTGAAGCAATCCTCCCCGGCGCCCGAAAGGGTTTAGAGGCTTTACCCAAACCAGAAAAAACAAAAGATGTAGGGCACCGGTTCGACGGGTTGCGGAGGGGTGCGCGACGTAGAAGTGGTGATCAAGCCGCCGGGCGGCGCGCCTCCCAGTAGTCCTCGAAGCGATTGTTGAGGTGGCAGCAGCGCAGGGCGATGATGGCGTTGGCTCCGCGGACCGTCCAGAACATGCCGGACTGTTTGAGACGAGAGCCGATTACGGACTTGCAGCCGGCTTCGATGACACCCGAGCCGACGAACAGATGTTGTGCTCGGAATTCGGGATAGCGCATGCGCTCGGCGTTTTTCTCAAAGTAGTCGGCCTCAATGCGGATCTTTTCAGACAACTCCGGATTGGACGAAACGATGGAACGAAGCAAGGCCACCAGATCTTCAATCTTCCCCTCATCCAACAGCGCGTCCTTATGGACAACCATCCAGCGTTCTTGCTCAGCCTGCTGGTTGGGATACATTTTGCGGGCCAGTTCCCAGAGGTGTTGTCGGGCGTGATAAAGATCGACGATCTGAATCGCGCCGGGGAAGTGCTGATCGGCGATGTTCCAGATCCATTCCGCTCCGTCGCCTATGACGACCTTCTTTTGGGCGCGGCTCCAACCGCGCTTGCAGGCTTCCAGATAGAGGCGCAGGCCAAACTCTTGCGCCGTTTCAATGGCGCCAACGTAGGTGGTCGAACCGGGATCGCGGAGGGCGAAGCCTTCCTTGTCCCATGTCGTTTGCGTAAACACGCTTCCCAGCTTGGCCTCCCGGGTGTGGGCCGGTTGCCCTTCCGTCTTGCCTGCTCGGCCTACCGTTTCCTTTTTCACTACGGGCACTCCCGTCCCGTCCAGTTGGATATACAGGACTGGGATCGGCTTTCCAATCACAATGGGTAGATCCAACTGCGTGGCCCGGTGGATTTCCTCGTGCTCGCGGGCGACTATGTCTGTCCCAATCGCCTCCGCGGTGCGCTCCACAGACTTGGTGGTCACCTCCAGATCGGCGAGTAGTTTCATTTGTTGGCGGCCATGATCGAAGGGGGCGTCCTGTCCCACCATCGCTTGCATGCGGCGCACTCCCGGAGAAAAGTCGGCGTTTTTGATGTCCAGGCCGGCGTCGGCGGGGAATTGGCCCTCGTGGCAGTGGGGACACAAATAGTAGGGCCGCGATACCACCACCTTTCCCACCGCCGTCAGAACCGGCTTGGACCGTAGTTCCCGATAATCAGCGTGATGGCCGCAAGCACAAGGTAGGGCGCGCTGCTGGGTGGCCGGCGCCGGGAATTGCAGGAGTTCGCTCAGCGCGGTTGCACCAGCGTGGTGCATGGCCGAGCGCACCGCCATCTCGAGGGCCTCCAGATCCAGGCACCCCGACTTACGGCGACCGCTAAAGATGACGCGCAACAACTGGTCTACTTCGCGCGCGACTTCCTTTTGGATCGCCTCAGCCGTTTTTTTTCCTCTGGCGAAAGCACATCTGGTTCGGACGGGCGCAGTTGGCAGATCTGCGCGTTGACTTCGATCAGTTCCTTATGCAGATCTTGCAGTTTCCGGAATTCAGCGATTTCTCGTTCGGCCTTTCGCGTTGCGGGCTGGTCGGGCAGGGATTCGGTAACAGTCTTGCCGTTGATCTTGAAGGTCAGGCGGAGATTGGGACCGTGGCCTGGATCCTTGGGCTGATGGCAATGGCAGTTGGGTTTGCCACATCGGCCAGAGGTGGAAGTGATCGATCCACAACGCAGATCGCCGAGAGCCGCGATCTGACTGGTAACGTAGACGCGCTGTTGTTCCAGGAATTCCAGAGACTTTGGGGTGGTCATCAAGGCTGCCTCTATATCCTAGCGTATCATATACGCTCGGATATTGGCCACGAAAAAAGAAAACTCAAGAATCGTCACTTTCAAGTCGCGCACCCGTTGCGGAGCGTTTCCTGCTCGGTTTGGAAGGCTGCGTGATAATATGGCAGATACGCTCGCCTAGAGACGCCGCGAATGAAAACTCTCACCGTTCTGGGTTCCACCGGGTCGATCGGAACCAACACGCTGGACGTGGTTCGGCGCAGTCGCCACCAGTACCGGGTGTATGCTCTTGCCGCCGGCCGGAACGTGGAAACTCTGGCATCCCAAATCTTGGAATTTCGGCCCAGCGTCGCCGTTATCGCGACCTCCGACGGTCTGGCTCGTCTATCGGAACGGCTGACCGCAGCCGGTCTTCCGCGAACGGAGTGGCCGGAACTGCTGTATGGGGATGCGGCCAGAGTGGAGATTGCCACGGCGGCGGTGGTGGACACGGTGATTTCGGCCATCGTGGGAGTGGCCGGTCTGGAAGCCACCTATGAGGCAGTGCGCCGCGGCAAACGGGTAGGTCTGGCAAACAAGGAAGTGCTGGTTTCGGGCGGCCAACTGGTGATGCAGGCGGTCCGGGAGTGCGGAGCGGAGCTGGTTCCCGTGGACAGCGAACACAACGGCGCGCATCAGTGTCTGCGGGCGGGAAATCGTGAAGCGGTGTCCAAACTGATCCTTACGGCATCAGGTGGGCCGTTTCGCAACACCCCAAAAGAGGCATTGGCACGCGTGACGCCCGAGCAGGCCCTGAATCATCCAACATGGAGGATGGGCAATCGCATTACTATCGATTCCGCCACTTTGATGAACAAAGGATTCGAAGTAATCGAGGCGTGCTGGTTGTTCGATTTCGCACCGAGCCAGATCGATGTGGTGATTCATCCGCAGTCCAGCGTGCACGCCATGATCGAATACAGCGATGGCAGCGTGCTTGCCCAGGTATCGGCGACGGATATGCGCATGCCGATACAATATGCGCTGACGTTTCCGGACCGCTGCGAAGCGCCGGTGCCAAAAGTGGACTGGAGCAAAGCCAAGAGCTGGGATTTCTATCCACCGGATTATGAGAAGTTTCCTCTGCTTCGGCTGGCCTATCAGTGCCAGGAAGCAGGCGGCTCAGCGACCTGCACGCTGAATGCAGCCGACGAAGTTGCTGTAGAGGCATTTTTGCAGGGTAAAATCGCGTTTCCGGCCATCGCCGAGGTGGTAGCCGAGACGCTCTCCCGGATTCCGGTCCGCCACGCGCGGACCGTTGCCGAAATCCTGGAGATTGACGGGGAGTCGCGGACCCGGGCGCGGGAACTGGTAATGGCGCGCGCGGGTGTGGTGACAGCGTAGACATATGCTAGAGACTGGCGAGAGCATTCTGTGGCTGCTTGTCCTGATCGGGGTCATGATCATGATCCACGAATTGGGGCATTTCTGGGCAGCTCGTTATTTCGATGTCAAGGTGGAGGCGTTCAGCTTCGGATTCGGTCCGCGGCTGTTCGGCTTCCGGCGCGGCGAAACGGATTACCGGGTGTCGCTCATCCTTTTCGGCGGCTATGTCAAAATGGCCGGCGAAATGGAGGGCGTCAACATGGAGGGGTATGCCAACATGTCCGCTCCGCCCGCCGAGGGGGCCGAGGCTCCCGATCCGCGCAGCCTGTTCGCCAAGCCCCGATGGCAGCGGCTGATCATTGCCTTCGCCGGACCGTTCATGAATGTGGTGCTGGCGGTCGGCCTGCTGACCGGCCTCTACATGGTGAAGTACGAGCGGGTTTCCGATGCAGGATCTGGATCCGGTGATCGGTCACGTGATGGCCGATTCCCCCGCCGCCAAGGCGGGCATCCGCGACGGCGACCGCATCGTCAAGCTGGACGGAAAAGACAAGCCGACCTGGAAGGACGTGGGATTGGAGGAGATCTCCAGCGCTTACCGCCCCATGCACGTCACCATTGAGCGCGCCGGCAAGCGCTTCGACACCGTGGTCACGCCGACCCTGAGCGAAGCGCTGGGTGTAGGATACGCCGGATGGGAAGAGCGCGGCGAGATGGAACTGGATGAGGTGGACCCGAGTCTGCCGGCGTACAAGGCAGGGCTGCGGAAAGGCGATGTCGTTCTGACCGCTGAACGGCCAGCCGATGCATTCCAACTACCGGTTCTACGAGCTCACCAAGAACAGCGGCGGCAAGCCCCTCGATATCGTATATGTCCGCAACGGCGAGAAGCATGAGGTAGTGGTGCAGCCGGAGTACAGCCGGAGCGACGGTCCGGCCCGCTGGATGATCGGCGTGCGTCCGCGACCCAAGCTCACGATCATCACCACGCGCCTGGCTTTCCCGGAGGCGCTGACCGAATCGGTACGGGAAAACGAGGAAGGCGCTACGCTCATCGTCAAGGTGCTGCAGGGGATGATCGAGCGGCGCATGTCCACGAAGAATCTGACCGGGCCGGTGGGCCTGGCGCAACTCTCGGGGCAGGCGGCCAAAGAGGGACCCTCGGCGTATTTCTCGCTGATGTCCATGGTCAGCCTCAACCTGGCCATTTTCAATCTTTTGCCGATCCCGATCCTGGACGGCGGCACCATCCTGATGCTGCTGGTGGAGATGACCATGCGGCGCGACCTGAGCCTGAATGTGAAGGAACTGGTATTTAAGGTCGGGTTCGTTTTCATCATGGTGATCATGGCGTTTGTCATCTTCCAGGACATTTCCAAGATCGTTCTTCCTCCGGGATAAGTGAAACACATTGAATCCTGCTCCGGTGGCGAATCATCTGGTAAGCTGTTCCTCGTCCATGCACTGTACCTGCGTCCGCCATACCGACCTGCCGCACACCACGCAGTTGTTCGCGGACGTGCTGTACCACCCCGACCGCACCGCGAACTTTTATCGACATCCGATTCGGGACCTGGACGCTTTTCGCGCGGCCGCGGCGGAGATTCGGTTCGCCGAGCCTGAGCGCGCTGCCCTGGTGGCGGCGTTGCGGGTGCAGAATCCCGACGGGCCGTCCCTGGAACGGTTGGCGCAGCCGGGAACAGTAGCGGTAGTGACGGGCCAGCAGGTCGGCCTGTTTTCCGGGCCGGCTTACACTGTTTACAAGGCCTTACACGCCGCGAAACTGGCGGAGTGGCTCACCGCCAACGGAATTCCGGCCGTGCCGGTCTTCTGGCTGGCCACCGAAGATCACGATTTCGCGGAAGTCAACCACGTCTGGGTTTTCGACTGCGAACACCATCCGCGACAAGCTGGAAATGCGCCGCACGGCGAGCTCCCAGCCGGTTGGCCACGTCACCCTGGCGGCCCCTCCGGTGAGCGGAATTGCGAACGCTCGTTGCGCGGACTGCCGTTCGGCGAAGAAGTGGCCGACACTCGTGGAAGAGGCCTACCGCGCCGGCAGCACCATGGGCAAGGCATTCGGCGAACTGGTGCGCGATTTGCTGGCGCGGCACGACATTCTACAAGTGGATCCGCATGCTGCCGGAATTCCGGCGAGCTCGCGGCGCCGGCCCTCCGCCGCGCCGTGGAGGCCGCGCCCGAATTGACCGCGCGCGTGCTGGAGCGCAATCGGGAACTGACCGGCGCCGGGTATCACGCGCAGGTTCACATGGAGGAGCAGACCTCCCTGGTGTTCCTGCTGGAGAACGACAAGCGCCTGGGATTGCGGCGGCACGGCGAGGAGTACGTACTGAACGGGCGGCGCTTCACCGCCGCGGAACTGATGGACCGGGCGGCCGACGCTTTCGCCCAATGCACTGCTGCGGCCGGTGGTGCAGGATTCCATGCTCCCCACGGTGGCCTATATCGGCGGTCCCGCGGAAGTGGCCTACCTGGCGCAATCCGAGGCCATTTACCGCGCCCTTCTGGGCCGCATGCCGGTGGCGGTGCCGCGCAGCGGCTTCACCATTCTGGATGAGCACAGCCAGAAGCTGATGGACCGCTACGGGCTGTACGCTGCCGGATTTCTTCCACGGCGAGGACGCCTTGCGCGAACGGATCGCCGCGCGGCTGGTGCCGCCGGCGCTGATCCGGCAGCCATGCGGGACACCGCGGCGACGGTGGAGCAGGCGCAGTCGAGCGGCTGCGCGGCGAACCTGGCGGCGTTCGACCCCACGCTGGCCAAGGCGCTCGGAGCGCAGCGCGCGCAAGATCCGCTATCAACTTGCCAAGATCGAAGGCAAGACGGGCCGCGAAGCCCTGCGCCGCGACGCGCGGGCCAGCGCACGATGCCGCTTCGCTCTACGGCCTGATCTTTCCCGAGCGCCACCTGCAGGAGCGCCTTTACTCCATTCTTGCCGTTTCTGGCCAAGCACGGCTCGGACCTGATCGACCACATCTATGAAGCCATCCAACTGGACTGCCCGGACCATCGTTGATGATGTTGAGGGGAGCTGCTGCGTCTGTAACGGCCGCTGCCCGCTGAAGCCATGAACACAAGGAACAGGCGCGCATCGAAGAATCCCGCCTGCGCCGCGCGCACTGGAACCGCTGGGGACCTTATCTGAGCGAGCGCGCCTGGGGCACGGTCCGCGAGGACTACAGCGCCGCACGGCGACGCCTGGGACTATTTCCCCTACGACCAGGCCCGTCGCGCGCCTACCGCTGGAACGAGGACGGCCTGGCCGGCATCTGCGACCGCCACCAGCGCATCTGTCTTCGCGCTGGCCCTGTGGAACGGCCGCGACCCCATCCTCAAGGAGCGCCTCTTCGGCCTGACCGGCAACGAGGGCAATCACGGCGAGGATGTCAAGGAGTACTACTTCTACCTCGACAACACGCCCACTCACTCCTACATGAAGTGCCTCTACAAGTATCCGCAGGCGGCGTTTCCCTACGCAGCAGCTGCGTCGAGGAGAATCGCCGCCGCACCCGCCACGATCCGGAGTTCGAACTGATCGACACGGGCGTCTTTCGCGAGAGCCGCTACTTCGACGTCTTCGTGGAGTACGCCAAGGCCGCGCCCGACGACATCCTGATCCGCATCACGGCCTTCAATCGCGGGCCCGGAGCCGCGCCGACTGCATGTGCTGCCCACCGTCTGGTTCCGCAACACCTGGTCGTGGGGCTAGCGATGTGGCAAGCCCGAGTGCGGCGTCGGACGCCGCCGGCAGCGGTGGAACTCGACGAGCCCTACTACGGCCGGCGCTGGCTGTACTGCGACGGCGCGCCGGAGCTGCTGTTCACCGAAAACGAGAGCCAACCGCAGCGCCTGTGGCACGCCCAACCCGTCGCCTATTACGCAAGGACGGCATCGGCGAGCTACGTGGTTCACGGCGAACCGGCGGCCGTGAATCCCGAACGGCCGCGGCACCAAGGCCGCGGCGCATTACGCCGCTGCACGCTCGCAGCCGGGCGCAGTCGCCGCAACCGTCGAACTGCGTTGACCGATGCCCAGCCGGCCGACCCCTTCGGACGCGACGTTCGACGCCAGATCTTCGCCGACCGCATCCGGGAGGCCGACGAGATTCTACGCCACCGTGATTCCGCCCGGACCTGTCCGAGGACGGCCGCGCCGTGATGCGCCAGGCTTTCGCCGGCCTGCTCTGGTCCAAGCAGTTCTACCACTACGTGGTGCGCGACTGGCTGCAAGGCGACCCCGCTTTTCCGCCGCCGCCGCCCGAGCGCCTGCAGGGCCGCAACCACGAGTGGACCCACCTCTACAATTCCGATGTCATCTCCATGCCGGACAAGTGGGAGTATCCCTGGTACGCCGCCTGGGACCTGGCCTTTCACTGCCTGCCGCTGGCCCTGGTCGATTCGCGAATTCGCCAAAGGAGCAGCTCATGCTGATGCTGCGCGAGTGGTACATGCACCCCAACGGGCAGTTGCCGGCCTACGAGTGGAATTTCGGCGACGTCAATCCGCCGGTGCATGCCTGGGCCGCCTGGCGCGTTTACAAGATCGAAGCGCAAGCGCCGCGGCAAGCCGACCGCGTGTTCCTGGCAGCGCGTCTTTCACAAGCTGCTGCTGAACTTCACCTGGTGGGTGAACCGCAAGGACGCCGAGGGCAAGCAACGTTTTCCAGGGCGGCTTTCTGGGCCTGGACAATATCGGCGTGTTCGACCGCAGCGAGCCGCTGCCCGGCGGCGGCTACATCGAACAGGCCGACGGCACCGGCTGGATGGCCATGTACTGCCTGAACCTGCTGGCCATCGCGCTGGAACTGGCGCGCGAAGACGCCGCCTACGAGGACGTCGCCAGCAAGTTCTGGGAGCACTTCCTGTACATCGCCCACGCCATCAACCACCTGGGCGACGGGCGAGGGCATGTGGGACGACGAGGACGGCTTCTTCTACGACGTGCTGCACTGCCGGACGGCCGCCACGATGCCGCTGAAGGTGCGCTCGATGGTCGGCCTGATCCCGCTGTTCGCGGTGGAGACCCTGGAGCCGCGGCTGATCGACCAGCTTCCCGGCTTCAAGCGGCGCATGCAGTGGTTCATCGAGAACCGCCCGGACCTGACCCACAACGTGGCGTCCATGGATCGATGCCCGGCAAAGGCGAGCGCCGGCTGCTCTCCATCGTCAACTCCGGACCAGTTGCGGCGCATCCTGAAGCGCATGCTGGATGAGGAGGAGTTCCTTTCGCCCTATCGGGATCCGCAGTCGTCTCGCGCGCCCACAAAGATCACCCTTACGTCCTCGAGGGCGACGGCGCCGGGCATCGCGTGTGAGCTACGAGCCCGGCGAATCGCACCACCGGCCTGTTCGGCGGCAATTCCAACTGGCGCGGTCCGGTCTGGTTTCCGCTGAACTACCTGATCGATCGAATCGCTCGCAGAAGTTCCACCACTATCTGGGCGACGACTACAAGGTGGAGTGCCCCACCGGCTCCGGCCAGATGATGACCCTGTGGGAGGTGGCGCGGAGATCTCGCGCCGGCTTGTCGCGGCTGTTTCTGCAAGGACGAGAATGGCCGGCGCCCCGGCATGGCGGCGATCGAGCTGCTTCGCAGACGATCCGCACTGGCGCGACCTGGTGCTGTTCTACGAGTACTTCCACGGCGACACGGGCGCCGGGCTAGGCGCCAGCCACCAGACCGGCTGGACCGCACTGGTGGCCAAGCTGCTCCAGCAGAGCGGCAGTTGAAGCGGCGGCCGAATCCCGAGATCAAAAACAACGCTTGCTGACGCGCGCGGCTCCGTCAGGCTTCGTTATTCGCAGCGCAGCGCCACGATGGGGTCGATGCGTCGCGGCCCGGCGCGCCGGTATGTAGCTGGCGAGCAGCGCCACCGCGGCCAGCAGCAAGGATACGCCGCCGAGCACCACCGGGTCGAGCGGCCGCACCTCGTAGAGCATTCCGGTGAGCAACCGCGTGAGTGCCGCCGACCCGGCCGCGCCGGCCACCAGGCCCACCAGCACCCACACCATGCTGCCGTTGACCATCAGACGCAGCACGTCCATGGTGCCCGCGCCGAGCGCCATGCGAATACCAATTTCATTGGTGCGCTGCGCCACCGCATGTCCCACGACGCCCACGATGCCGACCGCCGCCAGCACCAGGGCCAGCCAGCGAGAAGACGCTGAGCATAAGCATCGGAAGACGCCGCGAGCCGGTGGAGTTGTGGACCACTTCCTCCATCGTCTGGACGCCGGACACGGGGATATCGGGCAGCACGGTCGCCAGGGCCTGCTTCACCGGAGTGGTGAAACTGCCAGGCGTCGCGATGGTGCGGGTCACAATCGTCATCACCGGCCAACCTGCCTGCGGGTAAGGACGAAAGAACTGCCGCCGCGCCGCC
>CAVVLD010000042.1:0-14109 GCA_963748795.1 uncultured Solibacteraceae bacterium
GGGACTAGGGTAATGCAACTCGTTTGCTTTCGGGGTGATGGGCAAACGCTTCGGCCTGGGCTACGCCGCTTTCCACTCCCCGGCGACGTGTGATTTCGACCTGTTTGGGGTACCACTTGTCAGGCTGCTGGGAGACGTGGGCGTAGCAGGCGGCCCTGCGGCGCGCTTCCACGGCGGAGATATCGACGTAATCGGTGGGGGTGAACATCATGGTGTCTTCGGCCACTTCGTAGTAGTACAGCGCGAACTTGCGGCCGCCTTGCAGCCAGGCGTGCGTGGTAAGGGTGGAGAGCGCGCAATGGTCGGGATGCCTGTCGATGGGCCACTGGGTGAACACCACGTCGGGACTCTCGGCGGCCAAGACGCGCCCGAAAGCTTCGTAGTGCGCGGCATCGACCACGCTCCGGCCGTCCACCTGGCCGGCGAAAACGGCGCGGGCTTTCAGAATCCGGCAGGCGTTTTGCGCTTCGGCGGTACGGATTTCGGCACAGCGGTCCAGGGCGGCGCCCCCGCAGTAGCCTTCGCCGCGATTCAGGTACAGAATTGCCACCTGGTGGCCGAGCTCGGTCAGACGGACGATGGTTCCGGCGCAGCCGCATTCGGGGTCGCCCGGGTGACCGCCCGCGACTACAACCTTCAGCGGCGCCGGCGCCGCTTCCGCGGCAAGGGGCCACGCCATGGCGGACGCAAGCAAACGGCGGCGAGAAAGCGGCACGCAGCAATTGTAATATGCGGCCTACGCTACGATGAGGCGTGCCCCTGCGCATCTGCGACAAAACGGAGATCCGGCGGCGGCTGAATGCCGACCGCGAATGGTCGCTCTACGCCCTGGCCGATCTGGACGATGAGCTGTTTGCGCACTGCGAATGGTGGGCCGTGGAAGGCGGGCTGGCACTGGTGTTCCGGGGTATTGCCATCCGCCCGATCTTCGTGATGGGCGACGCCGCTTCCACCCGCGCGCTGCTGCATGCCCTGCCCGAACCGAGCGGCTACCTGAACCTGCGCGCCGACCAGGTGGATGCCGCCGCGGGGATTTATGACTACCGCGAACGCCACGAGATGCGGCGCATGATCCTCGAGGATTTCCGGCCGCGACCGGGCGATCACCGAACCGCTGGGGCCGGAGCACTGCGGCGAGATCGAGCGTCTGTATGCTTCCGGCGCCGGAGGCGGCGTGGCCTTTGCCCCTTTCCAATTGTCCACGGGGCTGTTTCGCGGCATCCGGCGGGAGGGACTCCTGGCCGCCGTCGCGGGCGTGCAGGCGGCCTCGCGTCAGGAAGGCGTCGCGGCCATCGGAAACATCTTCACGCACCCGGATTTTCGCGGGCAGGGATTGGCGCAAACGGCCACCTCCGCGGTGGTTGCGGCGGTGAAGGCAGCGGGAATCCACACCATCGGACTGAACGTCGAGAGCAGGAACGCGCCCGCCATCCACGCGTATGAGCGCATCGGGTTCCGCACCCGCTTCCCCTACTTTGAAGGCGTTGCCGGTAAGAGAATCACTTCTGAGCCGGAGCCGGCGGCGGAACTTCCGAAGTAGCGATATCGGCCACCGCTTTCCAGGATCCGTCCGCCTGCTTACTGTAAGTGGTTACATAGCTGCCGTGATCGTTCATGACCTGCTTCGAAGCCGGATCCGTCATGGTCAAGACGTACGAACCTTGCGTGAAGGCCATGTCGCCCGTTTTGGCCACTTCCACGCGCGACGCCTGGAATTTCAGCGACAGCGCCGGATCGGTCAGCATGGCCGTGAGCGTCTTGCGGATGGCCTCTTTGCCGGAACTGGCCGGCATTCCCGGACTCATCAACACAGCGTTATCGGCGTAATGCGCCACCAGCTTTTCGGCATCCCTGGCGGCGAAATCCTGGTTCCACTGCGCCTCGTTGTCCCGCAGGGCCTTGGCGTCGGCAGAAGTATCGGCCGGGTTTTGCGCGCAGCCCGTCAGCGCGAGCGCCAGCGCCGCGCCGCAAAGGCCGGTTAAAACAGTCAACTTTGTCATGTTCCCCTATCTCCTTTGGTAAAGCTTTCCGGAGATTATATACGGGAACCGGCGCGCATTGGATGAATTTTTTACGTGGCCTTGTTGAAACGCAGGGCGGCGGAGTTGATGCAGTAGCGCAGGCCGGTGGGCTTGGGCCCATCCGGGAAAGACGTGCCCCAGGTGCGCATCGCACTTCTTGCAGAGCACTTCGACGCGCTCCATGAACAGAGAATTGTCTTTCCGCTCCTCGATATTCTCCGGGTGAAGCGGGCTCCCAGAAACTGGGCCATCCCGTGCCCGATTCGAACTTGTCCGCCGAGCGGAACAGCGCCGTGCCGCAGCAGGCGCAGCGGTACATGCCCGCATCGTGATTGTCCCAGTAGCGGCCGGTGAAGGCGCGTTCGGTGCCCTGCTTGCGCGCTACCGCGTACTCCTCCGGCGCCAACTCGGCCTTCCATTCGGCATCGCTCTTCACGGTCTTGTGGACGTGGACCTTCTGTTCCTGGTCGCCCTTGTCGGACATCAGGACGATATCCACCTCCGCTCCGGTCCCTTCGGCTTTGGGGTCTGGCATTTTTCTTTCCCTCCGGTACATGGCTGCCAGCAGGCCGGCGAATGCCGCGGGCATCAGCAGCAACGCGCGACGCGGAATGCCCCCTCCCGGCAATAGGTCAAACCCAGGCATAGCTCTCTTTCTTCCAGTTTATAATGCGGCTGGAGCCAACATGCAATGTCAGTGACGGTGGCGGTGGTGCAAGCCGGTTCAGTGATGTTCGATAGCAACGCGAGCGTGGCCAAGGCCGAAGGACTCGTCGCCCAGGCGGCCGCGCGCGGCGCGCGCCTGGTGGTATTTCCCGAAGCCTTCCTGGGCGGCTATCCCAAGGGCGAAGATTTCGGCGCGCGCGTAGGCTCGCGCACCCCGGAGGGCCGCAAGCTGTTCCGCCGCTATTTCGAAGGTGCGATAGACGTACCTGGGCCCGCCACCGGGCGCCTCGGATCGGCCGCGCAGGAGCATGGCGTGTGGCTGGTGATGGGCGCCATCGAGCGCGGCGGCGGCACGCTCTACTGTACGGTGCTTTTCTTTGCGCCCGATGGATCGCTCGCCGGCAAGCATCGCAAAGTGATGCCCACGGCGATGGAGCGGATCATCTGGGGTTTCGGGGACGGCACCACCCTGCCGGTGATCGAGACCGGATTCGGCCGCACCGGCGCGGTGATCTGCTGGGAGAATTACATGCCGCTGCTGCGCGCCGCCATGTACCAGCAGGGCATTCAACTATATTGCGCACCCACCGTGGACGATCGCGACACCTGGCCGGTGACCATGCGGCACATCGCTCTGGAGGGGCGATGCTTCGTGCTCTCGGCCTGCCAGTACACCGGGTCGATTCGCGGTGGCAGCCTGATCGTCGGGCCGATGGGCACGGTGATAGCCGGCCCCTGCTACGAGGGCGAATGCATTCTGACGGCGGACCTGGACATGGGCCAGATCGCCGAGGGCAAGTTCGACCTGGACGTGGCCGGCCACTACGGCCGCCCGGACATATTCCGCCTGGACGTGGCGGGGCTCACTTCTTAGGAGCGCCGATGGGCCTGCGGTACAGGAGTTCGAAATCGGGCTTGGAGCCGATGTTGACGTTGGTGGATGTGTTGGTAGCGCCGCCTTCCGGTTCGTGACCCATGCCGGCTCGCGGCTCCCGCGCCGCGGAGGGGTCCTCGTGCACGGTCTTGCCGGTGACCGAGACACGGCTGCCCGTAGGCCTGTATTCGAGCCGGTCCACGTGGTCTTTCGGAATGGCGATTTGTTCATTCTTCAGCACGAGCATGAGCCGCTCGGCTGTGGCCTCGTCAAACTTGCCGATCAGAGGCTGAGTGGATCCTTTCTTGATGACGCGAATCTCGGTGCCGCTCTTGAGAGACTGCACCTTGGCCCAGGGATCGTCAGCCGCGAAGAGGGTCGCAACGGCCAGTAAAAGGAAAAAAATCCGTGACATCGGAGCACTTCCTCCCGCTTGCGAGTCTAACAAAAGCGTGGACCCGTTGGGAGTATACTCGTGGGTCAGGGAGGCCCCGTGATCGCGCACTTTGTTCGTTTTCCCTTGTTGGCGGTTTTGGCTTGCGGCATTGCCATGGGACAGGAGCCCGGTCTTACGCCGCACACTTCCACGGCGCATCCGATCCTGGCCATCGGTTCGCCGGCGCCCGATTTCGCGCTGCCGGGAATCGACGGACAGATCCACAAGCTGAGCGATTACAAAGACAGCCCGCTGCTGGTGGTCATGTTCATCTGCAATCACTGCCCGACCTCGCAGCTCTACGAAGGCCGCATCAAGAAACTGGTCGAGGATTACCGCGGCAAGGGCGTGGCTTTCGTGGCCATCCAGCCCAACGATCCCAAGGCCGTTCAGCTTTCCGAGCTGGGCTATACCGACGTGAGCGACAGCCTGGACGAGATGAAGATCCGCGCCGAGTACCGGCACTTCAATTTCCCCTACCTGTACGACGGCGAAACGCAAGCCGTGACGCAGGCCTACGGCGCGCAGGCGACGCCGCATGTGTTCATCTTCGACCGCGAGCGCAAGCTGCGCTACGAAGGCCGCATCGACAACGCGCAGCGCGAGTCGCTGGTGAAGATTCAGGACGCCCGCGCGGCGCTCGACGCGCTGCTGGCGGGCAAGCCCGTCGCGGTGCCGCACACGCCCGCGTTCGGCTGCTCCACCAAGTGGAAATCGAAGATCGACAGCCAGCATGGCGGAGATGAAGAAGATCGAAGCCGAGCCGGTCACCGTGGAGATGGTGACCGCGGACGATCTGAAGAAGCTGCGCCTGAATCCCACCGACAAGGTGCTGCTGATCAACTTCTGGGCCACCTGGTGCGGCCCCTGCGTCAACGAGTTTCCCGGCGCTCGAAGACCACCTTCCGCATGTTCCGCCGCCGCGATTTCGACCTGGTCACGGTCTCCACCAACTATCCCGACGAGAAGGCCGGAGTGATGAAGATCCTGCAGGAGCAGCACGCTTCCAGCCGCAATCTGCAGTTCGGCACGGACGATACCTACGCGCTTGCAGGCCGCCTTCGACGCCCATTGGGACGCGGGCGTGCCGTTCACCATGGTGATCGCACCGGGAGGCAAGGTGCTCTACCAGGAGCAGGGGGAAGTCGACATCCTGGCCATGCGCCGCGCCATCCTGGCGAATCTGGAGAACGAGACGTACGTCGGCCATCCAGCCTACTGGGCGAAGTAGCGTCAAATACCGGCAAGGTTTACGCCGGCTTCCCGGAAGTCTTACTTCGTGAGTCGTTCCGCCTCGCGCGCTGGAATATCGGTCCGAAGGATGCTGGCCGACTACGCGTCGCCGAAGAAAGAGTACGAACAGCGCTCCGACGCCATTCAGAAAAAGGCTCAGCAGTCTGACGAAATGGCCGAGGCCGACGGTGTGGGCGGCATTCTCATCGCGGCCACGGGACTGGCGATGCCGGTGAAGACCATGGCGACGCCCAGGCGGTCCGCGGCCGCGATCACCGCAACGAGGGGCCATTACCTGAAGCCGTTCGCGCGTCTGCTGTTGGCGGTGGCCGCCCTGCGGGACGGCAATCGCAAGGAAGCGCACGATACCCTGGCCGGCCTGTGCCAGGGCTGGTCTTGCGGCCGCGCTGGCCGCGCGGCGGCGCGGATTCTCCGTGACGGTAGCCGATTCATCCGTTCGGCGGCTGCCATGCGCACAAGGCGCAGTGCTTCGCGCATGTGCTGCTCGTCAGAGTCCACTCGTTTATAATACGGAGATCTTTATGGCCGAACTGGAAATTCACCACGAAGTCGAGCATGAATCCGACCCGACGGGAAGGACCGTAGGTATACTGGCCGCTGTTTTGGCCGTTGTGCTGGCGGTCGTGACCATCGCATCGCACCGGACCCACACCGCCGCCATTATGCACAAATCCACCGCCAACGATCAGTGGTCCTACTACCAGGCGACGCGGGTGAAGTCCCACAACATCGAACTGGGCGAAAATCTGCTGAGTGTTTTTGGCGTCAAAAACGCGGCCGCGGATAAGATGCTGGCCGATTACGCGGCGCAGCAGAAAGAGTACGAGCAGCGCTCCGACGCCATTCAGAAAAAAGCTCAGCAGTTTGACGAAATGGCCGAGGCCGACGAAAGCCGCGCCCTGCGTTTCGACATCGGCGAAGGGCTTCTCGAAATCGGCCTGGTACTCAGCTCCCTATACTTCATTTCGAAGAAGAAGATGTTCCCCCTGATGGGCGTCATCGCCGGCGTGGGCGGCATTCTCATCGCGGCCACAGGACTGGCGATGTAACTAATGCCGAAAATGGCGGATGCCGGTGAAGACCATAGCGACGCCCAGGCGGTCCGCGGCCGCGATTACGTCCTCATCGCGAATGCTCCCGCCGGGCTGAATGAAAGCGGTGGCGCCGTGCTTCACGGCTTCCTCGACGCCGTCGGCAAACGGGAAGAAGGCATCGGACGCCACCACGGTCCCGGTGAGCGGCAGAATCGCTTTCATGGCGCCCAGCTTCACCGAATCGACGCGGCTCATCTGGCCCGCGCCCACGCCGATGGTCTGCCCTTCGCGCGCGTAAACGATGGCATTGCTCTTGACGTGCTTGGCCACGCGCCACGCGAACTCCAGCGCGCGCCATTCGTCCGCGGTGGGCGCGCGTTTCGTTTTCACCACCGCATTGGCGCGGTCCAGCGCGGCGTTGTCCGCGGTCTGCGCGAGGAATCCGCCGGAAATCGACTTCACCACCAGTAGATCCGCCGCCGCATCCACTTGCATGACGCGAAGATTTCTCCGCGTCTTCAGAATGGCCAGGGCTTCCGGCGCATACGCCGGCGCGGCGACAGCTTCCACGAACGTCTTGGCGATTTCGCGCGCTGTCTCTTCATCCACCGCGCGATTCACGGCGATGACGCCGCCATAGGCCGAAACCGGGTCGCACGCCAGCGCCTGGCGATACGCCTCGGCCAGGGTCTCCTGCTCGGCGCATCCGCAGGGATTGGTGTGCTTGATGATGGCCACGGCGGGTGACGGAAATTCGCAGGCCAGTTGCCAGGCCGCGTCCAGGTCCACCAGGTTGTTATAGGAAAGCTCCTTGCCGTGAAGCTGCCCTGCGCCGGCGATGCCCTTGCCTCCCCTGGCATACAGTGCCGCCGACTGGTGCGGATTCTCGCCGTAGCGCAGGTCCATCGCCTTGGGCACGCGCAGGTTCAACTCCTGCGGCAAAGGACCCGCGGGCGTATCCACCAGCGCCAGCCGCGCGGCGATGGCGGCATCGTATTCGGCCGTGGTGCGAAATGCCTTGCGTGCCAGGTTCCATTTCGTCTCCTGGGAGAGCTCGCCGGAGTTCGCCTGCAATTCCGCCAGGATCGCCGGATAGTCCAGCGGCGAAACCACCACGGCCACGTCATGATGATTCTTGGCGGCGGCGCGGATCATCGTGGGGCCGCCGATATCGATATTTTCGATCAACTCTTCCAGCGTGGCTCCGGCCTTCGCCGCCACATCTTCAAAGCGGTAGAGGTTGACCACCACCATATCGATGGGCGCGATGCCGTGCTGTTCCAGAGCCTGCATGTGGTCGGCGCGGCCGCGAATGGCGAGCATACCGGCGGCGATTTTGGGATGGAGCGTCTTCACGCGGCCATCCAGCATTTCGGGAAAGCCGGTCACTTCAGAAACATCGCGCACGGCAATTCCGGCCTCGCGTATCATGCGCGCCGTGCCTCCCGTGGAGACGATTTCCGCGCCCAGCGCGCTCAAGCCGCGCGCGAAATCGAGAATGCCTGTTTTATCGGTGACACTGATCAGTACCCGCTGAATTTTGCTCATCTATTTGCAAGGTAGCAGAAACGCGGGCATGACCGTCCCGGCGGGCGCGGTTTATTGCCCCCTGCCCGCCGTAGCCGCTCCCCTGCCGGCGGGGCGAGGCGGAGCCACGTAATCCACGAGCTCATCCACGGGCTTCTTCGCGGCCCACGCGATGCCGCGCAGCAGGGTGCGCTGAATCTGGTAATTGGCGAAATCGGCATAGGTGTGGCCCTGCATCCAGACGAACGCCCGGGCGGGCTGACCTCCGGGAAGGGTGTGTTCGTACGTCCAGATCTGCGGCACCACTTCACCCTTGTGATCGCCGGCGCTGCGCGTGGGCGCAATCTGCGCGGTCGCCAGCACATGGATGGCGGGATCCTTCGCCCACGTCATCAGGAAGAAGGCTTCATCGAAGATGGTGATGTCGGACATGTCCTTCATGATGGGGTTGGATTTGTCCACCACGGTATAAGGGATGGGCGCATCCAGGGTGTAGTTCACCTCTCCGTGCTTCTTTGCGCCGCCCACCAGGGTCGCAAAATAAGCCGGATCGGGACCGCACAAAGAGTCATGAAAACTCACCAGGCCGCCGCCGCGTTTGACATACGCTTCGAGCAACTCCTTTTCGGTATCGCTCAGATAGGCGGCGTCGCCTTTGTAGATCACGACTACATCGGCGTGTTCCAGGTCGGCGCTGCCCGGGGCATGCAGCGCGCCATCGACCACGGCTCCGTGCTCGGTCAGCAACTTGCTCCAGTCGGCCAGAAACTGCGGGTAGTCATGCTGGCCCGGGCCATGGGATTTGAGTCCGGCCCAGAGATATATGTGCATGCCGTTGCGATTCTGGCCGGGGGGTAGTGGGGCGCCGCGACCGCGCTGCGCCCAGGCAGACGGCGGCATCGCCACTGCCAGCAGCAGAAGTAGGGTCCTCACGTTGGAAAACGTCCTGTTGCAATTTTGTCTGGTCGTCACAAGTCACCGCCTGGCCTTGGTATTTTTGTCAGAGCGTTCCAGCGCGAAGGCCATGACGCTGTCGTCGGTCACCGGATTGTTGAAGAAGCCGCCGCCGGTGGCCGTGATCACGACATACTGTTTGCCGTCGCGGCCCTGATAGGTCATGGGCGTGGCCTCCGCGGCGCCGGGGAGTTGGAACGTCCACAGCTCCTTTCCGGTCTTCGCGTCGAACGCGCGGAAGCGGGCGTCGTCGGTTGCGCCGACGAAGACGAGGCCGCCGGCGGTGGCGATCGTGCCGCCGTTGCCCGGACGTCCGGTGTTCTGTTTCTCGGCGGCAGGCTGTCGGTGACCCCGAGCGGCACTCGCCACGCGAACTCGCCGGTGTTCACGTTGACGGCGGTCAGCTCTCCCCAAGGCGGCTGCTGGCACGGCAGCTGCTGCGTCGAATCGGTGCCGGGAATGCTGAAACGTCCGCCGCCCGGCACGCCTTCGTACGGGCCGTCGGGATCGACGCGGTTGCCGATGCCTTCGGCCAACGCCCGGCCGTTCTTCGGATCGTGATCCTTCAGGCCGGAGAGTTGCCCCAGCTCGTTGGTGTTGACGAACAGATAGCCCAGTTGCGGATTGAACGACGTGCCGCCCCAGTTGACGCCGCCGTGATTGCCGGGGAACTGCACGCGCAGCCGGTTGTAGGCGGGCGGAAGGTAAGGGCCGCCGAGTTGCACGCCCTCGAGGAGTTTCTTGCAGGCCGCTTCCAGTTCGGGCGTGACGGTCGCGATGTCCGCGGCGCTCATCGTCATGCGCACCAGCGGCGGCGGCTTCACCGGGAAGGGCTGGGTCTTCGAGGAACGTTCGAGCGGCACTTCGCTTTGCGGCACGGGACGCTCTTCGACGCCGTAGATCGGCTTGCCGGTGACGCGGTCGAGCAGAAACAGGAGTCCGACCTTGTCGATCGCCACGACGGCGGGAATGGTCTTGCCGCCCTGCTTCACGTCGATGAGCGCGGGCGCGCCCGTCAGATCGGCGTCCCAGATGTCGTGGTGGACCACCTGGAAATGCCAGAGGTACTTTCCGGTGTTGGCGTCGGCCGCCACCAGGCTGTTGCTGAACAGATTGTCGCCGGCGCGGTCGCCGCCGTACTGATCGACCGAGGGCGCGCCGAACGGCATGTAGACGATGCCGCGCTCAGCGTCGACGGTGAGGAAGCCCCAGACGTTCACGCCGGAACGGTTCTTCCAACTGTCGCCGGCCCAGGTGTCGTTGAACTTCTCGCCGGCGCGCGGAATGGAATGAAACGTCCAGACCAGCTTGCCGGTGTGCAGGTCCCACGCGCGCACGTCGCCGGCCGGCCCGTGCGGCGGATTTTCCTGGGTGGTGCCTCCCGCGATGAGCAGGTTCTTGTAGACGATGGGCGGCGAACTCAGCCCGTTGCGTCCCGGCAGTCCCTGCATGATTTCGGGTGTGTTCATGTTCACGATGCCGTTGTCGCCAAACGCATCGTTGGGCTTGCCGGTTTTGGCATCCACGGAATACAGCTTGCCGTTGCTGGAGCCGAAGACGATCTGCGCCGGCGTCGCGGCGTCGCCGGTCCAGTATTCGACGCCGCGCGTCGAAGGGGAACTGGCAGGAAGGTGGTAGGCCCAGATTTCCTCTCCGGTGGTCGGATCCACGGCGACCACGCGGGAATAGGGCGTGGACATGTACATGACGCCGTTGATGACCAGGGGCGTGTTTTCACTGGGACTGA
Source organism: uncultured Solibacteraceae bacterium (assembly GCA_963748795.1). GTDB lineage: Bacteria > Acidobacteriota > Terriglobia > Bryobacterales > Bryobacteraceae > Sulfopaludibacter. Next base: position 10,514 of record CAVVLD010000042.1, read on the forward strand.
AGCCCGAGCCGACCGCGCCCCCGGCCGCGCCCGGACGGAGGCCCTTCCGGCGTGTCGCCCACCGCGCCCGCCCGCACCGCGGCCTGGTGGCGCCGGCGCTTCGACGCCCGCGGGCTTCATGTGATAGACCCACGCCACCTTCAGGCGGTCGACATTGGCCGGCGTGATTTCCGTGAGCGGTGAGAATCGCATGCCGCCGGAATCGTGGCCGTAGGTGGGCCATTCCTTCGATTGGTTGGTGGTGTGTACCTTGTTCGATTGCGCGAGTGCGCCTGCGAGAATGACGAGGGTGCTACCTGCAATGAGAATGCTTAAGGGCCGCTTCATGGCGATATTGGGAGCGAAAACCGATCGCAAATTACCGCCGCCAGCATATCACAACCTTCATCGCTCCCGTCTGTGGCAAACTAGATATTAATGCGTTGGATGCTGTTTGCGATTTCCATTCTTTTCCTCTCCTCGGCCATTCCCGGTGCCGCCCAAGGCGATGATCTTCCAGAGGGCAAAGGGAAGGACGTTTTCCAAAGAATGTGTTCCAACTGCCACGGGCTGGATCAGGTGACCAGTGTCCAAAACTCCAAGAAACAGTGGAGCAACGTGGTGGACGATATGGTGTCTCGCGGCGCGGAAGGCTCCGACGATGACGTGAATGCCGTGATCAGCTATCTTTCGCGAAACTTCGGCAAGCCCGTCAACATCAATACGGCAACTGCCAAGGAGATTCAGGACGGTCTTTCGTTCACGGCCGCGCAGTCGGCATCCATCGTGCAATACCGCACCGATAAGGGCGCATTCAAGACGCTCGACGACCTGGCAAAGGTTCCGGGCCTGGATGCCGGTTTGCTCGACGAACAGAAAAAGAACATTGTGTTTTGAACAGGGCTCCGATCCGCGGCCTTGAGCCAAAAACTATATTGGCCGCGGATGAACACCGATCTTTCTGACCGTGGCGAGGATGCTCGCGCGGGCTGCGCCCTGCCGGTTTTTCGAACTCCTGCCCAAATGCCGGCAGAATCCATTAGGCAGCGGGGATGGCGCGGCGCACAAGTCCATTTGTTTCAATCCTCCTGACAGGAACCAGATTGGAACGACGAATGCCTTTACCAAGCAGCAGGGCTCGCGCGCCGGAGGGAAGACCAAATGAAAATCGCCAAAATACTGGTGGGACTCGCATTAGCGGCTGGGGGCCTCGGGAGTGCTCCGGTTGAGCCTCCGGTCCCCATGGCGCTGGTGATGCTGAGCCCCTCCGGCGCGGCGGCGGAACGGGTACCCGCCGGGTGGCAGCTCAAGGTGAACCGCGGCGCCTCGGATCTGACCGTGATTTCGGAGGGTGAAAGCCGTGTCCTGCGATTCAAGAGCTCCCGGTCGTCGTTCGCCATCGAGCGCGCGGTGGATGTGGACGTCAATCGGTACCCGCTGCTCACCTGGAGCTGGAAAGTGAGCGCGCTTCCGGCGGGCGGCGATTTCCGGCGGCTCTCCACGGACGATCAGGCGGCTCAGGTGCTCGTGGTCTTCGCGGACCATCGCGTCCTCAGTTACATCTGGGACACGACGGCTCCCAAGGGCACATTTCAGTCCGCCAGTTCCATACCGCTTCTCCACATTTTCGCGTTGGTGTGCCAATCCGGCGCCGCGGCCCTGAATCAGTGGACTCCGGAATCGCATAACCTGGCGCGGGATTATGAGATGGCCTACAACCGGCCGCCCTCAAGCGTCAAAGGCATCCGTCTTCAAATCAATACGCAGCACACCGGCGGTTCCGCCGAAAGCTATTTTGGAGACGTTTCGTTCGAGGCGGCGCGCTAAGTCCGCGCCGCCGGCTGTGCCGCCTGCTGCAAAATCTCTGCCATCCGTTCAATTCCCTGCGCAAAGCCTTCCCCGCTCGCCGCGAAGCCAAGACGGAAATGAGAGGTCATACCGAAGCAGTCTCCGGGAGCCAGCAGGACCCCGTGTTGCGCCATGCGCCGGCAGAAATCGCGACCGTCCATGCCGTTCGCGAGCCACGGAAAGGCCGTCATACCGCCCTCGGGGCGCACCCAGCGAAGCACGTCGCGATGCTCCGTGAACAGCCGGTCGAGCAGGCGAAGGCTGGCGGCCGTGGTACGCCGGGTCCGGCTGTAGATCGCCTCGCGGTGCCGCACGGCCAGGGCGGCCAGGCGCTCGCCCAGCACCGTGCTGGAAACGGTAAAGTAGCTGCGGGCGTTTAGATACTCCTTGCGGCGGCGCGCATCGGGCTCAATCATCCAACCGATTCGCAGACCGCTCAGGCAGAGCGCTTTCGAAAAATCGCCGAGCACCGTGGCATGCGCAAGCCTCGCCGCGGAACGCATGGGCGGGCCGTGATAGATGGGATGGTACACCTGGTCGCACACGAACGGCACGCCTCGCTCCGCACAGAAATCGTGCAGGCTTTCGAGATCGCCTTCGCTCATCACCGAGCCGGTCGGATTGTGCGGAGAATTGACCAGAACCAGCCGGGTGGCGGCACTTACCAGGTTGCGGATTTCGTCCGGATCGACCTGAAAGTTGTCACTCGCCCGCAGCGTATAGAAGCGGGTCTCGAGCCCCAGGGATTGGGCCACGGCCGCGTTCGTCGGAAATCCCGGGTTGGGCAGCACGACGTTGGCTCCCGGTTCGGCGGCAAGATGCAGCAGGATCAGGAGCGCCTCGGCAGCGCCGGTCATCACCAGCACGTGATCGGGATCGGCGCCTTCCATGCGCGCCAGTTCCTCGCGGAGTTCCGAAGTGCCGGCGGGCGGCGTGTAGAACAGCCGGGTTTCCATCATCTGTTCGACGTCCCCGCCCAGCGAGAGCAGTTCCCGCAATGTCCAGACCGGGCCGGTGCTGGATCCCAGGTCGAACTCGATCGGTGGATTCGCGGAAAACTTCTGTTCCAGCCATTGGTCCAACAGGAAAGGAGGCAGCTTCATGCTTGATGATAGCCCGATTTCCGCCGCGTCCCCTCACCGCGGACGCACAACGTATTGAGCGTCGGTGGAAACGATGGGCGGCGTTTTGGAGCCCGGCGGCGGATGCACCTCCACGCCGTCCAGAATGGCATCTCGCACCTGCTCCAGGCTCAAGCCGTTGCGCCAGGTGGCCGCGGAAGGCTTCTCCCAGCCGATCTCCACGTTGCTCATGCGCAGCCCGCGCGCCTGGCGCACCGTTAGCGCCGTGGCGGTGTGTTCGTAAGGCGCGTGCGGGTCGGAGGAGACGAAGAGCTTGATATTGTCCAGCCTGACGCCCTCCAGCCAGCTCTCCGGATGTCCGTTGATCACTGAAGCACCGGTGCCGTGCGCAATCACATTCTGGATGATCACGTTGCGAATCCTGCCGGGGGCCGGCTCATTGGCGCGCCTGGTTCCGTCCACTTCACTGCGGCGCTTGATGTTGAAATGCAGCGGATCGCCGTTGCCCCACCAGAACCAATCGAAGCGGCGAGTCTCGATTGTCAGGTTGGAGAGCACCACGTCTTCCACAATGCCGCCATCGAACACCATGAACGCGACGCCGCGGTTGGAATTGGTAATGACTACGTTGTCGATGTTGACGCGGCGGATCGCATTCGAATTCCCATCGCAAAACTTGATCGCGCT